>NZ_JBWXTH010000008.1:0-268591 GCF_056856075.1 Pseudomonas sp. FA-1
GGGGTCTGGAAGTCCACGGTACCGGTGGTCTCGCCGGCCTTGATGGTGATGGTCTGGCCGTTGGACAGGGTCACGGTGACCGGCGTTTGCGCCGGGTTGCTCAAGGTCACGGTATAGGTGATCACACCGCCTTCGCTCACGCTCGGCGTTGCGGTCAGCGTGGCGGTGGTGTTGTCGATGGTGTCGGTGACTTCGGTCACCGCCGGGCGCGTGTCCGGGGTGACGACCAAGCCATTGCCACCGCTGGTGCCGGTGATGGAGGCGGAAATCTCGCCGCCGTCGACATACACCGTGTCATTTGGTGCGATGGTGACATTGACGCTGCCGCTGGTTTGGCCAGCCGGAATCACGATGACAGCGCCGTTGGACAGGGTCACGGTCAGGTTCGTCAGTGGCGGCTGGCCCACCGTAGCGGTGTAGACGATTACGCCACCTGCTTCGGTGATCGAAGGGGTGGCGGTCAGGATCAGGCCAGTCGCGACGGGGAGATTGTCGGTCGTCGTGCCGTTGGGGTCGAGCCCGCCGATTTCCTCGTTGGCCTGCGCGATGGCAAAGCCCAGCGGATCGGTCGGGAAGCCGATGGTCGGGTCCACGGCCCCCGCGGTCTCCTCGAGCATCACGAAGCTATGGCCGCCCCCCAGGGCGCCGTTGCCACCCGCCGAGGCCGGGCCTGCTGCAGGCGCCTCCAGTTCGGTGGTCGGGTCGAGGCCTGCGGCAATGGCCTGTTGCAGTTCTTCCACGGAGGGGGCCGCCTGGGCGGTCGCCTGGCTCAAGTCGGCAGTGCTGTCGGGCGTGTCGGCGCTCCATTGGGTGTCGCGGCCCAGGTCGAGCAGGCGGCCATCAGCCAGCTCCAGGGTGACGGCACCACCCGGGCCGGTCAGTACCTGCTCGCCGGCGAACAGGCGGTCGCCTTCGACCAGTACACGGCGGATACCTTCAGGGGATTCTGCGATGACTTGGCCAACAATGCTTTTGACGATAGCAACAACACTGCTCATTGGACTCTCCGGGTTTCCCGTTCAGATGGCTTCCATGCCCAGCCGATGTACGCGTGCGGCCTTCCGATGGAATATTTCAAAAAAGTTTTGACGCATTAATTCGTCAAATTTATGGCTATAATTTCTGGCTATTAACTTTATGCCAAACTATTGACCTTCTGGTTGCCATCCTAAACAATCGTCCAAGTAATGTCACATTGATATTTAACCGGCAGCCACCCTTCCTTCGTACATCCAGTACCCCTCCGGAAGTCCGTACTACGGTCCATCAGGCCGCCATTTTCCAAGGTTGGAACAGCTACGGCTGTGATTTGGGACAACAGCTCCCTCGGGAATCAGTAAAAATGCGTGCGTCACTGTTCACCGCTATTCCTCTGGCTTTCGCCGCCACTTTCGCCCAAGCACAAACCTTGCCTGAAGCCATGCAGAAGGCGCTCGAGGTGCATCCGGAAATCCAGGCCGGAGTCAATGCCCGGGTGGCTGCGGACTATCAACTGCGCGCCGCGCAGGGCGGCTATTTGCCGCGGGTCGACCTGACGGCCGGCTATGGTCGGGAGGGGACCGACAGCCCGAGCACCGGCAATCGATGGGAAACGTTGAACCGTGGCGAGTCCGCCGTGCGTCTTCGGCAAATGGTTTTTGACGGTTTCGCCACCTCCAGCGAGGTCGGACGTCAACAAGCCACCGTCAACGCCCGTGCCTACTCGCTGATGGGGACTTCCGAGCGCACCGCGTTGACGGTCGCCCAGGTGTACCTGGATGTATTGGCGCGTCGCGAGATGGTGCGCCTGGCCGAGGACAACCTGCGCAATCACGAACGCATCCTCGACCAGATCCAGCTGCGTACCAGCCGTGGTGTGGGCCGCATGGCCGACCTCGACCAGGCCGAGGCGCGTCTGGCCCAGGCGCGCAACAACCTGATTACCGAGCAGACCAACCTGGCCGATGCCAACACCAACTACCTGAGCGTGGTGGGCCAGATGCCGGATGAACTCAGCAAGCCCGCGCCGTTCATCGACCTGCTGCCGGCCAACCTGGAAGAGGCGCGCTTGCAGATGATCGAGAGCAGCCCGGTGCTGCGCTCGGCTGAATCGGATATCGCGGCTGCGGAGAAACAGTACGAGGCGGCCAAGTCCACTTTCTACCCTCGCTTCGATGCAGAACTCGGCCGCACGGCCGATAACAATCTGGACGGTGCCCGCGGCCACAACAACGAGTGGCAGGCGATGCTGCGCATGAACTTCAACCTGTATGCCGGCGGCAGCAACAAGGCCGACCTGCAGTCCAAGTCGTACCTGGCCAACCAGGCGCTGGACATTCGCAACAATGCCTTGCGCCAGCTCAATGAAGAACTGGGCCTGGCCTGGAATGCTCTGGACAACGCCAATGCCCAGTTGCCGATCGCCCAGCAATACGTTGACCACAGCAACCGTGTACGCAGTGCCTATCAGCAGCAGTTCAGCCTCGGCGAGCGCACCTTGCTCGACTTGCTCGACAGTGAGAATGAAACCTTCACCGCCCAGCGTCGTCTCGTAGAGGTAAAGAACCTACAATTGTTTACTCAGTATCGAATCAAGGCGACCATTGGCCAGCTGCTCAAGAGCCAGGGTGTCGTAGCCCCCATGGCCACCGTTGTGCAGAACGACCTGAAACCCAAGGTGAACCTTCCAGGCATGAACTGAAAGGCGCACCCGCCCCATCTAAACCAAGGATGAAGAGAGCGCCGCGTGGAATCCGAAGTCCGTCGAGTCCAACTCAGTCACGATCCACGCAGTCAGCATGACGACCCCTTGCTGGACAGTCTGCTGACCCTGTGTGTCCTGCACCAGAAGCCCGCCAGCCGGGCCATGCTGACCACCGGCCTGCCGCTGCCTGCCCAGCGCCTGAGCTCCGAGCTGCTGCCACGCGCGGCTGCCCGGGCTGGCCTGCAGGGGCGCTTGCTGCAGCGCAAGCTCGAGCATATCCCCAGTATCGCGATGCCGGCCATGCTGCTGCTCAAGGAGGGGCGCAGCGCCGTCCTGCTCGGCTGGGAGAACCAGGACACTGCACGTCTGCTGCTCAGCGAGAGCGACGGTGGCGAGGTGCATGTCAGCCGCGAGGCGCTGCTGGACGACTACAGTGGCTTGGTGTTCTTCGCCCAGCCGCAGCACAAGTTCGACGTCAACCACGGCAACCTGATCCCGCGTGCACGTTCCTGGTTCCGCGATACCCTGATGCGCAGCCGCTGGCTGTACATCGATGCCATCGCCGCGAGCCTGGTGATCAACCTCATCGCCCTGGCCGCGCCGCTGTTCGTGATGAACGTCTACGACCGGGTGGTGCCCAACCAGGCCACCTCGACCCTGTGGGTGCTGGCGATCGGTATTACGGGCGCCTATATCTTCGACCTGATCCTAAAGGGCTTGCGCAGTCTCTGCCTGGACCTTGCCGGCAAGAAGACCGACCTGATCATTTCGGCGACCCTGTTCGAGCGCATCGTCGGCATGGCCATGAAATACCGCCCCGCCAGGGTCGGCAGCTTTGCCCAGAACATCCATGAATTCCAGGGGCTGCGCGACTTCCTTGCCTCGCTGACCCTCACCAGCCTGATCGACCTGCCATTCACCGTCCTCATCCTGATCGTCATCGCCATCATTGGTGGGCACCTGGTGTGGATCCCGATCATTGCGTTCCCTCTGGCCCTGGGTATCGGCTATGCCCTGCAGAAACCTTTGATGGCCACCATGGAGCGGACCATGGCCCTGGCCGCCGAGCGCCAGTCCAGCCTGATCGAGACCCTGGCGGGACTCGATGCGGTGAAAGTCAACAACGCCGAAAGCGAACGCCAGTACATGTGGGAGCAGACGCTGGGCACGCTCAGCCGCCTGGAGCTGCGGGTCAAGATGCTGTCGAGCCTGGCGATGAACATCACCTCGCTGGTCCAGCAGCTGGCGGGCGTGGCGATGATCTGCGTCGGCGTCTACCTGATCATCGACGGCCAGCTCAGCATGGGCGGGCTGGTGGCATGCTACATGCTCAGCGGTCGCGCCCTTGGCCCGCTCAGCCAGCTCAACGGGCTGCTGGCGCGCTACCAGCAGGCCAAGGTGACCATGACCGCCACCGACCAAATGATGGAGCTGCCCCAGGAGCGCAATTTCGAGGAGCGGCCCATGAGCCGTCGCACCCTGCAAGGCGCCATCGAGTTCCGAGGGGTCGACTTCACCTACCCGAACCAGCAGAACCAGGCGCTCAAGGGTATCAACCTGAACATTCGGCCGGGCGAAAAGGTCGGCATCATTGGCCGCAGCGGCTCGGGCAAGAGCTCATTGGCCAAGCTGATCGTCGGCCTCTACCAGGCCGACAACGGCTCACTGCTGATCGATGGCGTGGACATCCGCCAGGTGGATGTCAGCGAGTTGCGCCACAACATCGGTTACGTGCCCCAGGACATCCAGCTGCTGGCCGGTACCCTGCGTGACAACCTGGTCAGCGGTGCTCGCTACATCGAAGATGAGCTGGTGCTGCAGGCAGCGGAGCTTGCCGGCGTGCACGAGTTCGCCCGGCTGCACCCGGACGGCTATGAGCTGCAGGTCGGCGAGCGTGGCCAGAACCTCTCCGGCGGCCAGCGGCAGAACGTCGCCTTGGGTCGTGCACTGCTGCTCAACCCGCAGATACTGCTGCTCGACGAGCCCACCAGCGCCATGGACAACACCGGCGAAGAACGCCTCAAGCAGCGGCTGCAGGCGGTGATCGAAGGCAAGACGGTATTGTTGGTCACCCATCGGGCCTCGCTGTTGTCGCTGGTCGATCGCCTGGTGGTCATCGACCGGGGGCAGATTGTCGCCGATGGCCCGAAGGCCGCGGTCATGGATGCGCTGAAGAAGGGGCAGATCAGTGTTGCATAAGCTGGATATGGGGCGTTTCAAGGACAATCTGCGCCGCTATTTCAAAGGCTCGGAATCGTTCGGCGGGCAGCCCTTGCCCGAGGTCAACAAGGCCCTGATCGAAGACGCACCGCGTGTCGTGCGCCTGACCATCTGGGGGGTGATCGCCTTCTTCGTGTTCCTGATCGTCTGGGCCAGCTTCGCCCACATCGACGAGGTCACCCGTGGCGAAGGCAAGGCCATTCCGTCGTCCAAGGTGCAGAAGATCCAGAACCTGGAAGGCGGCATCGTTGCCGAGATCTTCGCCAAGGAAGGGCAGGTGGTGGAGGTCGGCCAGCCGCTGCTGCGGCTGGACGAAACCCGCTTCGCCTCCAATGTCGGCGAAACCGAGGCCGACCGCCTGGCCATGGCCCTGCGCGTCGAGCGGCTGAGTGCCGAGGTGGAGGACCGTCCGTTGAAGATCGACGAAGCGTTGCGCAAGGCCGCACCGAGCCAGGCAGCCAATGAAGAATCGCTGTACCTGAGCCGTCGCCAGCAACTGCAGGACGAAATCGGCGGCCTGCAGCAACAGCTGGTGCAGCGCGAACAGGAACTGCGCGAATTCAATTCCAAGCGTGCCCAGTACGCCAACAGCCTGCGCCTGCTGCGCCAGGAAATCTCCATGTCCGAGCCGCTGGTAGCCCAGGGTGCGATTTCCCAGGTCGAGATCCTGCGCCTGCGCAGGGCCGAGGTGGAGAACCGTGGCCAGCTGGATGCCACAGCCCTGGCCATCCCGCGCGCCGAGGCGGCGATCAGGGAGGTTCAGAGCAAGGTCGAGGAAACCCGCGGCAAGTTCCGCAGCGAGGCCCTCACCCAGCTCAACGAGGCGCGTACCGAGCTGAACAAGGCCACCGCCACCAGCAAGGCGCTGGACGACCGGGTCAACCGCACCCTGGTCACCTCGCCGGTGCGCGGCATCGTCAAGCAATTGCTGGTCAACACCATCGGTGGCGTGATCCAGCCGGGCAGCGATATCGTCGAGATCGTGCCGCTCGACGACAGCCTGGTCATCGAGGCGAAGATCCTGCCCAAGGACATCGCCTTCCTGCACCCGGGCCAGGAGGCCACGGTCAAGTTCACTGCGTACGACTACACCATCTACGGCGGGCTCAAGGCCAAGCTGGAACAGATCGGTGCAGACACCATCACCGACGAAGACAAAAAGACCACCTACTACCTGATCAAACTGCGTACTGACCGCAGCCACCTGGGCACCGATGAAAAGCCGCTGCTGATCATCCCCGGGATGGTCGCCACGGTGGACATCATGACCGGCAAGAAGACCATCATGAGCTACCTGCTCAAGCCGATCATCAAGGCCCAATCGGAAGCCTTGCGAGAGCGGTGACCTTCGTTGGCTGCCCACAGGTGTCGGGCCTGTGGGAGCGGCCTTGTGCCGCGAAACGAGGGCGTAGCCCTCGCATATATTTATGCGTTAAAGATATTTAAATTATCTTTCTTATGACTTTATAGTCATCCCCACTGCGTACCTGCCGACCAATCGGCGCGCCGCACGACTCGAACCCACACGGGAATTTCCCCGTGCGTTTCTGATCGTTGCGCGCCCCTTGGTCGCGCATTGCGTGGGAGTGAACAGATGCCAGCCGCCTCGAACGCCTTGTCGTCCATCGACAGCGCCCAGCCGCAAACCTTCGATATCCGCCCATTCCCCGGTGCCGTCGGCGCCGAGGTCACAGGCCTCGACCTGGCCCGGCCGATCAATGCCGCGGACTTCACCCGGATCCACCGCGCCCACCTCGATCATCACGTCCTGGTGTTTCGCAACCAACACATCACCCCCGAGGAGCACATTGCCTTCAGCCGCCGCTTCGGCGAACTGCAGATCCATGTGCTCAAGCAGTTCCTGCTCGAAGGGCACCCCGAGATCCTGATCGTTTCCAACATCATCGAAAACGGTCGCAACATCGGCCTGGGCGATGCCGGCAAATTCTGGCATTCGGACCTCTCCTACAAAACGCTGCCCAGCCTCGGCTCCATGCTGCATGCCCAAGAGCTGCCCAGCGAAGGCGGCGACACCCTGTTCGCCGACATGCACAGGGCCTGGGACGCGGTGCCTGAAGCCTTGCGCAAGGTGGTCGAAGGCCGTAGCGCCGCTCACTCCTACACCGCCCGTTATGCCGAGGCCAAGTTCGAGGGTGACTGGCGGCCCACCCTGACCGCCGCGCAACTGGCCGAGGTCAAGGAAGTCATCCACCCAGTGGTGCGTACCCACCCGGAAAACGGCCGCAAGGCGCTGTTCGTCAGCGAAGGCTTCACCACTCGCATCGTCGGCCTGTCGGACGACGAAAGCCGCGACGTGCTGCAGCAGCTCTACGCCCTGAGCGTGCTCGAGGCGAACATCTACCGCCACCGCTGGCAGCCTCACGACCTGGTGTTCTGGGACAACCGCTCGTTGATCCACCTGGCCGCCGGCTGCCCTGCGCACCTGCGGCGCAAGCTGTACCGCACCACCATCCAGGGCGATGCCCCTTTCTGACGACCGAGGATATTCATCATGCGCAAATCCATCAGCCGCCTGGCGGCGAGCATCGGCCTGGGCGTCACCCTGGTCGTCGGTAGCCTGGCCGCCCCGGCGGCGGCCCAGGCCGAAGGCAAGATCCGCATCGCCGAACAGTTCGGCATCGTCTACTTGCTGCTCAATGTGGTCCGCGACCAGCAGTTGATCGAGAAGCATGGCAAGGCGCAGGGCGTCGACATCCAGGTCGACTGGGCGCAGCTCTCCGGCGGCGCGGCGATCAACGACGCGCTGCTGTCCGGTTCGGTGGACATCGCCGGTGCAGGTGTCGGCCCGTTGTTGACCGTATGGGACCGCACCAAGGGGCGGCAGAACGTCAAGGCTGTTGCCTCGCTGGGCAACTTTCCGTACTACCTGGTCAGCAGCAACCCGAACGTGAAGACCATCGCTGACCTGGGCGCCAGCGACCGCATCGCCGTACCGGCGGTCGGCGTCTCGGTGCAGTCGCGCTTCCTCCAATACGCTGCGGCCCAGCAATGGGGCGACAAGGAATACGCCCGCCTGGACAAGTACACCCTGGCCGTGCCGCACCCGGACGCCACTGCAGCCCTGCTGGCCGGCGGCACCGAGCTCAACGGGCACTTCTCCAACCCGCCGTTCCAAGACCAGGTGCTGGCCAACAAGAACGTCCACGTGGTGCTCAACAGCTACGACCTGCTCGGCCCGAACTCACCGACCCTGCTGTTCGCCACCGAGAAGTTCCGCAAGGTCAACCCCAAAACCTACAAGGCCTTCGTCGATGCGCTGGTCGAAGCCGCTGAATTCGCCCAGAAGGACAAGGCCGCCGCTGCCGATACGTATATCCGCGTGACCAAGGCCAAGATCGACCGGGACACGCTGATCAAGCTGATCGACAACCCGCAGTACGAGTTCACCGTCACGCCGAAGAACACCTACAAACTGGCCGAGTTCCTCTACCGGGTCGGCGCCATCAAGCACAAGCCCGAGTCGTGGAAGGACTACTTCTTCCAGGACGAACGCCCGCTGCAAGGGAGCTGATCGCCGATGACCGCCCCACTGCCAGGCCACGCGGCCAGCACCCTGAGCCGTATCGCCACGCCACCGCTGTTGCAGGTGGACGACCTTAGCCTTGAATACCGCACCGCCCAGCGCGTGGTGCGGGCCACCCACCAGGTCAGTTTCGAAATCGATCGCGCTGACCGCTTCGTCCTGCTGGGGCCCTCCGGTTGTGGCAAATCCACGCTGCTCAAGGCCGTGGCCGGGTTCATCGAGCCCAGGGAAGGGCAGATCCTGTTACAAGAGCAGCCGGTCAAGGGCCCTGGCCCCGACCGTATCGTCGTGTTCCAGGAGTTCGATCAGTTGCCGCCCTGGAAGACAGTGAAGCAAAACGTCATGTTCCCCCTGCTGGTGTGCGGCCAGCTCAAGCGCGCCGAGGCCGAAGAGCGGGCACTGCATTACCTGGACAAGGTAGGCCTGGCCAATTTTGCAGACGCCTACCCCCACACGTTGTCCGGTGGCATGAAGGCGCGGGTGGCCATTGCCCGGGCCCTGGCCACCCAGCCCAAGATCCTGCTGATGGACGAGCCCTTCGCCGCGCTCGACGCCCTGACCCGTCGCAAGATGCAGGAGGAACTGCTGCAGCTGTGGGAGGAGGTGCGTTTCACGTTGCTGTTCGTCACCCATTCCATCGAGGAGGCCTTGGTGGTCGGCAACCGCATCCTGTTGCTTTCGCCCCACCCGGGCAGAGTACGAGCGGAAGTGCACAGCCACCAGTACAGCTTCGGCAGCCTGGGCGGTGCCGACTTCCAGGCCAGCGCCCGGCGCATCCATCGCCTGCTGTTCGACCAGGCTCCTGAGGCGCAGGCCGCGGCGGAGCTTGGTTTCAACGATATCCGCATCGCCTACTGACAGGAGCTTGTGCCATGACGACCCTACCTGCACGCCAGGAATACGAAGTGCAGCTGGCGCCACTGCCCGATGTAACCCTCGAACGGCGACTGCCCATTGCCCAGCGTCTCTGGCAACACGGCTTGTTGCGAAAATCAGTGATCCTGCTGGTATTGGCGGTGGTCTGGGAAGGTATCGCTCGCTTCCAGGGCAACGACCTGCTGTTGCCCAGTTTCCTGCAAACGGCCACGGCGCTGTGGGATGGTCTACGTAGCGGCGAGTTGCCGGCCAAGGTGGGTGTTTCGCTGGTGGTCCTGCTCAAGGGCTATGTGCTGGGCATCGTCCTGGCTTTCGGCCTGACCAGCCTGGCGGTGTCGACCCAGTTCGGCCGTGACTTGCTCGGCACCCTGACGTCGATGTTCAACCCGCTGCCGGCGATCGCGCTGCTACCCCTGGCGCTGTTGTGGTTTGGCCTGGGCGACAACAGCCTGATCTTCGTCCTGGTGCACTCGGTACTCTGGGCACTGGCGCTCAATACCTATGCCGGGTTCCTTGGGGTTTCGCAGACCCTGCGCATGGCCGGGCGCAACTATGGGCTGCGCGGTTTGCGCCTGGTGCTGCATATCCTGGTACCGGCGGCGCTGCCGTCGATTCTCTCGGGGCTCAAGATCGGCTGGGCCTTTGCCTGGCGCACGTTGATTGCGGCCGAGCTGGTGTTCGGTGCCAGCAGCGGCAAGGGCGGGTTGGGCTGGTATATCTTCCAGAACCGCAACGAGCTGTACACCGACAAAGTGTTCGCCGGGTTGGCCGTGGTGATCGTCATCGGCTTGCTGGTCGAAGGGCTGGTGTTCAATAGCCTGGAGCGGGTGACCGTACGACGCTGGGGCATGCAGCGTTAGATGCTTTAGCCGGGGCTGCTGTGCAGCCCATCGCAGGCAGTCGTCAGCTCCCACCGAGATTGCGCCCCTCTCAAGACTTGCGAAATCACTGTGGGACTTGTCCCGCGATAGGGCCCACGCCGGTGCCTACTCCTTGTACAACGCCGCCGCACTGTTCAGCGTCTGCGCAATCTCCTCGCGCAGTGCCAGCGGCAATTCCACCATCAGCCCACCCCCTTGGCTCAACAGCCACCAGCGCAGCGGCCCGCCATCGCTGACCGTGGCCCGCAGACGGTGCCCATGCTCCAGTGCGGTGAGCTGCATGTCGCGGGTCAGCGGCGCCTCGCGCAACTGCCGGGCCAGCGCGTCGCTGATCCAGGCCTGCAGCGTGATGCCTGCCTCCTGCTCCGGCTGCAGCGCTTCGCTGCGCAGGTAGCCGTGCAGGTCGAAATTACCCCGCTGCTCACCCACGGCGCTGGCTGACCAATGCCAGCCGTACGGGATGCTCTTGTCGTTGCGTTCCAGCGGAAAGATCAATGACAGCTCGTTGAGGTCGCGTTCGATCGTGCGTTTGCTGACGCTGAAGCCCACATCGCGTAGGCGCCAGACCAGCTCGGCGCTGGTGATACCCGGGGAGCGGCTGGGCAGCTGGCGCAGCAGCGCCCATTGTCGGCTGAGAGTGGCGCGGGTGGTGGCGAACGGCAAAACGGAACGTCCTTGTCTAGGGTTGCCGCAATAGCATGGCGGCTGTCATGGATGCGTGGCAATTGGCCATTGCGTTGCTCAGATCAAGGAACCGACGTTTGGTTGCCTGGTTTCGATTCGTCCGCGACAGGTTCTGACGTGCTGTCGCGCAGAATCTCTGCCTCGCACAGTCGCGGTCGGATCTGTGGGTCGTTCAATGAGGATGAACATGTCTGCTGCCAGCAACATCCATTCGCTGCTCGCGCGCCTTCTACCCGAGCGGGTCACGCCAGCCCCGGCACGCCATGCCCTGCGTCATCGGCATTTCGTCGGCATCGGCCTGCCCAGCCAGCCCACACTGCCGGGCGAGCGCGCCAGGTTGGTCGCCCGTCTGGACGAGTCGAACGACCCGCAGCAGGTTTATCGCGACCTACGAGGCCAGGCACTGGAAGGCAGCGTGGCGGCGCTCAATGACCTGGGCTGGATCTGGCTCAACGGCAAGTACTGGCGCGCCGATACGCTGCTGGCTGGGCATCTGCTGCGCATGGCGGCCATGCAAGGCGACGCCATGGCCTGGTTCAACCTGGGCCAGCAGCACTATTTCGGCAAAGGCGTGAAGGTGTCCTACAGCCAGGCCGCGGAATGCTATCGGCACGCCTTCGAGCGGGGCATGTGCCACGCCGCAGCGGCATTGGGTGACCTCTACGAAGAAGAAGTGTGCGACCCAGCCCTGCAATGGCAGGTCGACCTGGCCGAAGCCTGCCAGTGGTTCCTGCGTGGGGCAGAACAGGGCGAGCCCCGTTGCCGCTTCGAAGTGGGCTACCGGTTGCTCCATGGCGTCCATGTGCAAGTCGATACCAAGGCCGCGTTGTACTGGCTGGAGCTGGCGGCGTCCGCAGGGGTGATGCAGGCGGCCGAGGAACTGGCGGTGCATTACAGCCGCCGCGACGGCGCCCGCTACCTGAGCTGGCGTGACCAGGCGATCGAAATGGGCAGTGCGCTGGCGCTGACCATGAAGCTGGAAGACCAGGTCCAAGGCTGAAGCCGACGCTCACATGAACAACAATTCATCCAGGCAACCTGTCGCCCCCGGTTGACGACAGGGGGAGGGCAGGGCGTAATATTGATAGTTAGCAAACTATGAATATCCTCGGTTTCTCACATGACACTTGATGCACTGCACATGAAAATCAGCAGCGGCATGGTCGTGGCTGCCCGCCATTGGCGGCGCATCTGCCAGGCGGCCCTGACCGGCTACGGGATTTCCGAGGCCTGCGCCGTACCGTTGCTGATGATCGTGCGCCTGGGCGATGGTGTGCACCAGGTGGCAGTGGCCCAGGCCGCGGGTCTGGAAAGCCCGTCATTGGTGCGCCTGCTTGACCAGCTGTGCAAGGCCGGCCTGGTGTGCCGCAGCGAAGACCCACTGGACCGCCGGGCCAAGGCCTTGAGCCTGACTGGCGATGGTCGCGCGCTCGCCGAGTCCATCGAGGGCGAACTGGTACGCCTGCGCCGGGAGGTCCTGCGTGGCATTGACCAGGCTGACCTGGAAGCGACCTTGCGCGTCATCCATGCCTTCGAAGCAGCCGGCCAGGTAGCCCCGGCATGAGTGGTTTCTTCAGCTCGGTGCCACCGGCTCGCGACTGGTTCTACGGCGTGCGGACCTTCGCTGCATCCATGATCGCTCTGTACATCGCCCTGCTCATGCAACTGCCGCGGCCCTATTGGGCCATGGCGACGGTCTATATCGTCTCCAGCCCGTTCGTCGGCCCTACCAGTTCCAAGGCCTTGTACCGGGCGCTGGGCACGCTGCTCGGGGCGGGCGGCGCAGTGCTGCTGGTACCGCCTCTGGTGCAGTCGCCGGCATTGCTGGCCGTGGCCATCGCCCTATGGACCGGCACCTTGCTGTTCCTGTCGCTGAACCTGCGCACGGCCAACAACTATGTGCTGATGCTGGCTGGCTACACCTTGCCGATGATCGCCCTGGCGGTGGTGGACAACCCCTTGGCCGTATTCGACGTGGCTTCTTCCCGCGCTCAGGAGATCTGCCTGGGCATTGTCTGTGCGGCGGTGGTCGGCGCGATCTTCTGGCCGCGTCGCCTGGCTCCGGTGGTGCTGGGCTCGGCCAACAGTTGGTTCAACGAAGCGATACGCTACAGCGACACCTACCTGGCCCGTGAGGTCGCCGCCGACAAGGTCGGCGGCATGCGGGCCGCGATGGTCGCCACCTTCAACAGCCTGGAAATGATGATCGGCCAGCTGGGGCATGAAGGTGCCGGGCCGCATACCTTGAAGAACGCCCGCGAGCTGCGCGGGCGGATGATCCACCTGCTGCCGGTGATCGATGCCCTGGACGATGCCTTGGTCGCCCTGGAAGGCCGCGCACCGGCCCAGTTCGCGCAGATCCAGCCGCTGCTGGAGGCGGCCCGTGGCTGGCTCGCGGGCACGGCCGAAGACGCTTCGCTGGCGCGCTGGAGCGCTCTGCATGAGCAGCTCGAGCGCTCGCAACCCAGTGCGGTGGCCATGGACCAGCGTCACGAGCTGCTGCTCTCCAACGCCTTGTACCGCCTGACAGAGTGGGTCGACCTCTGGCAGGACTGCTGCGCCCTGCAGCACGCTTTGCGCAAGGACGACGCCACGCCCTGGCGTGCGGTGTATCGGCACTGGCGCCTGGGGCGACTTACGCCTTTCTTCGATCGCGGCCTGATGCTGTACTCGGTATTTTCCACCGTCACCGCGATCATCGTCGCTTGCGGCCTGTGGATCCTGCTCGGCTGGAACGATGGTGGCAGCGCGGTGATCCTCGCCGCGGTGGCCTGCAGTTTCTTCGCCGCCATGGACGACCCGGCACCGCAGATCTATCGGTTCTTCTTCTGGACGCTGATGTCGGTGATCTTCTCCAGCGTCTATCTGTTCCTGGTACTGCCCAACCTGCACGATTTTCCGATGCTGGTGCTGGCCTTCGCCGTGCCGTTCATCTGCGTCGGCACGCTCACCGTGCAGCCGCGGTTCTACCTGGGCACGCTGCTGACCATCGTCAACACAGCCACCTTCATCAGTATCCAGGGGGCCTACGACGCGGACTTCCTGACGTTCATCAACGCCAACATGGCCGGCCCGGTCGGCTTGCTGTTCGCCTTCATCTGGACCCTGTTGCTGCGCCCGTTCGGTGTGGAGCTGGCGGCCAAGCGCCTGACCCGCTTCAGCTGGCGCGACATCGTCGAGATGACCCAGCCGGCGACGTTGGCCGAGCATCGCCAAGTGGGCGTGCAGATGCTCGACCGCTTGATGCAGCACCTGCCGCGCCTGTCCCAGACCGGCCAGGACAGCGGCGTGGCCCTGCGCGACCTGCGCGTGGGGCTCAACCTGCTGGACTTGCTGGCCTATATGCCGCGGATAGGTGAACAGGCCCGTGAGCACCTGCAGACCGTGGTCGAGGAAGTGGGCGCCCACTATGCCGCCTGCCTGCGCGCCAATGAACGCCTGCACGCCCCGGCGGCGCTGCTGCGCAACATGGAGCGCGCCCGCCAGGCGCTGGCCCTGAACGCGCAGCATGACCGTGGCGATGCCCGCGTGCACCTGTTGCATGCCCTGAGCGGCCTGCGCCTGGCCCTGTTGCCTGGCGTTGAAGTGATGCTCGAGCCTGCCGACCAACCGCAACTGCCCCCCGGCATCGATGGAGCGCCCTTGTGATCGGTGATCTGGATATCAGCGGGGTGTTCCTGCCCACGCTGCTGGTGATGATGGTCTTCACCTACCTGCTGTTCCTGGGCGTGCACGCCGTGCTGGTGCGCCTGCAGTTCTACCGCCTGGTCTGGCACCGGGCGCTGTTCAACGTTGCCCTTTACGCCGTGCTGCTTGGCGCGGTGGATCACTTTTGCCGAAACCTGATGGTGCCATGAAAAAACCGTTGTTGACCCTGGGCCGCGTGGTCCTGACATTGCTGGTGGTGACCTTCGCAGCCGTGCTGGTCTGGCAGATGGTCGTGTATTACATGTTCGCGCCCTGGACCCGCGACGGGCACATCCGTGCCGACGTGATCCAGATCGCCCCGGACGTCTCCGGGCTGATCCAGAAGGTCGAGGTGCGTGACAACCAGATGATCAAGCGCGGCGACGTGCTGTTCACCATCGACCAGGACCGCTTCACCCTCGCCCTGCGCCAGGCCAAGGCGACCCTGGCCGAACGCCAGGAGACCCTGGCCCAGGCCTCTCGTGAGGCGCGGCGAAACCGCAAACTGGGCAACCTGGTGGCGGCCGAGCAGCTGGAGGAGAGCGAGTCCCGCGAAGCCCGCGCCCGCTCGGCGGTAAGCGAGGCCCAGGTGGCGGTGGATACCGCCCAGCTCAACCTCGACCGCTCGGTGGTGCGCAGCCCCGTCGACGGCTACCTCAACGACCGCGCGCCACGTGCCCACGAGTTCGTCACCGCTGGCCGGCCGGTGCTGTCGGTGGTCGACAGCGCCTCCTACCACGTCGATGGCTACTTCGAGGAAACCAAGCTCAGCGGGATTCATATCGGCGATGCCGTCGATATCCGTGTGATGGGTGACAACACCCGCCTGCGTGGCCACGTGCAGAGCATGGCCGCCGGCATCGAGGACCGTGACCGCAGCAGCGGCGCCAACCTGTTGCCCAACGTCAACCCGGCCTTCAGCTGGGTGCGCCTGGCCCAGCGCATCCCGGTCCGCATCGCCTTCGACGATGTACCGGAGGACTTTCGCATGATCGCCGGGCGTACCGCCACGGTGTCGATCATCGAGGGCCAGCGGCCATGAAACACCTGATGCTGGTTGGCCTGGCACTGTCGCTGGGGGCATGCGCCCTGGTCGGCCCCGACTACGAAGTGCCCAAGGATGCTGCCGTGCAACGCAGCGACCTCAACGGCCCGTTGCGCCAGGATGCAGACAGCGTGGTTTCGGCGCCGGTGCCGGAGAACTGGTGGCAGCTGTACCAGGACCCGCGCTTGAACGACCTGGTGCGCCAGGCCCTGGCTGCCAACACCGAGCTGCGTGTGGCGGCGGCCAATATCGCCAAGGCCCGTGCGCAGGTAGAAGTGGCCGAGGCCCAGGGCGGCTTCAACGGCGGCATCAAGCTCGGGGCACAGCGCCTGCAGGAATCCGGCGAGGCCTTCCTGCTACCGGAGAAGGTACCGGTTGCCAACATCGGCGAGGCCATCATCAGTGCCTCCTACCAGTTCGACCTGTGGGGCACCTTCAAGCGCGGCACCGAGGCGGCCAAGGCCAATGCCGACGCGGTGCAGGCTGCAGCTGACACTGCGCGCATCACCTTGGTGGCGGACGTGGTCAAGGCGTACACCCAGGTGTGCTCGGCCAACGAGGAATATCACATTGCCCGCCAGTCCCTCGACCTGCAGGAGCAGAGCGTGCAGTTGAACCAGCGCCTGCGCGATGCCGGGCGCGGCGACGAAACCCAGGTCACCCGTTCGCAGACCCAGTTCAAATCCCTGCGCGCCGAGCTGCCGCGTTTCAAGGCAGAGCGCGAAGCGGGCCTGTATACCCTGGCAGCGCTGCTGGCCAAGCCGGTCGGGCAGCTGCCTGCCGGTACGGCCGAATGTGCCGAGCTGCCGCATATCGGCCAGCTGATCCCGGTGGGTGACGGCGCCGCGCTGCTCAAGCGCCGCCCGGACGTACGCCAGGCCGAACGCCAGCTGGCCGCTGCCACTGCTACCATCGGTGTGGCCACGGGTGCGTTGTACCCGGATATCAGTATCGGTGCCCAGGTCGGCACCATCGGTATCCTGGAGAACCTGGGCGACCCCTCGACCAACCGCTGGGGCTTCGGCCCGCAGATCAGCTGGAACATCCCCACCAACGGCACCCGTGCCCGCATCCGCGAAGCCGAAGCATCGACCCAAGCGGCGCTGGCCCACTTCGACGGCGTGGTGCTCAACGCTATCCGCGAGACCCAGACCCGCCTGGCACAGTACAGCGCCTTGCTGGACCGTCGCGATGCCCTGGCCGACGCCGAGCGCTCGGCGAAGGAATCGGCCGAGCAGGTCCACCTGCGCTATCAGGCCGGGCGCGAGTCGTTCCTGGCCGACCTGCAGGCTACCCGTGCCTACACCGATGTCCGTGCGCAGCTGGCGGCGGCCAACAGCCAGGTGGCCATGGGGCAGATCGGTGTGTTCCTGGCACTGGGTGGTGGTTGGAAACAACCCGCAGAACACTGACTCCGATCGCCGGCAAGCCGGCTCCCACCTGTCCCGCGCTGCGGTTGTAGACACCGCCGAACCGGTGGGAGCCGGCTTGCCGGCGATAGGGCCGGGACAAGCAACCCAAGATCCTGGAGTGGCTTTTGTGCTGCGATCGAGGGCAAAGCCCTCGCCTACCATTCCAATATTTGTCACAAGATTTTTCATGAAATCCGCCCGCGAGCCTTGAGCGAAAGGGAGTGGAAGTGAACAATGTTCTCTTTCGCATTTACTTCGAGACTGGCCATGACTTCCCGCTCCCGTCTGTTCGCCTGGCTGCCGGCCCTGTTGCTGGCGCCAGTGTTGGCGCTGTGCAGCACTTCGGCACTCGCCGAATCCCCCGCCGAGGCTGCCAAGGCGTTGCACCTGCTCGATTACATCGGTGCCGACTACCCACCGACCGTGCACGACGGCAAGGTGGTGGACGAAGGTGAGTACCGCGAGCAGCAGGAGTTCAGCACCGTACTGGCCGACTTGCTCGAGGGCCTGCCGGAAAATGCCGAACGCCCAGGGTTGGAGCAGGGCGTCGCGGCGCTGCGCCAGGCCATCGACCAGCGCCAGGACGGAGCGCTGGTCGCCAAGCAGGCTCGCCAACTGGGCGCGCGCCTGGCGGTTGCCTATGAAGTCAGCCAGGCACCGGTCATCACCCCTGACCCGGCCCGCGGCGCCGCGTTGTATGCGCAGAACTGCGCGATCTGCCATGGCGACAGCGGTGCCGGCGACGGCCCTGCCGGGGTCGGGCTCGAACCACCGCCTGCCAACCTGCGCAGTGTCGAGCGGCTCGACCAGCTGAGCCTGTTCGACCTCTACAACACCCTGGCCCTGGGGATAGATGGCACCGAGATGCCGTCGTTCGCCGACCAACTCGACGAGCGTCAGCGTTGGGACGTGGCGGCCTATGTGGCCAGCCTGACCGCCGATCCGCAGGCCGCCAAGACGGGCAAGGCCTGGAACCTGGCCGACCTGGCGCGCCAGACGCCGGCCGAAGTCGCGGCCAGCGAAGGCGTCGATGCCGTGGCCGCCTTCCGCGCCCAGCGGGCCCAGCCTCCGCAGGTCCAGCGGGGGCCGGCGCAGTTGCTCGAGTACACCGCCAGCACCCTGGACAAGAGCCTCGCCGCCTATCGCGATGGCGATCATGACCAAGCCTATGACCTGTCGGTGGCCGCCTATCTGGAAGGATTCGAACTGGTTGAAAGCTCACTGGACAACATCGATACCCAGGCCCGCAAGGACACCGAAAAGGCCCTGATGGCGTACCGTCAGGCGCTGCAGGACGGCCTGCCGGTCGCCCAGGCCGAACGACGCCTGGCCGAGGCCAAGGCCAAGCTCGATAGCGCGGCCAAGTTGCTGGGCAGCGATGGGCTGAGCTGGTCCCTGAGCTTCGTTTCCGGGCTGCTGATCCTGTTGCGCGAAGGGCTCGAGGCGATCCTGGTGCTGGCCGCAATCCTGGCCTTCCTGCGCAATACTGGCCAGCAGTCAGCGGTGCGCAGCGTCAATATCGGCTGGGGGCTGGCGCTGGTCGCAGGCTTTGCCACCTGGGCCCTGGCTGCTTATGTGATCGACGTCGGCGGCGCCCAGCGCGAGCTGCTGGAAGGCTGCACGGCACTGTTCGCCGCAGTGATGGTGCTGTGGCTCGGTGTGTGGATGCATGATCGACGCCATGCCGCAGCCTGGCAGGACTACATCAAGAGCAGCCTGGTCAGCGGCGGGGGGCGCTTTGGCTTTGCCGTGCTGGCGTTCTTCTCGGTGTACCGCGAGCTGTTCGAGGTGATCCTGTTCTACGAAACCCTGTGGCTGCAGGCAGGCCCAGCTGGCCACAACGCCGTGCTGGCCGGTGGCGCCACGGCGTTGGTGCTGCTGGTGGGCTTGGCCTGGGTGATCCTGCGCGGGTCGGCCAAGCTGCCGCTGGCGCTGTTCTTCAGCATCAACGCGGCGCTGCTGTGCGCGTTGTCGGTGGTGTTCGCCGGGCATGGCGTCAAGGCGCTGCAGGAAGCCGGCGTGCTGGGAACCCGGCCGGTGCCCTTCGTCGAGTTCGATTGGCTGGGCATCCATGCCGACGCCTACTCGCTGGGCGCACAGGTGGTGGCGTTGGTGGCTATCGTCGTGCTGTACGGACGCAGCCGTCTGGCCGAAAAGCGCCGGCCCGCGGCGAGCTGAAGGCGTACTATGGGCACTTTCAGCCCCGATTTCCAAGGAATACCCATGCGTGTATGGATCGACGCCGACGCCTGCCCCAAGGCGGCCAAGGACCTGATCGTCAAATTCGCTCTCAAGCGCAAGTTCGAGGTCGTCCTGGTGGCCGGCCAGGCCCAGATCAAGCCCGCGTTCGCCTGTGTGCGGCTGATCGTGGTTCCCAGCGGCATGGATGCGGCTGATGACTACTTGGTGGAGAACGCCGTGCCGGGCGAGTTGGTGATCTGCAGCGACGTGCCGTTGGCCGACCGGCTGGTCAAGAAAGGTGTGGCAGCGCTGGACCCGCGGGGGCGCGAGTTCGACGAGCGCAACATGGGCGAGCGGCTGGCGGTGCGCAACCTGTTCACCGAGCTGCGCGAGCAGGGGCAGGTCGGGGGAGGGCAGGCGCCTTATGGCGAGCGGGAGAAACAGGCGTTCGCCAATTCGCTGGACCGGATACTGACTCGGCTATCCAAGGGGTGAGTGATGCAGCACCTTGTAGGAGCGGCGCACCGCCGCCCCCACAAGGTGTCAGAGGCCTATTACTGCTCACCTTCGTGAGTCAGCTCCAGCACCCTATCCACCAGCTTGTAGATCCCACCGGCCGCCTCGCTGATCGACTTGGCGAGCATGTAGGCTGGGGTGGTCACCAGCTTGCGCTGGGTATCTTCGACGATGTCATGCACATCACAGTCTTCGTGGGTACCGCCCATTTTCACCACTGCTGCGCTGGTGTCGGCATCGTTGCCGATGGTACAGACCACGCCTGGGCCATAGATCTTCGCCGCCAGCGCCGGGGAAATGCAGATCAGGCCAACCGGCTTGCCGGCTTCGGCAAACGCTTCAGCCAGCGCCAGCACGTCCGGGTTCACCGTGCAGTTGGCGCCTTCGACCGCAAAGTTGGACAGGTTCTTCGCCGCGCCGAAGCCACCCGGGACGATCAAGGCGTCGAAGTCCTCGGCCTTGGCCTCGCGGATATCCTTGATGTCACCGCGGGCGATGCGCGCCGATTCCACCAGCACGTTGCGCGACTCCGGCATTTCCTGGCCGGTCAGATGATCGATCACGTGCATCTGCGCAATGTTCGGCGCGAAGCACTGCACCTGGGCGCCACGCTGATCCAGGCGCAGCAGGGTGATCACGCTTTCATGGATCTCGGCGCCATCGTAGACGCCGCAGCCAGACAGAATCACCGCAACTTTTTTTTGCATGCTCATTACTCCAGTGTCGAGGCGCTAACTGTCCTCTAGTTTGGCAGAACTCGTCACAGGGTTTCCCGCGCAGAGGCCGAAATCCTGTCTATTTGGAGTGCAGCGGCGGGGGCATGTTCCACGCCTGAACAGCGTATTGATGGCGCGAGGGGCGCTAGTGCTGGTCTGGGCCCTGTTCCTGGGAAACCGCCTCCGAGGCTTGGCTTGCCGCAGCCGCCTTGCGCTCGGCACGCAGGGTGCGGAAGCGTCGGCGCAGCCAGAGCAGGCCGCCCAACAGCAACAGGCCGCCGAGTACCCAGAGTTCATATTTCTTGACGTTGCCCAGCATGCCTTCGAGGATGGCGCCGAAGTGGTAGGCCGCCGCGCCCAAGGCCAGGGCCCAGACCGCCGCACCGATGCCGTTGAGCAGCAGGTAACGGCGTGGCGGGTAGCCGGACAGGCCGATGGCAACCGGCATCACCGTGCGCAGGCCGTAGACGAAGCGAAAGCTCAGTACCCAGATGTCCGGGTGGCGCCGAATGTGATCCAGGGCCCGATCGCCCATCGCTTGCCAGCGCGGCTTGCGTGCCAGGATCGCGCGACCATGTCGACGGCCCATGAAGTACCACAGCTGGTCGCCGGCGTAGCTGCCGAAGAACGCGGTGAGCACCACCAGATTGATGTCCATGTAACCGCGGAACGCAAGGAAGCCCGCAAGAACCAGGATGGTCTCGCCTTCAAAAAACGTGCCGAGAAAAAGGGCAAAATAGCCGAAATCCTGCAGGAATTGTTGAAGCATTTTCTGGGGTGCTAGCGAAATGAACGCGAAGCCTACCCCTTCGCGCGCGTTCGGGAAAGTGTCCAACTGTGTCTCGGCGTGAACATTTCCTACAAGAAAGACGACTCAGGCCGTCAGTCACAAGGTGCCTTTGGCTGTCATCCAAGCGTCATAATGGCTGCTTATAACTGTCGCGCCAGCCCGCCAGCGCGGGTTCAGGAGCCTTATCGTGAGCTTGCCTCGCTGCCCATTCGTCCCAGGTCGCCTTCTTGCGCCGCGACGTTCGGTCCCATTCCCCGCCCGGCGGGCCCGCAAAAATGACAAAGCGGTCTTTTCGCGTCGCAATGGACTTCAAACCAGCGAACACCGATGGCATCCTGACTCATTTCACCGCGCGTGCCGCTCAATTATCGAGAGGGTCGTAACGCCCTCCAGGAACGTCAGATGAATAACGAAGTGCTAACACCTGTCGCGATCAAGGATGCCCAGGCGGTTCCCGAAGAAATGGTACAGACCCCGCCGGACCTGCCGGAGGCTGCACAACCTGAAGCTGCGGCTCCAGCGCCTGCACCGGCCCCTGCGGTCACCATTCCAAGCCTGGACGACAGCAGCCTGTACATTCATCGCGAGCTTTCGCAACTGCAGTTCAACATCCGTGTGCTGGAGCAGGCACTGGACGAGTCCTACCCACTGCTCGAACGCCTGAAATTCCTGCTGATCTTCTCCAGCAACCTGGACGAGTTCTTCGAGATTCGCGTGGCAGGCCTTAAAAAGCAGATCACCTTCGCCCGTGAACAGGCCGGAGCTGACGGCCTGCAGCCGCACCAGGCCTTGGCGCGTATCAGCGAACTGGTGCACAGCGAGGTGGAGCGCCAGTATGCGATTCTCAACGACGTGCTGCTGCCGGAGCTGGAAAAGCACCAGATCCGCTTCATCCGCCGTCGCCACTGGAACACCAAGCTCAAGACCTGGGTGCGCCGTTTCTTCCGCGACGAGATCGCGCCGATCATCACCCCGATCGGCCTCGACCCGACGCACCCGTTCCCGCTGCTGGTCAACAAGAGCCTGAACTTCATCGTCGAGCTCGAGGGCGTCGATGCCTTTGGCCGTGACTCGGGCTTGGCCATCATCCCGGCGCCTCGCCTGCTGCCTCGGGTCATCCGTGTGCCGGAGGAAGTCGGTGGCAGCGGCGACAATTTCGTGTTCCTGTCGTCGATGATCCACGCCCACGCCGATGACCTGTTCCAGGGCATGAAGGTCAAGGGCTGCTACCAGTTCCGCCTGACCCGCAACGCGGACCTGGCGCTCGATTCCGAAGATGTCGAAGACTTGGCCCGCGCCTTGCGTGGAGAGCTGTTCTCGCGTCGTTATGGTGACGGCGTGCGCCTGGAAGTGGCCGACAATTGCCCGAAACACCTGTCCGACTACCTGCTCAAGCAGTTCAGCCTGAGCGAGAGCGAGCTGTACCAGGTCAACGGCCCGGTCAACCTGACCCGCCTGTTCAGCATCACCGGCCTGGACAGCCACCCGGAGCTGCAATACACGCCGTTCACCCCAGCTATTCCGAAGATCCTGCAAAATGCCGACAACATCTTCAGCGTGGTCGGCAAGCAGGACGTGTTGCTGATGCACCCGTTCGAATCCTTCACCCCGGTGGTCGACCTGCTGCGCCAGGCCGCCAAGGATCCGCATGTACTCGCCGTGCGCCAGACCTTGTACCGCAGTGGTGCCAACTCCGAGATCGTCGATGCGCTGGTGGACGCCGCGCGTAACGGCAAGGAAGTCACAGCAGTGATCGAGCTGCGTGCGCGTTTCGACGAAGAGTCCAACCTGCAGATGGCCAGCCGCCTGCAGGCCGCGGGTGCGGTGGTGATCTACGGCGTGGTCGGTTTCAAGACCCACGCCAAGATGATGCTGATCCTGCGCCGCGAGCAGGGTGAGATCGTGCGCTATGCCCACCTGGGCACCGGCAACTACCACGCCGGCAACGCCCGCCTGTACACCGACTATAGCCTGCTGACCTCCGACGACGCCCTGTGCGAGGACGTCGGCAAGCTGTTCAGCCAGCTGATCGGCATGGGCAAGACCCTGCGCATGAAGAAGCTGCTCCATGCACCCTTCACACTGAAGAAGGGCATGCTCGACATGATCGCGCGGGAAACGCAGTTCGCAGTCGAGGGCAAACCGGCGCACATCATCGCCAAGTTCAACTCGCTGACAGACGCCAAGGTGATCCGCGCGCTGTACAAGGCCAGCCAGGCCGGTGTGCGCATCGACCTGGTGGTGCGTGGCATGTGCTGCTTGCGCCCTGGCATCCCTGGGGTTTCGCACAACATCCAGGTGCGCTCGATTATCGGCCGCTTCCTGGAACACACGCGGGTGTTCTACTTCCTCAATGGCGGCGAGGAGCAGATGTTCCTGTCCAGCGCCGACTGGATGGAGCGCAACCTCGACAAGCGTGTCGAGACCTGCTTCCCGGTGGAGGGCAAGAAGTTGATCCTGCGGGTGAAGAAGGAACTCGAAGGCTACCTCACCGACAACACCCACGCGTGGATCCTGCAGCCGGACGGCCGCTATGTGCGCAGTACGCCGACCGGTAACCAGAACCCACGCAATGCCCAGGCGGCCTTGCTCGAGCGCTTGAGCAACCCGGTGCTGAACGTTCGATAGCGGGGGGCCGCGTTGCGGCCCTTTCGCGGCACAAGGCCGCTCCTACAGGGTGTTGCGTTCTCTGTAGGAGCGGCCTTGTGCCGCGAAAGGGGGCGAAGCCCCCCCTTGCTAATCTCAGGTCGAACTTAACGCACGCTAAGCACGAAGTTGACCCGCGCCAGCCACTGCGCCTCGTTGGCGAAGTCGGCCTGGGTCAGTTGGTTTTCTTCCAGCCAGCCGTCGGGGAACACCACTTCCAGGCTTTCCTCGCCAGCATGCAGCTCCACTTTCGGCATCTGCTGGTTGCCACGGATGTGGTGGAACAAGATGGCGAAGCGCAGCAGTACGCACAGGCGGATCAGCTGGATGCCTTCATCGCCGAATTCAGCGAACTTGTCTTTGGGAATGTTGCGCCGGTGGCCGCGCACCAGCAGGGCGAGCATCTGCTGGTCTTCGCGGGAGAAGCCGGCCAAGTCGGAGTGCTCGATCAGGTAGGCGCCGTGCTTGTGGTAGTGATAATGCGCGATATCCAGGCCTATTTCATGCACTTTGGCTGCCCAGCTCAGCAGATCGCGCCAGTTCCCTTCCTCGAGGTTCCATGCCTTGGCCACCTGGTCGAAGGCATGCAATGCCTTGCGCTCGACCCGTGCCGCCTGGCCGTTGTCCACGTGGTAGCGTTCCATCAGCGAGTTCAAGGTGCGTTCGCGCACGTCCTCGTGGTGATGGCGACCCAGCAGGTCATACAGCACACCTTCGCGCAGAGCGCCGTCGCAGTGGTCCATGCGCTGCAGTTCCAAGGCATCGAAGATAGCCTCGAGGATCGCGAGGCCTGCCGGGAAGATGGCGCGGCGGTCCGGCTTGACGCCCTCGAAGTCGATCTTGTCGGTTTCGCCCAGCTTGAACAGCTTGCGCTTGAGCGCGGCCAGGCCGTCGGCGTTGACCTCGCCGTTGCCCATGCCGTTGGCCTTGATGGCCGCACCGATGGCGCGGATAGTGCCCGAAGAGCCAATGGCCTCGTCCCAGGTCAGGCGGTGCAGGGCATTCTCGATGCTCATCAGCTCCAGGCGCGCAGCAGTATAGGCCTGGGCGTAGCGCGCCGGGGTGATCTTGCCGTCGCGGAAATAGCGCTGGGTGAAGCTGACGCAGCCCATCTGCAGGCTCTCGCGCAGCAGTGGTTCGAAGCGTTGGCCGATGATGAACTCGGTGCTGCCGCCGCCGATGTCGGCGACCAGGCGCTTGCCGGGGGTGTCGGCCAGGGTATGGGAGACGCCCAGGTAGATCAGGCGCGCTTCCTCGCGGCCGGAAATCACTTCGACCGGGTGGCCGAGGATGGCTTCGGCGCGCTGGATGAATTCGTTGCGGTTGCGCGCTTCGCGCAGGGCGTTGGTGCCGACGATGCGCACGGCGCCCGCGGGCATGCCGTTGATCAGTTGGGCGAAGCGCTTGAGGCAGTCCAGGCCCCGTTGCATGGCTTCTTCGCTGAGCTGGCGTTCTTCGTTGATGCCGGCGGCCAGCTGCACTTTTTCCCCGAGCCGCTCGAGAATGCGGATTTCGCTGAGGTGGGCCTTGGCCACGACCATATGGAAGCTGTTGGAGCCAAGGTCGATGGCGGCGATCAGAGACAGGTTCTTCGCGGTGGTATGCGGCATGATCTCGATGTTCTCGGTCGATAACCCAGCAATCCTGCCATGATCCATGGCTGGCGCCAACGCATTACAATGCCGGGTCTTGATGCAGGGCAAGGTGCCACGTACTGCCAAGACATTGGTGTGTCTGCTTCGATACGCGGCGTCTTGCACAACTATAGTTACCCTCAATCGCCAACGACTTCCTGTAGGGCGTGGCTGCGGCTATGATGGGCAACGTTTTTTATTGCTTACGACCTTGGAGATTTCCATGAGCGACAAAATCAAACACGTCACCGACGCCAGCTTCGAAGCCGAGGTACTGCAGGCTCAAGGCCCGGTGCTGGTCGACTACTGGGCCGAATGGTGCGGCCCATGCAAGATGATCGCTCCGGTCCTGGACGACATCGCTGCCACCTACGAAGGCAAACTGACCGTCGCCAAGCTGAACATCGACGAAAACCAGGAAACTCCGGCCAAGCACGGCGTGCGCGGCATCCCGACGCTGATGCTGTTCAAGAACGGCAACGTCGAGGCGACCAAGGTCGGCGCCCTGTCCAAATCCCAGCTGGCCGCGTTCCTCGACGCCCACCTGTGATATGAAAAGGCCCCGCGAATGCGGGGCTTTTTTTGGCCTGAAGGATTTGTGGGAGTGGGTTTGCCCGACAATTCACTGTTGTTCCCGCAGCTGCCTTCGCAGGTAAACCCGCTCCCACAGGGCACGATTTACCCAGCCAAAACCACTAGACGTCGAAAAAAGCAAGTGTTACATTCGGCCTCGCACTGCTTCTCCAGTGCCCTCTGCACGCCGTCGCCGAAGCATCCCTAATTCGAATCAGTACGCGATCCTGTCGCCATCTTGCGGCGCGGCCTCATTAAGCCAACGCTTAATTTCTCCCTTCTTACATGATTACGTCACTCCCCTTATGAACCTGACAGAACTCAAGCAAAAGCCGATTACCGATCTGCTGGAAATGGCCGAACAGATGGGCATCGAAAACATGGCCCGTTCGCGCAAGCAGGACGTGATTTTCGCCCTGTTGAAGAAGCACGCGAAAAGCGGCGAAGAGATCTCGGGTGACGGCGTGCTGGAAATTCTCCAGGATGGTTTCGGTTTCCTGCGTTCGGCAGATGCGTCCTATCTGGCCGGCCCTGACGACATCTATGTCTCGCCCAGCCAGATCCGTCGCTTCAACCTGCGCACCGGCGACACCATCGTCGGCAAGATCCGCCCGCCGAAGGAAGGGGAGCGTTACTTCGCCCTGCTGAAGGTCGACACCATCAACTTCGACCGTCCGGAAAACGCGAAGAACAAGATCCTGTTCGAAAACCTGACGCCGCTGTTCCCCAACGAGCGTCTGAAGATGGAGGCCGGCAACGGCTCCACCGAAGACCTCACCGGCCGCGTCATCGACCTGTGCGCCCCGATCGGCAAGGGCCAGCGTGGCCTGATCGTCGCCCCGCCGAAGGCGGGCAAGACCATCATGCTGCAGAACATCGCTGCCAACATCACCCGTAACAACCCCGAGTGCCACCTGATCGTCCTGCTGATCGACGAGCGCCCGGAAGAAGTGACCGAGATGCAACGCACCGTGCGTGGCGAAGTGGTCGCTTCCACCTTCGACGAGCCGCCGACCCGCCACGTGCAGGTAGCCGAGATGGTCATCGAGAAGGCCAAGCGCCTGGTCGAGCACAAGAAGGACGTGGTCATCCTGCTCGACTCCATCACCCGTCTGGCCCGTGCCTACAACACCGTGATCCCGAGCTCCGGCAAAGTGCTGACCGGTGGTGTCGATGCCCATGCCCTGGAAAAGCCGAAGCGCTTCTTTGGTGCCGCCCGTAACATCGAGGAAGGCGGTTCGCTGACCATCATCGCCACCGCGTTGGTCGAAACCGGCTCGAAGATGGACGAGGTGATCTACGAAGAATTCAAGGGTACCGGCAACATGGAACTGCCGCTGGACCGCCGCATCGCCGAGAAGCGCGTGTTCCCGGCCATCAACATCAACAAGTCCGGTACCCGCCGCGAAGAGCTGCTGACCGCCGACGACGAACTGCAGCGCATGTGGATCCTGCGCAAGCTGCTGCACCCGATGGACGAAGTCGCGGCCATCGAGTTCCTGGTCGACAAGCTCAAGCAGACCAAGACCAACGACGAGTTCTTCCTGTCGATGAAGCGCAAGTAAGCGTTTCTAGCTGGAATTGATTGGGGCTGCTTTGCAACCCATCGCGGGACAAGCCCGCTCCTACAGGTATCACACCGATCCTGTAGGAGCGGGCTTGTCCCGCGTTGGGGCGCGAAGCGGCCCCGATTCATTTTCGCCCCAACAAAACGCCGAACGGCGCTACACTCAGCACCCCCGACCGATACGGCCAACCACGAGGCACATGCATGCAGTATCGCGACTTGCGCGACTTCATCCGTGGCCTGGAACAGCGCGGTGAACTCAAGCGCATCCAGGTTCCGATCTCCCCTGTCCTGGAAATGACCGAAGTCTGCGACCGCACGCTGCGCGCCAAAGGCCCGGCGCTGCTGTTCGAAAAGCCCACCGGCTTCGACATGCCGGTGCTGGGCAACCTGTTCGGCACGCCGGAGCGCGTGGCTATGGGCATGGGGGCCGAGTCGGTCGACGAACTGCGTGAAATCGGCAAGCTGCTGGCCTTCCTCAAGGAGCCAGAGCCGCCGAAGGGTCTGAAGGACGCCTGGTCCAAGCTGCCGATCTTCAAGAAAGTCGTGTCGATGGCCCCGAAGGTGGTCAAGGATGCGGTGTGCCAGGAGGTGGTGGTCGAAGGCGAGGATGTCGACCTCACCCAACTGCCCATCCAGCACTGCTGGCCGGGCGACGTAGCGCCGCTGATCACCTGGGGGCTGACCGTCACCCGTGGCCCCAACAAGGACCGCCAGAACCTCGGCATCTACCGGCAACAGTTGATCGGCCGCAACAAGGTGATCATGCGTTGGCTGAGCCACCGGGGCGGTGCCCTGGACTACCGTGAATGGTGCGAAAAGCACCCCGGCCAACCGTTCCCGGTGGCCGTGGCCCTGGGCGCGGACCCGGCGACCATCCTCGGCGCCGTGACGCCGGTGCCGGATACGCTATCGGAATATGCCTTCGCCGGCCTGCTGCGCGGTAACCGCACCGAGCTGGTCAAGTGCCGGGGCAGCGACCTGCAGGTGCCGGCCACCGCCGAGATCATTCTCGAAGGCGTGATCCACCCGGGCGAAATGGCCCCGGAAGGCCCTTACGGCGACCATACCGGCTACTACAACGAAGTGGACAGCTTCCCGGTGTTCACCGTCGAGCGCATCACCCACCGCCAGAAGCCGATCTACCACAGCACTTACACCGGCCGTCCGCCGGATGAACCGGCGATCCTGGGCGTGGCGCTGAACGAAGTGTTCGTGCCGATCCTGCAGAAGCAGTTCCCGGAAATCGTCGACTTCTACCTGCCGCCGGAGGGGTGCTCGTACCGCATGGCGGTGGTGACCATGAAAAAGCAGTACCCGGGCCACGCCAAGCGCGTGATGCTGGGTGTCTGGTCGTTCCTGCGACAGTTCATGTACACCAAATTCGTTATCGTCACCGACGACGACATCAACGCCCGCGACTGGAACGACGTGATCTGGGCCATCACCACGCGCATGGACCCCAAGCGTGATACGGTGATGATCGACAACACGCCGATCGACTACCTGGACTTCGCGTCACCGGTATCGGGCCTGGGTTCGAAGATGGGCCTGGACGCTACGCACAAGTGGCCGGGCGAGACTACACGCGAATGGGGCCGTGCCATCGTCAAGGACGAGGCCGTCACCCGCCGTATCGATGAGCTGTGGGATCAGTTGGGAATAGATTGATGCAGGTAACCTTGCAGCCGTCCGGGGCGGTATTGGCAATCGAGCCCGGGGAGAGAATTCTGGACGCCGCGCGGCGCCTGGGCTACGACTGCCCGAACAGCTGCCGCAACGGCAATTGCCACGTCTGTGCCGCCTTGCTGGTGGAAGGGCGGGTGCGCCAGGAAGGTGAAGTGCGCGACCACGGCGAGCTGTTCACCTGCATCGCCGAGCCGCTGGAAGATTGCGTATTGCTCTGGGACGGCGTATTGGCCCTGGGCGAGCTGCCGGTGCGCAAGCTGGCCTGCACCGTGAGCGAATGCGTAGAGGTCGGTGGCGACGTCTGGCGTGTGCGCCTGCGTGCACCGGCAGGCAAGCCGCCCCGCTACCATGCTGGGCAATACCTGATGATCGAGCGCGACGGCGCCGACAAGGCCGCCTTCTCCCTGGCCTCGGCGCCCCATGGCGGGCGGGATCTGGAGCTGCACGTGCTGGCGCGGGAAAACAGCGCTCTGCAACTGCTGGCCCAATTGCAGCGCGACGGTGTCGCGCGCATCGAAATGCCGTTCGGCGACACTCATCTGGCTGAGCTGCCGGACGGGCCACTGGTGCTGATCGCCGCCGGTACCGGCATGGGCCAGATGCACAGCCTGGTCGAGCACTGCCGCGCCCAAGGGTTCAAGCATCCGGTGCACCTCTATTGGGGGGTGCGTCGGCCTGAGGATTTCTACCAGATCGAACACTGGGCCGAATGGCAACGCCTGCCCAACCTGTTCCTGCACAAAGTGGTGAGCGACCTGTGCAGTTGGGAGGGGCGCTGCGGGTTGCTGCATGAGGCGGTCTGCGAAGACATCGCCGACCTGAACCAGGTGCATGTCTATGCCAGTGGTTCGCCGAACATGGTCTACGCCACCCTAGATGCCCTGGTCGAGGCGGGCATGGACGCGCATCGCATGCGCGCCGATGTGTTTGCCTACGCCCCCCGAGGCTGAAAGTGCACGGCACACTGCAACGGTGTGCCGTTCTTTATAACTCGCGTTACCCCAAAGGATTATAAGGCGATTATTATTGCGGGCGCTGTTAATAACTTTCGCCCCCAACGGAACAATACCTGTCTATATTGATTTTCATGGCAGTCAAGTACGGGACGCAGGCTGTACAAGGGGCTTGAATGCGCGGTGCTTTCTGCCGTACGGTAAGTCCAGTGAAGCGCCATTACGTTACAGTGATGGCCTTCGGAAGTTTACGGGGAATCATGGCGGCAGCATCATGTCGACACTTGAAAGTTCGTCCTGGCAGGTAACTTATCCTCCTTCGCTGGATTTCGGCCAGCAACTGACCCGCGACCAATTGCACCATTCAATGAAACTGACCATGTCGCGCCATGAAGGTGGGCCGGTGTGGTTGTTCGCCTATGGGTCATTGATCTGGCGGCCAGAGTGCAATTCGGTCGAGCGTCAGCGGGCCCGAGTACATGGCTATCACCGAGGGTTGTATTTGTGGTCCCACGAGCACCGCGGCACACCGGAGTGTCCAGGGCTGGTGTTCGGGCTGGACCGAGGTGGTTCGTGCAGCGGCTTTGCCTACCGCCTGGATGAACGCAACCTGGACGATTCGTTGATGGCCCTGTGGCAGCGGGAGATGCCTTACCCCGCCTACCGACCGCACTGGCTCAGCTGCCGGTTGGGTGATGGCAGCAAGGTCCAGGCGCTGGGCTTCGTGTTGGAGCGTCACCTGCCGTGCTATGCGGGGAACCTGCCGGACACCCTGCTCAGCCAGATCCTGGCCAGCGCCAAAGGGCGCTATGGCAGCACCCGCGACTATGTCGAGCAGACACTAAATGCCTTGCGCAGCCACCAGATGCCGGATCGCAACCTAGAGGCGCGCTTCCACCGGTGCCATAACCTGCGTGAGGTATAGTCAGGCCTGGCGCAATCGCGGGGCAAGCCCGCACCCACAAAGGCTGCACCGCTTTTCTGTAGGAGCGGCCTTGTGCCGCGATGGGCTGCAAAGCAGCCCCGTGCCTAGCGAGCCACCACCACCAACTTGCCCACCGCCTGCCGCTGCGCCAACCGCTCGATGGCCGCCCCGGCCTCGGCCAGTGGATAGGTCTGCGACACCAGCGGCTTGAGCTTGCCCTCGGCATGCCAGGCAAACAACTGTCGGAAGTTGGCAGCATTGTCTTCAGGCTGGCGCTGGGCAAACGCACCCCAGAACACGCCAATCACCGCCGCGCCCTTGAGCAGTGTCAGGTTCACCGGCAATTGCGGTATGGTCCCGCTGGCAAACCCCACCACCAGCATCCGACCGTTCCACGCTAGGCCTCGTACCGCCTGCTCGAACAGTTCGCCACCGACTGGGTCGTAGACCACGTCCACGCCCTGGCCGCCGGTCAGGCGCTTGATTTCGTCGCGCAGGCTGGCCTGGCGGTAGTCGATCAGCTCATCGGCTCCTGCTGCTTTGGCTGCCGCGAGCTTTTCGGCGTTGCTGGCAGCGGCGATCACACGGGCGCCCATGGCCTTGCCGATCTCCACCGCCGCCAGGCCAACGCCTCCCGATGCACCCAGTACCAACAAAGTTTCCCCGGCCTTGAGCTGGCCACGTTGGGCCAGTGCGTGCATCGAGGTGCCGTAGGCCATGCCGAAGGCCGCAGCGGTGGTGAAATCCATGGTGGTGGGGATCGGCAACACATTGTAGAAGGGCACGGCCACCTGCTCGGCGAAGGCCCCCCAGCCGGTCAGGGCCATGACCCGGTCACCGATTTTGAAATCGCCTGCCTTCTCTCCGATTGCAGCCACCACGCCCGCAGCCTCGCCGCCTGGCGAGAAGGGCAGAGGCGGTTGGAACTGGTACTTGCCTTCGATGATCAAGGTGTCGGGGAAGTTGACGCCTGCGGCATGCACGTCCAGCACGATCTCGTTGCGCTTGGGGGTCGGGCTCGCCACCTCTTCCAGCACCAGGTCGCTCGCCGGGCCGAGGGTCTTGCACAACACTGCTTTCATCGGGGCTATTCCTTTGCGTGCGTTGGCCGATAAGTGTAGGAGGGGCGCAGGCCAGGTCAACGAGCATGGCCCGCCCTGATGGGGCGGCATAAGCCCGGGCTTGGGTTTGAGCGGTGTGCTGGGTAAGCTGGCGCCAATTGTATTGAGGAGCGAATTCGTGAAAGCGTGGATCTTGATGATGCTGGCCCTGCTGCTGCCGGCCATGGCGGTGGCCGAGGAAGGCAAGGACGGTGAGCCCAAGGTTTCCTACATCAACCTCAGCCCACCTTTCGTTGGCAACTACGCCCTTGATGGCGGCCCCAAGCTGCGCGTGTACAAGGCCGACGTGGCCTTGCGTGTGACCGGCGACGCTGCGGCTGCCGCGGTCAAGCACCACGAGCCGCTGATTCGCAACCAGCTGGTGGCACTGTTCACCCAGCAGGGGCTGGAGAACATGAGCAATGTCGAGGCCAAGGAGAAGCTGCGCCAGGAAGCGCTCAAGCAGGTGCAGCAGGTGATGGAGAGCGAGGAAGGCAAGCCGATCGTCGAAGACCTGTTGTTCAACAACCTGATCGTGCAGTGAATGGCTTCAGAGATTTGTGAGCCGTGCGATCGAGCGCCGCGTGGGCGGCGCTCGATCGAAAGCGCGGCGCAACACTCAAGCCAAACTCAGCGCGCCAGCGCAACAATCGCCGCCCACTGCTCGGCAGTCACCGGCATCACCGACAACCGGCTGCCCTTTTGCACCAGCGGCAATTCGGCAAGCGCGGCTTGTTGCTTGAGCAGCCCAAGCCCCAGTACCTGCTTGAACGTTTTCACGTGAGTGACGTCGACCGCGCTCCAAGGGTTCTTCTCGGCGTTGGCCTTGGCGTCGAAGTAGTGGCTTTCGGGATCCAGGGCGGTCGGGTCGGGGTAGGCCGCTGCGCTGATGCGGGCGATCCCGGCGATCCCGGGCTGTGGGCAGCTGGAGTGATAGAAGAAGAACTCGTCACCGACGTTCATGGCACGCAGGAAGTTGCGCGCCTGGTAGTTGCGCACCCCGTCCCAGCGCGCCTGGCCGAGGCGCGCCAGGGCATCGATGGAAAGCTCGTCGGGCTCGGATTTCATCAGCCAATAGGCCATGGAGACGGCTCCTGAAAAAATTTGAAATAACATGTTGCATGAAACCGACAGTCGGTTGACGTCAAGGTTTGCGTGTCGCCTCACGTTGTCGGAAAATGCGCCGATTTTAAAGCTCGACGCTCCGGCAGCACCAAGAAGGTTGCCGAGCCTGACTGTTTGCCTTAGGGGGGCATTCATCCATGAACCAACGCAAACCGGACTTGCTCTGGATCCTGGTCTTCATCTTCGGCCTGGGTGTCGTCACCACGGGCTATGCGCAGAGTTTCTGGGAGCGTAAGGCTGACGCTGCCTATCAGATGCCGGTCGAGCCTACCCAGCAGCAGCGCTGATTCCGTCGCTGGCACCGGTCAAGCCGGTGCCAGGTACCAACCGCGGTCCGAGACCGTCCCCTTGAGCGGTACATCCCAACTGGCCTGGGCCAGGCGTTCCACCTTCTGGCATTCGTGGGCAAGGCCCAGCAGCAGCGGTTTCTTCCACGCCTTGCGTCGTGCCTGGTAGGCCAGGCTGCGGTCATAGAAGCCGCCACCCATGCCCAGGCGCCCACCGATTTCATCGAAGCCGACCAATGGCAGCAGGATCAGGTCCAGCGACCAGATCGGCCGTTGGCGCTTGCGTTCGATCAGCGGCTCTGGAATGCGGAAACGGTTGGGCCGCAGCTTCTCGCCTTGCTCGAAGCGCTGGAAGACCATGCGCGTGCGTGGCCAGGCATGCAGCACCGGCAGATAGGTGCGCTTGCCGCGTCGCTGGGCTTCGCGCAGCAGCAGGCGCGGGTCTATCTCCCCGTCATTGGGAAGGTACAGGGCAATGTGCCGGGCGCGGCGAAACAGGGGGTGCTGGGCCAGCTGACGATACAGGCCGAGCGAAGCCTGGCGTTGCTGGGCAGGTGTCAGCGCGCGGCGGGCATTGCGAAGCAGGCGGCGGAGTTGAGGGCGGGTGAGCGGCGCGGTGTCGGTCATGGCACGTGCGTTCCCAGGTGTACCGGCCGCCATGGCGGCTAGACGAAATTGCCCGCCGGAGGAGGCGGGCAAGCAAGAATTCAGGCTCCCCGATGAAACCGCTATCGGTGTAGCCCTTGAACCCGAAAGTTCAAGGTGGAGATTGCAGGGGGCGTTAAGGCTTTCCGTCGGGCGGACATGCACACCGGCCCCAGCGTGCAACCCCCGTGGTTGTGCGTATCGGCTCAGGGACATAACCGACTGGCGCATCCCCCAGGGAGTGGCGCCAGTATACCAATCTCAGCCGATTTTGGTATCCGTGTCGTCGGACAGCGCCTGGTCGACTCGCTCCAGCAAGTCGCGCACCTGCTCGCGGGTGGTGCCGCTGGCGGCGACATCCGGGCGTTCCTGGCGGTGCAGCAGTTCGTGGGTGATGTTCAGCGCGGCCATGACGGCGATGCGGTCGGCGCCGATCACCTTGCCGCTGCTGCGGATCTCGCGCATCTTGCCATCCAGGTAGCGTGCGGCACTGATCAGGTTGTTGCGTTCTTCCGGCGGGCAGATGATCGAGTATTCCTTGTCGAGGATCTGGACGGTGACGCTATTGCTTGAACTCATGAGTCTTGCTCCAGGGCCTTGAGGCGTAAAATCATCGACTCGACCTTGCGCCTTGCGATCTCGTTCTTTTCGATGAGGTGGGCGCGCTCCTCGCGCCAGGATTTTTCCTGAGCTACTAGGAGTGCATTTTGGCGTTTTAGTTGCTCGACACGCTCGATGAGCGATTCGAATCGGCTCATCAGTGCCTGCAGGTCGTTCTCTGGCATGGGTTGCACTCGATTCGCTCCCTCGTTGACTGCCCGGCGATCATGCCTGTTCCGGGGGCGGTACGGCCAGTGCTGATGGTCTTGGCGCGCCTGCCGGTGCTAGGATACAAGGTCTTCATTCTAGTCATTGCGCCGCTTGGCGCCTAGCTGCCCATGCCCAATACCCAATCGCCCTACACCGCCTTCGCCTCGCTGCTCGCCAGCAACGGCCACCCTGTTTCCCCAGCCGAACTGCACGGCCTGCTGATCGGCCGCAGCTGCGCCGGCGCAGGTTTCGATGCCGACGCCTGGCTGGCCGATGCCGCCGGCGCGCTGGAAAACGAGCCTGAAGACAACGTGCGCGCCGCACTGATCGGCCTGCAGGAAATGGTCAAGGCCGAGCTCACCGGCGAAGATGTCGCCATCGTCCTGCTGCTGCCCAGCGACGAAGCCCCGCTCGCCGAGCGTGCCACTGCGCTGGGCCAATGGTGCCAGGGCTTCATCACCGGCTTCGGCCTGAACGCCGGTGGCAAGGACTTGTCCACCGATGCGAAGGAGGTGCTCCAGGACCTGGTGGCCATTTCGCAGGTCCAGGAAGCGCTGGAGGAGTCCGAAGACGGCGAGAGCGACTACATGGAAGTCATGGAGTACCTGCGTGTCGCGCCCCTGCTGCTGTACACGGAGCTGGCCAAGCCGGCCGCGCCCGCACCCAAGCCATCGCTGCACTGATATTCCGGGGGTTGTCGTGCCCATGAGCCGTATTCCGAAGGCCGAGTATGCCCGTCGGCGCAAGGCGCTGATGGCGCAGATGGTCCCCAACAGCATCGCCATCCTGCCCGCCGCCGCGGTTGCCATCCGCAACCGCGACGTCGAGCATGTGTATCGCCAGGACAGCGACTTCCAATACCTCAGCGGCTTCCCCGAGCCCGAGGCGGTGATCGCCCTGATTCCGGGGCGTGAACATGGCGAGTACGTGCTGTTCTGCCGCGAGCGCAACCCTGAGCGCGAACTGTGGGATGGCCTGCGTGCCGGCCAGGAAGGCGCGATCCGCGACTTTGGCGCGGACGATGCGTTTCCCATCACCGATATCGACGAGATCCTCCCGGGCCTGATCGAAGGCCGCGACCGGGTCTACACCGCCATGGGCAGCAACCCGGAATTCGATCGCCGCCTGATGGAATGGATCAACGTGATCCGCTCCAAGGCGCGCCTGGGCGCCCAGCCACCGAACGAGTTCGTTGCCCTGGATCATCTGCTGCACGACATGCGCCTGTATAAATCGGCGGCGGAGGTGAAGGTGATGCGCACGGCGGCGGAGATTTCCGCCCGCGCTCATGTGCGGGCCATGCAGGCCTGTCGAGCGGGCTTGCACGAATTCAGCCTGGAAGCCGAGCTCGACTACGAGTTCCGCAAGGGCGGCGCGAAGATGCCGGCCTATGGTTCGATCGTCGCGGCGGGGCGTAACGCCTGCATCCTGCATTACCAGCAGAACGATGCGCCGCTCAAGGATGGCGACCTGGTGTTGATCGACGCGGGCTGCGAGATCGATTGCTACGCCAGCGACATCACCCGCACCTTCCCGGTCAGCGGGCGTTTTTCGCCGGAGCAGAAGGCCATCTACGAGTTGGTGCTCAAGGCCCAGGCGGCCGCCTTCGCCGAGATCGCCCCGGGCAAGCACTGGAACCACGCCCACGAGGCGACCGTGCGGGTCATCACCGAAGGGCTGGTGGAACTGGGGCTGCTCAAGGGTGATGTGCAGGCCCTGATCGACAGCGAGGCCCACCGTGCGTTCTACATGCATCGCGCCGGCCATTGGCTGGGCATGGATGTGCACGATGTGGGCGAATACAAGGTCGGTGGCCAATGGCGCGTGCTCGAGCCGGGCATGGCGCTGACGGTCGAGCCGGGTATCTACATTGCAGCCGACAACCCGAACGTCGCGAAGAAATGGCGCGGCATCGGCGTACGAATCGAGGACGACGTAGTGGTGACCAGGCAAGGCTGTGAAATCCTGACCAACGGTGTGCCGCGCACGGTCGCCGAGATCGAGGCGCTGATGGCCGACGCCCGAAGGGACGTGGCATGAACCGGGTCAACCTGGCGATCGTCGGTGGCGGCCTGGTCGGCGCCAGCCTGGCTCTGGCTTTGCAGGCAGGCGCCAAGGCACGGGGCTGGAAGATCCTGCTGATCGAACCCTTCGCCCCGGGCGACAGCTTCCAGCCCAGTTACGACGCCCGCTCCTCCGCGCTGTCCTACGGCACCCGGCAGATCTACGAACAGCTTGGCCTGTGGCAGGTCATCAGCCGCCGCGCCGAGCCTATCAGCCAGATCCAGGTGTCCGACCGTGGTCGCTTCGGCGCCACCCGCCTGGATGCCATCGAGGAAGGTGTACCAGCCCTCGGTTACGTGGTGGAGAACGCCTGGCTCGGCCAATGCCTGTGGCAGGGCCTGGATACCGAGGTGGTGAGCTGGCGCTGCCCGGCCGAGGTCAAGGCCCTGCAGGCGATCGCCGGCGGCTATCGCCTGCAACTGGACGACGACACCAGCCTGGAGTGTGACCTGGTGGTGCTGGCCGACGGCGGCCGCTCCGGCCTGCGAGAGCAGTTGGGCATCCATGTGCGCCGTACACCCTACGAGCAGAGCGCGCTGATCGCCAACATCACCCCGGGCGAGGCCCACTGCGGCCAGGCCTTCGAACGTTTCACCGAGCAGGGCCCGATGGCGCTGCTACCCTTGCCGGAGAACCGCTGCGCGCTGGTCTGGACCCGTCAGGGGATGGATGCCCAGCGCCTGGCGGACATCGACGAACGCAGCTTCCTGCGCGAGCTGCAGGAAGCCTTCGGCTACCGCCTGGGCGCCCTGCGCCAGGTGGGCGCGCGGCATCTGTATCCGCTGGCGCTGGTCGAGGCCCAAGAGCAGGTACGCCCGCACCTGGTGGTGCTGGGCAACGCCGCCCATAGCCTGCACCCGATCGCCGGGCAAGGGTTCAACCTGTCCCTGCGTGACGTGCAGTCTCTGGCCGATGCCTTGCTGGCCGGGCCGCAGCAGCCCGGCGACCTGGCGACCCTGCAGGCCTATCACCAACGCCAACAGTTGGACCAGGCCCTGACCATCGGTTTCTCCGACCAGGTCACCCGGCTGTTCGGCAGCAGCCAGCCGCTACTGGCCGCCGGCCGCAACATCGGCTTGCTGGGGCTCGACCTGCTGCCGCCGGCCAAGCGCTGGTTCGCCCGCCAGGCCATGGGCTTGGGCACCCGACCCGATCCACGGGGGCGGGCATGAGCCACTCATCTCGACTGGCCCGCAGGGCGCGCCTGCTGCGCTGGGTATTGAATCTCTATCCGCCTTACCTGGGCGCAGGCATCCGGGTGCAGCACATCAGCCCGGACATGCGCAGCATCAAGGTGCGCATGAACCTGACCCGCTGGAACCGCAACTACGTCGGCACCCAGTTCGGCGGCAGCCTGTACTCGATGGTCGATCCGTTCTACATGTTGTTGCTGATCGAGCGGCTCGGGCGTGACTACATCGTCTGGGACAAGGCTGCCAGCATCGACTTCATCGCACCGGGCAAGGGCCCGGTATTCGCCGAGTTCCACGTCGATGACGCGTTGCTGGAAGACATTCGCCAGCAGACCGCCGGCGGCAAGAAGTACCTGCCCCGTTTGCAGGTCGATATCCGCGACGGTGCCGGCGAGCTGGTGGCGCGGGTCGATAAAACCCTTTATGTGCGGCTCAAGCCGCAAGCGAGGCAGGCGTAAGGCATGGAAATGCGCGCAGATCTGTTGATTGTCGGTGCCGGTATGGTCGGCAGCGCCCTGGCCCTGGCACTGCACCACAGCGGCCTGGAAATCCTCCTGCTCGATGGCGGCCCGCTGTCGGTAAGACCCTTCGATGCCCAGGCGCCTTTCGAACCGCGGGTCAGCGCCTTGTCCGCGGCCAGCCAGCGCATCCTCGAGCGCCTGGGGGCCTGGGAAGGCATCGCCGGTCGGCGTGTCTCGCCGTATTCGGACATGCACGTCTGGGACGGCAGCGGCACCGGGCAGATCCACTTCTCGGCGGCCAGCGTGCATGCTCAGGTGCTTGGCCATATCGTCGAGAACAGGGTGGTGCAAGACGGCCTGCTGGAGCGCTTGCACGACAGCGACGTGGGGCTGCTGCCCAATGCCCGGCTGGAGCAGATGCGCCGTTCCGGCGATGAGTGGCTGCTGACCCTGGCCGATGGCCGGCGCCTGCGCGCACCGCTGGTGGTGGCTGCCGACGGCGCCAACTCCGCGGTGCGCAAACTGACCGGCTGCGAAACCCGTGAGTGGGATTACCTGCACCACGCCATCGTCACCAGTGTGCGCTGCAGCCAGGCGCACCAGGCCACGGCCTGGCAGCGTTTCACCGATGAAGGGCCGTTGGCGTTCCTGCCGCTGGATCGTGGGGACGGGCAGGTATGGTGCTCGATCGTCTGGTCGACCACGCCGGAGCAGGCCGACAAGCTCATGGCGCTGGATGACGTGGCCTTCTGCGAAGCCTTGGGCCGCGCCTTCGAAGGGCGCCTGGGCGAGGTGCTGGGAGCCGACCCGCGGGTGTGTGTGCCGCTGCGCCAGCGTCATGCCAAGCGTTATGTCGACGAAGGGTTGGCGTTGATCGGCGATGCCGCCCATACCATCCATCCGCTGGCCGGGCAGGGCGTCAACCTGGGCTTCCTGGATGCCGCGGTGCTGGCCGAGGAGCTGGAGCGTGCCTGCGGGCGAGGTGAGCGGCTGGCGGATGTGAAGGTGCTGAGCCGCTTCGAGCGTCGGCGCATGCCGCACAACCTGGCATTGATGGCGGCGATGGAAGGCTTCGAGCGCCTGTTCCAGGCCAACCCGCTGCCGCTGCGCTGGTTGCGCAACAGCGGGCTGAAACTGGTGGAACAGGTGCCGGAGGCCAAGGCGCTGTTCGTGCGTCAGGCGCTGGGGCTTTCCGGGGACCTGCCTGAGTTGGCGAAGGCCTGAGGGCCCAATCGCGGGACAAGCCCCTCAGAAGTGCACACCGGGCCCTTTGGCAACATTCGGTAACGTCTGCGTAGGTGAGAGGCAAAATGGGATTCACTACCATTTGCACCTCCCAACTCAGCGAGGAATACCCGATGTTGCCACGCAAGCCCCTACTGGCCGCCCTGGCCCTGACCCTGTTCGGCGGCACCGCCCAGGCGGCGGACGAAGTGGTGGTGTATTCCTCGCGCATCGACGAGCTGATCAAGCCGGTGTTCGACGCCTACACCGCCAAGACCGGCGTGAAGATCAAGTTCATCACCGACAAGGAAGCCCCGCTGATGCAGCGCATCAAGGCCGAGGGCGAGAACGGCGTCGCCGACCTGTTGCTCACCGTCGATGCCGGCAACCTCTGGCAGGCTGAGCAGATGGGCATCCTGCAGCCGATCAAGTCGGACGTCATCGATAACAATATCCCGCCGCAGTACCGCGCCTCGTCCCATGACTGGACCGGCCTGAGCCTGCGCGCGCGGACCATCGCCTACTCCACCGACCGGGTCAAACCCGAGGAGCTGACCACCTACGAGGCCCTGGCCGACAAGCAGTGGGAAGGCCGCCTATGCCTGCGCACGGCGAAGAAGGTCTACAACCAGTCGCTGACCGCCACCCTGATCGAGACCCACGGCGAAGCCAAGACCGAGGAAATCATCAAGGGCTGGGTCAACAACCTGTCCACTGACGTGTTCTCCGACGACACCGCCGTGCTCCAGGCCATCGAGGCCGGCCAGTGCGACGTGGGCATCGTCAACACCTACTATTACGGCCGCCTGCACAAGGAAAAGCCCAGCCTGCCGGTCAAGCTGTTCTGGCCCAACCAAGGCGACCGTGGCGTGCACGTGAACCTCTCCGGTATCGGCCTGACCAAGCATGCGCCTCACCCGGAAGCCGCCAAGAAGCTGGTGGAATGGATGACCGGTGACGAAGCGCAAAAACTGTTCGCCGATATCAACCAGGAGTTTCCGGCCAACCCGAAGGTCAAGCCATCGGACGAAGTGGCGGCCTGGGGTAGCTTCAAGGCCGACAGCATCCCGGTAGAAGTGGCCGGCAAGCGCCAGGCCGAGGCCATCCGTTTGATGGACCGGGCTGGCTGGAACTAAGCGCCAGGCTTTATCCTTCAGGGCCTGTGAAGGCCCTTTCGCGGGTAAACCCGCTCCCACAGCACTGGCCTGCCGCCAGACTCTGTGGGAGCGGGTTTACCCGCGAACGACCGCGCAGCGGTCGCCATCAGTACAGAGACATTTGCCTTGTCCCACGCCCCTCAACGCCGCTGGTACCTCCCGGTTTCCCTGGTTGCCGCTCTGGTGCTGCTGCCCCTGAGCGTCCTGCTGCTTTCATGGCAGTCGATCGACATGCAGATCTGGTCGCACCTGCTCGACACCCAGATGAGTCGCCTGCTGGGCAATACGCTCACGCTGGTGCTGGGCGTCGGTGCCGGTGTGACCGTGCTGGGCGTGAGCCTGGCCTGGCTCACCAGCCTGTGCGAGTTCCCTGGCCGGCGCTGGCTCGACTGGGCGCTGATGCTGCCCTTTGCCATTCCCGCCTATGTACTGGCGTTCGTCTTCGTCGGCCTGCTGGACTTCGCAGGCCCGGTGCAGACGGCCCTGCGTGAGGTATTCGGGCCCATGCGCCTGCCACGGGTGCGCTCCACCGGCGGGGTGATCACGGTCTTGGTGCTGGTGTTCTATCCCTACGTCTACCTGCTGGCGCGCAGCGCATTCCTGGCTCAGGGCAAAGGCCTGATGGAAGCGGCGCGGGTGCTGGGCCTATCGCCGCTGCAGGCGTTCTGGCGGGTGGCCTTGCCCATGGCCCGGCCGGCCATCGGCGCGGGCATCGCCTTGGCACTGATGGAGACCCTGGCGGATTTCGGCGCTGTGGCCGTGTTCAATTTCGATACCTTCACCACCGCCATCTACAAGACTTGGTACGGGTTCTTCAGCCTTTCCAGCGCCGCGCAGCTGGCCAGCCTGCTGTTGCTGGTGGTGATGCTGGTGCTGTACGGCGAACGTCGCGCCCGCGGTGCCTCCCGCAGCGCCAGCGAGCGCCCGCGGGGACAGGCGCTCTACCACTTGCGTGGGGCCAAGGCAGCGGCGGCCACCGGGTGGTGCCTGCTGGTATTCGCCTGTGCCTTCGTCATCCCTGTATTGCAGCTGCTGGCGTGGTTCTGGCAGCGCGGTCGACATGACCTGGACGAACGCTATGTCGGGCTGGTCCTGCATACCCTTTACCTGGGCGGCATGGCCGCGCTGGTCACGGTCTGCGTGGCGCTGATGCTGGCGTTCGCCCGGCGCCAGGCGCCGACCGGTGGCATCCGCGCCGGGGTGGGCCTGGCCAACCTGGGGTATGCCTTGCCTGGCTCGGTACTGGCCGTGTCGATCATGCTGGCCTTCAGTTACCTGGACAACCAGCTGGTGGTACCGCTTTCCCAATGGCTTGGGGGCGCGGGCAGGCCTTTACTGCTGGGTAGCCTGTCGGCCTTGCTGCTGGCGTACCTGGTGCGCTTCATGGCCGTGGCCTATGGCCCGCTGGAAAGCAGTCTGGAGCGTATCCGGCCGTCGTTGCCGGAGGCCTCGCGTAGCCTGGGCGTAGGCGGTGCAGGGTTGTTTTTCAAGGTTTACCTGCCCTTGCTGGTTCCCGGTGCGCTGAGCGCCGCCTTGCTGGTATTCGTCGACGTGCTCAAGGAAATGCCGGCCACCCTGCTGATGCGACCGTTCGGCTGGGACACCTTGGCCGTGAGGGTGTTCGAGATGACCAGCGAGGGTGAATGGGCGCGGGCTTCGCTGCCTGCGTTGACGCTGGTCCTGGTCGGCCTGCTGCCGGTCATCGGTTTGATCCGGCGTTCGGCACGGCGCCCCGGCCATCGTCACTGAGGGTGCCAGGGCTCGTGCTTGCGGCTACAATGCGCGGCATTCGCTGCGGTGGGTCCTACAAGATCAGGTGATGGGCAAACGTCGCCGACCGCCGCCGCTTCGCCACGCCCGGAAGGAGAAACCCATGGGACAGCGTACGCCTCTGTATGACCTGCACCTGGCGCTTGGCGCCAAGATGGTCGATTTCGGTGGCTGGGACATGCCCCTGCACTATGGCTCGCAAGTCGAGGAGCACCACCAGGTGCGCAGTGACTGCGGGGTCTTCGATGTATCCCACATGACCGTGATCGATGTCGCCGGCGATGCGGCCACGCCCTGGCTGCAACGCCTGCTGGCCAATGACGTGGCTCGCCTGGACAGCCCCGGCAAGGCGCTGTACAGCCCGTTGCTCAATGCCGACGGCGGCGTCATCGACGACCTGATCGCCTACCGCACGGAAATCGGCTATCGCCTGGTGGCCAACGCCGCCACCCGCGACAAGGTCCTCACCTGGCTGCAGACGCAGAGCGCCGGTTTCGCCATCAACTTCGTCGAGCGCTCTGAGCTCGCAATCCTCGCCATCCAAGGCCCCCACGCCCGCGAGAAAGTCGCCCAACTGCTCAGTGCCCCGCGTGCTGCGCTGGTCCGTGAGCTGCGCCCGTTCGAAGGTGTTGCCGAAGGTGACTGGTTCATCGCCCGCACCGGTTACACCGGTGAAGACGGCCTGGAAATCATCTTCCCCGGGCAACAGGCCCCAGCCTTCTTCAACGACCTGGTCGGCGCAGGCATTGCGCCCAGTGGCCTGGGGGCGCGCGACACCCTACGCCTGGAAGCCGGGATGAACCTCTACGGGCAGGATATCGACGAAACCCATACCCCCCTGACCTCCAACCTGGGCTGGAGCATCGCCTGGGAGCCGGCCGAGCGCGACTTCATCGGCCGGGCCGGCCTGCTCGCGGAAATCGAGCGGGGCGTGCAGGAAAAACTGGTCGGCCTGGTACTGGAAGAACGTGGCGTGCTGCGGGCCCACCAAGTGGTGCGAGTCGCCGGGATTGGCGAAGGAGAGATCACCAGTGGTAGTTTCTCGCCTACGCTGAGCAAGTCCATTGCCTTGGCGCGCGTACCCATGGCCACGGGCGACCGCGCCGAAGTGGAGATCCGTGGCAAGTGGTACCCGGTGCGGGTGGTCAAGCCGACCTTCGTGCGCCATGGCAAGATCCTGATCTGAATACCCAACGGCGGGCCGACCGCTGACCCTAACGAGGAATACAAGACAATGAGCCAAATCCCCGCCGACCTGCGTTTTGCCGAGAGCCACGAGTGGGCTCGCCTGGAAGCCGACGGCAGCGTGACTGTAGGTATCAGCGACCATGCCCAGCAAGCCCTGGGTGACGTGGTGTTCGTCGAACTGGCAGAAGTGGGCAAGGTGTTTGCCGCCGGCGACGCCGCGGGTGTGGTCGAGTCGGTCAAGGCCGCTTCGGACATCTATGCGCCGGTGGCCGGTGAAGTGACTGCGGTCAACGAAGAGCTGGCCGATAGCCCGGAAAGGCTCAACGACGAGCCTTACGAGGCCTGGATCTTCAAGCTCAAGCCAAGCAACCCTGCCGAGCTGGACAAGCTGCTGGATGCTGCTGGCTACCAGGCTGCCATCGGCGAGTAAGCGTCCTTGCCATGCCTACCCATTGGCGGGTAAACCCGCTCCCACAGGATTGTGTCACCCATGTGGGAGCGGATTTACCCGCCAATGCATGGAGTGGGTGAAGCAAGTTTTCCCGCAGCATCGGCAATCCCTTCCTAGACTTGTAAGTTTCCAAGAGAACGGGTCCAGGAAGAGATCGTCGCCATGTCCCAGTCGCCATCGCTGAGTCAACTGCAAGAGCTCAACCCCTTCCTGCGTCGTCACCTGGGGCCTGATGCCTCGGAGCAGAAGGCCATGCTCGACGCCCTGGGCGTCGCCAGCCGTGTCGAGCTGATCGAGCAGACCGTGCCACCCGGCATTCGCCTCGGGCGCCCACTCGACCTGCCGCCTGCGCTGGACGAACAGGCCGCCCTGGCCAAGCTCGCCGGCTATGCCGAGCAGAACCAGGTGTGGACCAGCCTGATCGGCATGGGCTACCACGCCACCCTCACGCCAACCGTCATCTTGCGCAACGTGCTGGAGAACCCTGGCTGGTACACCGCCTACACGCCCTACCAGCCGGAAATCGCCCAAGGGCGCCTGGAGGCGCTGCTGAACTTCCAGCAGATGGTCATCGACCTCACGGGCCTGGCCCTGGCCAACGCGTCGCTGCTCGACGAGGCCACCGCGGCAGCCGAGGCCATGGCGCTGGCCAAGCGGGTGGCCAAGAACAAGAGCAATGTCTTCTTCGCCGACGAGCACTGCCACCCGCAGACGCTCTCGGTGTTGCGCACGCGCGCCGAAGGCTTCGGCTTCGAGTTGATCGTCGACTCGGTGGACAACCTGGGCAAGCACCAGGTGTTCGGCGCCCTGCTGCAATACCCGGATACCCACGGTGAGATACGTGACCTGCGCCCGCTGATCGACCAATTGCACGGCCAGCATGCCCTGGCCTGCGTAGCCGCGGACATCCTCAGCCTGGTGGTGCTCACGCCGCCCGGCGAGCTGGGCGCCGATGTGGTGCTGGGCTCGACCCAACGCTTTGGCGTGCCCATGGGCTATGGCGGCCCCCATGCCGCCTATTTTGCCTGCCGTGACGAATTCAAACGGGCCATGCCCGGGCGCATCATCGGTGTGTCGCGCGACGCCCGGGGCAACACCGCCCTGCGCATGGCCTTGCAGACCCGCGAGCAGCACATCCGCCGCGAGAAGGCCAACTCGAACATCTGCACGGCCCAAGTGCTGTTGGCCAATATCGCCGGCTTCTATGCCGTCTATCACGGCCCGGAGGGGCTGCGGCGCATCGCCCAGCGGGTGCATAGGCTGACCTTCATCCTGGCCGCAGGCCTGCAAGCCAAAGGCATCAAGCGCTTGAACCAGCACTTCTTCGACACCCTGACCCTCGAGGTCGGTGGCGCCCAGGCGGCGATCATCGAGAGCGCCGCGGATGCACGCATCAACCTGCGGATTCTCGGGCGCGGGCATCTGGGTGTGAGCCTGGATGAAACCTGCACCGAGGCCACGGTGCTGCGTCTGTTCGATATCTTCCTGGGCGTCGACCACGGCCTGAGCATCGCCGAGCTGGATGGCCAGGCCCTGCCCGAAGGCATCCCTGGCGCGTTGGTGCGGCGCACGCCGTTGCTCACCCACCCGGTGTTCAACTTGCACCACAGCGAAACCGAGATGCTGCGCTACCTTAAGCAGCTGGAGAACAAGGATCTGGCGCTGAACCAGTCGATGATCCCGCTGGGTTCCTGCACCATGAAGCTCAACGCCACCAGCGAGATGATTCCCATCACCTGGCCTGGCTTCGCACTGTTGCACCCGTTCGTTCCGGCGGCCCAGGCCCAGGGCTACAAGGCCATGATCGACGAACTGGAAAGCTGGTTGTGCGCCATCACTGGCTTCGATGCGATCTGCATGCAGCCCAATTCCGGCGCCCAGGGCGAATATGCCGGCCTGATGGCGATCACCCGCTACCACCACAGCCGGCACCAACCGCAGCGAACCTTGTGCCTGATTCCTTCGTCCGCCCACGGCACCAACCCGGCCTCGGCACAGATGGCCGGCATGGAGGTGGTGATCGTCGAGTGCGACGACGCTGGCAACGTCGACCTCGACGACCTCAAGGCCAAGGCCCGTGAGGCCGGCCCGCGGCTGTCATGCCTGATGATCACCTACCCCTCGACACACGGGGTATACGAGGAAGGTATCCGCGAGATCTGCGACGTGATCCACCAGCATGGTGGCCAGGTGTACATGGATGGCGCCAACCTCAACGCCCAGGTCGGCCTGGCGCGGCCGGCGGACATCGGTGCCGACGTCTCGCACATGAACCTGCACAAGACGTTCTGCATCCCTCACGGCGGTGGCGGTCCGGGCATGGGGCCGATCGGCGTGCGTGCGCACCTGCAACCGTTCGTTGCCAGCCACCCCGTGGTGCCGGTACCAGGGCTCGACCCGAACAACAGTGCCGTCAGCGCAGCCCCGTGGGGCAGTGCCAGCATCCTGCCGATCAGTTGGATGTACATCGCCATGATGGGGCCGCAACTGGCCGACGCCAGCGAGGTGGCGATTCTTTCGGCCAACTACCTGGCCCGCCGGCTCGAAGGGGCCTTCCCGGTGCTCTACCGTGGGCGCAACGAACGCGTGGCCCATGAGTGCATCCTCGACCTGCGCCCGCTCAAGGCCTTGACCGGCATCACTGAGGAGGATGTGGCCAAGCGCCTGATGGACTACGGCTTCCACGCACCGACCATGTCGTTCCCGGTGCCAGGCACGCTGATGGTCGAACCGACGGAGAGCGAATCCAAGGCCGAGCTGGACCGTTTCGTCGAGGCGATGCTGGCGATTCGTGCGGAAATAGACCAAGTGCAGGAGGGCAACTGGCCGGCCGATGACAACCCGCTCAAGCATGCGCCGCATACCTTGGCCGATGTATTGGCGCCATGGACGCGACCGTACAGCCTGGAGCAGGCGGTTGCCCCCACTGCCCACGTTCGGCAGCACAAGTACTGGCCGGCGGTGAACCGGGTCGACAATGTGTATGGCGACAGGAACCTGTTTTGCGCGTGTGTGCCGGTGGAGGCGTACCGGTGAGGCTGGTCGGGCCCGGCTGCAGTGAGGCTGCTGCGCAGCCCATCGCCGGCAAGCCGGCTCCCACCTGCCCTGCGCTGTGATCAGAGACACCGCCGTACCTGTGGGAGCCGGCTTGCCGGCGATAGGGCCGGGGCAAGCAACGCAAGACAGTTGCTCCTACAGGTACGGTGCTGCCTTCAAGGTTGTGCGGGCGCGGTTTGCTCCGCGATGGGGAGTTATTCGACGACGGCGTTCTTGGCCAGGATCGCGTTGGCCAGTTCCATGTCGCTCGCCTTCATGCCCGGGTTGTCGGCTCGCACCTTGCGGATCGCCGCTTCCAGGTAAGGGCCGCGGATTGCACCTTCGCTGGCGACGAAGCTGCCGGCGTCGTCCTGGGCGGCCAGAACCATCTTGTGGTCGGCTGAGGTCAGGTAGCTCGATGCGGTGGTCGCGCCGGAAGAAATGACGTTGCGCCAGAAGGTTTCATCATCGGCCATGGCGGAGCCGAGGGGCAGCGAGAACAGGGCAGCGGCTGCGATGGCGGTTTTGAGACGCATGATGCATTCACCTCGAATGGTGAGGGTTGTGGGATGGCCGCTTTGATCTTGCCCAGGTGACGCAAGTTCCCTGAATACAAGGCTTTTTTCCTCAGGAGCAGACGCGTAGCACCTCCGTCAGGCTGGTTATGCCGGCATCGACTTTCGCCTCGCCGCAACGACGCAGATCCTGCAGCCCTTCGGCAAGCGCCTGTTGTCGCAAGGTGGCCAGGTCGCAGCCCGGGCCGATGCTGGCGCGCAGCTGCGCACTGGGCGCCAACAGTTCGAACAGGCCCGTGCGACCGTGGTACCCGGTACCGCGGCAGGTGCGGCAGGGCAGGGCTTCGTGGGCCGCTGCACCCCGGCAGTCGACGCACAGTGTGCGTACCAGGCGCTGGGCCATGACACCGAGCAGCGTGGCCTTGATCAGGTAGTCGGCCACGCCCAGTTCCTGCAGGCGGGTAATCGCGCCGCAGGCGTCGTCGGTGTGCAGCGTGGAAAGCACCAGGTGTCCGGTCAGTGCGGCCTGGACCGCGACCTGTGCGGTTTCCCGATCACGGATCTCGCCGACCATGATGATGTCCGGGTCCTGGCGCAGCAGGGCCCGCACGCCGTTGGCAAAGCCCAGGTCCAGGCCCGGCTGGACCTGCAATTGGTTGAACGCCGGTTCCAGGCGCTCGATAGGGTCTTCGATGGTGCACAGGTTGACCTGGGGCGTGGCCAATTGCCGAAGGCTGGCGTAGAGCGTGCTGGTCTTGCCCGACCCGGTGGGGCCGGTGACCAGCAGGATCCCCTGGCGGTGGCCGAGCAGGGCTTGCCACTGCCGCAGTTGCTCGCCCTCCAGGCCCAGGCGGTCGAAGTCCTGGTGCAACTGCTGCGGGTCGAACAGGCGCAGCACGAGTTTCTCGCCGAAAGGCGTGGGCAGGGTGGACAGGCGCAGCTCCACTTCGCCACCACTGGGCAGGCGGCTTTTCAGACGGCCGTCCTGGGGGCGGCGTTTTTCAGCTACGTCCATTCGCCCCAGGTGCTTCAGGCGGCTGACCAAGGCCAGGGTGACACCTGCGGGAAAGGCATAGACCCCATGCAGCAGGCCGTCGATGCGATACCGCAGCTGCCCCTGCTCGCGGCGCGGCTCAAGGTGGATATCGCTGGCCCTTTGCTCGATGGCGTACTGCAGCATCCAGTCGACGATATGTACGATATGCGCATCGTCGGCACTGGCTTCGGTATGGCGCTGGCCCAGTTCGAGCAATTGCTCCAGCTCTCCCAGGCTGGTGGGCTGCTGGTGCTGGGCGCCTTGGACCGAATGGGCCAGGCGAAAGAAGGTCTGGGCCAGCTGACGGATCTGCACCGGGCTTGCCAGTACCCGCCGTACCGGCTTGCCCAGGCTTCGGGTGAGGTCTGCCTCCCATTCGCGTTGGTAGGGCTGGGCGCTGGCCACCGTGACGCCGTTGTCGTCCACGGCCACGGCAAGAATGCCATGGCGCTGGGCGAAAGCCGGGGACATCAACCCGCTGACCTTCTGCACGTCGACCTGCAGCGGGTCGATGCGCAGGAAGGGTTGCCTGACCTTGTGGGCGAGCCACTGGCAAAGGGTGTCCAGGTCCAGATGCCTGCCTGGGCGCTGGCGGTCCTCCAGGGCCAGGCTGGCGATGCGTTCCAGTGGATGGATGCTTGGCTGGCTGTTGGCCTGTTCTAGGACGCGCAGGGTGTCGCTGGCGTCCAGGCGCTGGTCGAGCAGCAGGGTATCGAGCAGCCGGCCCAAGTCGAGGGCATGGGTATCGTCAGTGTGCATGCTTGGCTTCCTTGCCAGGTAGGTTGATGCTGGTAAGGCTAGCCGGCATGACAAGGTGCAGGCGGGGCAAAGGGTTTCGGAATCTTGCGCGGCCCCACAGATGTGCGGCGCCCTAGCAAAGCGCTGAATGATGGATGAGGTGGCAGCTCAACCCGCCGCCAGGCCAGTTATGCGCGGTAGGTTCTCCAGGCTGACTTCGCCGACGCACACCAGGTTGCGCAGCTTCTGGGCGATGACCTCGGCCCGGTGCCAGCTCAGGCCGCCAACGCCAACCTCGATGCCCAGCACGTCATCCTGCTGTTGCACATGCACGCTGTGCGGTGTGAGGAACTGCAGCGCGAACAGGTTGAGCACGCGGCACAGGCTGTCCGGCTCGGCCTCGGCTTGCAGGCGATAGCGCACGGTGGCGTGGGCGGCATTAGCGGCCCAGGTGTCGATGCGTTGCGGGGTGTCGGGCCGTTCGAGTGCGTTCATGCCGGTCTCCATCTGTGAGAGGGAAATTCTTGCAGGTCGACCGGGGTATTTCTTCGCTATGATTCGATAAATTCCCCTATGGGGCGAATTAAGCAATTCAAATCATCATAGATAAAGGAATTATTCATGCAAGGCGAACTGGACGCCTATGACCGGCGCATCCTGGCGTTGCTGCAAGAAGACGCTTCGTTGTCCAGCGCGCAGGTCGCCGAACGCGTCGGGCTGTCGCAATCCCCCTGCTGGCGGCGCATTCAGCGCTTGAAGGACGAAGGGGTGATCCGTAGCCAGGTGACCTTGCTCGACCGCAAGAAAGTCGGCCTGAACACGCAGATCTTCGCCGAGGTCAAGCTCAACGCGCACGGGCGCTCGAACTTCACCGAGTTCACCGAGGCGATCCGTGGCTTTCCGGAAGTGCTGGAGTGCTATGTGCTGATGGGCTCGGTGGATTTCCTGCTGCGCATCGTCACGTCGGACATCGAAGCCTACGAGCGATTCTTCTTCGAGAAGCTGTCGAATGTGCCAGGGATCCAGGAAGTCAATTCGATCGTGGCCTTGTCCGAGATCAAGTCCACGACCAGCTTGCCCTTGGTCTAGACAGCTGGGGCCGTTCCTACAAGGGCGACGTCACGCGGGGTCATGTAGGAGCGGCCTTGTGCCGCGAAAGGGCTGCAAAGCAGCCCCGTTGCCCACTGGGTCAACGCGTGGACGCAGACTTGAGCAGGTACTTCCAGGCGCGGTTCTGATCTACCGTGCGAGCCTGCTCGACGCGGGCTTCCAGCAACTCGTCCGACAATGGTTGCTCGGCCAGATGGTGAAGCTTGTTCAGTTCGCCATAGAGGCGGTCGAGTTGCGGTACGTCCAGCACCTGGCGGGCATGGTGCAGCCAGGCTTGCAAACGCTCGATGCGCGGCAGCTGTTCGGCCAGGTCCTCGGGGCGCTGTTTGTACAACGGCAACTGCAACGCACGGGCCTCCTCGCCGAGCAGGTGCACCAGCCAGCTGGCCAGGTGCGCTTTGCCCTGGCGTTCGCCACGGCCTTTACGTTCCTCGGTCCAGGCGCGAGCCAGCAGCCAGCGCGAGGTTTCCAGAGAGAACTGGCCCCAACGGGTGTCCTCCAGTTCTTCGGCGAACTGCTCGGGGGCGACGCGGCGAACATCTTCGTCGTCGTTGCCGGCCTGCACCAGCGGGCGCCAATCTTCCAGCAGCGCGTCCAGGCGGCTGCGCAGTTCACGGGTAGTGGCCCGAGGTGCAGCCTGGCCGAGGGTGCTGACCAGGGCACGCAGTTCTGCCAGGCACTGCACCCACTCCTGCAGCAGGCTCCAGTGGCCATTGTGGCGGTACTGCTCGGCCAGGCGCTGGCTGCTGCCCAGCAACTGCCAGGCGAGGGCAGCGAAGGCGTCGTCCAGTGCGGTTTCGGCTTCAAGCTGGGTGGTCGGCAGGCTCAGGTCATAGCTGTCTGGCTCGAGCAGGCGATAGCCACGCTCGGCCTTGCTGATGTCGCACGGCATCAGGGGCAGGCTGGCGGCCAGTTCGGCGGCGAGCTCGAGCAGCGCTTCGGGCGCGCCTTCGCGCAGCTCCAGTTCCAGCTCGCAGATTTCTTCCTTGCGCTTGCCAGCAATGACGAAGCCCTGGTCCAGGGCGGCTTCGATCACCACCTTGGCTTTGCCACGGCCCCAGGCGATCTCGGCGTATTCGCGGGTGAAATCAGTGGTGAACAGCGGCTTGATGGTCTTTTTGTCCAGCCCCGCCAGTTGCGCCGGCCAGCAGGTGTCGTCGAGCTTCTTCAGGTCGAGCTTGACCTTGTCCAGGTGCCATTCGTACTCGTTGCGCTCGGACAGGCCGGCCACGCTCTGGCCACGGCACTTGAGGGTCTGGATGACTTCTTCGCCGTCGCGTCGCAGGCGCAGGGCGACGTGGGCTGCAGAGAGTTCACGCTCCGGCGTGTCGAAGTACTGGTTGAGCAGCTCGCGGGTCTGCCAGCCGGACTTGTTGCGCTTTTTCAGCAGGGGGTGCTCGCGCAGGGCGGCCAGGGTCTGGCGGCTGGCGCGGAGCTTGAGTTCGGTTTCTTTGTGCATCGCAGGCTCGAAGGAGGGCATCTTTGGCGTGCAGTCTACAGGAGTCGGCTCTCGGCTGTTGGACTGCGGAGGCTTCTTCGCGGGTAAACCCGCTCACACGGCAATAGCGCCGCCCTGGCAAGCATGACAAGCCTGTGGGAGCGGGTCTACCTGCGAAGAAGCCTCCAGGAGGTTGTTCTGGGGTTGGGAAGCGTTGTTATGATGGGCCTCGAGCCCGAGGAGAGCGCCTATGCCGTTGCCGTCGCTGAAAGACCAGTTCGCCGCCTTGATCGCCGCGCCCTCGGTCAGCTGCACACAGCCTGCGCTGGACCAATCCAACCGCCAGGTCATCGAACTGTTGGCCGGCTGGCTGGGCGACCTGGGCTTTGCCTGCGAAATTCGCCAGGTGACTTCCGGCAAGTTCAACCTGCTGGCCAGCCGTGGCAGCGGCCCGGGCGGGCTGGTCCTGGCCGGCCACAGCGATACCGTGCCCTATGATGAACAGCTGTGGACCAGCGACCCGCTCAAGCTGACCGAGGTCGACGGCCGCTGGGTGGGCCTAGGCAGCTGCGACATGAAAGGCTTCTTTGCCTTGGTCATCGAGGCGGTCCTGCCGCTGCTGGAACACGACTTCAAGCAACCGTTGCTGATCCTCGCCACCTGCGATGAAGAAAGCTCCATGTCCGGTGCCCGCGCATTGGCCGAGGCCGGCCAGCCCCTCGGCCGTGCGGCAGTGATCGGCGAGCCCACCGGGCTGCGACCGATCCGCATGCACAAGGGCATCCTCATGGACCGCATCGACATTCTCGGGCGCAGCGGCCACTCGTCGGACCCCGGCCTTGGGCACAGTGCCCTGGAGGCTATGCACGCGGTGATGGGCGAGCTGATGGGCTTGCGTCAGCAATGGCAGCAGGCTTACCGCAACCCGCAGTTCAGCGTGCCGACCCCGACCCTGAACTTCGGCTGCATCCATGGCGGTGACAACCCCAACCGCATCTGCGGGCAGTGCGCCCTGGAGTTCGACCTGCGCCCCTTGCCGGGCATGGATGTCGCGCAGTTGCGCGCGGCCATTCGCGAGAAGCTGGTACCGGTGGCCGAGCGTCTGGAGGTGCGTATCGACTACGCGCCACTGTTCCCGGAGGTGCCGCCCTTCGAGCAGCCGGCCGATACCGAGCTGGTGCAACTGGCCGAGCGTCTTACCGGGCATCGTGCCGAAGCGGTGGCCTTTGGCACCGAAGCACCTTATCTTCAGCAGCTGGGTTGCCAGACCATCGTGCTCGGCCCTGGCGACATTACCTGTGCGCACCAACCCGGCGAATACCTTGAAATGTCACGAATCGAGCCTACCGTGCGTCTATTGCGTGACCTGATCCGGCACTATTGCTTGAGCTAAACGACCATTGACCTGATTCGTTCCTGCCTAGAGGAGACCGCGCGTGACCGCAAGCCTGTTCCGACGATGATTTTGAACGCCGCTGTTTGCTTCGCCGTTCTCCGTTCACTTATCCACAGGCCATTGTCATGCCCGAATACGTCAACTGGCTACGCCATGCGTCCCCCTATATCAATGCCCATCGCGATTGCACCTTCGTGGTCATGCTTCCCGGCGATGGCGTGGAACACCCCAATTTCGGCAACATCGTCCATGACCTGGTGCTGTTGCACAGCCTAGGTGTGCGGCTGGTGCTGGTGCATGGCTCGCGCCCGCAGATCGAAAGCCGCCTGGCCGCCCGTGGGCTGACGCCGCACTATCACCGTGGCATGCGCATCACCGATGCGGCGACCCTTGATTGCGTGATTGATGCCGTCGGTGCCTTGCGCCTGGCCATCGAGGCGCGGCTGTCCATGGACATCGCCGCTTCGCCGATGCAGGGCTCGCGGCTGCGGGTGGCGTCCGGCAACCTGGTCACCGCCCGCCCGATCGGCGTGCTCGAAGGTATCGACTACCACCACACCGGCGAGGTGCGGCGTATCGACCGCAAGGGTATCAATCGCCTGCTCGACGAGCGCTCCATCGTGCTGCTTTCGCCCCTGGGCTACTCGCCTACCGGCGAGATCTTCAACCTGGCCTGCGAAGACGTCGCCACCCGCGCCGCCATCGAGCTGGGGGCCGACAAGCTGCTGCTGTTCGGTGCAGAGCCGGGCCTTCTGGATGAACACGGCAAGCTGGTGCGCGAGTTGCGGCCGCAGCAGGTCGCACCGCACCTGCTGCGCCTGGGCAGCGACTACCAGGCCGAGCTGCTCGATGCTGCCGCTGAGGCCTGCAAGGGCGGCGTGGCGCGTAGTCATATCGTCAGCTATGCCGAGGACGGCGCGTTGCTTACCGAGCTGTTCACCCGCGAGGGTGGCGGCACGCTGGTGTCCCAGGAGCAGTTCGAGGTCGTGCGCGAGGCGACCATCGACGATGTCGGCGGTCTGTTGGAACTGATCAGCCCACTGGAAGAGCAGGGCATTCTGGTGCGTCGTTCGCGCGAGGTGCTGGAGCGGGAGATCGAGCAGTTCAGCGTGGTCGAGCGCGAGGGCATGATCATCGCCTGCGCCGCGCTGTACCCGATCGCTGACTCCGACGCCGGGGAACTGGCGTGCCTGGCGGTGAACCCGGAGTATCGCCATGGTGGGCGGGGGGACGAGCTGCTCGAGCGCATCGAAAGCCGGGCGCGCCAGCAGGGGCTCAATACCTTGTTCGTACTGACGACCCGTACCGCGCACTGGTTCCGTGAACGGGGCTTTGCGCCCAGCGGTGTGGAGCGTCTGCCTGCCGCAAGGGCTTCGCTGTACAACTATCAGCGTAATTCGAAGATCTTCGAGAAACCGTTGTAATCGTCGTTGCCTGTACCGGCCATCCATGAGCCAATGAAAAACGCCGCCCTGAGGGCGGCGTTTTCGTTTACACGGTATGCAGGTACCAGTTGTACTCGAGGTCGGAAATCGAGTGCTCGAACTCCTCCAACTCGCTTTCCTTGCACGCGACGAAGATGTCGATGTACTTCGGATCGATGTACTTGTTCAGGATCTCGCTGTCGTCCAGCTCACGCAGTGCGTCGCGTAGGTTGTTCGGCAGGCTCTGCTCCAGTTGCTCGTACGAGTTGCCTTCGATCGGCTCGCCCGGCTCGATCTGGTTGGTCAGGCCATGGTGCACACCGGCCAGCACGGCAGCCATCATCAGGTACGGGTTGGCGTCGGCGCCAGCCACGCGGTGCTCGATGCGCACGGCATCCGGCGAGCCGGTCGGCACGCGCAGGGCCACGGTGCGGTTGTCCAGGCCCCAGCTCGGTGCGTTCGGCACATAGAACTGCGCACCGAAACGGCGGTACGAGTTGACGTTCGGGCAGAGGAAAGCCATGGACGCGGGCAGGGTCTCGAGCACACCGCCGACCGCGTGACGTAGCGCGGCGTTCTGCTCGGGATCCTCGCTGGTGAAGATGTTGTTGCCATCTTTGTCCAGCACGGAGATATGCACATGCAGGCCGTTGCCAGCCTGGCCCGGGTAGGGCTTGGCCATGAACGTGGTGTCCATTTCATGGTCGTAGGCGATGTTCTTGATCAGGCGCTTGAGCAGCACCGCATAGTCACAGGCCTTGAGCGGGTCGGCGACGTGATGCAGGTTGACCTCGAACTGGGCCGGGGCGCTTTCCTTGACGATGGCGTCGGCCGGGATGCCTTGCTCCTTGGCGCCTTCGAGGATGTCCTGCAGGCAGTCGGCGTATTCGTCCAGGTCGTCGATCAGGTACACCTGGGTCGACTGCGGGCGCTTGCCTGAAATCGGCGAGCGAGGCGGCTGCGGACGGCCGTTCACGTTCTCCTGGTCGATGAGGTAGAACTCCAGCTCGAACGCCGCGCAGATGGTCAGGCCCATCTCGGTGAACTTGCTTACCACCTGGCGCAGGACCTCGCGCGGGTCGGCGAAGAACGGCTCGCCTTCCAGCTCGTGCATGGTCATCAGCAACTGGGCAGTGGGGCGCTTTTGCCAGGGTTCGTTGGAAAGGGTGCCGGGAATCGGGTAGCAGATGCGGTCGGCATCGCCGATGTCCAGGCCCAGCCCGGTGCTTTCGACGGTGGAACCGTTGATATCCAGGGCGAAGAGGGAGGCGGGCAGGTTGATGCCTTTCTCGTAAACCTTGTGGAGGCTGGTGCGCTCGATGCGCTTACCGCGCACCACACCATTCATATCTGCAATCAAAAGGTCAACGTAGAGAACCTCAGGATGTTCCTTAAGGAACGCGTTCGCTTCGTTAAGCTGAACGGCACGCGGGGGTACCGACATGATGCAACACCTTTGTTGTTAAAAATATCAATCAAGGGGGGCTTGCAAGCCCAGTCAATCCGAAAGAACTGGCGAAGTCAAGCCAACCCCATGATGCCCCTAAATGGCACAGCAACGGCAGAAATGCTGCATCTGGGGGCGAATCATTATCCGCTATTTTGGGCTCAAAGAGCTATCTCGCGCTGAGCGTGTTTTATTTTTTACGGAGGAGTTGTGTAAAAAAATGAACAAGGCTAAGCTCGGCCACAACCCAGAACACAATAATACGAGGGTCATATGGTCCGCTTGCCGCGACCTGCAAGCGCTGCCTGCGCCGCGCTGTCAGGTACCCCCAGCATTCATCGCGAGGGCATGGCCCGCCTTGGAGCCGGTGCGCGTGCGCTGCTCGCAATAATTGACGGCTGGCCCGGATCATCCTCCTTTCGTAGCAGTTTCCTGCACGACTTTTCGCTTTTCTGCCCTTCATTCGCTTCACGGACACGCTTGTTTCGAGTGTATCCGCTGCCGTCCCGTGCATGGGCTTTTGCTTTAGCCAAGCACTGCATCCAGAATCAAGGCGCGGGTCTGCCAAGGCACTTGCAGCCAGGCAGCGCCCGCCTTGATCGACGCCAGACGTCAGCGGCGCCCGACCTTCATCAGCCGGGCCACATTACCTCCTGAGGTATTTATGAGTAACAACCTCGACCAGCTCACCGATTGGTTGAAAGAGCACAAGATCACCGAAGTGGAATGCCTGATCAGCGACCTGACCGGCATCACCCGCGGCAAGATTTCGCCGACCAACAAGTTCATCGCCGAAAAAGGCATGCGCCTGCCCGAGAGCGTGCTGCTGCAGACGGTCACCGGCGACTATGTCGACGACGACATCTATTACGAATTGCTCGACCCGGCCGACATCGACATGATCTGCCGCCCCGACGAGAACGCGGTGTTCCTCGTGCCGTGGGCCATCGAGCCGACCGCCCAGGTGATCCACGACACTTACGACAAGAAGGGCAACCCGGTCGAGCTGTCGCCGCGCAACGTGCTCAAGAAGGTCCTCAAGCTGTATGCCGACAAAGGTTGGCAGCCGATCGTCGCGCCGGAAATGGAGTTCTACCTGACCAAGCGCAGCGAAGACCCGGACTTCCCGTTGCAGCCGCCGGTAGGCCGCTCCGGCCGTCCGGAAACCGGTCGCCAGTCGTTCTCCATCGAGGCCGCCAACGAATTCGACCCATTGTTCGAGGATGTCTACGACTGGTGCGAACTGCAGCAGCTGGATCTGGATACATTGATCCACGAGGACGGCACGGCGCAGATGGAGATCAACTTCCGTCACGGCAGCGCCCTGCACCTGGCCGACCAGATCCTGGTGTTCAAGCGCACCATGCGCGAGGCAGCGCTCAAGCACAACGTGGCCGCCACCTTCATGGCCAAGCCCATGACCGGCGAGCCGGGCAGCGCCATGCACCTGCACCAGAGCGTGATCGACGTGGCTACCGGCAAGAACATCTTTTCCAACGATGACGGCAGCATGAGCGAACTGTTCCTGCACCACATCGGTGGGTTGCAGAAGTTCATCCCCGAAGCGCTGCCGCTGTTCGCCCCTAACGTCAACTCGTTCCGCCGCTTCCTGCCGGATACCTCGGCACCGGTGAACGTCGAATGGGGTGAGGAAAACCGCACCGTAGGTCTGCGTGTGCCGGATGCCGGCCCGCAGAACCGCCGCGTGGAGAACCGCCTGCCAGGCGCCGACGCCAACCCCTACCTGGCCATCGCCGCGAGCCTCCTGTGCGGCTACATCGGCATGGTCGAGGGGATCGGCGCCAGCGCGCCGGTCCAGGGTCGCGGCTATGAGCGGCGCAACCTGCGCCTGCCGCTGACCATCGAGGATGCCCTCGAGCGGATGGAGAACTGCCGCGCCCTGGACCAGTACCTGGGCAAGAAATTCATCACCGGCTACGTCGCCACCAAGCGTGCCGAACACGAGAACTTCAAACGGGTAATCAGCTCCTGGGAACGCGAGTTCCTGCTGTTTGCCGTCTGATCAACCCTGGGGCCGCTGGAGCGCGGCTGTCGGATAACGGAGAAGCCCATGAGCGTCAACAACCCGCAAACCCGTGAATGGCAAACCTTGAGCGGCGAGCACCACCTGGCACCCTTCAGCGACTACAAGCAGTTGAAGGAAAAAGGGCCGCGCATCATCACCAAGGCCCAGGGCGTGCACTTGTGGGACAGCGAGGGGCACAAGATCCTCGACGGCATGGCGGGCCTGTGGTGCGTGGCGGTCGGCTATGGTCGCGAGGAACTGGTGCAGGCGGCGGAAAAACAGATGCGTGAATTGCCGTACTACAACCTGTTCTTCCAGACCGCCCACCCACCGGCGCTGGAGCTGGCCAAAGCGATCACCGACGTGGCGCCCAAGGGCATGACCCATGTGTTCTTCACCGGCTCCGGCTCCGAAGGCAACGACACCGTGCTGCGTATGGTGCGCCATTACTGGGCGCTCAAGGGCAAGCCCGGCAAGCAGACCATCATCGGTCGCATCAATGGCTACCATGGCTCCACCGTCGCCGGTGCCAGCCTCGGCGGCATGAGCGGTATGCACGAACAGGGCGGCCTGCCGATCCCCGGCATCGTGCATATTCCCCAGCCGTACTGGTTCGGTGAAGGTGGCGACATGACGCCGGACGAGTTCGGCGTCTGGGCCGCCGAGCAGTTGGAGAAGAAGATCCTGGAAGTCGGCGAGGACAACGTCGCCGCCTTCATCGCCGAGCCGATCCAAGGTGCCGGCGGGGTGATCATCCCGCCTGAGACCTACTGGCCGAAGATCAAGGAAATCCTCGCCAAGTACGACATTCTGTTCGTCGCCGACGAAGTGATCTGCGGCTTCGGCCGCACCGGCGAATGGTTCGGCTCCGACTACTACGGCCTTGCGCCCGACCTGATGACCATCGCCAAGGGCCTGACCTCCGGTTACATCCCCATGGGGGGTGTGATCGTTCGTGACGAAGTGGCCAAGGTGCTCGCCGAAGGCGGTGACTTCAACCACGGCTTCACCTACTCCGGCCACCCGGTCGCGGCGGCCGTGGGCCTGGAAAACCTGCGCATCCTGCGTGACGAGAAAATCATCGAGCGCGCCAAGGCAGATACGGCACCCTATTTGCAGAAGCGTCTGCGCGAGCTTCTGGACCACCCGCTGGTGGGCGAGGTTCGCGGCCTGGGCCTGCTCGGCGCGATCGAGCTGGTCAAGGACAAGGCCACCCGCAGCCGCTTCGAGGGCAAGGGCGTTGGCATGATCTGCCGCCAGCATTGCTTCGACAACGGCCTGGTGATGCGTGCAGTGGGCGACACCATGATCATCGCGCCACCTTTGGTGATCAGCCGTGAGGAGATCGATGAACTGGTGGAAAAGGCACGCAAGTGCCTGGACCTGACCTATGAAGCGGTGCGCTAGCCGTTTGCTAGGCTAGCGATGTGACATTAAGCGGTTACAAGGCCCTGCTTTTCTTGAAACAGCGCCTTGTAACTTGCCAGACTAGCGACTGTTTCAGTCGCCCAGCGCTGTACCGTGGGATCTTGGCTGCTGAACAGATGGCTTGATAATAAATTCTGGAGCATTTCGCATGAAGAAAATGGGCAAGACGTTGCTGGCCACGGCCCTGATGGGTGCCATGGCAACCGCTGTTCAGGCTGAAGACAAGGTATTGAACGTCTACAACTGGTCGGACTATATCGCACCGGACACCATCGCCAAGTTCGAGAAACAAAGCGGCATCAAGGTCAAGTACGACGTCTTCGACAGCAACGAAACCCTGGAAGCCAAGTTGCTGGCAGGCAAGTCGGGTTATGACGTGGTCGTGCCGTCCAACAACTTCCTGGCCAAGCAGATCAAGGCAGGCGTCTACGAAGAACTGGACCGTTCCAAGTTGCCGAACTGGAAGAACCTGGACGAAGACCTGCTCAAGGCCGTGGGCGATGCCAGCGACCCGGGCAACAAGCATGCCTTCCCGTACATGTGGGGCTCCATCGGCATCGGCTACAACCCTGAGAAGGTCAAGGCCGCGCTGGGCGTGGACAAGATCGATTCGTGGGATGCCGTGTTCAAGCCCGAGAACATCGCCAAGCTCAAGAGCTGCGGTGTGAGCTTCCTCGACGCCCCGACCGAAATGATCCCGGCGGCGCTGCACTACCTCGGCCTGCCGAGCAACAGCACCAAGAAAGAAGACCTGAAGAAGGCCGAGGAACTGTTCCTGAGCATCCGTCCTTCGATCACCTACTTCCACTCGTCCAAGTACATCGGCGACATGGCCAACGGCAATATCTGCGTGGCCGTCGGTTACTCGGGTGATCTGGAGCAGTCCAAGGCCCGTGCCCACGAAGCAGGCGACAAGGTCAAGGTCGACTACATCATTCCGAAGGAAGGTGCCGGTACCTTCTACGACATGGTCGCCATCCCTAAGGATGCCGAGCACAAGGATGCAGCCTACAAGTTCATGGACTTCCTGATGCAGCCGGAAGTCATGGCCGAGATCACCAACGCCGTACGCTTCCCGAACGGCAACAAGGCGGCCACCCCGTTCGTGGACAAGGAAATCACCAGCGATCCGAGCATCTATCCGCCTGCCGAGGTGAAGAAGCAGCTGTATGCGATCGCTGCACCTGAAGCCAGCGCACAGCGCCTGATCACCCGCAGCTGGACCAAGATCAAGTCGGGCAAGTAAGCCCGTCTCGAACCCTTCTGGGCCGGGCTTCCCCGGCCCAGAAGGCATGCAAGGCAAATTAGTTTGCGGCATCGATGCAGCGAAGGTAAGTTGCGCGCCGGTTTGCGTGTACGGCGGCGTCGCGCCGGCACCTGGAGGCACTGATCGTGAGGACCACCCACTTGTCTATTTCCTTATTTCGCAAGGCCATGATGGCTGGAGCGGGTCTGACGCTGGCATTCGGCGTCCAAGCAGCGCCGACGGTGCATATCTACAACTGGTCGGACTACATCGGGCCGACGACCCTTGCCGATTTCCACAAGGAAACCGGTATCGAGGCCAAGTACGATGTCTTCGATTCCAACGAAACCCTGGAAGGCAAGCTGCTGGCCGGTCGCACCGGCTATGACGTGGTGGTGCCGTCCAACCATTTCCTCGGCAAGCAGATCAAGGCGGGCGCTTTCCAGAAGCTCGACCGCAGCCTGCTGCCCAATTATTCCAACCTGGATCCTGCGCTGATGAAGCGCCTCGAGAAGAACGATCCGGGCAACCAGTACGCCGTGCCCTACCTGTGGGGTACCAACGGCATCGGCTACAACGTCGAGAAGGTCAAGGCCGCCTTGGGCACCGACACGATCGATTCCTGGGCCGTGCTGTTCGAGCCCGAGAACATGAAAAAGCTCTCCAAGTGCGGTGTGGCCTTCCTCGACTCGGCCGACGAAATGCTGCCGGCGGTGCTCAACTACATGGGCCTGGACCCCAACAGCACCAACGCCAAGGACTACCAGAAGGCCGAGCAGAAGCTGCAGGCCGTACGTCCCTATGTGACCTACTTCCATTCCTCGAAATACATCTCCGACCTTGCCAACGGCGATATCTGCGTCGCAGCCGGCTTCTCCGGCGATGTGTTCCAGGCCAAGGCCCGTGCCGAAGAAGCCGGCAAGGGTGTGAAGCTGGCCTACGCCATCCCCAAGGAGGGCGGCAACCTCTGGTTCGACGTGCTGGCGATCCCCAAGGACGCCAACAACGTCAAGGAGGCCCACGCCTTCATCAACTATCTGCTGAAACCTGAGGTCATCGCCCAGGTCAGCGATTATGTCGGTTACGCCAACCCGAACCCCAAGGCTGGCGACCTGATGGACCAGGCCGTGAGGACTGACGCCGCGGTTTACCCACCGCAGGAAGTGCTGGACAAGATGTTCGTCAATGCCGAGTTGCCACCCAAGGTGCAACGTCTGATGACCCGCAGCTGGACCAAGGTCAAGTCGGGCAAGTAACTATCCAGACCCGCCACGCCGGTTGCGAAAGCCGCACGTGCGGGCATAAAAAATCTTGTTGGGAGTTTCACTCATGGCAGTTGCCTCCGGTGCCTATAAAAAAGCCCTCGAGGGTGGCCAGCAACCCAAGCAGGTGCTGGTCAAGATCGACCGGGTCACGAAAAAGTTCGACGAAACGGTAGCCGTGGACGATGTGTCCCTGGAAATCCGCAAGGGCGAGATCTTCGCCCTGCTCGGTGGCTCCGGCTCCGGCAAATCGACCTTGCTGCGCATGCTGGCCGGCTTCGAGCGTCCGACCGAAGGGCGGATCTTCCTCGATGGCGTCGACATCACCGACATGCCGCCCTACGAGCGGCCGATCAACATGATGTTCCAGTCCTACGCGCTGTTCCCGCACATGACCGTGGCGCAGAACATCGCCTTCGGCCTGCAACAGGACAAGATGCCCAAGGCCGAGATCGAGGCCCGCGTGGCCGAGATGCTCAAGCTGGTGCACATGACTCAGTACGCCAAGCGTAAGCCGCACCAACTCTCCGGCGGCCAGCGCCAGCGCGTGGCCCTGGCCCGCTCCCTGGCCAAGCGCCCCAAGCTGTTGCTGCTCGACGAGCCGATGGGCGCCCTGGACAAGAAGCTGCGTTCGCAGATGCAACTGGAGCTGGTGGAAATCATCGAGCGCGTGGGTGTGACCTGCGTGATGGTGACCCACGACCAGGAAGAGGCCATGACCATGGCCGAGCGCATCGCCATCATGCACCTGGGGTGGATCGCCCAGATCGGCTCGCCGGTGGACATCTACGAGACCCCGACCAGCCGCCTGGTGTGCGAGTTCATCGGCAACGTCAATCTGTTCGAGGCGGAGGTGATCGATGACGCCGAAGGCCATGCGCTGATCGCCTCGCCCGAGCTCGAGCGCAAGATCTACGTCGGCCATGGTGTTTCGACCTCGGTCGAGGACAAGCACATCACCTACGCATTGCGCCCGGAAAAGATGCTGGTCACCACCCAGCAGCCAGACTTCGAGCACAACTGGTCGCGCGGCAAGGTCCATGACATCGCCTACCTGGGTGGCCACTCGGTGTTCTACGTCGAGCTGCCCAGCGGCAAGGTCGTGCAGTCGTTCGTCGCCAACGCCGAGCGCCAGGGCACCCGCCCGACCTGGGGTGACGACGTGTACGTATGGTGGGAAGACGACAGCGGCGTGGTACTGCGCTCATGAACATCCGCAAGCTCAAGCGAGCGCTCAACAAGGTAACCCCGGAGGGCCGCCACCTGGTGATCGGCGTACCGTTCATCTGGCTGTTCCTGTTCTTCATGCTGCCGTTCTTCATCGTGTTGAAGATCAGCTTCGCCGAAGCCGACGTGGCGATCCCGCCCTACACGGAGATCTACAGCTACGTCGAGGACAAGATCCAGCTGGTGCTCAACATGGCCAACTACGGCCTGTTGACCGAGGACGAGCTGTACATCTCGGCCTACCTCGGCTCGCTGAAGATGGCGTTCTTCAGCACCCTGCTGTGCCTGCTGATCGGCTACCCGATGGCCTACGCCATCGCCAACGCACGCAAGGAGACGCAAACCGTCCTGCTGCTGCTGATCATGATGCCTACCTGGACTGCGATCCTGATCCGCGTCTATGCGTGGATGGGCATCCTCAGCAACAACGGCCTGCTCAATGGCTTCCTGTTGTGGACCGGCCTGATCGACCAGCCCCTGCAGATCCTCAATACCAACCTGGCGGTGTACATCGGCGTGGTCTATTCGTACCTGCCGTTCATGATCCTTCCGCTGTACGCCAACCTGGTCAAGCACGACCCGAGCCTGCTCGAGGCGGCCAGCGACCTGGGTTCGAGCACGTTCAACAGCTTCTGGAAGATCACCGTACCGCTGTCGAAGAACGGCATCATCGCCGGTTGCATGCTGGTGTTCATCCCGGTGGTGGGCGAGTTCGTGATCCCGGAACTGCTCGGCGGCCCGGAGACCCTGATGATCGGCAAGGTGCTGTGGCAGGAATTCTTCAACAACCGTGACTGGCCGGTGGCATCCGCCCTGGCGGTGGTGATGCTGGCGATCCTGATCGTGCCCATCCTGCTGTTCAACCGCAGCCAGGCCAAAGAAATGGAGGGCAGGGCATGAAGCGCTTCAGTTTCTCCAAGCTGATGCTGGTGCTCGGCTTGCTGTTCATCTACCTGCCGATGCTGATCCTGGTGATCTATTCGTTCAACGCCTCGAAGCTGGTGACGGTGTGGGGCGGCTGGTCGGTGAAATGGTACGTCGGCCTGCTCGACAACACCCAGTTGATGGGTTCGGTGATGCGCTCGCTGGAGATCGCCTGCTATACCGCGGTCGCCGCCGTGGCGCTGGGCACCCTGGCAGCCTTCGTGCTGACCCGGGTGACCCGCTTCAAGGGTCGCACGCTGTTCGGTGGCCTGGTCACCGCGCCGCTGGTGATGCCCGAGGTGATCACCGGCCTATCGCTGCTGCTGCTGTTCGTGGCCATGGCGCAGATGATCGGCTGGCCGCAGGAGCGCGGCATCGTCACCATCTGGATTGCCCATACCACTTTCTGTGCTGCCTATGTGGCGGTGGTGGTGTCGGCGCGCCTGCGCGAGCTGGACCTGTCCATCGAAGAGGCTGCCATGGACCTGGGCGCCAAGCCGTGGAAGGTGTTCTTCCTGATCACCATCCCGATGATCGCGCCGTCGCTGGCGGCGGGCGGCATGATGTCCTTCGCCCTGTCCCTGGACGACCTGGTACTGGCCAGCTTCGTATCCGGCCCGGGCTCGACCACCTTGCCGATGGAAGTGTTCTCCGCCGTACGCCTGGGCGTGAAGCCGGAGATCAACGCCGTGGCCAGCCTGATCCTGCTGTCGGTATCGCTGATGACCTTCCTGATCTGGTACTTCAGCCGCCGCGCCGAAGAACGCCGTCGCCGCGCTATCCAGCAGGCGATCGAGGAAGGCGCCGCCGCCAACGTCCAGTCGTCGCAGGTCCAGCGCCCGACCCAGGTCGCAGCGTCCGCCTGATGTACCATTCGCGGATAAACCCGCTCCCACAGACCCGCCACGCTTCCAGGCTTGTGGCGGGTCTGTGGGAGCGGGTTTACCCGCGAATGCTTTAGCACCGAATCAAAACCAGACAGTATCCCAGTGCGGGTAGGCCCCGATTCTGCTGACCAGCCCGGCCCGCAAAGGGTTGGCAATGATATACCTGGCTACATCCATCACATGCTCTTCCCGCCGCAGTGCCCGGTCTTGGTATCCACACTGCCATATCGGCCCCTGCCTGACCCCGACCTGGTGCAATGTACGGCTGGAGCGAGATTTGAACCTACGCATCAATGTGCTCAGCGTCACTGCCTTCAACTCGATCAGCCAATGTAGATGGTCCGGCATCACCACCCACGCCAATGACCGGCAGGCTTGTTCCTGTTCTGCCTGACGTAGGTAATGGACGACCAGTCGAGCATGGCGAAAATCCTGAAACAGCGGTTCGCGCTGGTGAGTATTTGTGGTCAACAGATAGAGCCTGCCAGGCTCCGAGAAGCGGCCACGGCGCAGCAAGTGGGATTTGGCCAAGGGCTTTGTAATCTTCCTTGAAACTTACTATTTGCTGAACATTAGCGCTTGAATCGGCGTTCTCTGGGCGGCTGATCGTTTCTGGATATCACAGCGGATGCCCTTCGCGGGTAAACCCGCTCCCACAGGGTCGAACGCGGTGGGAGCGGGTTTACCCGCGAAGATCCGGAAGGCCGAAGTTTTGATGGATCCATGTCAGTGCCAGTTGTGAAACCCTGATCTACGCTTCACTGGCGTCCCTCAATCCATTTGGCACAAGCAAGGAGCCTGCATGACGGTAGCGCGTCCGCTGATGGTCGTTTGCCTGGGGCTGCTGTCCATGCTGTCGGGCTGTGGCAAGGAAGAATCCGCCGCCGAGTTGCCCAGGGTCGGCGTGCTGCAGGTACAACCCACCGATTTCGCCGCCCGGGTCACCCTCACCGGTGATGTCCAGGCGCGGGTCCAGACCGACCTGTCGTTCCGCGTGGGTGGCAAGATCATTTCCCGCAGTGTCGATGTGGGTGACCACGTCAAGGCCAACCAGGTGCTGGCGCGCTTGGACCCCAAGGACCTGCAGAACACCGTCGACTCGGCCAAGGCCGAGGTGTTCGCCGAGCAGGCCCGGGTGACCCAGGCCAGCGCCGCCTTCGTACGTCAGCAGAAGCTGCTGCCCAAGGGCTATACCAGCCAGAGCGAGTACGACTCTGCCGAAGCGGCCCTGCGCAGCAGCCAGAGTGCACTCAAGGCTGCCCAGGCGCAGCTGGCCAATGCCCGCGAACAGCTGAGCTACACGGCCCTGGTGTCCGAGGCCGATGGGGTGATCACCGCGCGCCAGGCCGAAGTCGGCCAGGTGGTGCAGGCGACCATGCCGATCTTCAGCCTGGCCCGTGATGGCGACCGCGATGCGGTGTTCAATGTCTACGAATCCCTCCTGGTGGCACCTCCCAGCGACGAAGGCGTGATCGTGAGCCTGCTGGACAACCCCCAGGTCAAGGCCGAAGGCCGTGTACGTGAAATCACCCCGACGGTGTCTGCCCAGAGCGGCACGGTGCAGGTCAAGGTGGCCTTGCGCAACGTACCGCCGGGCATGCAGCTGGGTTCACCGGTGACTGCCACGGCCAATGCCCAGGGCCGGCCGAGCATCGAGCTGCCCTGGTCGGCCCTGACCAAGGCGCTGCACGAGCCGGCGGTCTGGGTGGTGGGCGAGGGCGACAAGGTGGACCTGCGCAAGGTCCAGGTTTCGCGGTACCTCACGGGCAAGATCGTGGTCGCCGATGGCCTCAAGGGCGGCGAAACCGTCGTCGTCAGCGGCGGCCAACTGCTGCACCCCGGCATGCAGGTGGAAAAGGTCGATGCCAAGGACGGAGGAGCCGCACCATGAAACGCTTGCTGCTGATGCTGTGCGCCGGCGTATCGCTGGCTGCGTGCAGCAGTGATGAAGAAGCCCCCGTGCCGGTGCGGCCGGTGCTGTCGGTGGTGGTCGAGCCGCAGGTGCAATCCCAGCTGGGCCGTTTTGCCGGCAGCATCCAGGCACGTTTCGAGAGCACCCTGGGCTTTCGTGTGTCAGGGCGCATCGCGCGTCGCTGGGTTGACGTAGGTGCCCAGGTGCAGCCGGGCGATACTTTGGCCACGCTCGACCCGACGGACCAGCAGAACCAGCTACGTGCCGCCGAAGGCGACCTGGCCAGGGTCCAGGCGCAGTGGATCAACGCCCAGGCCAATGCGCGCCGGCAGCAACAGCTCTACGACCGCGGCGTCGGTGCCCAGGCGCAGTTGGACATCGCCCAGACCGACCTGAAGACCACCGGTGCTGCCCTGGAGCAGGCCCGCTCGGCGGTCAGCCAGGCCCGTGACCAGCTCGACTACAGTACCTTGCGCACCGACCACGCTGCGGTGGTCACCGCCTGGCAGGCCGAAGCCGGGCAGACGGTCAGCGCCGGCCAGGCCGTGGTCACCCTGGCGCGGCCGGACGTCAAGGAAGCAGTGATCGACCTGCCGATCACCCTGGCCGAGCAGCTCAGCAAGGCACTGACCTTCACCGTCGCCTCGCAACTCGACCCCGCCATCAACACCACCGCCACCCTGCGCGAGCTGGAGCCCCAGGCCGATGCCACCACCCGTACCCGGCGTGCACGGCTGACGCTGGCCAACACCCCGGATACCTTCCACCTGGGGACTGCGATCAGCGTCACCCTGACCTCCGCCGTGTCCCCGCGCAGCGAGCTGCCGCTCAGTGCCTTGTTCGAAGGCGCCGGCAAGCCCCAGGTATGGGTGATCGACCCGCAACAGAAGACCGTGGCGACCCGTGACGTCACCCTGATCGAGCGCACCGCCAGCAGCATCGTCCTGGCGTCCGGCGTGCAGCCGGGCGAGCGTGTGGTCACCGCTGGCGTCAACAGCCTCAAGCCCGGCCAGAAGGTCGCATTCGACGAGGACGCGCAATGAAAGGAAGCTTCAACCTGTCGGAATGGGCGCTCAGGCATCAGTCCTTCGTCTGGTACCTGATGTTCGTCGGGCTGCTGATGGGCATCTTCTCCTACTTCAACCTTGGGCGAGAGGAAGACCCGTCCTTCACCATCAAGACCATGGTGATCCAGACCCGTTGGCCTGGCGCGACCCAGGACGAGATGCTGTACCAGGTCACCGACCGCATCGAGAAGAAGCTCGAGGAGCTCGACTCGCTGGACTACACCAAGAGCTATACCCGCCCGGGCGAGTCCACGGTCTATGTCTACCTGCGCGACACCACCAAGGCCAAGGATATTCCCGAGATCTGGTACCAGGTGCGCAAGAAGATCCAGGATATCCGCGGCCAGTTCCCATCGGGTATCCAGGGGCCAGGTTTCAACGACGAGTTCGGCGACGTGTTCGGCTCGATCTATGCCTTTACCGCCGACGGCCTGACCATGCGCCAACTGCGCGACTACGTGGAGCAGGCCCGGGCAGAGGTCCGTGACGTGCCCAACATCGGCAAGATCGAAATGGTCGGCACCCAGGACGAAGTGCTCTACCTGAACTTCTCGACCCGCAAGCTGGCGGCGCTGGGGATCGACCAGCGCCAGGTCATGCAGGCCCTGCAATCGCAGAACGCCGTGACGCCGGCCGGGGTCATCGAGGCCGGCCCCGAGCGCATCTCGGTGCGCACCACCGGGCAGTTCGCCTCGGAAAAAGACCTTCAGACCGTCAACTTGCGGATCAACGACCGCTTCTTCCGCCTGGCCGATATCGCCGACATCGAGCGCGGCTATGTCGACCCACCGTCGCCGATGTTCCGCTACAACGGGCAGGACGCGATCGGCCTGGCCATCGGTATGAAGGCAGGTGGCAATATCCAGGTGTTCGGCCAGCGGCTCAAGGCGCGAATGGACCGGGTGATCAACGACCTGCCGGTAGGTATCGGTGTGCACACCGTGTCGGACCAGGCGGTGGTGGTCAAGCAGGCGGTCGGCGGCTTCACCAGTGCCCTGTTCGAGGCGGTGGTGATCGTGCTGGCGGTGAGTTTCGTCAGCCTAGGCGTCCGCGCGGGCCTGGTGGTGGCCTGCTCCATCCCGCTGGTGCTGGCCATGGTCTTCGTGTTCATGGAGTACAGCGGCATCACCATGCAGCGGATTTCCCTCGGGGCGTTGATCATCGCCCTGGGCCTGCTGGTGGATGACGCGATGATCACCGTGGAAGTGATGGTCACGCGCCTGGAGATGGGCGAGAGCAAGGAGCAGGCGGCGACCTTCGCCTATACCTCGACGGCCTTCCCCATGCTGACCGGTACCTTGGTGACCGTGGCCGGCTTCGTGCCAATCGGGCTCAACGCCAGCTCCGCCGGCGAATACACCTACACCCTGTTCGCGGTGATCGCGGTGGCGCTGCTGGTGTCCTGGGTGGTGGCGGTGTTCTTCGCCCCGGTGCTGGGCGTGCATATCCTCAACAGCAACAAGCTCAAGGCCCATGAGGCCGAGCCCGGGCGCGTGGGCCGGGCGTTCGAGCACGGCCTGTTGTGGTGCATGCGCAACCGCTGGCTGACCGTGATCGGCACCATCGTGTTGTTCCTGCTGTCGGTGTTCTGCATGCGCTTCGTGCAGAACCAGTTCTTCCCGTCCTCCGACCGCCCGGAAATCCTCGTCGACCTCAACCTGCCGCAGAACGCCTCGATCGAGGAAACCCGCAAGGTGGTCGACCGCTTCGAGGCGACCCTCAAGGGCGACCCGACCATCGAGCGCTGGAGCACCTACATCGGCCAGGGCGCGATCCGCTTCTACCTGCCGCTGGACCAGCAGTTGCAAAACCCCTACTACGCCCAGTTCGTGATCGTCAGCAAAGGCCTGGACGAGCGGGGCGAGCTGATGGCGCGCCTGCAGAAGCGCCTGCGCGAGGACTTCGTTGGTATCGGCACCAACGTCCAGTCGCTGGAGATGGGCCCGCCAGTAGGCCGGCCGATCCAGTACCGGGTCAGCGGCAAGGACATCGACCAGGTGCGCCGGCATGCCATCGAGCTTGCGACCCTACTCGATGCCAACGAGCATATCGGCGAGATGATCTACGACTGGAACGAGCCAGGTAAGGTGCTGCGGGTCGAGATCGCCCAGGACAAGGCACGCCAGCTGGGGTTGTCGTCCGAGGACGTGGCCAACGTGATGAACAGCATCGTCAGCGGTGTGCCGGTCACCCAGGTCAACGACAACATCTACCTGATCAACGTGGTCGCCCGCGCCGAAGACAGCGAGCGCGGTTCGCCCGACACCTTGCAGAACCTGCAGATCCTCACCCCCAACGGCACCTCGATCCCGCTGCTGGCGTTCGCCACGGTGCGTTATGAACTGGAACAGCCCTTGGTATGGCGTCGCGACCGCAAGCCGACCATCACCATCAAGGCCTCGGTCAACGGCGACATCCAGCCCACTGACCTGGTGGCCCAGCTCAAGCCGAAGATCGACGAATTCGCCAGCCAGCTGCCGGCCGGCTATGAAGTGGCCACCGGCGGTACGGTGGAGGAAAGCAGCAAGGCCCAGGGGCCGATCGCCAAGGTCATCCCGCTGATGCTGTTCCTCATGGCGACCTTCCTGATGATCCAGCTGCACAGCGTGCAGAAGCTGTTCCTGGTGGTCAGTGTGGCGCCGCTGGGGTTGATCGGTGTGGTGCTGGCCCTGGTGCCCACAGGTACGCCCATGGGCTTCGTGGCGATCCTCGGCATCCTCGCCCTGGCCGGCATCATCATCCGCAACTCGGTGATCCTGGTCACCCAGATCGACGAATTCCGCGAGCAAGGCCTTTCGCCCTGGGATGCGGTGGTGGAGGCCACCAACCACCGGCGCCGGCCGATCCTGCTCACCGCCGCGGCGGCCAGCCTGGGTATGATCCCGATCGCCCGGGAAGTGTTCTGGGGGCCGATGGCCTACGCCATGATCGGCGGCATCATCAGTGCAACGCTGCTGACGCTGCTGTTCCTGCCGGCGCTGTATGTGGCCTGGTACAAGATCCGCGAGCCGGAAAAAGCCTGACCACAACGCGCCCACTTGTGGAGCGGCCTTGCGCCCCATCGCGGCGCAAGGCCGCTCCTACAAAAGGCTCTGCGAAAATGGTTATATAAAAATTCTTAAACAGTATTTTTCAGAATAAAAGCCGCTCTCTAAGATTGCCCTCAAGCCAGGCGCAATCCCCTTCCTCTGCCCGGCACTTCATTGACAAGGAGAACGAGCATGAGTGCATCTGTGCGTAGCATCGACGGCCAGGACGAAGCCACCATTCTGCGTGAGATCCAGAGCGCCCTGCGTGACCTGCGCTTCGGCGCGGTAGAGATCACCGTGCACAACGCTCAGGTCGTGCAGATCGAGCGCAAGGAGAAGTTCCGCCTGCAGCAGCCCGGCAACAAGTCCGGCTGACCGCGCATCACCTACAAACTAGAAAAATGCCAATCGGGAGCTTCACCATGTCCATCCGCCGTTATGCGCTTGCCGCCCTGGCCAGTGCCGTTTTTGCCGGTTCCGCGATCGCCAAGGACTACGAACTGTTGAACGTGTCCTACGACCCGACCCGTGAGCTGTACCAGCAGTACAACGCCGAATTCATCAAGCACTGGCAGGCCACGCACCCAGACGACAAGGTGAAAATCCAGCAATCCCACGGCGGCTCGGGCAAGCAGGCGCGGGCCGTGATCGATGGCCTGCGCGCCGACGTGGTGACCCTGGCCCTGGCGGGTGACATCGACGAAGTGGCCAAGCTCGGCAAGAGCCTGCCCGCCGACTGGCAAAGCCGCCTGCCGGAGGCAAGCACGCCCTACACCTCGACCATCGTGTTCCTGGTGCGCAAGGGCAACCCCAAGGGCATCAAGGACTGGGGCGACCTGATCAAGCCGGATGTCTCCGTCATCACCCCCAACCCCAAGACCTCCGGCGGTGCCCGCTGGAATTTCCTGGCGGCCTGGGCCTATGGCCTGAAGACCGGCGGTAGCGAGGACAAGGCCAAGGAATACGTGCAGGCGCTGTTCAAGCATGTGCCGGTGCTCGATACAGGCGCTCGGGGCTCGACCATCACCTTCGTCAACAACGGCCAGGGCGATGTGCTGCTGGCCTGGGAGAACGAGGCATTCCTGGCATTGAAGGAAGACGGCGGCAGCGACAAATTCGAGATCGTCGTGCCGTCCCTGTCGATCCTCGCCGAACCGCCGGTGGCGGTGGTGGACAAGAACGCCGAGAAGAAGGGCAACACAGCGATCGCCACTGAATACCTCAAGCACCTGTACAGCCCGGCTGGGCAGACGATCGCTGCGCAGAATTTCTACCGCCCACGTGACGAGAAGGTCGCAGCGGAGTTCGGCAAGCAATTCCCGAAATTGGAGCTGGTGACCATCGACAAGGACTTCGGGGGCTGGAAGACTGCACAGCCGAAGTTCTTCAATGATGGCGGTGTGTTCGACCAGATCTATCAGGCACAGTGATCGCCAAGGAAAAGCGGGGCCGCTTTGCGGCCCATCGCCGGCAAGCCGGCTCCCACAGGAATCGCATGGACCTCTTGTGGGCGCTGGCCGGCGATGGGCTGCAAAGCAGCCCCAGGATTCAGAAGCTTGCACCGGCCCGGGGTTGATCCCGGGCTTCGTGCGTTCAACCAGGGACCTTTATGTCACGTCGTATTTCCCCCGTCATACCCGGCTTCGGGCTGACGCTGGGCTACACCTTGGTGTACCTCAGCCTGATTGTGCTCATACCGCTGGCTGCCATGTTCGTGCATGCCGCACAGCTGACCTGGGATCAGTTCTGGGCCGTGGTCAGCGCGCCGCGGGTACTCGCTGCGTTGAAACTGAGCTTCGGCACTGCGCTGTTCGCTGCCCTCATCAACGGTGTGATCGGCACCCTGCTGGCCTGGGTGCTGGTACGTTATGAATTTCCGGGGCGCAAGGTCATCGACGCGATGATCGACCTGCCGTTCGCCCTGCCCACGGCGGTGGCGGGTATCGCCCTGACGGCGCTGTACGCACCGGCCGGCTGGGTGGGGCAGTTCGCCACCGACCTGGGCTTCAAGATCGCCTACACCCCGCTGGGCATCACCCTCGCGCTGACCTTCGTCACCCTGCCGTTCGTGGTGCGCACGGTACAGCCGGTTTTGGCCGATATCCCGCGGGAAGTCGAAGAGGCTGCCGCCTGCCTGGGCGCCAAGCCGTTGCAGGTGTTCCGCCATGTGCTGGCGCCGGCGCTGCTGCCCGCCTGGCTGACTGGCTTCGCCCTGGCGTTTGCCCGTGGCGTGGGCGAGTACGGCTCGGTAATCTTCATTGCCGGCAACATGCCGATGAAGACCGAGATCCTGCCGCTGTTGATCATGGTCAAGCTGGACCAGTACGACTACACCGGCGCCACCGCCATCGGCGTGCTGATGCTGGTGGTTTCCTTCATCCTGCTGCTGCTGATCAACCTGCTGCAGCGCCGTATCGAAACCCCATGAAGGAGGCCCGGTAGATGTCCAGTTCATCCCTTGGCGCCGCCGCTGCGGCCAACGCTGCCCGCAGGGGCAGCGCCACCTCGCGCCGCGTATTGATCGGCCTGGCCTGGCTGGTGTTCGTGCTGTTCCTGCTGCTGCCGCTGTTCATCGTGGTGTCCCAGGCGTTGAAGAACGGCTTCGGTACCTTCTTCGAGGCGATCTTCGAGCCTGACGCGCTTTCGGCCCTGAAGCTGACCTTGCTCGCCGTGGCCATCTCGGTGCCGCTGAACCTGGTGTTCGGCGTCAGCGCCGCATGGTGCGTGAGCAAGTACAACTTCCGGGGCAAGAGCCTGCTGGTCACCCTGATCGACCTGCCATTCTCGGTCTCGCCGGTGATCGCGGGCCTGGTATACGTCCTGATGTTCGGCGCCCAGGGCCTATTCGGGCCGTGGCTGCAGGACCACGATATCCAGATCGTCTTCGCCTTGCCGGGCATCGTCCTGGCGACCATCTTCGTCACCGTTCCCTTCGTCGCCCGCGAGCTGATCCCGCTGATGCAGGAGCAGGGCACCCAAGAAGAAGAGGCCGCGCGCTTGCTGGGCGCCAATGGCTGGCAGATGTTCTGGCATGTGACCCTGCCGAACATCAAGTGGGGCCTGATCTATGGCGTGGTGCTGTGCACGGCTCGGGCGATGGGCGAGTTCGGCGCGGTGTCGGTGGTGTCCGGCCATATTCGCGGTGTCACCAACACCCTGCCGCTGCACGTGGAAATCCTCTACAACGAGTACAACCATGTCGCGGCCTTCAGCGTGGCCAGCCTGCTGCTGATCCTGGCGCTCTTCATCCTGCTGCTCAAGCAGTGGAGCGAGAACCGTATTAACCGCCTGCGCCACGGCGCAGCGGAGGAATAATTCATGTCGATCGAAGTTCGTAACGTCAGCAAGCGCTTCAACGCCTTCCAGGCCCTGGACAACATCAACCTGGATATCAACAGCGGCGAGCTGGTGGCCCTGCTCGGCCCTTCGGGTTGCGGCAAGACCACCCTGCTGCGGATCATCGCCGGCCTCGAGACGCCCGACCAGGGCAGCATCGTGTTCCATGGCGAGGATGTCTCCGGCCACGATGTGCGTGATCGCAATGTCGGTTTCGTGTTCCAGCACTACGCCCTGTTCCGCCACATGAGCGTGTTCGACAACGTTGCCTTCGGCCTGCGCATGAAGCCTAAGGGCGAGCGCCCGAGCGAAAGCCGCATCGCCGAGAAGGTCCATGAACTGTTGAACATGGTCCAGCTCGACTGGCTCGCCGACCGCTACCCCGAGCAACTTTCCGGCGGCCAGCGCCAGCGTATCGCCCTGGCCCGCGCTCTGGCGGTGGAGCCCAAGGTGCTACTGCTCGACGAGCCGTTCGGTGCCCTCGATGCCAAGGTGCGCAAGGAGTTGCGCCGTTGGCTGGCGCGCCTGCACGAAGACATCAACCTGACCTCCGTGTTCGTGACCCACGACCAGGAAGAGGCCATGGAAGTGGCCGACCGCATAGTGGTGATGAACAAGGGCGTGATCGAGCAGATCGGCTCGCCGGGCGAGGTGTACGAAAACCCGGCCAACGATTTCGTCTACCACTTCCTGGGTGATTCCAACCGGCTGAGCCTGAGCGAAGGCCAGCATGTGCTGTTCCGCCCCCATGAGGTGTCGCTGTCGCGGCATGAGACCGAAGGCCACCAGGCCGCCGAGGTGCGCGACATCCGGCCGTTGGGCGCGACCACGCGTGTCACCTTGAAGGTGCCGGGGCAGAGCGAGTTGATCGAAGCCGAGGTGGTGAAGGACCACGACAGCCTGACCGGGCTGGCGCGCGGGGAGACGTTGTTCTTCCGCCCGAAGGTCTGGCAGAAGATGCCGAATATCTAAGCCGCGACTGATTGCAGCAAGCGTTTCAGGGCCACTTTCCTTGGCAGGGGGTGGCCCTTTTTTATTTCGTTTTTTTCATGGGTTTCAAAGGGATAAGGCGATGCCTTTCTGTAACAAAAGGCCAGTACGTTAGGCGCTCAGAGGCCCCAGGAGAGCGTGTGGACATGAATGCAGCAAGCGAGTCGTCTATTTCCCGTTCGGCGATGGACCCTGAGTCGTTCCGGCGCCTGGCGCAATGGTTGAGGCAGCAGGGAAACACCCAGGCCGCAGCGACCGACCCGAGTCGGCTGCTGGATGGGCGATACCCGCACGGGCTGCTCAGCGATGCCGAGCTCGAGGCGTTGATTGCGGTTTGGCATTGATCACCCCCATGTGGGAGCGGGCTTGCCCCGCGATGGGGCGCACAGCGCCCCCAAAGCCCCTCATCAGAACGTGTAGGTCCCCGTCACCACCAGGCTGCGCGGATCACCGAACTGGATCTGCCCGGCACTGGTCGCCGAACTGTAGTAGGTCTTGTCGGTGATGTTGCTCAAGGCCGCCCGCACATCCCAATCACGGGTCCGATAGCCGGCCAGGGCATCCCAGCGGCCATACCCCGGCATCATGACGGTGTTCTGGGTGTCGGCATAGCGCTCGCCCACCAGTGTCAGGCCGGTCTCAGCGTACCAGCCAAGCTCGGGCTTCCAGGTGACGAACAGGCTACCGTTGCGTTTGGCCACATCATTGATGCGATTGCCTTGCTGGCCGTTGTTGTCCTTGACGATGGTCGCATCCTGCAAGCCGATGCCACCGCGCACATACCAGTTGCCGACCAGGTTGCCCATGGCAGTCAGCTCGATGCCGCGCGAGCGTTGCAGGCCGCTGAGCTGGATAAGGTCCGGGTTGTTCGGGTCGCGGGTGCGGCGGTTGTACAGCTCCAGTTCATAGAGGGCCAGGGTGGTGCTCAGGCGTTCATCGAACCAGTCGCTCTTGACCCCGATCTCCTTCTGCCGGGTCAGCTCTGGGCCCGCATCGTTGCCGTTGCCGGGCGCACCGGGCGTGATGCCGATCAGGCCGCCGCCGACCGGCGAGAAGGTCTTGCTCCAGGAGGCATAGAAGGAGTGGTCGCGCCAGGGCGAATAGACCACGCCCAGGCGAGGGCTGGTGCTGGTACTTTCCTGCTTCTCGGTGAGGTTCTTCAGCTTGCTGGTGGTTTCGACTTCGAAGCGGTCGAAGCGCACGCCGGCGAGCAGTTGCCATTGGTCGTTCAGGCGGACCTGGTCCTGCAGGTACAGGCCGGCGCTTTGCACATCGGTATGGTTGTCGCTGAAAACCTTCATCGCACCGCTGTGCTGGTGCCCGCCGGTAGCGCCGGACAACGGCACCGCGGGAACGCCGACGCCCGAATGCAGCAGCGAATTGCGCCGCTGCTCGCCCACTTCCAGGCCTACCAGCAACGTGTGTTCGAGCCCGTAGGTGTGCACGTGGCCTTCCAGCTCTACGGTGTTGAACAGGTTGCGGGTGCTCAGGTCCTGCTGCCAGCGCTGGCGGCTGACCAGGCCGGTGCTGGGGTTGTAGGCGGTCTGGTAGGTGTTGTCGAAGTCGCTTTCCAGAGTGAACAGGCTCAGCGTGTGGCGCAGTTGCCACTGATCGCTGAGTGCGTAGTTCAGGCGCGAGCGCAGCGTCTGCGCACGGTCGTCGATGTAATCGCGCTGGGTATCGCCATAGGTGGTGTGGCGGCTGACATCGGCGGGCCGGCCGGTCAATGGATTGCCGGGGATGCCTCGGTCGGGCGTGCGGTTGTAGCGGCTGTACTCGTATTGCACCAGCCAGTTCAGCTCGGGCGTCAGCTGCCAGCTCATGGACGGTGCGAACAATTGGCGGCTGCCGTCGATGCCGTCGCGGAAACTGTTGTTGTCCTGGTTGCCCAGGTTCAGGCGCAGGCTGAGGGTATCGGTCGGGTCGGCGCTGAGGTCGGCATACAGGCTGCGCAGGTCTTGGCTGCCGCCTTGGGCTTCGATGCTCGAGCGGCGGCCATGCTCCGGCGCCTTGCTCACCCGGTTGACGATACCGCCCTGGCTGCCGCGGCCATAGAGCACCGCGGCGGGACCCTTGAGCACCTCGACCCGTTCGATGTTATGCAGGTCGCGCACGTACTGGCTGTCGTCGCGCACACCGTCCAGGTAGAAGTCATTGCTGGCGTCGAAGCCGCGGATGCGCAGGCTGTCGAAGCGGGTGTCGGCGCCGCTGCTGACGTTGGGAATACCTTCGAGCGCCTTGCCCAGGCTGTCGTGGCCGTAGTCCAGGCTGTTGCGGGTCTTCACCGTGTCGATGGCCTGGGGCACGTCGCGTACCGGGGTCGAGGTGCGCGTGGCGGTGCTGACTTCGCGAACCTGCGGGTTGTCCTCTTCCCGCTCGCGGTCGGCGGTGACCGACAGTTCCGGCAGGACAGTGGTAGCGGCGCTGGCCAGACCTGCGCCGCAGATCAGCGACAAGCCCAGGGTCAGGCGTGAAAGGTGACAAGGAACGAACATGGGTACATCCGCGAACAAGGTCAATGAAAAAAGGGTGCGGATGTTAATGCGAGTGATTAGCAATTGCCCAGATATTTGTCAGGATATGTCTTTACATGTGTTTCATTTTGTAAAAAATGCCCGTGTCGATGCCCTTTCCTACTTTGGGAAGACGGCGGATGCAGATATTCCATGTGCGAAATAGCTTGCATCGTCGCGCCTTCATCGATAGAGGAAAATTCCTAAAGCCGCTTGGATCTGTCTGGAACTGCTCTGATGAAGACAGGAATTTCGTTATAACAAATTGTATTTCACGATTTTTTGACATTCCGAAGCAGGGGCAGATAGGATTCGGTCAACGCCTGCTGGCCATGACTTGGCCATGCTGCTGGACAAGGCCCGCTCCCGACCATGGCGGGCCTTTCAGTTTGGATCCGCATAGCGTCGAACCTACGAAGGGGCGTTGGTTCCTGGCGTCAAATTGCAGAGCGTTTTTGATTAAGAAATAAGGAAAACAAGATGTTGAAAACCAGGATCAGCCTGGTCGCACTGGCGATGATCGCCGCGACCCAGGCCCAGGCCAACGAGCAGGCCGAAAGCAAGGGCTTCATCGAGGACAGCCACGCCAACGTCCTTCTGCGCAACGCTTACATCAATCGCGACAAGAAGCATGGCACCGACGACCAGATCGAGTGGGGCCAGGCCTTCATCGGCACCTTCAACTCCGGCTTCACCCAGGGCACCGTGGGCGTGGGCGTCGATGCCTTCGGCCTGTACGCCATCCGCCTGGACGGCGGCAAGGGCCACAATGGTGGCGCTGGCGTCGACTTCTTCAAGCCGAGCGACACCGCACCGACCAACTCTCCGCACAACCTCGCCCGTGGCGGCGCGGCAGTGAAGTTCCGTGTTTCCAACACCGTGCTCAAGTACGGTGACCAGATGCCGGCCCTGCCCGTGCTGCAATACGACGACGCCCGCCTGCTGCCAGAGAGCTTCACCGGCACCCTGATCACGTCCAAGGAGATCAAGGGCCTGGAGCTGAACGCCGGTCGCTTCACCCAGGAAGCGCGCAAGAGCGCCGAGGGCCGTGACAGCGGTGGCCTGAAGTCGATCAATGTGTTCGGCGGTAGCTACAAGTTCACCGACAACTTCACCGCGGCGCTGTACACCGCCGACAACGAAGATGTGATGAAGAAGCACTACCTGGGCCTGAACTACGTCTTCCCGATCGCGGCCGACCAGTCCCTGACTCTGGACTTCAACGGCTACAAGTCGGACATCGACAACAAATATGTACGTGCCGCCGGCCTGAACGGCGACTCCAACACCATCTGGAGCCTCGCTGCCACCTACGCCTTCGGCCCTCACTCGATCACCCTGGCGCACCAGCGCAGCACCGGTGACACTGGCTACAACTACGGCTGGTACCAGAACCGTGGTGGCGTGGGTGACGGTGGTTCGACCATCTACCTGGCCAACTCCTACTGGTCCGACTTCAACGCCGAGGACGAACGCTCCTGGCAGTTGGGCTACGGCCTGGACTTCGGTGCCTTCGGTATCCCAGGCCTGACCTACAAGGTCGCCTATGTAGTGGGTGACAACATCAACACCCGCAACGCGGCCAACCCGCAGGGCTTCGGCGAGGGCAAGGAACGCGAGATCTTCAACCAGATCCGCTACGTCGTCCAGGAAGGCCCGGCCAAGGACCTGTCGGTCAAGCTGCGTAGCTCCTTCGTACGCACCAATACCGCAGTTCGCCAGAACGGCTACAACGACGACGGCAACGAAGTCCGCGTATTCGTCGAGTACCCGATCAGCATCTTCTGATCCTGAGGGTGTCTCGAAAGCCCCGGCTCGTCCGGGGCTTTTCTTTTTGAGTTTCTAATCCCACAGGAACCTAAGCGCTTGCGCAGTTTTTTTGGGAGCGGGCTTGTCCCGCGATTGGGGCGCGCAGCGGCCCTTATGCGGGAGTCGTTTCCTCACGGCGTGTCATAGCCGCTATCGGCGCCGCTTCTCCCGCTTGCGGTGCAAAACTGTCACTACGCGCCATCCGCCACATCCGCCCATAGAACTCGCTCTCGATCGAGCCACTGAGCAACTCGCCCGGTTTGAGAAACTGATGCAGCTCGGAAAACAGGCTGATCTGGCTGGGGCTGATACGGCGCGCCAGGTGCTTGGGCTTGAGCTCCGACGGGTGCTCGAGGCCCGCCGCCGCAAGCATCTCGGCCAGGGCATGCAAGGTGTTGCGATGAAAGCTGGCCACCCGCTCGGCCTTCTCCGGCACCACCAGCGCGCGCTGGCGCAGCGGGTCCTGGGTGGCGACCCCGGTGGGGCACTTGTTGGTGTGGCAGCTCTGCGACTGGATGCAGCCGATGGCGAACATGAAGCCGCGGGCAGAATTGACCCAGTCCGCGCCGATGGCCAGCACGCTGGCGATGTCGAAGGCGCTGACGATCTTGCCCGCCGCGCCGATGCGAATGCGATCACGCAGGTTCAGGCCCACCAGGGTGTTGTGCACGAACATCAGCCCTTCGCGCATCGGCACGCCCATGTTGTCGCTGAACTCCCTGGGCGCTGCGCCCGTGCCACCTTCCTTGCCATCGACGACGATGAAGTCCGGGGTGATGCCGGTGGCCAGCATGGCCTTGGCGATCCCCATGAACTCCCAGGGGTGGCCCAGACAGAACTTGAAGCCCACCGGCTTGCCGCCGGACAGTTCGCGCAGGCGATCGATGAACTGCAACAGCTCCACCGGCGTGCGGAAGGCGCTGTGGGCGGCAGGCGAAATACAGTCCTCGCCGACCCGAACGCCCCGGGTGGCGGCAATCTCCGGGCTGACCTTGTGCCCCGGCAGAATGCCGCCATGGCCCGGCTTGGCGCCTTGGCTGAGCTTAATCTCGATCATCTTCACCTGCGGGTCGCGCGCCTGCTCGGCGAAGCGCGCCGGGTCGAAGCGGCCCTCTTCGGTACGGCAGCCGAAGTAGCCGCTGCCGATCTCCCAGATCAGGTCGCCACCATGCGCCCGGTGATAGGGGCTGATGCTGCCCTCGCCGGTGTCATGGGCGAATCGGCCCAGGCGTGCGCCTTTGTTCAAGGCCCCGATGGCGTTGGCGCTCAGGGCCCCGAAGCTCATGGCCGAGATGTTGAAGATCGACGCCGAATAAGGCAGCCGGCACTGCGGGCCGCCGATGGCGATGCGAAACGAGGCTGGGTCCGGGGTTGCCACCGGCAGCATCGAATGGCTGATGAACTCGAAGCCAGGCTTGTAGGCATCGTTGAGTGTACCGAAGGCCTTTTCCGCGCTTTCATTCTTGGCCCGGGCATACACCAGCGAACGTTGTGACCGAGAGAAGGGCAGTTTGTCGTCGTCGCCTTCGATCAGGTACTGGCGGATTTCCGGGCGGATGGTCTCGATCAGGTAGCGGATATTGCCCAGGATCGGGTAGTTGCGCCGCACCGCGTGGTGGCTCTGGCGCAGGTCGTTGAGACCGACCAGGCTGAGCAGCGCCGTTACCAGCGTGAACGGCCAGATCCAGGCGTGCTGGGCGAGGAATGGAAGGCTGGCGAAGGTGAACAGCAGGCAGGCAGCCAGGCAAGCGTAGCGGGTGGAGAATGCGTGTTTCATGGGTCCATCGCTGACGGGATGACCCGACCTAGGATAGGCAAAGGCCGCGCGGGGAAAACCAGGGGGTTCGGTAAAAGACTGTTACCTGACCCGTGAAGCAGAGCGCCGGAGATGCCAGGTCGACGGCAAGATCGTGTATCACTTCTTTCGGCCATGGAGCCGAAGCGCTCGGCATACTTGCCCTGGAGCAGCCCGCTTCATGGTGGGTATGGTGTTGATAACTCCGTATCGGTGGTTATAATAACCACCGTTCGGCTGGCCAAGGAAAGGTCGTAAACAGCCGTGAATTGATTTCACTCATAGAAGCCGACGGTTGGTACCTGGTGCGAAGCCGGGGGAGCCACCACCACTTCAAGCATTCCTGCAAGAAAGGCTTGGTGACGATTCCTCATCCCAAGAAGGACCTGCTGCCGGCCACGATCGCCAGCGTGCTTCGCCAAGCGCAGATCAGGTACACCAGCTGAACCAGGAGATTTACGCACATGCTTTTCCCTATCGCGATCTTCCCCGGCGACGACAGCCATGCCTGGGGCGTCGAGGTACCGGATATACCGGGTTGCTTCTCGGCAGGTGAGGATCTGGACGACGCCATGGCCATGGCCCGCGAGGCCATCGAGGGGCACCTGGAATTGCTCGCGCAGGATGAACAGGAAATCCCCAAGGCCAGCAAGGTCACCGTGCACGCGGCCAACCCAGCCTTTGCCGGTTGTACCTGGGCACTGGTCGACATCGATATCACCCGTTACCTGGGCAAGGCGGAAAAACTCAATATCACCTTGCCGGCCTATCTGCTGAACCGGATCGATGCCTACGTGAAGAACCACCCCGAACAGAAAAGCCGTTCGGGGTTCCTGGCCGAGGCCGCGCTCAAGGTGCTGCAGGGGCAGTGAGGCGCGGCACCTCGTTGCCCTGCAGCAGCCGAGTTGGATTCAGCCCTTGTCCGGCCTCAGGGCGCGGACGTCACCCGGCTCGGCAGTCTCGCGCAGGTATTCCTCCAGCGAGTCGTCCAGCGCCTGCAGCCAGCGCGTGTGATGGGGCACGGCGGCGGTGCCGGTCATCACCGAGCGGTAGGAGCGGTCGCGGTAACCCATGATGTCGTGCTTCTTGTCGTTCTTCCATTTGAGGAAGATGCGGTTGACTGCATCGATGTCGAAGCTTGGGTAGTCGGTCTGGCTGATCAGGTGCTGGATATGCCGGCCCTGGAATTCATACATCGACGCAGTGCTTTCCAAGGCCTCCTCCTCGGCGCGCCAGCGGGCGCTGTCGGCCTGCATGGTGGCGTGGTCGGGCAGGCGGATGCGGCCGAGCATCACGTCGCGGGCGAACCAGGCCTGGGCGTCGAACAGGTTGAAGCTGTACCACAGGTCCTGCATGCCCAGGTACATCAACTGCGGGTTGGCCTCCCACACCACGCCCTGGTACAGGCCCAGCGGCCACAGGCGATTGTTGGTGCGCAGGGTCAACTCGTCGGGCAGGAATGGGAAGTGGTGCTGGTAGCCGGTGCACAGGATGATCGCATCCACCCGCTTGCTGGAGCCGTCGGCGAAATATGCCACATCACCCTCGACGCGTTGCAGTTGCGGCCGCTCCTCCCAGCCTTTGGGCCATTGGTAGCCCATGGGCTGCGTGCGGTAGGCACTGGTGATCGAGCGAGCGCCGTACTTGTAGCACTGCGAGCCGATGTCCTCGGCCGAATAGCTGCTGCCGACGATCAGCACATCCTTACCGGCGAACTCCAACGCATCGCGGAAATCGTGAGCATGCAGGATGCGCCCCGAGAACCGCTCGAAGCCCGGGAACGACGGCACATTCGGCGTCGAGAAATGCCCACTGGCCACGACCACGTAGTCGAATTCCTGCTCGATGCCCTGGCCGGCGGCATAGTCGTGGGCGGTAACAGTGAAGGTACGGCGCTCGGCATCGAAGCGCACCGCCTTGACCACGGTGTTGAAGCGGATGTACTGGCGCACATCGGCTTTTTTCACCCGACCCTGGATGTAATCCCACAGCACTTCGCGAGGCGGGTAGGACGAAATAGGCCGGCCGAAATGCTCATCGAAGCTGTAGTCGGCGAACTCCAGGCATTCCTTCGGCCCGTTCGACCAGAGGTAGCGATACATGCTGCCGTGAACCGGCTCGCCGTGCTCGTCCAGGCCAGTACGCCAGGTGTAGTTCCACATGCCACCCCAGTCGGCCTGCTTCTCGAAGCAGACGATCTCGAGCATGGGTGCGCCCTGGGCATGGGCGGATTGGAAAGCACGCAGTTGCGCCAGGCCAGACGGGCCGGCGCCGATGATGGCGACACGAATAGTCATGAAGATGTCCTGTTAACACAAATCAAAGGCAAGACCTCCCCAACCCCGAATGGCATGGGCCTAGGGCTGTGGATGGGCGAAGGCTTCAGGTGTCAGCAGGCAGGCGGAGGCACGGGGCGCTTGCGCTTGTGCGCCAGCAGCATGTCCCGAGGCGGGATCGACAGGGTGTGGAACAATGTCGAAAGTGGAGAACAGCCGAGGGTGGAGCGGACAACGGCAGGGAAGGGCCCGGTGGCCTTGCCGAGCAAACCGGCAAGCGGGCCATGGGACCGATAGATACGTGTGATCTCGTACATGGGGGCTTGTAATGCCTCTTTTCTTTATGGATGCCTTTTTAGCTATAACGCATCGAAGGAAAGCATTTCAAGGTTTGTCATTGTTCGCGCAAGAGAACGACGGTATCTCGCTTGCCTGTGATTCAGACGCTGTAACCTCGTGGTTCCAGTCTTCACCGAACAACTCTGCCGGGTGTTGGGTCCGCTCCGAACCGTTGCCACAGGCCAGTGCCTTGGCCGGGCAGTACAGGTCGCAGCCCCAGCAGATGCGTTCGGGGTGGCTGGGGTTTAGGGGGAATTTCTTGGCCATGTGCCGCCCTTCGTTTGGCTGTGGATAGCTTCAGAGGCTAGGCGGTGGGGGAAAGGGGGCGTTGATTGGCGTCAACGGGGAGAAACAAAAAAGGCCCACCTTTCGGTGAGCCTTTTGAGTACTGCGTATGGTGCCGGCACCAGGAATCGAACCCGGGACCTACTGATTACAAGTCAGTTGCTCTACCAGCTGAGCTATACCGGCAATGGGGCGTCATTATAGCGATCGGTTGGCGGCTGTAAACCTATTCCTTCCAATAGCTTACGTTGTCCCCGGCAAAGGAGAATTTTCCTACCAGCCACGGTGGATGCTGTTGACGCTCGGCTCGGGCGTAGCGGGGTTGAAGAACAGCTTGTCGTTGTCGCAACCGCGCTTGCGGCAGGGGGTGTCGACGCGCAGGGGCAGGCCGCGGTCGCCGCCCAGTTGCATGCCGGGGGTTTCCCAGCCCAGGGATGGGGTGTTGGGCGAGTAGGTGTTGCCGGCGCAGCCGGTCAGGACCAGGGCGAGGGTGAACAGGGCAAGGGGCTTGGCTTGGGTCACGTGGGCAAAGTCCGTAGGTGGGTCAGTCTGTGTTCAATATGCGCTGGATGGTGCCGCCGCAGGCCAGGTAGCAGCTGTCGTAGTCGCGGTCGCAACTGTAGCTTGCGCCGCTCGAGTACGGGTAGCTTGGGTAGTGGCATCTGTGACGGGCGTCCTTCTTGGTCTTGCTGTCCTGGCAATACTGGTAGCTGCGCAACTCGGCCTGGTACAGGGCGCGCTGGCTGTTTTCCTCCAGGCGGGCCATTTGCTTGCAGTGGTTGCGTTCCATCTGGCAGCTGTTGATGCACTGGATGCCATGGGCGCTGGGCGGTGGCGAGTACCTATAGGTATAGGAGGGGCCGCAGCCGCCGAGCAACAGGCCCGCCAGCATCATGGTGGCGAGGCGTTTTTCTGGGGTGTCCACGGGTGTAACGGTCCTTGATCATTCTTCGCTGAACTCCAGCAGGTCGCCGGGTTGGCAGTTCAGCGCGCGGCACAGCTTCTCCAGGGTTTCGATCTTGAAACCCTTGATCTTGCCGTTCTTCAGCAGTGACAGGTTCGCTTCCGTTATGCCGATGATTTCCGCCAGGTCCTTGGAACGGATCTTGTTCCTGGCCATGACGACGTCGAGGCGGATGATTATCGGCATAGAGGGCGGCTAGACATAACAGTTGTGTTCATCGCTGATGATCTTGGCGTCACGCATGACCAGCGAGAAGGCGCACAGCAGGATGCCCTTCATGATCTCGTAGACGGCCTCGGATGATACACCGATAGACACCACGAATGTGCGCTCCCCGGCCGGCAGGTCGATGGCCAGGGCCAGGCCCTGCAAGGTGTCGATCACCGGCCACAGCAGCGGTGTACCGATGCAGATCAGGCCGACCCACCACAGCATCTTGATGTTTTCCGGGCTCCAGGTGTGGCCCTTGGATAGACGCATGAAGAACAGCCCGGTCAGGAGCAGGGCGAATGCCGACAGAGCGGCGGGAATCATTGCCAGGGCCAGCACCAGGCCCATGGCCAGTTGCGAGGGCTGGTAGCCGTCTTCCAGCAGCAGGGGCATGTTGATGCCGTGGGTTTGCAGGTAGGCGGTGACGGTATCAGGGTAGTCGAATACCCAGAGCAGCGGCGTGCCGAAGAATTCCACCGCGGCGGTGGCCCAGGCCAGGAAAGCGGCGAACGCGCCGATGGTGCGCAAGCGTGAGCGGGCATAGGCCACGGATCTGCTGTTGTTCATGGGATGCCTCCGTACAGGTGATGAACGGGACGGATTATTCGCGAAAAATTATCGCAGCACAATAATTTGTTGCTGTTAAATTGATGTCGCGGCGTTTTGCCGCAACAGGTTGGCTGTGATTGAAAGGGTCCGTTCAGATAGGCCGGAAACACTCGGTTCACACAGATGCTGGAACCTTTATGCACAAGCGTAATGCCACGGACGAGCGAAAGGCATGCCACCGGTGCGGACCGTTGGTCTTTGCGCAAAGGCCTGTTTTTACTGGTTTTGGTTCATCTGGCGGAATAAGCAGATAACCTGAAATAGCCATTGGATCCAAGATTTAGTGATCTTCATCACAAGCTTGTTCACAGAGTTATCCACAGGTTTCAGGCGGGCTGCGGAGGCTCGTCGCGTTCGGCCAGCAGCAACAGGTTGCGGGGCGTCAGGGGGTAGTCGCAGAAGGTGCCGAGGCGCACGGAATACCCATGGTCCTGGAGCAGCAGGGCGCGGTCGAGCACCAGCCACAGTTCCAGCGGCCGGCGGAACAGGTTGCGCACCAGCTCCAGGTTGCGCACCTCGGCCAGGCGTTGCCAGCCGGCAGCCTCCAGCGCCCCCCAGTTCGGCTCGCCATCGATGTGCACGCCCCTGAGTTCGGCCAGGTCACGGCAGTAGCCTGCGAATGGCTTTTCCAGCCACGCGGTTGGAAGCGATGGTGTGGACAAGTATTCATCGCGCTGGCGCTGCTCGCGTTGCAGCAGGTCGAAGCCCAGGCGCCGGGCCATGGACATGTCCCGTTGGCGCCGTACGCGCAGGCTCGAGGTGACGGCTTCGTTCAAGGGCAGGCCGAGGTCGGCCACATCCAGTCGCAGTTTCGAGGCCTGGGCGGCTGTGGATAACGGCTGGTAATGCTCGCCGTGGATGCGGTTGTAGCAGCAGGGCGCTATGGCCAATTGGCGGCAGCCTTTCTGGCTGGCGAGCTGCAGGAGGCGCACATGCAGCTCGCCGCAGGCATGCAGGGCGATCACGCTCTGGTGTGCTTGCAGCTGGTCGGCACTGCTATCGGCCAGTACGTCCTGTTGCACATGGGTGGCCGGCAGCTGGTGATGGTCGCTCAGCGCCTGGCCGGCGGCGACCAGCGTGGCGTCGTATTCCAGGCAGGTCAGGTGTTGCCCTGGCTGAAGCAGGCGACGGCCCAGGTGGCCTTTGCCGGAGCACCAGTCCAGCCATTGGTGGGTGCGCTCGCGGAACGTCAATCGGCGGCTGAAGGCTTCGATCTGCTGCCATTTGCGGCCAGGCACATGCACGTCCAGGCGATGCCCGGCCGCAGGCAGGCCGGCATCGGGCAGCTCGCCGATGGCGGCCAGGCGCCTGGCTTGCTCGGCGAGCTGGGGAAACGGGGCGGGCGCCGGGAGCTGTTCGGGGTGGTGCTGGAAGGCCTCGGCGTCTTCCAGGGAGCGCTGGCGAAGCCAGGTGGAGAGTTCGGGGTGCTCGACCTCCCAGGCCAGGCGAAGCTGGGTGAAGGGACGTGGGTGCCAGAGGTGCTGGTGCTCGACCAGGAAGCGGTCCAGGGCGTGAAAGCGTTCGAGGAGTTGGTCGGCTTGCAGGAAGGGAGGTGTGTTCATGGGAGCACCGGAGCGCAAATCGAAAAAGGGCCGCTGTGCGGCCCTTCGTCATGGATGTGGGATCGTTCTCATCGCCCTTGGCAGGCGTCCACGCGCAACCAGCGCTCCAACACCTTGAAGCCTTGGACCAGCACGAAGGAAATGACCAGGTAGAACACCCCGGCGGCGAAGAAGATCTCCACCGGCAGGTAGGTACGGGCAATGATGGTCCGCGCCATGCCGGTCAGTTCCAGCAAGGTGACGGTACTGGCCAGGGCACTGGCCTTGAGCATCAGGATCACCTCGTTGCTGTAGGCCGGCAGGCCGATGCGTGCGGCACGCGGCAGCATGATGTAGAACAGCGTCTTGCCCCGCGACATCCCCAGCGCTCGGGCGGCCTCAATCTCGCCTTTCGGGATGGCCTGCAGTGCGCCACGCAGGATCTCGGCGATGTAGGCGGCCGTGTGCAGGGTCATGGTCAGCACGGTGCACCAGAACGGATCGCGCAGGTACGGCCACAGCGAACTGGTACGTACCAGGTCGAATTGCGCCAGGCCGTAGTACACCAGGAACAGCTGCACCAGCAGCGGGGTGCCGCGGAAGAAGAAGATGTAGCCGAAGGGCAGGGCGCGTACGTACCAGTGCCGCGAGGAGCGGGCGATACCCAGCGGGATGGCCAGGATCAGGCCGGCGATCACGGCGATGGCTACCAGCTCCAGCGTGAGCGTGGCGCCTTGGGCCAGGCGTGGCAGCCACTTGATGATGACTTCCCAGTTCATTGTTCGGCCCTCACGAAGCCGCGAGCGGCGCGTTTTTCCAGGAAGTGCATGCCGGTCATGGCCACGATGGTCAGGCACAGGTAGATGCAGGCAGCGACCATGTAGAAGGTGAACGGCTCCTTGGTCACGGTCACGCCGATCTGCGCGTGGCGCATGATCTCTTCCAGGCCGATCACCGACACCAGCGCGGTGTCCTTCATCAGGATCATGAACAGGTTGCCCAGGCCAGGCAGGGCGACACGCCACATCTGCGGCAGGATGATCCGCGACAGGATGCGGCCCTTGGACAGGCCCAGGGCCAGGCCGGCTTCACGGTGCCCCTTGGGGATGGCCAGGATGGCGCCCCGGAACACTTCCGTGGCGTAGGCGCCGAAGCACAGCCCGAGGGCGATCACGCCCGCGGCAAAGGCGCTGAGCTCCAGGCCAGGCATGTTCAGGGCTTCGCCGAGGCTGTTCATCAGCCCGACGGTGCCGAAATAGATGAGCAGGACCCAGAGCAGCTCGGGTACGCCGCGAACCAGGGTCGAGTAGGTGCTGCCAAGCCATTGCAGCGGCTTGACCGGGGACGTCTTGGCCAGGGCGCCGAGCAGGCCCAGGACCAGCCCCAGCAGCAGGGCGCAAAGCGCCAGTTTTACGGTCATCAGGGTGCCAGCCGCCAGGGCCGGACCGAATCCGTGCAGGTCGATATTCATGGGTAGCTGCGTTCAAGGGACCGGCACCGCGCAGGGCGGCACCGGTCGGGGCGTATCATTCGATGCTGAACGGGAAGTACTTGTCGTTGATCTTCTTGTACGTGCCGTCGGCTTTGATTTCTTTCAGGGCGGTGTTCAGCTTCTCGCGCAGCGGGTCACCCTTGCGCACGGCGATGCCGATCTTGTCGCTGTCGACCACAGGCTCGCCCTTGAACTCGAAGTTCTGGCCGTCCTTGCTCTTGAGCCACTCGTACTGCACGTACTTGTCGGCCAGGATGCCATCGATGCGGCCGGAGACCAGGTCGAGGTAGGCGTTTTCCTGGGTGTCGTACAGCTTGATCTCGACGTCGTCGCCGTAGTTGTCTTCAAGCCAGGTGCCGGCCAGGGTGGCGCGCTGGGTGCCGACCACCTTGCCCTTGAGCGAGGCCTTGTCGGTCTTGAAGTCGACGTTCTTCGGCGCGATGAACTGCAGCTTGTTGGAGTAGTAGGGGTCGGTGAAGTCCACGGCCTGCTTGCGCTCGTCGGTGATCGACAGCGAGGACACCAGGAAGTCGAACTTCTTGGCGTTCAGGGCCGGGATGATGCCGTCCCAGTCGGAGGTCACGACCGAGCACTCGACCTTCATCTTGGCGCACAGGGCGTCGCCGATGTCCTTGTCGAAGCCGACCACGTTACCGCTGGCGTCCTTGTTGTTGAACGGCGGGTAGGCCGCTTCGATACCCATGCGCAGTTTTTCCGCGGCCATGGCGTTGGCCGAGACGACCAGCGTGGCGGCAGCGGCCAGGAGGAATTTCTTGTAGGTCTGCATGTGTTGCTCCGTTAGCGGTGGCTGGACATGAATTGCTTGCAACGCGCCGAGGTCGGGTTCTCGAACACCTGCTGCGGCGATCCCTGCTCTTCGACCAGGCCCTGGTGCAGGAACACGACTTCACTGGACACCTGGCGGGCAAAGTTCATCTCGTGCGTCACCAGCAGCATGGTACGGCCTTCTTCGGCCAAAGCGCGGATGACGTTAAGCACTTCCTGGACCATTTCCGGATCGAGCGCCGAGGTCGGCTCGTCGAACAGGATGACCTTGGGCTTCATGGCCAGGGTCCGGGCGATGGCCGCGCGTTGTTGCTGGCCACCGGAAAGCTGGGCGGGATAGCTGTGGCGTTTGTCATGGATGCCGACCTTGGCCAGCAGCGCCTCGGCCGCCTCGATGGCCTCGGCCTTGCTCTGGCCAAGCACGCGGCGTGGAGCCTCGATGATGTTGTCGAGGATCGTCATGTGCGGCCACAGGTTGAAATTCTGGAAGACGAAGCCGATCTCGCTGCGCAGGCGGTTGATCTGGCGGTTGTCGGCGGCGATCAGGTCGCCGTTCTTGGCCGACTTGAGCTTGAGCTCCTCGCCGGCGACGAGGATCTGGCCCTGGTGCGGGTTCTCCAGCAGGTTGATGCAGCGCAACAGGGTGGACTTGCCGGAACCGGACGACCCCAGGATGGAAATCACGTCGCCGTCGCGAGCGGTCAGAGAAATGCCCTTGAGAATCTCCTGCTCGCCGTAGCGTTTATGCAGGTTGCGGATTTCCAGCGCGGGCGTGGCCTGGGCCATGTGCGGTCCTCATATGTTCGGGTGCGTTCCCAGCTGTTGGCGGCCTTCCTGGCGAGCGCCAAGCTAGCATAGCGGCGCAACGGCGGCCAACCAGGTCGCAGGCGGCTCGGGTCGCTGGCGGGACACTTTGTCGCATTGGCGCAGTGGACTGTCGCGAGGATGTCCGCAACGCGCTCGCCCAACACCGGAGCCTTGATGAAAAAAGGCGCGATGGTGCCAGCTTTGGACGTGCCTGGGAAGCCGTTTTTGGCCGGGTGGCACTTCCTGGGCCGTTATGCGTGGCACAGGTTGCGCCGTCGGGTTGCGCTTTGCTTGCTGCTTTTTTGTGCGCAGGTGTTACCAAGGCGCACCTTTGGTGCGTTTGTAAGTGGGTATTTCAGTAATCTGTGGCTGGCAGGGCAATTTGATGCTCTTTCGGTCAAGCCGTGGCCGAAAGGCCTGCTGGGACTTGTTTTTCGGGGGCGCCAGGGCATTCGGACGAACGTGATCGCCGAGTGGCGCGGTTATTGCCATTGGGAAAGGGCCGACTGCAGCGACGCCTAAACCAACCCCAGGCGCGCTTCGTTCATGCAGGTCGGGTGGTCCACTCCTTACAAAGGTAGTTTTATGAGCGGTAAGCACAATTCCAATGACCTCGCTCAGGGGCTCAAGCAACGGCATGTCACCATGCTGTCCATCGCTGGCGTGATCGGCGCCGGCCTGTTCGTCGGCTCCGGCCATGCCATCGCCGCAGCCGGCCCCGCCGTGCTGCTGGCCTATGCGGCTGCCGGTACCCTGGTGGTGCTGGTGATGCGCATGCTCGGCGAGATGGCCATCGCCTCGCCGGACACCGGTTCCTTCTCTACCTACGCCGACCGCTCCATCGGTCGCTGGGCGGGCTTTACCATTGGCTGGCTGTACTGGTGGTTCTGGGTGCTGGTGATCCCGCTGGAGGCCAACGCCGCCGCAGCCATCCTGCATGCCTGGTTCCCCGCCGTGGACCTCTGGGCCTTCTCGCTCATCATTACCTTGGCGCTGACCCTGACCAACCTGTGCAGCGTGAAGAACTACGGTGAATTCGAATTCTGGTTCGCCCTGCTCAAGGTGCTGGCGATCATCGGCTTCATCGTGGTCGGCTGCGTGGCCATGTTCGGCCTGGTGCCGGGCAGCCAGGTCAGCGGTGCCAGCCACCTGTTCGACACCCAGGGCTTCATGCCCAACGGCCTGGGCGCGGTGCTGGCAGCCATGCTGACCACCATGTTCTCGTTCATGGGTACCGAAATCGTCACCATCGCCGCCGCCGAGTCGAAGGACCCGGGCAAGCAGATCAGCCGCGCCACCAACTCGGTGATCTGGCGTATCTGCCTGTTCTACCTGGTGTCGATCTTCCTGGTGGTGGCCCTGGTGCCGTGGAACGACCCGGCCCTGGCCGAAACCGGTTCCTACCAGACCGTGCTGAGCCGCATCGGCGTGCCAAACGCCAAGCTGATCGTCGACATCGTGGTGCTGATCGCCGTGACCAGCTGCCTGAACTCGGCGCTGTACACCTCCTCGCGCATGCTGTTCTCCCTGAGCAAGCGTGGCGATGCCCCCGCCGTGGCCCAGCGCACCACCCAGGCGGGTACTCCGCATTGGGCGGTATTGCTGTCCACTGCGGCGGCGTTCCTCTGTGTGTTCGCCAACTACGTGGCGCCGGCGGCGGTGTTCGAGTTCCTGCTGGCGAGCTCCGGCGCTATCGCCTTGCTGGTGTACCTGGTGATCGCTGTGTCGCAGCTGCGCATGCGCAGCCAGCGCGAGGCCCGTGGCGAGAAGATCGCCTTCAAGATGTGGCTGTTCCCAGGGCTGACCTGGACGACCATCGCCTTCATCGTCGCCGTGCTGGCGGTGATGGCGTTGCGGGAAGACCACCGTGCCGAGATCATCGCCACTGCGCTGTTGAGTATTGGTGTGGTTGCCGCCGGCCTGTTGGTGCAGCGCAAGCGCAAGGCCCTGGGCCAGGCTGAAGGGCGGACTGTGCTGGATAACTGATCCGGCTGGCTGAAATGAAGAGGCCGCGCCCGGTGAAGGGCGCGGCCTTTTTTTTGCTCGTGTATCGGCGGGCCCAATCGCCGGCAAGCCGGCTCCCACTGGGATGGTGCATGCAGAGCCTGTAGGAAGCCTCAGCCGAACTGCTTCTGCTGTTGCTGCTGCTTGGCCACCACTTCCGAAGCCGCCACATAGGCCTCCTGGAACTCATCGCTCTCCAGCCAGGCCATGGTGGCATCCTCGTCGGCTCCATCGAGCCACTTACGGTAGGCGGTGAACACCATGACGATGTAGTCGGTAGCGTGTTCTTCCTTGTGCCCCTTGAGCACCAGGGCCAGCAGCGGGTCGACCAGGAACACCGAGATCATCGGCACCAGGCCGTTTTCCTGGGCTTCCTTCATCTTCTCGAACAGACTGCCGTAGCTGCCTGAGTCCATGGCTTTCTTGAACACCTGCTCGACACTGGCGCTGTCGCCGGCACTGGCCTTGACCGCCTGGCCGCTGCGCACCATGCGGTTCTGCTTGGCCTTGGTGGCGGCGCGCTTGGCGCGTTTCTGTTGCTTGGTATTGGAGGCCATGGGCGAATCCTTGGGTGTCTGGAAAATGCGCGTATTGAAGCGCAGATGCCGGAGAAACCCAAGCGTTGCAGGTCGGGGCCGCTGTGCGGCCCATCGCGGGACGGCGCTCAAATGAGTTGGGGGAAATCCAAGACAACAAAAAACCCGCACTAGGCGGGTTTCTTGTTGTCGCTTCGGGTAACTTTTCAACCACCAGAAGCTGAAGGTGGTGCCCAGAGACGGAGTCGAACCGCCGACACGAGGATTTTCAATCCTCTGCTCTACCGACTGAGCTATCTGGGCGACGGGGCGAATTAAAAAGGTTTTCAGACCGTCCGTCAACGACTTTTTGAAAATTTTTTAAATTAATTCCGTCGCTTACGTTTTCCGGGGTCATTCGCTGGGTGGAACGTAGCCTTCGGCCTGGGCGTAGTCTTCGCCGGCGAAGAACTTGTCCATCTCCGTCTGGAGGAATTTGCGGTCCTCGGCGTTCATCATGTTCAGGCGCTTCTCGTTGATCAGCATGGTCTGGTGCTTCTGCCACTCGTCCCAGGCCTTCTGCGAGATATTGTCGAAGATGTCCTGGCCCTTGGCGCCCGGGTAGGGTGGGCGGGGCAGGCCGGGGAGTTCTTCGTTGTACTTGCGGCACTTCACGGTGCGGGTCATCGGGCGTCTCCTGCAATCAATTCGTCGGCCGCGCGTTTGAGCAGCTTCTTGACCGGGGCGGCGAGGCCCAGGCGCGGCGGGGTGGCCAGGTTATACCAGAGCCAGTCGGGCTCGGCCACGGGCGGGCCGAGCGGGTCGACGCGCACCAGCCACGGCTCGATGGCCAGCTGGAAATGGCTGAAGGTATGGGTCAGCCCGTCCAGGGCCTGGCTGGCGGTGGTGCGCAGGCCATGCTGGTAGGCCAGGTCGTCGACCTGCTCGAGGGTGTCCAGCTCCGGCAGGCTCCACAAGCCGCCCCAAAGGCCGCTGGAAGGTCGGCGGTAGAGCAGGATGGCGCCGTCCTGGTTGGCCAGCAGGGGCATCAGTGTGCGGCGCTGGGGCAGCGTCTTGCGCGGCTTGGGTTCGGGGTAGTGGGTTTCCTGGCCGAGCAGGTGGGCTTGGCAGCCGCGCTGCAGTGGGCAGATCAGGCAACTGGGCTTGCTGCGGGTACAGAGCGTCGCGCCCAGGTCCATCATCGCCTGGGTATAGTGGTTGGCTCTGTGTAGCGGCGTGAAGCGCTCCGCGGTAGCCCACAGCATGTTGGCCACCTTGGGTTCGCCGGGGTAGCCGGCCTGGGCGGTGTAGCGGGCCAGCACGCGCTTGACGTTGCCGTCCAGAATCGGTGCGCGGATGCCCATGCTGATGCTGGCGATGGCCCCGGCGGTTGAGCGGCCGATGCCGGGCAGCTCGGTGAGCTGCTCGACGTTGCGCGGGAACTCACCCCCGTGGCGCTCGACCACGATCCTGGCGGCCTTCTGCAGGTTGCGCGCCCGGGTGTAGTAGCCCAGGCCCGTCCACAGGTGCAGCACCTCGTCTTCCGGCGCCTCGGCCAGGGCCTGCACGGTGGGCAGGGCCTGCATGAAGCGGTCGAAGTAGTTGAGCACGGTGCTCACCTGGGTTTGCTGCAGCATGATTTCCGACACCCACACCCGGTAGGGGGTGATGCCCTGTTGCCAAGGCAGGTCGTGGCGGCCGTGCTGGTCGTACCACTGCAGTACGGCACTGGAGAACTGCTCGGGGCTCATCGCTTGAACAGCCCCTTGAGCACGTCCTTCACTTCTGGGCTCACCTTGTCACCGAGTTTTTCGTCGAGCTTTTCCTGCAGGCGGTTGCCGGCCAGCTTGGCCGCCACCTTGCCCAGGCCGTCCTGGTCCAGGCGGCAGGCCTTGGCGCCGAGCTCCAGCGGGCCGCGGCAGCGCAGCGGGATCTCGACGCCGACATAGCGCTCGTTGACCTGGCAGGCCGGGTCCGGCATGGCGCGCTGGTCACCTTCGACGATCACGCCGACGTTGTAGTCCATGCCCAGCACGCGCAGGTCCACGTCACCGTGGCCATTGACGGTCAGGCCTGGGATGCGTGCCTTGAGGTCAGGGTTGCTGGCAACGCCGTTGCGCACCACCAGGCTGCCGCGCAGTTCCTGGAAGGGTGTGTCCTTGCCGCGAGGTTCGCCGCTCAGGGTCTTTCGGTTGAGCGTCGCGATGGCGTGGCACAGCTGCTGCTCGAGGTTGGCATTGACCAGCACGCCATCGGTGATGGTGAAGTTGGCGTTGCCGTTGAGGGTGTCGACCAGCGCCTTCTGGCTGTTGCCGGTGGCGGTCAGGTCGCTGGCCAGGGTCAGCAGGCCCTTGAGCGGCGGTGCCTGGTCAGGGTGTTCGCTTTTGATGAAGTGTTCCACCGGCACGCGATTGACCTTGGTGGTTATACCGACCTGTGGCACGGCTGGGCGCACGTCGACCGTGCCCTTGGCCTCGAAGGTGCCGTCGTACAGGCCGCCGCGCAGGGTTTCGAGCGTCAGCAGGCCGCCCTGGCCGTTGGCCTTGAGCTGGGCGTCGGTGATCGGCAGCTTGTCCAGGGTCAGGGCACCGAACGACAGGTCGGCCTGCAGGTCGACCTGGCGCAGGCGGTCCACCGGCAGCAGCTTGTCGTTGCTCCAGGCCACCTGGGTCGGGGCCTTGGGCAGCGGCGTGGTGCTCGGGCCGGCCACGGCCGTGGCTTCCTGCTGCTTGACCTCAGCCTGGCGTGCGGCAGTGGCGCCTTTGGCCTGCTCGCTCTTGGCCAGCAGGTAGCGGTCGGCGTCGAACTTGTCGCCTTTCAGGCGTACACGCAGAGCTTGTTTGGCGAAGTCTTCGATGGCCACGCGGCCGCTGAAGGTGCTGTCGTCCAGCTTCACCGCCAGGTCTTCCAGGGCCAGGCTGGTGGGGTTGGCCTGCAGGCGAGTGACCAGCTCGAGCTTGGCGAACGCGGCCGGGTCGGCGGTGGCCGGCAGCGGGAGGCCGATGCTGTCGAGGAAGGTGCGCAGGTCGAACTGGGCGATGGACAGGCCACCGCTCAACTGCGGAGTCTTGTCCAGGTCGCGCAGGTTCAGCTCGCCCAGGGCGCGCAGCTGGTTGGCGGACAGCTTCAGGCCGTTCCACGACGCTACGTTGGCCGCCAGGTCGACCAGCAGCTGGCCTTGAGCGGCGAAGGTCATGGTTTTGCCGGCCAGCGGCTCGCCGGAAGTCTCGCCGGTCAGGCGCAGGTCTTCGAAGTTGTAGCGCTTGAGCTTGCGATCGAAGCGCAGTTCGCCGGCCAGCTCCGTGCGTGCCTTGAGGCTCGGCTGGCCGACGCTGAGGAAGGCACTGGCCTTGAGTGGAATGTTCGAGCCTTCGTGGACCGCGCCAGTGCTCAGCTGGATGCTCTCGGCGCTGAAGGTCTGGCCGGTCTTGGCATCGGTGTACTGCACCCGGGCGTTGTTGACGGTCAGGCTGTCGATGTCCAGCTTGACCATGCGCTCGCGGGTATCCTGCTTGTTCGCCGACGCGTCGGCATCGGCGGTAGCGGGTGCCGGGGTCGTGTCGTCCGGTGTGGCGCTGGCGCCTTGCGCGGGCAGCGGTTTGCCGATGTCCTCCCAGTTGCCGTGGCCGTGCTCGTCACGAGCCAGGATCAGGTTCAGGCCTTCGACGCGTACATCGCTCATCTGCACTTCACGGCGCAGCAGCGGCAGCACGCGGACCGACAGGCCGAGCATCTGCAGGTCGGCGAAGGGTTCCTTGGGCTTGGTCAGGGTGGCGATGCTGGCTTCGTGCAATTCCAGGCCCAGCCAGGGGAACAGGCTCCAGCCGATATCGCCATTCAAGGTCAGCTCGACGTGGGCCTTGTCGCGGGCCAGCTGGCGAATCTCGTCTTTATAGTCGTTGGGATCGAAGAGGTGGGTCAGGGCGAAGCCCAGCGCCACGATGATCAGCAGCAACCCGAGAAGCCCCAGCCCCAGGATTTTGCCGAACGCTTTCATGGGCGAGTCCTTGTAGTCCGTTTTTGAAATTCAAGCGGGAGAGTATAGCGCTGTGGGTATGACGTCTGCGTAGTTTGTGGCCTCGGCGATGGCAGGGTCGGCCCAATCGCGGGACGAGCCCGCTCCCACAGGATCAACACTGGCTTGCTGTTCTCCGCACCGTGCCGCATGCGAAACAGGGAAATTACAGATATGCGACATTGCCATATGTCATCCGCGTTCCAAGCGAGCGCGTTCTAGGCCTATAATGGCAGCCTTTTCGCCCAATGATTTTGCGGAGCTGGTGATGGTCGAACGTAAGGCTTCCGTCGAGCGCAATACCCTGGAAACCCAGGTAAAAGCCTCGATCAACCTCGATGGCAGTGGCAAGGCCCGATTCGATATCGGTGTGCCTTTCCTTGAGCACATGCTCGACCAGATCGCCCGGCATGGGCTGATCGATCTGGATATCGAGTGCAAGGGCGACCTGCACATCGACGACCACCATACCGTCGAGGACGTCGGCATCACCCTGGGCCAGGCGTTCGCCCAGGCTATCGGTGACAAGAAGGGTATCCGCCGCTACGGCCATTCCTACGTGCCGCTGGACGAAGCCCTGTCGCGCGTGGTCATCGACTTCTCCGGCCGCCCGGGTCTGCAGATGCACGTGCCCTACACCCGCGCCAGCGTGGGTGGCTTCGATGTCGACCTGTTCCAGGAGTTCTTCCAGGGCTTCGTCAACCACGCCCTGGTGACCCTGCACATCGACAACCTGCGTGGCCACAACACCCACCACCAGATCGAAACCGTCTTCAAGGCCTTCGGCCGCGCCCTGCGCATGGCTGTCGAGCTGGACGAGCGTATGGCCGGGCAGATGCCTTCCACCAAGGGATGCCTGTAATGCAGACGGTTGCGGTAATCGACTATGGCATGGGCAACCTGCACTCGGTGGCCAAGGCCCTCGAGCACGTAGGGGCGGGTAAGGTGCTGGTCACCAGCGACGCCGCTGTGATTCGTGAGGCCGACCGCGTGGTGTTCCCGGGTGTTGGCGCGATTCGCGATTGCATGGCCGAAATCCGCCGCCTGGGCTTCGACAGCCTGGTGCGCGAGGTCAGCCAGGACCGCCCGTTCCTCGGTATCTGCGTGGGCATGCAGGCGTTGCTCGACCGCAGCGAGGAAAACGACGGCGTCGATTGCATTGGCCTGTTCCCTGGCCAGGTGCGTTTCTTCGGCAAGGGCCTGCAGGAGGATGGCGAGCACCTGAAGGTGCCGCACATGGGCTGGAATGAAGTCAGCCAGGTCAATGACCACCCCCTGTGGCATGACATCCCCGACCGCGCGCGCTTCTATTTCGTGCACAGCTACTTCATCGAGGCCGGCAAGGCGAGCCAGGTGGTCGGTCGCGGCCACTATGGCGTCGATTTCGCCGCCGCGCTGGCCGACGGCTCGCGCTTTGCCGTGCAGTTCCACCCGGAGAAGAGCCATACCCATGGCCTGCAGCTGCTGCAGAACTTCGTCGCCTGGGACGGGCGCTGGTAGATGAGCAGATCGCGGACCAAAGCTCCGGTCATCACTCTGGCCCCGGAACAGGAGCGCGAGGCACTCGACACGCTCAAGCGCTTCCTCGAAGACCGCTTCGAGCTGGAGCTTGGGTCGTTCGAGGTAGCCGAGGTCCTCGAGCTGTTCAGCAAGGAAATTGCACCTCATTACTACAACAGGGCGATTGCCGATGTTCAGCTGCACCTCAAGGAGCGGTTCGAGAGCATCGAGAGCGACCTGTGGGCATTCGAGAAGCCCTGAATTCCACTGATTAGACAGGTTCCCAAGATGCTGATTATCCCCGCTATCGATCTCAAGGACGGTGCCTGCGTACGCCTGCGCCAAGGCCGCATGGACGACTCCACGGTATTTTCCGACGACCCGGTGAGCATGGCCGCCAAGTGGGTCGAGGGTGGCTGCCGTCGCCTGCACCTGGTGGACCTGAACGGCGCCTTCGAAGGCCAGCCGGTCAACGGCGAGGTGGTCACCGCCATCGCCAAGCGCTACCCGAACCTACCGATCCAGATCGGCGGCGGCATCCGCTCTCTGGAGACCATCGAGCACTACGTCAAGGCTGGCGTGAGCTACGTGATCATCGGCACCAAGGCGGTCAAGCAGCCTGAATTCGTCGCCGAGGCGTGCAAAGCCTTCCCCGGCAAGGTCATCGTCGGCTTGGATGCCAAGGACGGCTTCGTCGCCACCGACGGCTGGGCCGAGGTCAGCTCGGTGCAGGTCATCGACCTGGCCAAGCGCTTCGAGGCCGATGGCGTCTCGGCGATCGTCTACACCGACATCGCCAAGGACGGCATGATGCAGGGCTGCAACGTGCCCTTCACCAAGGCCCTGGCCGAAGCCACCTCGATCCCGGTGATCGCCTCGGGCGGCATTCACAACCTGGGCGATATCAAGGCCCTGCTGGACGCCAAGGCCCCCGGCATCATCGGCGCCATCACCGGCCGTGCCATCTACGAAGGCACCCTCGATGTCGCCGAGGCCCAGGCCTTCTGCGACAACTATCAAGGCTGAGGACTCGATATGGCACTGGCCAAGCGCATCATCCCTTGCCTGGACGTGGACAACGGCCGGGTGGTCAAGGGCGTCAAGTTCGAGAACATCCGCGACGCCGGCGACCCGGTGGAGATCGCCCGCCGCTATGACGAGCAGGGCGCCGACGAGATCACCTTCCTCGACATCACCGCCAGCGTCGATGGCCGCGACACCACCCTGCATACAGTCGAGCGCATGGCCAGCCAGGTATTCATCCCGCTGACCGTCGGCGGCGGCGTGCGTACCGTGCAGGACATCCGCAACCTGCTCAACGCCGGTGCCGACAAGGTGTCGATCAACACCGCCGCGGTGTTCAACCCGGAGTTCGTGGGCGAGGCCGCCGACCGTTTCGGTTCGCAGTGCATCGTCGTCGCCATCGATGCCAAGAAGGTTTCCGGCCCTGGCGAAACACCGCGCTGGGAGATCTTCACCCATGGCGGTCGCAAGCCGACCGGGCTGGACGCGGTGGAGTGGGCGAAGAAGATGGAAGGTCTGGGTGCCGGTGAGATCCTGCTGACCAGCATGGATCAGGACGGTATGAAGAGCGGTTTCGACCTGGGCGTCACCCGGGCCATCAGCGATGCGCTGGGGATTCCGGTGATCGCTTCCGGTGGGGTGGGCAACCTGCAGCACCTGGCCGACGGGATCCTGGAAGGGCATGCCAGTGCCGTGCTGGCGGCCAGTATCTTCCACTTCGGTGAGTACACGGTGCCGGAGGCCAAGGCCTACATGGCTTCGCGCGGGATCGTCGTTCGCTGAGTCAATGACTGGGGCCGCCTTGCGGCCCAATCGCGGGGCAAGCCCGCTCCCACAGGGATTACGCACCCGGTAGGAGCGGCCTTGTGCCGCGAAAGGGCCGCAAAGCGGCCCCGATAGCGCAATCACCCGTGGCTCTTGCCCAGCAGCGCGTGATACAGCTCGCTGTCGCCGAGAATCCCCACCACCTTGTCGTTCTCCTGCAGCACCAGCTTGTTGCCGGTGTGGTAGCGGATCTGCAAGGCATCGCGCATGCCGATGTTGGCGTTGACCAGCGTTGGCCTGCGGCCCAGGGTCTCCACATCCTGCCCTGGCACCCAGTTCTGCAGGTCCAGGCCGTTCTGGCCCTGGCGGGCGCGCTTGATCGAGCCGCCTTCGCCCAGGTCCAGCCAGGAGTCGCCGCTTGGGTCCAGGCATACCGAGCCGTTGACCCGCTTGCAGTTGTCCAGGCTGCGCATCAGGCTGCGGCCGCACAGGACGTTGAGCGGGTTGGTGTGGGCCACGAAGGTCCGCACGTAGTCGTCAGCCGGGTTGAGGACAATCTCCTCGGGCTTGCTGTACTGGATGATCCGGCCATCTTTCATGATGGCGATGCGGCTGCCCAGCTTCAGGGCTTCATCCAGGTCGTGGCTCACGAACACGATGGTCTTGCTCAGCTTGCTCTGCAGGGCCAGCAGTTCGTCCTGCAGGCCCTGGCGGATCAGCGGGTCGAGGGCCGAGAAGGGTTCGTCCATCAGCAGGATGTCGGCATCCATGGCCAACGCACGGGCCAGGCCCACACGCTGCTGCATGCCGCCAGACAGCTCGTCGGGTTTCTTGTTGCGCCACTGGGTCAGGCCCACCAGCTCGAGCTTCTCGTCCACCAGCTTGCGCCGCTCCTTCTCGGGGCGGCCCTGCATCTCCAGGCCGAAGCTGATGTTCTCGCGCACCGTCAGCCAAGGCATCAGGGCGAACTTCTGGAACACCATGGCGATGCGTTTGGTGCGCATCATCTTCAGCTCTGCCGGGGTGCAATGGGCGATGTCGATGTGCTTGCCTTCATGCTCGACGAACAGCTTGCCACGGCTGACGGTGTTCAGGCCGTTGATGCAGCGCAGCAGGCTGGACTTGCCCGAGCCGGACAGGCCCATGAGCACGCAGATCTCGCCTTTCTTGATATCCAGGTTGGCTTTTTCGACGCCCACCACCAGGCCGGTCTTCTTGAGGATCTGCTCGCGGGTCTGGCCCTGGTCGAGCAGCGACAGCGCTTCGCGTGGCTTGTTGGAGAAGATGACGTCGACGTCTTCGAAACGAATGATGCTCATGACTCACCTCGCGCCGGCAGCTCAGGTTGCTTGCAGATACGGTCCAGCATGATCGCCAGCAGCACGATCGCCAGGCCGGCCTCGAAGCCGAGGGCGATATCGGCGGTGTTCAGTGCGTTGACCACGGGCTTGCCCAGGCCGTCAGCGCCCACCAGGGCGGCGATCACGACCATCGACAGCGACAGCATGATGCATTGGGTGACGCCTGCGGCGATGCTCGGCATCGCGTGGGGCAGTTCGATGCGGGTCAGCAGCTGGCGGCGCGAGCAGCCGAAGGCCTTGCCAGCATCGAGCAGCTCTTGCGGCACATCGCAGATGCCCAGGTAGGTGAGGCGGATGGGCGCGGCAATGGCGAACACCACCGTGGAGATCAGCCCCGGAACCACGCCCAGGCCGAACAGGGTCAGGGTCGGGATCAGGTAGACGAAGGTCGGGACCGTCTGCATCAGGTCCAGGACCGGGCGCATGGCGGTGTAGAACATTGGCTTGTGCGCAGCGACGATACCCAGCGGCACGCCGATGGCCACGCAGACCACCGTGGCGAAGGTTACCTGCGCCAGGGTTTCCATGGTTTCCTGCCAGTAGCCCAGGTTGAAGATGAGCAGGAAGGACAGGGCGACGAAAGCGGTCAGCGCCCATTTGCGCTGGATGAAGTGCGCCAGGGCGGCGAACAGGGCGATGAGGACGTAGGGGTTGAACCAGGTCAGGGAGCTGGTAACTCCGCTGATCATGAACTCGAGGCCCTGGGCGATGGCATCGAAATAGCTGGCGCCGTTCTGGGTCAGCCATTCGACGAAGGAGGCGATGTACTGCCCCAGCGGTATTTTCTGATCGATAAGCATGATAGCGAGCTTCCACCTGCAAAGATTGAAATCAGTCCGGGGCAGGCGAGCCCACCCCGAGGTAGTGCCAATTGCTACTGCATCCTTGTTGTTATTGCGTCAGTTTGGCCTTGGCCGCCTCCAGCCCCGGTTTGCCGTCCACGGTCGTCACCCCGGCCAGCCAGGTGTCGAGCACTTGCGGGTTGTTCTTCAGCCACGCCTTGGCGGCAGCCTCGGGCTTCATCTTGTCGTCCAGGACGTTACCCATCAGGGTGCTTTCCATGTCGAGGGTGAACGACAGGTTCTTCAGCAACTGGCCAACGTTGCTGCACTCCTGCGTGTAGCCCTTGCGGGTATTGGTCAGCACGGTCGCCTTGCCGAATTCGGGGCCGAAGAAATCATCCCCGCCGGACAGGTACTGCATCTTGAAGCGCTTGTTCATCGGGTGCGGTTCCCAACCCAGGAACACCACCGCCTCGCCGCGCTTCTGCGAACGGTCCACCTGCGACAGCATGCCCGCCTCGCTGGACTGGACCAGCTTGAAGCCGGCGTCCTTCAGGCCGAAGGCGTTCTTGTCGATCATGCTCTGGATGGTGCGGTTGCCATCGTTGCCAGGCTCGATGCCGTAGATCTTGCTGCCCAGTTCCTTCTTGAACTTGGGGATGTCGGCGAAATCCTTCAGGCCTTTGTCGTACAGCGCCTGGGGCACCGCCAGGGTGTACTTGGCGTTCTCCAGGTTGGCGCGCACCGTCTCGACCGTCCCGGCGTCGCGGTACTGCTTGATGTCGTTCTCCATGGTCGGCATCCAGTTGCCGAGGAACACGTCCAGGTCCTTGCCGGCGGCCAGCGACTTGTAGGTCACCGGTACCGAGATCATGTTGGTGTGGGTCTTGTAGCCCAGGGCTTCGAGGACAACGCTGGTGACGGCGGTGGTCACGGTGATGTCGGTCCAGCCGACATCCGAGAACCGTACCGTCTGGCACTGCTCGGGCTCTACGGCCTGAGCCAGCAGAGGTGTAGCGAGCATCGCGGCCAGCAAGAGCGAGGGTGAACCTTTCATGGTGGACTCCTGTGATTTTTTCTTCGGGTTTCTCGCGGGCCGCCGGGCTTTCTCTAGGCTCCGGTCGACCAGGCCTGCAGAGGGCAGGTTGCGAGGCCGTGTATTACGAGTCGCTTTCGATAATCCCCCAGCGTTCGGCAATCGCCTACTGGTGGGGTCGTAACCAGTACAGGACGGGTCGCATCCAGTAAGGGCAATGTCGCATATGGATTTTTCCACCCTCCGCCGGGTGTTTTTGCGTCGCCAAGCCCCCTGAAAACGGCGGTCATGTGACCCGGACAGGGCGGCGTTGGTGGACAAAAGTACGTCGGTTGCAGACGGCGGGTGGTGGGTCAAAAGCCTGATGATGCGTGCATTCGCGGCAACCCGCGTCATTAGCCTAGCAGTTGCTCATCCCGCCATATGCCGCGGGCAGACAAGCCCATCAAGAGGTGATTCGACAATGGCCATCAGCGTGTTCGACCTGTTCAAGATCGGTGTCGGGCCTTCCAGCTCCCACACCGTTGGCCCCATGCGTGCTGGCGCCCTGTTCGTCCAGGGCCTGCGTGAACGAGGCGAGCTGGAGCAGGTGCGGCGAGTGGAAGTGCGGCTGTACGGTTCGCTGTCGGCCACCGGTGTCGGCCACGGTACCGACAACGCCACGGTCATGGGCCTGATGGGCGAATGGCCTGACGCCATTGACCCCACGGTGATCGCCCCACGCATTGCCGAGCTGCGCGAAACCAATACCTTGCAGCTCGATGGCCGCCTGCCGGTCGAGTTCGTCTGGGCGCGCGACATGCTGCTGCTGGACGAGAACCTGCCCTACCACCCGAACGCCATGACCCTGATCGCCGAAGGCGTGCAGGGCGAATTGCACCGCGACACCTACTACTCGGTCGGTGGTGGCTTCGTCGTCGATGCCGCCCAGGCCGCCAGCGGTGTGCTGGACGCCGACCAGACCGTGCTGCCGTACGATTTCAACAGCGCGGCCGAGCTGCTGCAGCTGTGCAAGCAAAACGACCTCCGTGTGTCGCAATTGATGATGGAGAACGAGAAAGCCTGGCGCAGCGAGGAAGAAATCCGCGCTGGTCTGCTCAAGCTCTGGGACGCCATGCAGGAATGCGTGAACAATGGGCTCAAGTACGAGGGCACGCTGCCTGGCGGGCTGAATGTTCGCCGCCGCGCTGCCAAGCTGCATCGCAGCCTGCAGGAACTGGGCAAGCCCAACGTGATCGGTTCGACCATGAGTGCCATGGAATGGGTGAACCTGTTCGCCCTGGCGGTCAACGAAGAGAACGCCGCTGGCGGGCGTATGGTCACCGCGCCCACCAACGGCGCGGCCGGTATCATCCCGGCGGTGTTGCACTACTACATGCGTTTCTCCGACGTGGTGGACGAATCCAACGTCGTGGACTTCTTCCTCAGTGCGGCTGCGGTCGGCATCCTGTGCAAGAAGAACGCTTCCATTTCCGGTGCCGAGGTCGGCTGCCAGGGTGAGGTCGGTTCGGCCTGCGCCATGGCTGCCGCAGGCCTTGCCGAAGTGTTGGGCGCTACTCCGCCGCAGGTGGAAAACGCCGCCGAGATCGCTCTTGAGCACAACCTGGGCCTGACCTGCGACCCGGTCGGTGGCCTGGTCCAGGTGCCGTGCATCGAGCGCAACGCCATTGCCGCTGTGAAAGCGATCAACGCCGTACAAATGGCCCTGCGTGGCGATGGCGAACACTTCATCTCCCTGGATCAGGTGATCCGCACCATGCGTGACACCGGCGCCGACATGCACGACAAGTACAAGGAAACGTCCCGTGGCGGCCTTGCGGTCAGTGCCATCGAGTGCTGATGCGCCATTCTGGTCCAAATGTGACCGGTGTGCCGCCTGCTGGCGCACCGGCAGCCTACCGATCGTCGCGTGTCGCTACGCGAAAGGGCTTTGTCGGTGACACTTAAGTCTGTCGCTTCTGGGCAACCTTCCCACAAGTGCTACCGAATTGCTCAAACGTTACAGGTGAAGGCGCTGGCTTGCCTGTTTGCGCTTATTTATCCGACCCGAGAAAAGGCCCGAAAACCGCGCAGCGCGACGTCGTTTTTGGGTTTTTTTGAATAGCCGTTCAATTTAGGCACGGCGTTTGCGTTGAAGTTGGCAAAGCCCCTGCATACGAACTGGGGCCATGACAAGAAACAGTGCCCGCCTGAGGCACGCCCTGCATTGTGCGAGGAGAAATCCGCGATGACGACCTACACCTCCGGGAATCCGACCCAGAACCGCACCGCTCCCCAGTCCATCGGGTTTCTCCTGTTGGACAACTTCACCCTCATTTCCCTCGCTTCCGCCGTCGAGCCGCTGCGCATGGCGAACCAGCTGTCCGGCCGCGAGCTGTACCGCTGGCATACCCTGACCGTCGATGGCGGCCAGGTCTGGGCCAGCGACGGCCTGCAGATCACCCCGGATGCGGCGATGCACAGTGCACCACCGATGGACACGGTGATCGTCTGCGGCGGCGTGGGCATCCAGCGCACCGTCACCCGTGAGCACGTCACCTGGCTGCAAGCCCAGGCCCGGCAATCGCGCCGCTTGGGTGCGGTGTGCACCGGCAGCTGGGCGTTGGCCTGTGCCGGCCTGCTCGATGGCTTCGATTGCAGTGTGCACTGGGAGTGTCTGGCGGCCATGCAGGAGGCCTTCCCGCGGGTCAACATGAGCACGCGCCTGTTCACCCTCGACCGCAACCGCTTCACCAGCTCCGGCGGCACCGCACCGCTGGACATGATGCTGCACCTGATCAGCCGCGACCATGGCCGCGAGCTGTCGGCTGCGATCTCCGAGATGTTCGTCTACGAGCGCATCCGCAACGAGCAGGACCACCAGCGCGTGCCGCTCAAGCACATGCTCGGCACCAACCAGCCGAAGCTGCAGGAAATCGTGGCATTGATGGAGGCCAACCTGGAGGAGCCGATCGACCTGGACGAACTGGCCGTGTACGTGTCGGTGTCGCGTCGTCAGCTCGAGCGGTTGTTCCAGAAGTACCTGCACTGCTCGCCGTCGCGCTATTACCTGAAGCTGCGCCTGATCCGTGCGCGCCAGCTGCTCAAGCAGACGCCCATGTCGATCATCGAGGTGGCCTCGGTATGCGGCTTCGTTTCAACGCCGCACTTCTCCAAGTGCTACCGCGAATACTTCGGCATTCCGCCGCGTGACGAGCGTGTGGGCTCCAACACTGCCCAGCAGGTAGCAATGATGCCGATCCCGCAGGCAATGGCCCTGACCCCGCACGCCGGCCCGATGGCTTCGCTGAGCCAGGCGCGCAACGAGTCGACGTTCGCCAGCGTAAGGCTCTGAAGCAAACGCATAAACCCTGCGGGAGCGGGCTTGTCCCGCGATTGCGTCGGCAGGAACAACACTATTGTTGCTACTGACGCAATCGCGGGACAAGCCCGCTCCCACAGGGGTATTTGTACGTTGGAAAAAGGTGGATCAGGGGCGGTTGTTGAATTGGGCCAATGCCGGCAGCAACTGCTTTTCGATGGCCTGGCGCACCGCCGGCAGGATGGTGGCGCTGCTGGTGTACATCTGCTCGACCATCCCTTTGAGGGCCCGTGCGTTGGGCTCGGTCAAGCCGCGTACCACCGCTTCGCAAGCCTGCTCGGCCGTGGCGCCTGCCGGCATCTCGAAGCCCAGGGCGCGCAGGTGGCCCAGCAGGTCGTCCTGGTCAATCAAATCCGCATGCATCATGGTTTCTTGTCCTTGTTTGCCGCTGTGATTTACGACCGATTCTGTGTTCATGGCGACACACCCGCAAGGGCAGAATATCGCAATGGCCGCTTTGGCTAAGAACAGGTCGTTCCCGGCTAAATCCACTGTCGGGGAAGCCAGCAAACTGGCCTCATTCACGGTACGGAGGGCTTGGTCACCCTCACTCGTTAAAGTGGATGTTTGCTCGCTCTTGGCCCCGGATGCTCACGGCTTTCCGGGGTTATTTTTTTGTGCAAGCCGTGAGTTCTGCCAGTGATGCTTGCCTGCCTCCTGCGATTCAATCGAGCTGAATTCGTTCACTCGAGCAGGACTATGAAAAATTTCTGGAATAAAAGTTTATTGCTGTCAGGCGCCTTGGCTCTGGCAGTAAGCGTCTCCCCCTTCAGCCACGCCCAATCCGCCAACCCTCGTTTGTTTGAGATCGACGAGCAAAGCGATCCGCATGTGATACGGGTGCTGCAGAACGAAGCCGGCACCTATTCATATCTCGGTACGTTGATGGACGATCCATCTATCGAGCAGCTTCGGCTGGTGAAAGTAAATGCTGCATTGATAGCACCCGATACCCAGATGCTTTCGCTGCCCTTGCCGGATGGCAGGACAGTGGATTTTCAATTGAAGCGCTTCAATACCTCGATGCCAGGAATGGAGGGCTGGATTGGGGACGTGCTGTCGGACCGTAAGCGGCTGTACACATCCGACGCGGAAGTAGATATGGACCCGTTCAATTGGGTGTCCTTGGTACGAGATGGCGATCAACTGGCCGGCAGTATTCGTGTCGACGGGCAGCTTTACCGATTGGAGTTTGTCGGGCAGGGGCAACATGCCTTGACCAAGGTAGACGAGTCCAAATTACCGCCTACGGCAGAGCCCCTTCCAGACCCCGAGACGTTGGATACGGATACGGCCGTTGATACAGCCGTGAAGCCTGAACACAGTACTATCCGTCTCCTATTTGTAACCACCATCCAATCCAGGGCGGCTCACCCTGGCATACGAGCAACGTTGGCCCAGGCGCTTCAAAATGCCAACCAATACATGATCAATAGCCGTGTACCCATCAACTATGAGCTGGCTGGGTTCTATGATGCCGACTATGACGAAACGGGTAGAACGTACAAACAAACCCTAGATGACATGCGTTTGTCCAAACCGTTTGGCGTCGATCTACTTCGGGTGAGAGAGGCATTGGGTGCGGATCTGGTCTCGATGTATACGATGGGCAAAGAGTATTGTGGTCTGGCATGGATCAGAGCATCAAAAGCACAAGGTCACTCCGTCATTTCGTGCGCTGGCGCCTTGGCTCATGAATTGGGACATAACCTGGGAGGGAACCACGGCCTGGAAGGGACTGACCCTACCAAGCGTTACAACCACGGTTACCGGCATCGCTCGCCAAACTTCCACACGATCCAAGTGACATCGCACGGGGCAATTCCGTACTTCTCCAACCCGCGCCTGACCTACCAGGGCATTCCGATGGGGACGGTGATGAACCATGACATGGCGCGCCAGTTTGATGACTACAGGGCGGTTGTGGAGAATTTCTATCCGCCTGTTCTCGACGTGACGCTTTACGAACATAGCCATTACAGAGGGCGATCGTGTCACTTTATTCAAGCAGTCGGTTCAGCAATCGACGTACGCCAGCAGTGTGGGGCCGAATGGGGGTCTATTGTAAGTTCTGCCAAAGTTTTAGGGTTGGCGCCAGGTATCACGGTGAGGTTCGAAGGTGCACCAGGCCAATATGAAGAATTTATCAGTAAGGCCTATAGAGGGGCGTTGTCTGTTTATCTGTTTGGCGAATATCCAGATATGAGCTCTGATATTGACTGGGTTAAAGCAGGTTCATCCATGAATGACAAGGTCAGCATGGTAAGCATTTCTCGATAGCGCATGCGGCTTCGACTGAGCACAGACCGGGACATCGTCATGTCCCGGTCTTGGTCGCTAACGGCCCAGTTGGATCAAGCGCCCCACGAATTGTGGGGGCGAATGGTCCACAGCGCTGTTCATCAGCTGCTGTAGTGACGCTGCGCTTGATTCACTGAACGGTGCCGACTTCGGCCCCGCCAGGTCCACATGCAGCAGCATCTGTTCGCTGGCCGCCAGGGCCTCGTCGAAGCCTGCCCGGTGCAGGCTGTGGTACAGGTGCAGGCGCTTCTTGTCGAAACCGATGATCTGCGTCTGCACCCACACCTCGGTGCCGAGCTTCACTTCGTGCAGGTAGTTGATGTGCGCCTCCAGGGTGAACAGCGAATTGCCGCTCTGCCCACGGCTGTCGGCATCCAGGCCGATGCGCTCCATCAGCGCATCGGTGGCGAAGCTGAAGATCAGCAGGTAATAGGCATCGCGCAGGTGCCCGTTGTAGTCGACCCAGTCCTCCTGGACTGGGGTGCGATAGGTGATCAGTGCGGGCATGGCCGTCTCCTCAGTCGCCGAAGGCCATGCCGTGGCTTGCCTTGCTGTTCTTCACGGCGTCCAGCACCGCCAGCAGGGTGTCGTCGCGGTAGCGCTCAAGGGCCGCGATGCTGCGCTCGCCCAGTTGCTCGGCGGTGCCCTCGACCACATCGTCGATCAGCTTGTCGGTGAGCTCCGGTGCCGGCAGGTAGGTCCAGGGCAGCTTCAGCGCCGGGCCGAACTGGGCCATGAAGTGGCGCATGCCAGCATCGCCACCCGCCAGGGTGTAGGTCAGGAAGGTTCCCATGAACGACCAGCGCAGGCCGGCGCCGAAGCGGATCGCGTCGTCGATTTCGCCGGTGCTGGCCACGCCATCGTTGACCAGGTGCAGGGCTTCGCGCCACAGGGCTTCGAGCAGACGATCGGCGATGAAGCCCGGGACTTCCTTGCGCACGTGCAGCGGGCGCATGCCCAGGGCGGTGTAGATGGTCTTGGCGGCTTCGATGGCCTCGGGTGCGGTGTTCTGGCCGCCGACGATCTCCACCAGTGGCAGCAGGTACACCGGGTTGAACGGGTGGCCCACCACGCAGCGCTCGGGGTGGGTGGCCGACTCGTAGAATTCGCTGGGCAACAGGCCCGAGGTGCTGGAGCCGATGATCGCGTTCGGCTTGGCCGCGGCGCTGATCTTGGCGTGCAGGTCGAGCTTCAGGTCCAGGCGCTCCGGGGCGCTTTCCTGGATGAAATCGGCGTCACGTACGCATTCCTCGATGGTGGCCACGAACCGCAGGCGATCTTGTGAGGCACCTGGCGCCAGGCCTTGTTTTTCCAACGCTGGCCAGGCATTGGCGATACGTTTGCGCAAGGCCTGTTCGGCGCCTGGAGCCGGGTCCCAGGCGATCACGTCCAGGCCGTGGGCCAGGGCGCGGGCGACCCAGCCGCTGCCGATGACGCCGCTGCCCAGGGCGGCGAAGGTCTTGATCTCGGTAATGAAAGACATGGCGATTCTCCAAATGGCTTCAGCGGCGCTTGAGGTTCATTTTTTCGCGGCCTTCGGCCGGGGTCAGTACGCGAGCGCCAAGGCGGGTGATGATTTCCACCGCACGCTCGACCAGTTGGCCGTTGCTGGCCAGCACGCCACGGTCCAGGTACAGGTTGTCTTCCAGGCCGACGCGCACGTTGCCGCCCAGCAGCACGGCTTGCGCCGCCATGGGCATCTGCATGCGACCGATACCGAAACCGGCCCAGGTGACGCCGGCCGGCAGGTTGTCGACCATCGCCTTCATGGTGGTGGTGTCGGCCGGCGCGCCCCACGGGATGCCCAGGCACAGCTGGAACAGCGGATCGTCCAGCAGGCCTTCTTTCATCATCTGCTTGGCGAACCACAGGTGGCCGGTGTCGAAGATTTCGAGCTCGGCCTTCACGCCCAGCTCAGTGATGCGCTTGGCGCCGGCGCGCAGTTGGCTGGGGGTGGAGACGTAGATGGCATTGCCGTCGCCGAAATTGAGCGTGCCGCAGTCCAGGGTGCAGATTTCCGGCAGCAGCGCCTCGACGTGGGCCAGACGCTCCAGCGGGCCGATCAGGTCGGTGCCTGGGCCGAACTCCATGGGCGTTTCGCCAGGGCCGATCTCGAGGTCGCCGCCCATGCCGGCGGTAAGGTTGACGATCACGTCCACATCGGCCTCGCGGATGCGCTCCATGACTTCGCGGTACAGCGCTACGTCACGACTGAAACGGCCGGTCTGTGGGTCGCGAACATGGCAGTGGACCACGGTGGCGCCGGCCTTGGCGGCTTCGATGGCGGACTCGGCGATCTGCTTGGGGGTGACCGGGACCAGGTGGCTCTTGGCAACGGTGTCGCCGGCCCCGGTCAGGGCGCAGGTGATGATGACGTCATGGTTCATGATGGTTCCTCGTGATGTTGGCAGCGGCCTGAGCGCCGTAGGAGCGGCCTTGTGCCGCGAAAGAGCTGCGAAGCGGCCCCCTGTTTTCCGTGGGGTGCACGCATCCCTGGGGCTGCTTCGCAGCCCTTTCGCGGCACAAGGCCGCTCCTACAGACGATGTGGCCGTGAAAATTGGTGTCAGTTGGCGGTGAGCTTGAGGTTCTCGGCGGCGGGTTTTCCGTCGAAGGTGGTCACCCCTTCGAGCCAGCGGGCCTTGTCCTCGGGGTGGTCCTTGAGCCACTGGCGGGCGGAATCCAGCGGGTCCTTGTGGTCGAGCAGCGGCTGCATCATGCGGCTCTCGTCCTCGGCGCTGAAGGTCAGGTTGGCCAGCAGCCGGTGGGCGTTGGGGCAGCGCTCGGCGTAGTCCGGCGCGGTGACGGTCCATACCGTGGCGCGGCCTTCGTCAGGCCCCAGGGCATCCTGGCTGTCGCCCAGGTAGACCATGTCGAGGTTGACGTTCATCGGGTGCGGCGCCCAGCCGAAGAACACCACGGCCTGCTTGCGCCGCACGGCGCGGTCGACAGCGGCGAGCATGCCCGCCTCGCTGGACTCGACCAGCTGGAACTTGCCCAGGCCGAACTGGTTCTTGGCGATCATCGCCTTGATCTGAGTGTTGGCGCCGGAGCCTGGCTCGATGCCGTAGATCTTGCCGCCCAGCTCCTTCTCGAACTTGTGGATGTCGGCGAAATTCTTCAGGCCCTTGTCAGCCAGGTATTTCGGCACCGCCAGGGTGGCCCGAGCGTCTTCCAGGCTGGGTTTGTCCAGGACCTTGACCTGCCCCGCCTGGACGAACGGCGTGATGGTCTGGGTCATGATCGGGTTCCAGTAGCCCAGGAACATGTCCAGGCGCTTGTCGCGGATACCGGCAAAGATGATCTGCTGCGAGGCGCTGGTCTGCTTGGTCTGGTAGCCCAGCCCGTCGAGCAGCACCTGGGCCATGGCGCTGGTGGCGATGACGTCGGTCCAGTTGACCACGCCCAGGCGCACGTCTTTGCACACGGCGGGTTCGGCGGCAAGGAGAGGCGTTGCGAGGGTGGTGCTCAGGACAACGGAAAACAGGCTGCGGCGGATGAAGCTGTGCATGGTGGCTCTCCAACGGCAGTGCATATTGTTATTGGGGCCGGCCTCTACGGGCCGTGAGAACACGCTACGCTGGTGGCGGGGTGGAAATTCGCACCCTGGCGACCAACAATTGCACGGAGGCGACCACTTTTGCCGTGGAGCATGCGATGCCGGAAACCATTCATTTCCTCCTGTTGCCGGGCTTCTCGGCCATGGGCTTCATCAGCGCCCTGGAGCCCCTGCGCGTGGCCAACCGGTTCCGCGGGCCGCTGTACCGCTGGCGTGTGCTGAGCCTGGACGGCGGCGCGGTGGAGGCCAGCAATGGCATGTCGGTGAACGCCGATGGGGTGCTGGGGGAGGGGGAATCTGCGCGCATGCTGTTGATCGTTGCAGGCTTCGACCCCTTGGCCTGTTATGGCGCGGCGTTGCATCAGGCGCTGCGGCGCCTGGACCATGAAGGTGTGTTGCTGGGCGGCATCGACACCGGTGCGATGGTGTTGGCCGAGGCCGGGCTGCTCGACGGCCATCGGGCGACCGTGCATTGGGAGGCCCTGGAGGCGTTCAAGGAGCGCTACCCAAGATTGCAGGCGACCCAGGAGCTGTTCGAGATCGATCGCCGGCGCATCACCTGTGCCGGCGGGACCGCGTCCATCGACCTGATGCTCGACCTCATTGGCCAGGGCCATGGCAGCGAGCTGGCGGTGCAGGTGTCGGAGCAGTTCGTGCTTGGACGTATCCGTCCGCGACAAGACCACCAGCGTATGGAGATTGCCAACCGCTATGGTCTTCGCAATAAGAAGCTGGTGCGGGTGATCGGCGAGATGGAGCGCAACACCGAGCAGCCGCTCAACACCGAGGTGCTGGCCGACGGTGTGCAGATCACCCGGCGCCAGTTGGAGCGGTTGTTCCGCCTGCACCTGGACGACACGCCCAGTGGTTTCTATCTGCGACTGCGCCTGGACAAGGCGCGGCAACTGTTACGCCAGACCGACATGAGCGTGCTGGAGGTGAGCATCGCCTGTGGCTTCGAGTCGGCGTCGTATTTCACCCGTTGCTATCGGGCGCGGTTCGAGCGGTGCCCGCGGGAAGACCGACGCACGGCGGTGGTGCACTGAACTGTAGGAGCGGCCTTGTGCCGCGAAAGGGCCGCAATGCGGCCCCAGATCCAATATACCGGGGCCGCTTTGCGGCCCTTTCGCGGCACAAGGCCGCTCCTACAAGGGGAGCGTGGCTGGTTATTGTTGGCCAATGGACTGCAAATACTCCGACCGTTCATCGCTACGCTGCGCCAGGCAGGTGTTCCATGCCGCTTCGAACGCCTTGCCGCCCGGCTTCTCGGCAAAGGTCTCGACCTTGCAGTCGGCGTCGCGCAATTGTGTCCACAGGGCCTGGGCAGCCTGCAGGCGGCTGGTCAGTTGCTGCACCTTGTCGTTTTCGTCCGGGTACTGGTCGGTAATGCGCTGGATGAGATCGTCGAACGCCGCCGCGAGCTCCCGTTCGGCGGTCTGCTTGTTGTAGGCCGCACAGGCATAGCTTTGCGTGTCGTTTTCGACAGTGTCGCAAGGCGTGCTTTCGTCCTCGTTGGCCTGGGCGCCCAGGGCCACGGCCACCAGGGCCAGCCATGCCATTGATTTCATCCGTTTTCTCCTCAACAGGCTGACGAATCGCCGGGATTCTCGCTCACTCCGGGGGCGCTTGGTAGCTCCCTGAAGAAAAGTTCATAAAGCCTGAAAATGCCGTTGTCGAGACCGCCTCTCATCGCCGTATGGCGCACCAGAGGGCGCCTTGTCGGCCTTTGACGCTTTCGGCAAACCCCCTGTCGTTTTTGCACCGGGGCGCCTCGGGCCGCAGGCATATGCTGGCCCCAAAGCGCCGGCACAAGGTTTGGCGCGAGCAAACTCAATAAAAGGGGACAGCCTGATGAGCCCAGCCGAATTGCACGCCGACAGCATCGTCATCGACGGTCTGATCATCGCCAAGTGGAACCGCGAACTGTTCGAGGACATGCGCAAAGGTGGCCTCACTGCGGCCAACTGCACGGTGTCGGTCTGGGAAGGCTTCAAGGCGACCGTCGACAACATCGCTTCCAGCCAGAAACTGATCCGCGAGAACAGCGACCTGGTCATGCCGGTGCGTACCACCGCCGACATCCGCAAGGCCAAGGAGCTTGGCAAGACCGGTATCCTCTTCGGCTTCCAGAACGCCCATGCCTTCGAGGACCAGATCGGCTACGTCGAAGTGTTCAAGCAACTGGGCGTGGGCATCGTGCAGATGTGCTACAACACCCAGAACCTGGTGGGCACCGGCTGCTACGAGCGCGATGGCGGCTTGTCGGGCTTCGGTCGCGAGATCGTCGCCGAGATGAACCGCGTCGGTATCATGTGCGACCTGTCCCACGTCGGCTCCAAGACCAGCGAGGAAGTCATCCTCGAGTCGAAGAAGCCGGTCTGCTACTCCCACTGCCTGCCTTCGGGCCTGAAGGAACACCCACGCAACAAGTCGGACGAAGAGCTGAAGTTCATCGCCGACCACGGCGGCTTCGTCGGCGTGACCATGTTCGCACCGTTCCTGGCCAAGGGCATCGACTCGACCATCGACGACTACGCCGAGGCCATCGAGTACACCATGAACATCGTCGGTGAAGACGCGATCGGGATCGGTACCGACTTCACCCAGGGCCACGGCCAGGACTTCTTCGAGTACCTGACCCACGACAAGGGCTACGCCCGTCGCCTGACCAATTTCGGCAAGATCATCAACCCGCTGGGGATCCGCACTGTCGGCGAATTCCCGAACCTCACCGAGACCTTGCTCAAGCGCGGCCACTCCGAGCGTGTGGTGCGCAAGATCATGGGCGAGAACTGGGTAAACGTCCTCAAGGATGTGTGGGGCGAATAAGCCGCACTCCGAGCCTGAAGGCCCCGGCCAGCAACGTCGGGGCAACCAATAAAAATTTTTCTGGAGTTGAGTTTCCATGGCCAAGATCGCCCCGCAATTGCCAATCGAAGTCGATACCGAGACCGGTGTATGGACCACAGACGCCCTGCCGATGCTGTATGTGCCGCGTCACTTCTTCGTCAACAACCACATCGGTATCGAAGAAGTACTGGGCGCTGACGCCTACGCCGAGATCCTCTACAAGGCCGGCTACAAGTCCGCCTGGCACTGGTGCGAGAAAGAAGCCGAATGCCATGGCCTGGAAGGCGTCGCGGTGTTCGAGCACTACATGAAGCGCCTGTCGCAGCGCGGCTGGGGCCTGTTCGAGATCCAGGACATCGACCTGGACAAGGGCACCTGCAGCGTCAAGCTCAAGCACTCTGCATTCGTCTACGTCTATGGCAAGTGCGGCCGCAAGGTCGACTACATGTTCACCGGCTGGTTCGCCGGCGCCATGGACCAGATCCTCGCCGCCCGTGGCAGCTCCATCCGTACCGTGGCCGAGCAGGTCTACGGTGGTTCGGAAGAAGGCCACGACGACGGCCTGTTCATCGTCAAGCCGTTGTAAGTCGGAGTAAGCGACATGGCATTCGAAGCAATGTTCCAGCCGATCCAGATCGGCAAACTGACCATCCGCAACCGCGTGCTCAGCACCGCGCACGCCGAGGTCTACGCCACCGACGGCGGCATGACCACCGAGCGTTACGTCAAGTACTACGAGGAGAAGGCCAAGGGCGGCATCGGCCTGGCCATCTGCGGTGGTTCGTCCGTGGTCGCCATCGACAGCCCGCAGGAGTGGTGGTCGTCGGTGAACCTGTCGACCGACCGGATCATCCCGCACTTCCAGAACCTCGCCGACGCCATGCACAAGCATGGCGCCAAGATCATGATCCAGATTACCCACATGGGCCGTCGCTCGCGTTGGGACGGTTTCAACTGGCCGACCCTGATGTCGCCGTCCGGTATCCGTGAACCCGTTCACCGCGCTACCTGCAAGACCATCGAGGTCGAAGAGATCTGGCGTGTGATCGGCAACTACGCCCAGGCCGCACGCCGGGCGAAGGAAGGCGGCCTGGACGGCGTCGAGCTGTCGGCCGTGCACCAGCACATGATCGACCAGTTCTGGAGCCCGCGCGTCAACAAGCGTACCGACGAATGGGGCGGTACCTTCGAAGGCCGTATGAAGTTCGGCCTTGAAGTGCTCAAGGCCGTGCGCGCCGAGGTCGGTGACGACTTCTGCGTAGGCATGCGTATCTGTGGCGACGAATTCCACCCCGATGGCCTGAGCCACGAGGACATGAAACAGATCGCCGCATACTACGATGCCACCGGCATGCTCGACTTCATCGGTGTGGTCGGTTCGGGTTGCGACACCCACAACACCCTGGCCAACGTCATCCCGAACATGAGCTATCCGCCGGAGCCGTTCCTGCACCTGGCGGCCGGCATCAAGGAAGTGGTCAAGGTCCCGGTGCTGCACGCGCAGAACATCAAGGACCCGAACCAGGCTACCCGTATCCTGGAGGGCGGTTACGTCGACATGGTCGGCATGACCCGTGCACACATGGCCGACCCGCACCTGATCGCCAAGATCAAGATGGGCCAGGTCGACCAGATCAAGCAGTGCGTCGGCGCCAACTACTGCATCGACCGCCAGTATCAGGGCCTGGATGTACTGTGCATCCAGAACGCCGCGACCTCCCGTGAATACATGGGCGTGCCGCACATCATCGAGAAGACCACCGGGCCCAAGCGCAAGGTGGTGGTGGTCGGTGCCGGCCCTGCCGGTATGGAAGCTGCCCGCGTCGCCGCCGAGCGTGGCCACGACGTGACCCTGTTCGAGAAGAAGGACCAGATCGGTGGCCAGATCACCATCGCGTCCAAGGCACCGCAGCGTGACCAGATCGCCGGTATCACCCGGTGGTACCAGCTGGAGCTGGCCCGTCTGAAGGTGGACCTGCGCCTGGGTACAGCGGCCGACGCCGAGACCATCATGGACCTGCGTCCGGATGTCGTGGTGCTGGCAGTGGGCGGCCATCCGTTCGTCGAGCAGAACGAGCACTGGGGCGCTGCCGAAGGCCTGGTGGTCAGCAGCTGGGACGTGCTGGACGGCAAGGTCGCACCGGGCAAGAACGTGCTGGTATACGACACCATCTGCGAATTCACCGGCATGTCGACCGCGGACTTCCTGGCCGACAAGGGCGCCCAGGTAGAGATCGTCACCGATGACATCAAGCCGGGCGTAGCGATGGGCGGTACCACCTTCCCGACCTACTACCGCAGCCTGTACCCCAAGGAAGTGATCATGACCGGCGACATGATGCTGGAAAAGGTCTACCGCGAGGGCGACAAGCTGGTGGCAGTGCTCGAGAACGAGTACACCGGCGGCAAGGAAGAGCGCGTGGTCGACCAGGTCGTGATCGAGAACGGCGTGCGTCCTGACGAAGCGCTGTACTACGCACTGAAGGATGGTTCGCGCAACAAGGGCCAGATAGACGTCGAGGCGCTGTTCGCCATCAAGCCGCAACCGATCCTCAGCCAGCCGGGCGAAGGCTACCTGCTGTATCGCATCGGCGACTGCGTGGCCCAGCGCAACGTCCACGCGGCGATCTATGACGCCTTGCGCCTGTGCAAGGACTTCTGATCGCACCGCCTCGCTAGAGGCGGGATTGGCTCCCCTGTAGGAGCGGCCTTGTGCCGCGAAAGGGCTGCACTGCAGCCCCAGCAAGTTCGCAGCACTGCTGGAATGCTGGGGTCGCTCCGCGACCCTTTCGCGGCACAAGGCCGCTCCTACAGGGGTCCGCGCCACCCTCGAGGGCGGCGCAAGAATCTAGCTGTTGTGGGAGCCTCCCATGTTGAACACCCTTCTACCCATCCTGCTGTTCGCTGCCCTTGGCCTGGCGGTGCTCGGCGCCCTGCGCCGGGTGCGCATGTGGCGGCGCGGCCGACCGTCCAAGGTCAACCTGATCGGCGGCCTGCTGGCCATGCCGCGTCGCTACCTGGTGGACTTGCACCATGTGGTCGAGCGCGACAAGTACATGTCCAAGACCCACGTGGCTACCGCCGGTGGCTTCGTACTGTCAGCCGTCCTGGCGATCCTGGTGCATGGCTTCGGCCTGCAGAGCAAGATCCTTGGCTACGCCCTGCTGGTCGCCACGGTGATCATGTTCAGTGGCGCCATCTTCGTCTTCAAGCGTCGCCTGAACCCGCCCGCGCGCCTGTCCAAGGGCCCGTGGATGCGCCTGCCCAAGAGCTTGCTGGTGTTCGCCGCGAGCTTCTTCATCGCGACCCTGCCGGTCGCCGGCATCTTGCCTGAAGGTACCGGTGGCTGGCTGCTGGTGGCCGTGCTGGGCGTCGGTGTGCTGTGGGGCGTGTCGGAGCTGTTCTTCGGCATGACCTGGGGCGGTCCGATGAAGCACGCCTTCGCCGGTGCCCTGCACCTGGCTTGGCACCGCCGTGCCGAACGTTTCGGTGGTGGCCGCTCCACTGGCCTCAAGCCGCTGGACCTGGAAGACCCGAACGCGCCCCTGGGTGTGGAAAAGCCGGTGGACTTCACCTGGAACCAGCTGCTGGGCTTCGATGCCTGCGTACAGTGCGGTAAGTGCGAAGCCATGTGCCCGGCCTTCGCCGCTGGCCAGCCGCTGAACCCGAAGAAGCTCATCCAGGACATGGTCATTGGCCTGGCTGGCGGCACCGACGCCAAATTCGCCGGCAGCCCCTACCCGGGCAAGCCGATCGGCGAACACGGCGGCCACCCGCACCAGCCGATCGTCAACGGCCTGGTCGATGCCGAGACCCTGTGGTCGTGCACCACCTGCCGCGCGTGCGTGGAAGAGTGCCCGATGATGATCGAGCACGTCGACGCCATCGTCGACATGCGCCGCCACCTCACCTTGGAAAAGGGCGCGACCCCGAACAAGGGCGCCGAGGTGCTGGACAACCTGATCGCCACCGACAACCCCGGCGGTTTCAACCCCGGTGGCCGGATGAACTGGGCGGCCGACCTCAACCTCAAGCTGTTGTCCGACGTGAAGAGCACCGAGGTGCTGTTCTGGGTGGGTGATGGCGCCTTCGACATGCGCAACCAGCGTACCCTGCGTTCGTTCGTCAAAGTGCTCAAGGCCTCGGGCGTCGACTTCGCCGTGCTCGGCCTGGAAGAGCGCGACAGCGGCGACGTGGCGCGCCGCCTGGGCGACGAAGCGACCTTCCAGCAGCTGGCCAAGCGCAACATCCAGACGCTGAACAAGTACCGCTTCCAGCGCATCGTTACCTGCGACCCGCACAGCTTCCATGTGCTGAAGAACGAATACGGCGCCCTGGGCGGCGAGTACCAGGTGCAGCACCACAGCACCTACATCGCCGAACTGATCGCGGCCAACAAGCTCAACCTGGGCCAGCACAAAGGTGGCAGCGTCACCTACCACGACCCGTGCTACCTGGGCCGCTACAACGGCGAATACGAAGCACCGCGCGACGTGCTCAAGGCATTGGGTATCGAAGTGCGCGAGATGGAGCGTTCGGGCTTCCGTTCCCGCTGCTGCGGCGGTGGAGGCGGTGCGCCGATCACCGATATCCCGGGCAAGCAGCGTATTCCGGACATGCGCATGGACGATATCCGCCAGACCGAAGCCGAGGTGGTGGCCGTGGGTTGCCCACAGTGCACCGCGATGCTCGAAGGTGTGGTCGAGCCACGTCCGCTGATCAAGGATATCGCCGAGCTCGTGGCGGACGTGCTGATCGAAGACGAAGCGCCTGCGGCGGGAAAGTCGCAAGCGGCCAAACGTGAAACTGCGGAGGTGCACTGATGAGCGACATCATCCGCCGCGACCCACGCGCCGAGTGGATCGCCCGTAACCGTCTGCATCCGCTGCACGCAGCGATGCAGACGCAGCAGACCAGCTGGATGGGCCCCAACGGCATCATCCGCAAGAACCCCCATGCGATCGCTGCGGGCTTCATTGGCCCCAATGGTCTCAAGCGCATCGACCGCAGCGGTGCCCAGCAAGGCACCACAGGTGGCGCACGGCGCACCGCTGCGGCCGAAGTGCAGTTGCCGCTGCACCAGGTCGCGGACCCGGCGTTCTACATCGCCGTGGTCCCGGACATGGTCGGTGGCCGCCTCGGCAGCCACGACCGCGACCTGCTGGGCCTGGCCCACAGCCTGGCCGGCAAGGACGGTGCTGTATTGGCGATCGTGTTCGGCGAACACAAGGAAAGCAATTTCGCCACCGCCGGTGTCGACCGCCTGTTGGTGATCGAAGGCGAGGCATACGAAGGTTATGCACCGGAGCAGTTGGTGCAGGGCCTGCGTGCTGTGGATAACCAGTTCGCACCGCGCCATTGGCTGCTGCCCGACAGCCGCACCGGTGGCGGCGAACTGGGCCGTCGCCTGGGCGCCGCACTGGGCGAACGCCCGGCGACGCGTGTCTGGCAGGTCAAGGACGGTCAGTGCATCGGTCGTGCCGGTGCCGGCCAACAGGACCTGCAGCGTACCCTGCCGCGCCTGATCCTGGCCGCGGCCGAGTGCTCGGACCCGGTCAGCGAAACCCGTCACGAAGCATTGCCGGTGGAGTTGTCCACAAGCGTGGCACGCAGCCTGTCGCGTATCGAAGACCTTGGCTCGGTGGCCGTGGACCCGGCCGCCATCGCCATGGCAGAGTCGGAGTTCATCGTTTCCGGCGGCAACGGCGTCAAGGACTGGGACCTATTCCACAAGGCGGCCGCCGCCCTCGGTGCGACCGAAGGCGCCTCGCGGGTGGCAGTGGACGATGGCTTCATGCCGCGTAACCGTCAGGTCGGTGCTACCGGTACCTGGGTTACGGCACGCGTCTACGTGGCCGTGGGCATCTCCGGAGCGATCCAGCACCTGCAGGGCATCGGCGCCTGCGACAAGGTGGTGGCGGTGAACATGGACCCAGGCTGCGACATGATCAAGCGGGCCGACCTGTCGGTGATTGGCGACAGTTCGGCAATTCTCCAGGCGTTGATCGAGGCTGTGGACAACTACCGCAGCGCCGGCCAGCGCGACGCGGCATAAGGGCACGAGCATGAGTACGAAAGTCATCAGCCTGGTCTCCATCGGCGCCCACCCAAGCTCTGGCCGCGCCCGTCGTGCCGAGCAGGACGCCCGCGCCGTGGAGCTGGGTTTGCAGCTGGCTGGGGATAACTTGCAGGTCGTGCATGCGGGCGACCCGCGTGAAGAGGCCCTGCGTGCCTACCTGGGTATGGGGCTGGACCATCTCGATGTGCTGGAGCAGCCTGCCGGCGCCGATGTCCTGGGCGTGCTGGGCGACTACCTGCGCGATGCCGGTGCACAATTGGTGTTGACCGGCAGCCAGGCGGAAACCGGCGAAGGCTCGGGCATGCTGCCGTTCCTGCTGGCCGAGCGCCTGGGTTGGCCGCTGGTGGTCGGGTTGGCGGAGGTGGAGTCCATCGACAATGGCACCGCGCAGGTCCTGCAGGCATTGCCTCGGGGCCAGCGTCGCCGGTTGAAGGTGCGCCTGCCACTGCTGGCCACTGTGGATAACGCTGCACCCAAGCCGCGCCAGAGTGCGTTCGGCCCGGCGCGCCGGGGTGTGCTGGCGGCGCGCAACGTGGCGATCGTCGAGGATGAACTGCTGGCCGAGTCCGAGCTGCAACCGGCCCGCCCGCGGCCCAAGCGGTTGAAGGTGATCAAGGCCAAGAGCGGTGCCGACCGCATGAAAGCCGCCACAGCCAAGGCCAGCGGCGGGGGCGGCAAGGTGCTCAAGGACGTTTCGCCGCAAGAGGGCGCCGAGGCGATCCTCAAGCTGTTGGTGGAGGAAGGGGTGCTGCGCTAGGCATTCCTACGCCAGGGCCGCTGCGCGCCCCTTCGCGGCACAAGGCCGCTCCTACAGAGGTTATGCGATCCCTGTAGGAGCGGCCTTGTGCCGCGAAGGGGCGCGCAGCGGCCTCGATCTTTTACACACCGAATCTGTTCGTCACCCTGTTGATAAAATGTTCACGCTTCGCTGTAGGTCGCGCTGCTCCTAGCCTCCAGCGCTTTGATCAATAATTGAGCAGGCTCTACGCTTCACTTATCCCCGCACCCCTGAACGTTTCCCACAATCGCTGTTGGCGGCTCTGTGGATAATCTGTTTGGCCAATGGCGCAGCCCGCATAGTCAATGGGCTCCAGCCGTTTGTTCGATAATTGATCAAATCCTCTTGAACCGGCGCGTACCAGGGCATTAAGGGGGTCTATCCACAGCGCGTGTGTCAATGACCCAACCTTGCCCACAAAGTCTGTTGGCGGCTCTGTGGACAAGATGTTCGGTAGTCGCTGCAGGCCACGAAATCAAAGGGATACAGTGGATTGATCAAATAACGATCAAATCGTCAGGCTCGTCTACCCCAATAGCTTTCCACAAATAGTGTGTGCCAGGCTGTGGATAAAATGTTGGCTTGTGGTTGCAAGCCCCGGAGGGATAGGGCTGGGTGGCGTTGATCAAGAAATGATCAAGCGGCTGTTGCGGCCAATCGCGGGGCAAGCCCGCTCCTACAGAGGCCTGGACAAAAAAAGAGCAGCCCTGGGCTGCTCTTTTTTGGGAGGGAGCGCCTTACTGCGCTTTCACTTCCTTCAGGTACGGTGCCGGCTCTGCGCCCAGATTGTTGAGCAGGCGCTGGCTGTACCAGTCGATGAAGTTGACCACGCCGAACTCGTAAGTCTTGGAGTATGGGCCAGGCTGGTAGGCGGTGGAGTTGATGCCGCGCTGGTTCTCTTCGGCCAGGCGACGGTCCTGGTCGTTGGTGGCATCCCAGACCTTGCGCATGTTCTCAGGGTCGTAGTCGACACCTTCGACTGCATCCTTGTGCACCAGCCACTTGGTGGTGACCATCGATTCCTGGGCGCTGATCGGCCACACGGTGAAGACGATCATATGGTCGCCCATGCAGTGGTTCCACGCATGCGGCAGGTGCAGGATGCGCATCGAGCCCAGGTCCGGATTCTTGATACGGCCCATCAGCTTCTTGCACGCCTGCTTGCCGTCCATGGTCATAGACACGGTGCCCTTGAGCAGTGGCATGCGCACGATACGGTTACGCAGGCCATGGCTCTTGTGCTCATGCGGGATGCCTTCGGCTTCCCAGGCGGCGGCGGAAGCGGCTACGTGGTCCTTGAACGCCTGGTCGGCACGTGGGTCGTTGGTGTCGTCCCACTCCAGCAGGGTCTTGAGCAACTCAGGGTGCGACCCGTTGCAGTGGTAGCACTCACGGTTGTTTTCCAGCACCAGCTTCCAGTTGGCCTTTTCCATCAAGGTGGTTTGCACCGCCACCTTGGTGTTCTCCATGTCGTACGGTTCCATGTAGTGGTCCAGGGTGGCCAGGAACTCGTCGATGGCAGGCGGGTTCTCCGCCAGGCTGATGAAGATGTAGCCGCCCGCGGTCTTCACGTTGACCGGCTTGAGGCCGTACTTCTTCATGTCGAAATCGTCGCCCATCTCGGTGCCGGCGAACAGCAGGCGGCCATCGATCTCATAGGTCCACTGGTGGTACGGGCAAACCAGTTTGGCGACCTTGCCTTTTTCGCTGGTGCACAGGCGCGAGCCGCGGTGACGGCAGACGTTGTGGAAGGCATGGACCTGGCCTTCGGCGCCGCGGATCACGATGATCGGGTTCTTGCCGATCTGCAGGGTCAGGAAGTTGCCCTTGGTCGGGATCTCGCAGGTCATGCCGGCGATCAACCATTCCTTGTGGAAGATCTCCTGCATGTCGATCTGGAACAGACGCTCGTCGGTGTAGAAAGGCTGGGGCAGCGAGTAGGTGCGCTCGCGGGTCTGCAGCATCTCGGCGGTTGCCTTGCGTGCAGCTTCCAGTGGATCGCCCAGGCTCAGGGTTGCGGTGACGTCCATCGTTTGGTCCTCAGGGCCGAATGCGGCCGGCGAAAGTGGCTAATCGTTGTTGTGGTTTGCCGCAAGGCTGCTTGCTAAAAACAGCGGGTTCTTTTGCCGTGGAGTGTGCGTTCGAAGGCGTCACGAACCATATCCATGGGCGACATGGCCGATTCGAATTCCGACGCGCCAGCCCTTGTAGTGCGGGGCTGGTCGCGATAAGCACGCCGATGTCGCTGATGGGAATGTACTTCGTCGCCGGCTTGCGCATTATCGGAGCCATCAAGGCCGGTAGTCGGCCGCTGGAGATGAACATGTCCGATACCTTCCTCAATCCGGTCACTACCCAGACCTGGGCCAATGGCCGCCACATCGTGCGCTGCGTCAAGGTCATCCAGGAGACCTGGGACGTGCGCACCTTCTGCTTCATGGCCGACCAGCCGATCATGTTCTTCTTCAAGCCTGGGCAGTTCGTCACCCTGGAGCTTGAGATCGATGGCAAGCAGGTGATGCGCTCCTACACCATCTCCAGCTCGCCCTCGGTACCCTACAGCTTCTCCATCACCGTCAAGCGCGTGCCGGGCGGGCAGGTTTCCAACTGGCTGCACGAAAACATGCACGAAGGCTTCGAGCTGGCGGTGCACGGGCCGGTGGGGTTGTTCAACGCCATCGACTTCCCTGCGCCAAAGGTGCTGTACCTCTCCGGTGGTGTCGGGATCACCCCGGTAATGTCCATGGCTCGCTGGTTCTATGACACCAACGGCAACGTCGACATGGTCTTCGTCCACAGCGCCCGCTCGCCGAAGGACATCATCTACCACCGCGAACTGGACCAGATGGCCTCGCGGATCCCCAATTTCAGCCTGCACATCATTTGCGAGAAGCACGGCCTGGGCGAGCCTTGGTCGGGCTACCGCGGCTACCTGAACCAGCGCCTGATGGAACTGATCGCGCCTGACTACATGGAGCGGGTGGTGTTCTGCTGCGGCCCGACCCCCTACATGAACGCGGTCAAGCGCATGCTCGAAGCGGTGGGCTTCGACATGCGCAACTATCATGAGGAGTCGTTCGGCGCGACCCCGCCGGAAGCCAAGGCCGACGCCGTGGAGCACGCCGAGCAGGCTGCCGAGGCCGCCGAGGAACTCGACGCCGCCGACCTCCACCTGGTGGAGTTCGTCGGCAGCGAGAAGAGCATTCGCATCGCCCCAGGCGAGACCGTGCATGCCGCTGCTGCCAAGGTCGGCCTGATGATTCCGAAGGCTTGCGGCATGGGCATCTGCGGTACCTGCAAGGTGCTCAAGCTCGGTGGCGAAGTGGAAATGGACCACAACGGCGGCATCACCGAGGACGACGAGGCCGAAGGGTACATCCTGTCGTGCTGCAGTGTGCCGAAAGGGGATGTGCGGATCGATTACTGATCCCGGACACCTCAAGGGGCCGCTTAGCGGCCCCTTTGTTTTTGGGCGCGCTTTCAGACAGAAGGTTGACCCAGGTCGGAACAACCCTCCAGCACGCCTGTCAATCTAGGCCAAGTCATTGTTTTCCCATATTTAATGGCGAGGCCGCGCGCTTTTCTTTATCGTGTGCGCCCTTTGCAACAACCCCGAGATAGACGCATGTTGGAAGCTTCCCTGAATCAACTCGAGCAGCTGGTCAACGACCTGATGCAGAAGAACGCTCAACTCACCGAGCAGAACACCGCCCTCGGCCAGGAACTGGCCCAGGCCAAGGAAGAGAACGAGACCCTGCAGTTGTCGCTGATGGAACAGGAAGAGAAGCACGGCGCCACCGCCGCGCGTATCCAGGCCCTGGTTGAGCGCGCAAGCGCCGGTGTCGTCAACGCATGAGACTGCAAGCGCAGCCGATCAATGTCGTGTCGATCCTCGGCAACGACTATTCGATCAAGGCGCCCCAAGGCCAGGAAGAAACCCTGGCGCAGGCCGTGCGGATGCTCAACGCCTCCCTGGCCGAAACCAAGCGTCAATACCCGACCCTGATCGGTGACAAGCTGCTGGTGCTGGCAGCCCTGAACCTGTGTTCCAGGCAGATCGAACTGCAACGCGAGCACCAGCAGACCCTCGAGCGCACCCAGGCGCAAATCGACGCCACGGTCGATGCCATCGTGCGGACCATCGCCGAACAGTAAAGCCCTGGCTCGCCGCTGCCCCGCCCCCATTCAGGGGTGGGGCATTGTCCTGGATCACTGGAATAACTGGATACGTAAGTGTATACACTCTCCCCAAAACAATAATTAACGGGGAGCAGGGCATGCGTATCTGGCGGCGAAGTATCCAATGGCAATTGATCGCGAGCATGGGCGCAGCCCTGCTGGCGAGTATTCTCGTGGTGGTCGCGGTCTACACCGCGGCGGTCAACCGCTTGACCGAACGCTACCTGGTCGACACCGCGTTGCCGGCCAGTATCGAGGCCATCCGCAACGACATCGAGCGCATGCTCGGCCAGCCCCTGGTAGCGGCGGCGGATATCGCCGGCAACACGCTGCTGCGGGACTGGCTGGCAGCCGGCGAAGACCCCGCCCAGGCGCCGCGCTTCATCGAGTACCTCGAAGCTGCCCGCCAGCGCAACCAGGCGTTCACCGCATTGTTCGCGGCTACCGCGACCAACCACTACTACAACGAGAAAGGCCTGGACCGGACCCTCAGCCGCGATAACCCCAAGGATCAGTGGTTCTACGGCTATATCGACAGCGGCGCCGAGCGGCTGATCAACATCGACATCGACGGCTCCACCGGCGAGCTTGCCCTGTTCATCGACTATCGCGTGGAAAAGGACGGCCAACTGGTGGGCATCGCCGGCATGGGCCTGCGCATGACCGAGCTCTCCGAGCTCATCCACAACTTCAGCTTCGGCGAGCGCGGGCGGGTATTGCTGGTGCGCAATGACGGCTTGATCCAGGTTCATCCGCAAGCTGAATTCAGCGGCAAGCGACAGCTGGTCGAGCAGTTCGGCGATGCAGCGAGCCAGGCCGTACTAGGTGGCGGTGAAGGGCTGCGCAGCGTGCGCTTCAACCGCGACGGCGAGGACTACCTGGCGTTGGGGCTGCCCCTGCGTGACCTGAACTGGACCTTGGTGGCTGAGGTGCCGGAAGCAGAAATCTACGCACAGATGCACGAGGCCGTGTGGTTGACCAGCCTGATCGGTGGTGCGGTGGCGCTGGTTTCGTTGTTGCTCGTGGTGCTGTTGGCGCGTGGGTTGGTGCGGCCGATCCGCCAGGTGACCTCGGCGCTGGTGCAGATCGGAAGCGGGGCGGGTGACTTGAGCCACCGCCTGGACGACACGCGCGAAGACGAGCTCGGTGACCTGGCGCGTGGTTTCAATCGCTTCCTCGACAGCCAGCGTGCGTTGATAGGCGAGGTGCTGCGCACCACCGAACGCCTGCACCGTTCGGTGGAGCAGGTGACGCAGGTGGTGGACAACACCGCTGACCGCTCCGGCCGGCAGCAGGAAATGACCGAAATGGTCGCCACTGCCGTGCATGAAATGGGGCTGACCGTACAGGACATCGCCCACAACGCCGGCAATGCTGCCCAGGCATCGCAGTCGGCACGCGACGAGGCGCTGCAGGCGCGCGAGGTGGTGCATCGCTCTATCCACAACATCGAGGGCATGTCTGGCGAGATCGGGCGCGCGGCCCAGGCGGTGGGCCAGTTGGCCGACGAGGTCGCCTCCATCGACGAGGTACTGGCAGTGATCCGCAGCATTTCCGAGCAGACCAACCTGCTGGCGCTCAACGCGGCCATCGAGGCGGCCCGGGCCGGTGAGATGGGGCGCGGTTTCGCCGTGGTGGCCGATGAGGTGCGTACCCTGGCGCGGCGCACCCAAGTATCTACCGACGAGGTGCAGCAGATGATCCAGCGCCTCAAGCAGGGGGCCGGCAGTGCGGTGGCGTCGATGCAGGCCGGGCAGCAGGCGACGGGCAGCGGCGTGGAATCCAGTCAGCGCACTGGTGCTTCGTTGGGGGCGATCACCGACCAGGTGGAGCACATCAGCGACATGAACCATCAGGTGGCGACGGCGACCGAGGAGCAGTCGGCGGTGACCGAGGAGATCAACCGGACGGTACAGGGGATTTCCGACCTGGCCCGGGAGACGGCAGCCGAGGTGCAGGTGTGTCGCGAGCAGTGCCAGGCGTTGCGGGGGTTGGCTGATGACCTGGCGCGGCAGATGGGCGGGTTCAAGCTTTAGATGGGCGCTGGCTTCATCGCGGGACAAACCCGCTCCCACAGGTTCCGAGCAGACCTCGATGTCGAGATTTGCAGGGCCTTGTGGGAGCGGGCTTGCCCCGCGATGCGCTTGGTCAGGCGCCGACGATGGCGCGGATGTCCGCCGCCAGCTCGCGTACTCGCGCTTCCTGGGTATCCCACGAGCACATGAACCGTGCGCCACCGCTGCCGATGAAGGTATAGAAGCGCCAGCCCTTGGCCCGCAGTGCCTCCAGTGCGGCTTCCGGCATTTGCAGGAACACGCCGTTGGCCTGCACCGGGAACATCAGTTCCACCCCCGGCAGGTCGCTGACCAGCGAGGCCAGCAGCTGTGCGCAGTGGTTGGCATGGCGGCCATAGCGCAGCCAGGCGCCATCTTCGAGCAGCCCGACCCAGGGTGCGGACAGGAAACGCATCTTCGACGCCAGCTGGCCCGCCTGCTTGCAGCGGTAGTCGAAGTCTTCGGCCAGGGCGCGGTTGAAGAACAGGATCGCTTCGCCCACCGCCATGCCGTTCTTGGTGCCGCCGAAACACAGCACGTCCACGCCCGCCTTCCAGGTCAGCTCCGCTGGCGTGCAGCCCAGGGAAGCGCAGGCATTGGAGAAGCGTGCGCCGTCCATGTGCAGGTTCAGGCCCAGCTCCTTGCAGGTGGCGCTGATCGCCTTGAGCTCGTCGGAGGTGTACACCGTGCCCACTTCGGTGGCTTGGGTGATGGTCACCACGCGCGGCTTGGGATAGTGGATGTCCTGGCGCTTGAGCGCCACTTCGCGGATCGATTCGGGCGTCAGCTTGCCGTCCACGCTTCGTGCGGTGAGCAATTTGGAGCCATTGGAGAAGAACTCTGGCGCGCCGCATTCGTCGGTCTCGACGTGGGCGGTCTCGGAACAGATGACGCTGTGGTAGCTCTGGCACAGGGAGGCCAGGGCCAGGGAGTTGGCGGCGGTGCCGTTGAAGGCGAAGAACACCTCGCAATCGGTTTCGAACAGCTCTCGGAAGTATTCGGCGGCGCGCTCGGTCCACTGGTCGTCGCCGTAGGCGCGTTCATGGCCCAGGTTGGCTTTTTCCATTGCGGCCCAGGCTTCGGGGCAGATGCCGGAATAGTTGTCGCTGGCGAATTGTTGGCTGTTGTCTGTCATGGCTCTGTCCTGTGAACGACGCAGAACAGCACTCTAAACCATCCTCTTGGGCGTTGCCTATGCAGCCATGGAGGCTTGCAGGCCTGATGGGTATCAGGCCTGCGGGACGCCTGGCGGGCAGGCGTCCCAATGGGAAATCGTCAGGCCGTCAGAGGCTGGGTAATTTCGATCGTAGGATATGACTGCTATCAGAACGCGCTGGCCGAACGGATCAACGGAATCCTCAAAACAGAGCTGTTGCTGAGCAATCCAGAAAATCTGGAGCAGGCGAGAAAGATGGTTGATGAGGCGGTGCAGATCTACAACACGGGGCGGCCTCACATGGCTCTGAAAAACAAAACGCCCGATGCGGTGCATCGGGCGTTTTGAGGCCTGTCGGCCTACCTGAACAGGTGTAAACCTATTTCAGGACTAGACAGAATTGGTATTCAGGGTGGCAAGGGTTTTCATATCGGAATTTGGCATGTTCAACACTCTTTATTTGATGACTTTAGTGTTCAGATGCGCGTCATTTCCAGAGTCCATTCGAAGACGGCGAGGCCGTCATCGAACAGGGAGGCATCGACACGGCGTGCGGTGACTCGGTAGGGCGTGCCTTCATAGATGAACCTGTCGTCTCTCGCCGTCCGCATGGCGACTTCCGCTCGGTCCTTGTCAGTCAGGTATACGGGTCTGCCATCCATCTTAAGCGTCACGGAGCTGAGGGAGTTAGAGGGTTTCTCCTTCAGTGAGCGTGGTGCGGTTCGCTCCATCTGGCCGTTGACGATCCATTCGGCATCCATGCCTTGGATGCTTGCGGTCACGGCAGTTACATCACCGGATAAATAATCGCTTTCGGTGGCGGCGCTCAGTTGATCGCCAGGCTGCAGGCAGAGCAGGGCGCGTACGGCCGCTTCGTTCGCAGGCATGGATCGTTTGTCGATAGTGATTTTAATAGTCATGTATTCGCTCGTGTTTTCTGATTACGAATGAAAGTTGTCGTATTGGTCGGGCTGGTCACGCAACTACGTAAAGGCGAATTCATGATGAATATCAGGGTGCCAGGTAACAACTATTACAAGTAAGGGGGAACTTTCGTGCAGAAGCGGACGGGTATTGGCTTTTCCTTATTGCGTCGCCTTCTATATGCCTGTCGGGTAAGCGGCGCGTGAGCGGTGCGGGCGTTCCCACCAGTCGGTTTCGGAACGCTCCATGATCGAATGTCGTAAACGCGCCATTGCAAGGCGTGCGCAGGCATCTGAGCCGACCGTGCCGGCCATACCATCGCCACAAAGGGCCACAGTGCCTCGAAGACAAGAAATGGCCGCTGCCAGGAGACAAACGATGTTCAGCAAGCAAGACCAGATCCAGGGTTACGACGACGCACTGCTGGCGGCGATGAATGCCGAAGAGAAGCGCCAGGAAGATCACATCGAGCTGATCGCCTCGGAGAACTACACCAGCAAGCGCGTCATGCAGGCCCAGGGCAGCGGCCTGACCAACAAGTACGCCGAAGGCTACCCGGGCAAGCGCTACTACGGTGGCTGCGAGTACGTCGACAAGGTCGAGGCCCTGGCCATCGAGCGCGCCAAGCAGCTGTTCGGCGCCGACTATGCCAACGTCCAGCCACACTCCGGCTCTTCGGCCAACAGCGCCGTCTACCTGGCCCTGCTGCAGCCGGGCGACACCATCCTGGGCATGAGCCTGGCCCACGGCGGCCACCTGACCCACGGTGCCAAGGTGTCGTCCTCGGGCAAGCTGTACAACGCTGTTCAGTACGGCATCGACACCAACACCGGCCTGATCGACTACGACGAAGTCGAGCGCCTGGCCGTCGAGCACAAGCCGAAGATGATCGTCGCCGGCTTCTCGGCCTACTCCAAGACCCTGGACTTCCCACGCTTCCGCGCCATCGCCGATAAAGTGGGCGCGCTGCTGTTCGTCGACATGGCCCACGTGGCTGGCCTGGTTGCCGCTGGCCTGTACCCGAACCCGATCCCGTTCGCCGACGTGGTCACCACCACCACCCACAAGACCCTGCGCGGTCCGCGTGGCGGCCTGATCCTGGCCAAGTCCAACGAAGAGATCGAGAAGAAGCTCAACGCTGCCGTGTTCCCGGGCGCCCAGGGCGGTCCGCTGATGCACGTCATCGCTGCCAAGGCCGTGTGCTTCAAGGAGGCGCTGGAGCCTGAGTTCAAGGCCTACCAGAAGCAGGTCATCGACAACGCCCAGGCCATGGCCAAGGTGTTCATCGATCGCGGCTACGATGTCGTGTCGGGCGGTACCGACAACCACCTGTTCCTGGTCAGCCTGATTCGCCAGGGCCTGACCGGCAAAGACGCCGACGCCGCCCTGGGCCGCGCCCATATCACCGTCAACAAGAACGCCGTGCCCAACGACCCGCAGTCGCCGTTCGTCACCTCGGGCCTGCGCATCGGCACCCCGGCCGTCACCACCCGTGGCTTCAAGGAAGCCCAGTGCGTGGCCCTGGCCGGCTGGATCTGCGATGTGCTGGACAACCTGGGTGACGCCGACGTCGAAGCCGACGTTGCCAAGAACGTCGCCGCCCTGTGCGCCGATTTCCCGGTCTACCGCTGAGTGGAGTAACCAACCATGCAACGCTATTCAGGCTTCGGCCTTTTCAAACACTCCCTCAGCCACCACGAGAACTGGCAGCGCATGTGGCGCACGCCGACGCCGAAGAAGGTGTACGACGTGGTCATCGTCGGCGGTGGCGGCCATGGCCTGGCCACGGCCTACTACCTGGCCAAGGAGCACGGCATCACCAACGTCGCGGTGATCGAGAAGGGTTACCTGGGCGGCGGCAACACCGCCCGTAACACCACCATCGTGCGTTCCAACTACCTGTGGGACGAGTCGGCCAAACTGTACGAACACGCCATGAAGCTGTGGGAAGGCCTGTCCCAGGACATCAACTACAACGTGATGTTCTCCCAGCGCGGCGTCTACAACCTGTGCCACACCCTGCAGGACATCCGTGATTCCGAGCGCCGCGTCAATGCCAACCGCCTCAACGGCGTGGACGGCGAACTGCTGAACACCGAGCAGGTGGCTGCCGAGATCCCGTATCTGGATTGCTCGAAGAACACCCGCTACCCGATCCTCGGCGCGACCGTCCAGCGCCGTGGCGGCGTGGCCCGTCACGATGCCGTGGCCTGGGGCTATGCCCGTGCTGCCGACGCCCTCGGCGTGGACCTGATCCAGCAGACTGAAGTGATCGGCTTCCGCAAGGAAAACGGCGCAGTGATCGGTGTGGAAACCAACAAGGGCTTCATCGGTGCCAAGCGCGTCGGCGTGGTCACCGCCGGTAACTCCGGCCACATGGCCAAGCTGGCCGGCTTCCGCCTGCCGCTGGAATCGCACCCGCTGCAGGCCCTGGTATCGGAGCCGATCAAGCCGATCATCGACAGCGTGATCATGTCCAACGCCGTGCATGGCTATATCAGCCAGTCCGACAAAGGCGACCTGGTCATCGGCGCCGGTATCGACGGTTGGGTCGGCTACGGCCAGCGTGGTTCTTACCCGATCATCGAGCACACCATGCAGGCGATCGTCGAGATGTTCCCGATCCTCTCGCGCGTTCGCATGAACCGTCAGTGGGGCGGCATCGTCGATACCTGCCCGGACGCGTGCCCGATCATCTCCAAGACCCCTGTCAAAAACCTGTTCTTCAACTGCGGCTGGGGTACCGGCGGCTTCAAGGCGACCCCGGGTTCGGGCAACGTCTTCGCCGCGAGCCTCGCCAAAGGCGAGATGCACCCGCTGGCCAAGCCTTTCTCGATCGATCGCTTCTACACCGGCGCGCTGATCGACGAACACGGCGCTGCGGCCGTCGCCCACTAATCGGAGACAATTCGTCATGTTGCATATTTTCTGTCCCCACTGCGGCGAGCTGCGCTCCGAAGAAGAGTTCCACTCCTCCGGCCAGGCTCATATCGCCCGCCCGCTGGACCCTAGCGCCTGCACCGACGAGGAATGGGGTACCTACATGTTCTTCCGCGACAACCTGCGCGGTATCCACCACGAACTGTGGGACCACGTCGCCGGCTGCCGCCAGTATTTCAACGTCACGCGTAACACCGAGACCTACGAGATCCTGGAAACCTACAAGATCGGCGAGAAGCCGCAGGTCACCGCGAACAAGCTGAACCCCGCGCAGTCGGCCGTCAAAGGCCAGGGAGAAAAAGTATGAGCCAGGTCTATCGCCTCGCCAGTGGTGGTCGCATCGACCGCAGCAAGGTCCTGAACTTCACCTTCAACGGCAAAACCTACCAGGGCTATGCCGGTGACAGCCTGGCCGCTGCGCTGTTGGCCAACGGCGTCGATATCGTCGGCCGCAGCTTCAAGTACTCGCGCCCACGCGGCATCATCGCGGCCGGCCCGGAAGAGCCGAACGCCATCCTGCAGCTGGGTTCGAGCGAAGCCACCCAGGTGCCGAACGTGCGTGCCACCCAGCAGGCCCTGTACTCGGGCCTGGTCGCCACCAGCACCAACGGCTGGCCGAACGTCAACAACGACGTCATGGGCATCCTGGGCAAGGTCGGCGGCAGCATGATGCCGCCCGGGTTCTACTACAAGACCTTCATGTATCCCAAGTCGTTCTGGATGACCTACGAGAAGTACATCCGTAAGGCAGCAGGCCTCGGCCGAGCACCGCTGCAGAACGACCCGGACAGCTACGACTACATGAACCAGCACTGCGACGTGCTGATCGTCGGTGCAGGCCCTGCCGGCCTGGCCGCAGCCCTGGCTGCCGGCCGTAGCGGCGCCCGCGTGATCGTCGCCGACGAACAGGAAGAGTTCGGTGGCAGCCTGCTCGATACCCGCGAAACCCTCGACGGCAAACCCGCCGCCGACTGGGTCGCCGCAGTCGTCGCCGAGCTGCAGTCGCTGCCGGAAGTGACCCTGCTGCCTCGCGCCACGGTCAACGGTTACCACGACCACAACTTCCTGACCATCCATGAGCGCCTGACCGACCACCTAGGTGACCGCGCCCCGATCGGTCAGGTTCGTCATCGCGTCCACCGCGTGCGTGCCAAGCGTGTCGTGCTGGCCACCGGTACCCACGAGCGTCCGCTGGTGTACGGCAACAACGACGTGCCGGGCAACATGCTCGCCGGCGCCATTTCGGTGTACGTGCGCCGCTACGGCGTGGCCCCGGGCCGCAAGCTGGTGCTGTCGACCAACAACGACCATGCCTACCGCACCGCGCTGGACTGGCACGACGCCGGCCTGCAAGTGGTGGCCATCGCTGATGCGCGCCACAACCCACGCGGTTCGCTGGTCGAGGAAGCGCGTGCCAAGGGCATCCGCATCCTGACCTCCAGCGCCGTGATCGAGGCCAAGGGTTCCAAGCACGTGACCGGCGCCCGCGTCGCTGCGATCGATGCCGTGGCGCATAAGGTCACCAGCCCAGGCGAATGGCTCGAGTGCGACCTGATCGGCAGCTCCGGTGGCTACAGCCCGGTGGTTCACCTGGCCTCGCACCTGGGCGGTCGTCCGATCTGGCGTGACGACATCCTCGGCTTCGTGCCGGGCGACGCCCCGCAAAAACGCGTCTGCGTCGGTGGCGTGAACGGTGTATATCCGCTGGGTGACGCAATTGCCGACGGTTTCGAAGGCGGCGTCCAGGCAGCGACCGAAGCGGGCTTCAAGGCCGTTACCGGCACCCTGCCGAAAGTCGTTGCACGCAAGGAAGAAGCGACCCTGGCCCTGTTCCAGGTGCCGCACGACAAGGGCACCGCCCGTGCGCCGAAGCAGTTCGTCGACCAGCAGAACGACGTCACCGCAGCGGCCATCGAGTTGGCCACCCGCGAAGGTTTCGAGTCGGTCGAGCACGTCAAGCGCTACACCGCGCTGGGCTTCGGTACCGACCAGGGCAAGCTGGGCAACATCAACGGCCTGGCTATCGCCGCCCGTTCGATGGGTATCACCATCCCGCAGATGGGTACCACCATGTTCCGCCCCAACTACACGCCGGTCACCTTCGGTGCCGTAGCGGGCCGCCACTGTGGTCACCTGTTCGAGCCCGTGCGCTTCACCGCGCTGCACGCCTGGCACCTGAAGAACGGCGCCGAGTTCGAGGATGTCGGCCAATGGAAGCGCCCTTGGTACTTCCCGAAAGCCGGTGAAGACATTCATGCCGCAGTGGAGCGTGAGTGCAAGGCAGTGCGCGACAGCGTCGGCCTGCTCGACGCCTCGACCCTGGGCAAGATCGACATCCAGGGCCCGGATGCCCGCGAATTCCTCAACCGCGTGTACACCAACGCCTGGACCAAGCTCGACGTGGGCAAGGCCCGTTACGGCCTGATGTGCAAGGAAGACGGCATGGTCTTCGACGACGGCGTGACCGCCTGCGTCGGCGACAACCACTTCATCATGACCACCACCACCGGCGGCGCGGCACGCGTACTGCAGTGGCTGGAGCTGTACCACCAGACCGAATGGCCGGACCTGAAGGTGTACTTCACCTCCGTGACCGACCACTGGGCCACCATGACCCTGTCCGGCCCGAACAGCCGCAAGCTGCTGGCCGAGCTGACCGACATCGATCTGGACAAGGAAGCCTTCCCGTTCATGAGCTGGAAGGAAGGTCTGGTTGGCGGTGTGCCGGCACGGGTGTTCCGTATTTCCTTCACCGGTGAGCTGTCGTACGAGATCAACGTCCAGGCCAACTACGCCATGGGCGTGCTGGAACAGATCGTCGAGGCGGGCAAGAAGTACAACCTGACCCCGTACGGCACCGAGACCATGCACGTGCTGCGTGCCGAGAAGGGCTTCATCATCGTCGGCCAGGATACCGACGGCTCGATGAACCCGGACGACCTCAACATGGGCTGGTGTGTCGGTCGTAACAAGCCGTTCTCCTGGATCGGCGCACGCGGCATGACCCGTTCGGATTGCCTGCGTGAAGATCGCAAGCAACTGGTGGGACTCAAGCCTGTCGACCCGACCAAGTGGCTGCCTGAAGGCGCCCAGCTGGTGTTCGACCCGAACCAGCCGATCCCGATGGACATGGTCGGCCACGTCACCTCGAGCTATGCCTCCAACTCCCTGGGCTATTCGTTCGCCATGGGTGTGGTCAAGGGCGGCCTCAAGCGCATGGGCGAGCGTGTCTACTCGCCACAGGCTGACGGCAGCGTGATCGAGGCCGAGATCGTGTCTTCGGTGTTCTTCGATCCGAAGGGTGAGCGGCAGAACGTCTGACTCCGTCCTGTGGCGAGCCGGCTGGCCCTATCGCCGGCAAGCCGGCTCCCACAGGAACGATGCAGGTCTAAAGGCTGACGCTGTCCCTGTGGGAGCTGGCTTGCCAGCGATGAGGCCAGCAAGGCCACCACAGGCAATAGGTTCCCCAGAGGCTGTGTCGCTCTGACCAACAGAATTCAAGGCAGGTAAGAAATGAGCGTAATCAACGTCTTCCAGCAAAACCCCGGCTCCAACGCCCGGGCCGAGTCGCCGCTGCACCATGCCGACCTGGCCAGCCTGGTCGGCAAGGGCCGCAAGAACGCAGGCGTCACCCTGCGTGAACACAAGTTCCTGGGTCACCTGACCCTCCGTGGCGATGGCCATGACGCAGCGTTCGCCGCTGGCGTGAAGAAGGCCCTGGGGCTGGAGCTGCCGGTCGCCCTGACCGTCGTCGCCAACGCCGAGATGTCGCTGCAGTGGGTCGGCCCCGATGAATGGCTGCTGATCGTTCCAGGCGGCCAGGAGTTCGCCATCGAGCAGAAACTGCGCGCAGCCCTCGAAGGCCAGCACATCCAGGTGGTCAACATCAGCGGCGGGCAGACCCTGCTCGAACTGCGCGGCCCGAACGTACGCGACGTGCTGATGAAATCCACCAGCTATGATGTACACCCGAACAACTTCCCGGTCGGCAAGGCCGTCGGCACCGTGTTCGCCAAGTCGCAACTGGTGATCCGTCGCACCGCCGAGGACACCTGGGAGCTGGTGATCCGTCGCAGCTTCTCCGACTACTGGTGGCTGTGGCTGCAGGACGCGTCGGCTGAATACGGTCTGTCCATCGAAGCATAAGGAGAACACGCATGAGTCGGGCACCGGACACTTGGATTCTCACCGCCGACTGCCCGAGCATGCTCGGCACCGTCGATGTGGTCACGCGTTACCTCTATGAGCAGCGCTGCTACGTGACGGAGCATCACTCCTTCGATGATCGGCTGTCGGGGCGGTTCTTCATCCGCGTCGAGTTCCGCCAGCCGGACGATTTCGACGAAGCCGGCTTCCGTGCCGGCCTCGCCGAGCGCAGCGATGCGTTCGGCATGGCCTTCGAGCTGACCGCACCGAACCATCGCCCCAAAGTGGTGATCATGGTGTCCAAGGCCGACCACTGCCTGAACGACCTGCTGTATCGCCAGCGCATCGGCCAGCTGGCCATGGACGTGGTGGCGGTGGTATCCAACCACCCGGACCTCGAGCCCCTGGCCCAGTGGCACAAGATTCCGTACTACCACTTCCCCCTGGACCCGAAGGATAAACCAGCCCAGGAGCGCAAGGTGCTGCAGGTGATCGAGGAGACCGGCGCCGAGCTGGTGATCCTCGCCCGCTACATGCAGGTGCTGTCGCCCGAGCTGTGCCGTCGCCTGGATGGCTGGGCGATCAATATTCATCACTCCCTGCTACCGGGCTTCAAGGGTGCCAAGCCCTACCACCAGGCCTACAACAAGGGCGTGAAGATGGTCGGCGCCACGGCGCACTACATCAACAACGACCTCGACGAAGGGCCGATCATCGCTCAGGGCGTGGAGGTGGTCGACCATAGCCACTACCCTGAAGACCTGATCGCCAAAGGGCGCGATATCGAGTGCCTGACCTTGGCGCGGGCGGTGGGGTATCACATCGAGCGACGAGTGTTCCTCAATGCGAACAGGACCGTGGTGCTCTGAGCGCGCCTAGCTTTTATCGCGGGCATGGGCTTTCAAGGTTTCACGGACGGCTGTAACGAACTTCTGGCGCAGGTCCGCACCCAGGTTCTTTCCTGCGATTGGATCGCCGCCGTGGGATAGCCAGCCTGCTTTGAACTCGTGAAGGTCCATGTTTTCGACTTCTTCGTCGAAGCCGTAGCTTGAATTATGGGCCGCGTAATAAAAGATCTTGTCGATGTCCAGAAAGTAGTATTCCTCTGTATTGCTGAACAATGCTGCTTCGATCTCTGGTTCGAAGCCCTGCTGCCTGGCAGCCTCGACCCAGTAGGGCCAGAAGGCGTCTTCAGGGCGTTCATTAACTGTCATGTTGGTTCTCCGGTTCGATAGACGGTGGGTTACTGCACCTCTATCGAAACACTCGGTCGCCGAGCTATTGCGGTAGATATTGATCGTCCTGGGCATGCGTGCGACCACCACCTGGCCAATTGCCGTTCAGAGGCATTTGCCTGTCGTTTCCAGTCAGTGCATCTGGCCTCATCAGGCCCACAATTCCCGGCATTCCAGTAACACATGTCGCCCACGAAGGGTGGCGCTTCCACCACCGCTGCAATAAAAGTACAAATCGAGCGAGGTAAGAGCATGTCTGGTAATCGTGGAGTGGTGTATCTCGGCGCTGGTAAGGTCGAGGTCCAGAAGATCGACTACCCCAAAATGCAGGACCCACGCGGCAATAAGATCGAGCACGGCGTGATCCTCAAGGTGGTCTCCACCAACATCTGCGGCTCCGACCAGCACATGGTCCGTGGCCGTACTACCGCCCAGGTCGGCTTGGTTCTGGGCCACGAAATCACCGGTGAAATCGTCGAGAAGGGCCGCGACGTCGAGCGCATGCAGATCGGCGACCTGGTGTCGGTACCGTTCAACGTCGCCTGCGGTCGCTGCCGCTCCTGCAAAGAAATGCACACCGGTGTCTGCCTCACCGTCAACCCGGCTCGCGCCGGCGGTGCCTACGGCTACGTCGATATGGGCGACTGGACCGGCGGCCAGGCCGAATACGTCCTGGTGCCATACGCTGATTTCAACCTGCTGAAACTGCCGGAGCGCGACAAGGCCATGGAGAAGATCCGTGACCTGACCTGCCTGTCCGACATCCTGCCGACTGGTTACCACGGTGCCGTGACTGCCGGTGTAGGCCCAGGCAGCACCGTCTATGTTGCCGGTGCTGGCCCGGTCGGCCTGGCAGCGGCTGCCTCGGCTCGCCTGCTGGGCGCCGCCTGCGTCATCGTCGGCGACCTCAACCCGGCCCGCCTGGCCCATGCCAAGGCCCAGGGCTTCGAAGTGGTCGACCTGTCCAAGGACACCCCGCTGCACGAGCAGATCGTCGATATCCTCGGCGAACCGGAAGTGGACTGCGCCATCGATGCCGTCGGCTTCGAAGCCCGCGGCCATGGCCACGAAGGTGCCAAGCACGAGGCACCGGCTACCGTGCTGAACTCGCTGATGCAAGTCACCCGCGTTGCCGGCAACATCGGTATTCCGGGCCTGTACGTGACCGAAGACCCGGGTGCGGTGGATGCCGCTGCCAAGATCGGCGCGCTGAGCATCCGCTTCGGCCTGGGCTGGGCGAAATCGCACAGCTTCCACACCGGCCAGACCCCGACCATGAAGTACAACCGCCAGCTGATGCAGGCGATCATGTGGGACCGTATCAACATCGCCGAGGTGGTTGGCGTGCAGGTGATCAACCTGGACCAGGCGCCGCAAGGCTACGGCGAGTTCGATGCAGGTGTGCCGAAGAAGTTCGTGATCGACCCGCACAAGATGTGGGGTGCGGCGTAACACGCTGATGAAAGAGCCCCTCGAATCGAGGGGCTTTTTTATGATGGACAGGTTTATGGCGGCCTCGATGGTCGGCCGGAACATTCCCCGTTTTGCCCAGTCAAATGCTCGTTTCCCAGGCCATCCCGGCCGACGAGGTCCTCCCCCGATGAAAGCGCTTACCCTGGCAACCCTGATGACCCTGGCTGCAAGCCCGGTGTTCGCCTACAACCTGAGCGACGCGGCCAATGCCGTGTCGGCGATGCAGAACCAGAATTCGAGCCAGCAGGGCCAGGTGCAGGCCCCGGCCGCCCAGGCCAACTTGCTCAATACCTTGGGCAGCGAGCTGAAGATCACCCCTGAACAGGCCATCGGTGGTGCAGGTGCGATGCTGGGGCTGGCGCGCAACAACCTGAGTGAAACCGACTATGGCCAGCTGACCCAGGCGGTGCCCGGTCTGGACCTGCTCACCGGTGCCAATGCACTGGGTGGTTTGAGTGGCCTGGGCGCGTTGCTCGGGCAGAACAGCCAGGACGCCTCGCCCCTGGGCAATGCCCTGGGTAACGTCGAGAACCGCAGCGACCTGGACAACGCCTTCAAGCTGCTGGGGATGGACACTGGCATGATCGGCCAGTTCGCCCCGCTGATCCTCCAGTACCTGGGGCAGCAGGGCATCGCCGGCTCTCTGTTGCAGAACTTGGGCAGCCTGTGGGCGACCCCGGCTCCAGCGGCCGTGCCTTCGGTCTGACACGCTTGCATGTAGGAGCGGCCCCAACGATACCTGCGATAACGCTGAAACCCTGGGGCCGCTATGCGGCCCTTTCGCGGCGCAAGGCCGCTCCTACAGGGGGCTTTCGGAGAAGTCCACCAGGCGCACGGGCCGGCGGAAGCCGGCAGTGAGCACTGCCAGGTAGGCCAGGCCCACGGCGAACCAGCACAGGCCGATCACCAGGGTCAGCGCCGACAGGCTGGTCCACAGCCACAGAGTCAGGCCCAGGCCCACCAGCGGCACCAGCCCGTAGCACAGCAGGCCCTTGAGGTTGCGGTGAGCGCTCTGGCCCACCAAATGGGTACGCACCACTGCCAGGTTCACCGCCGAGAAAGCCACCAGCGCGCCGAAGCTGATCAGCGAGGCGAGGGTGGCGAGATCGATGACCAAGGCCAGCAACGAGAAAGCCGACACCAGCACGATGGCGAACACCGGGGTCCCGAAGCGTGGCGACAGCTTGCCGAAGGTGCGCTGTGGCAGCACTTTGTCGCGGCCCATGGTGTAGAGAATGCGCGACACCGCTGCCTGGGAGGCCAGGGCCGAGCCCAGGCTGCCGGCGACGAAGGCGGCGGTGAAGAAGTTGGCCAGGAACTGGCCGCCGGCCTTGAGCATCACTTCGTTGGCGGCGGCATCGGCGTTGGCGAACGTGCTGCCCGGCAGTACCAATTGGCTGATGTAGGCCAGCAGCGTGAACAGCAGGCCCGCGCCCAGAGTGGTGAGGATGATCGCCCGTGGCACGTCGCGGCGCGCATCACGGGTTTCTTCCGCCAGGGTGGAGACCGCGTCGAAGCCCAGGAACGATAGGCACAGCACCGCCGCACCGGCCATCAGGTGGCCGAAGCCCGGCTGGCTGCCATCGCCCAGCAGCGGCGAAAGCAGGTCGACCGGCTGACCAGCCAGGGACTGGTAGGACAGCGCCACGAACACCCCGATGAAGACGATCTGCGCGCCGACGATCAGGTTGCTGGCCTTCGCCACCGAATGGATACCGATCACGTTGAGCACGGTCACCAGGGCAATCGAAGCCAGGATGATGACCCAGGCCGGTATGGCAGGGAAGGCGATGTTGAGGAACAGGCCGATGAGCAGGTAGTTGATCATCGGGATGAACAGGTAGTCGAGCAGCAGTGACCAGCCGGCGAGGAAGCCGACGTTCGGGCCGAAGGCCATGTTGGTGTAGGAATACGCCGAGCCCGCGACCGGGAAGCGCTTGACCATGAAGCTATAGGACGTGGCGGTGAACAGCATCGCCAGCAGGGTCACGAGATAGGCGCCGGCCGTACGGCCACCGGTGATCTCGGTGACGATGCCGTAGGTGGTGAAGATGGTCAGCGGGACCATGTACACCAGGCCGAAGAACACCAGGGCGGGAAGCCCCAGGACACGGCGAAGTTGAGGAGCTGCCACGGCAGCGTTGCAAGGTTGTTTGGCCATCGATCGATCCAGGCATTTTTGTAGTTGTGCGTTGATCGATTTTTATCCACCCAGGTGGGTGATGACAAACAAAGAGTTGCTAATGTCGATTATAAATCTGGATTTTAATCGGTTTGTTCCACCGTGTTTCTAGCCCGATCGCCGGCAAGCCGGCCCCCATAGGTATGGCGGTGCCTCTGAAAACAGCGCAGGACAGGTGGGAGCCGGCTTGCCGGCGATTGGGCAGATTAATTAATGCATCTCGGCGCGCAGTTGCGCGATCCGCTGGTCCTTGTCCAGCCACAACTGGTTCACCCAGGCCTGCACCCTCTGGCGAAAGTCAGGGTCGTTCTCGTAGTCACCCGCAGACAGCGCCGGGTCGAGCTCGCGCACACGGATATCGATGATCACCCGGCTGATGCTGCCATTGAGCAGGTCCCAGAACCCTGGCGCCTTGTCGCCGGGGTAGACGATGGTGACGTCCAGCAGGGCATCGAGCTGCTCGCCGAGCGCTGCGAGCACGAACGCGACACCGCCGGCCTTGGGTTTGAGCAGGTGCTGGTAGGGCGATTGCTGGGCCTGGCGCTTGGCCTCGCTGAAACGGGTGCCTTCCAGGTAGTTGACCACCGTGACCGGCTGGCGCTTGAACAGTTCGCAGGCTGCCTTGGTGATTTCCAGGTCCTTGCCCTTGAGCTCGGGGTGCTTGTCCAGGAAGGCTTTGCTGTAGCGCTTCATGAAAGGGTAGTCCAGCGCCCACCAGGCCAGGCCCAGCAGTGGTACCCAGATCAGCTCCTTCTTCAGGAAGAACTTGAAGAACGGTACGCGGCGGTTGAGGCTTTCGATCAAGGCGGGAATATCGACCCAGCTCTGGTGGTTGCTCACGCAGAGGTAGGAGGTGTCCTGGCGCAGCTTCTCGATGCCGCGGATGTCCCACTGGGTCGGGATGCACAGGGCGAAGATCGCCTTGTCGATCTCCGACCAGGTCTCGGCGATCCACATCACCGCCCAGGAGGCGTAGTCGCGTCCACGGCCCGGCAGCACCAGTTTGAGCAGAGCGAACACCATCAGCGGGCCGATCAGCACGAGGGTGTTGAGCAGCAGCAGGGCGGTGGTGAGGATGCCGGTCAGCAGGCGACGCATAAAAGGACTCTTGTTGTCAGATAAAAGCGGTTGGCAATGATAAGTGGGGCATGGCCCTACGCCAAATGTCCAATGCCCGAACCTGGGGACAAATGTTTCACATTGTGTTGGATAAGCTGTGACAACGAACCTATCGTGCTTGCGCAGTCTAAGTACTGCCCCACCTCAAGGAAGCGTATCCCGTGAAATCGATGCTTGCCCTGTTGTCATTGCTCAGCCTTCCCGTGATGGCTGCCGAACCGACCTTGTATGGCCGTTACGAATACATTGGCGTGCCGGAAATCGGTGAGACGTTCAAAGCCAAGATGGACACCGGCGCCCTGACCGCGTCGCTGTCGGCCAAGGACATCGAACGTTTCACCCGCGATGGCGAGGACTGGGTGCGCTTCCGTCTGGCCACCAAGGATGCCGGCGACAAGGTCTATGAGCACAAGGTGGCGCGCATCAGCAAGATCAAGAATCGCGCCGACGAAGAAGATGAAGGCGAGGAACCGGAGATCACCAAGCGCCCGGTGGTCGACCTGGAGCTGTGCCTGGGTGATGTGAAGCGCACCGTGGAGGTCAACCTGACCGACCGCAGCAGCTTCAACTACCCGCTGTTGATCGGCGCCAAGGCGCTGCGCGAATTCAAGGCTGCGGTGAACCCGGCGAAGAAGTTCACTGCCGGCAAGCCGGACTGCTGATCCAAGGCGGGCCCGCCCTCCTGTAGGAGCGGCCTTGTGCCGCGAAAGGGCCGCTAAGCGGCCCCTGGCTATTTTTTGGGCATCACCGATCCCCTGGGGCTGCTTTATAGCCCTTTCGCGGCACAAGGCCGCTCCTACAAGGGATTGCGTCGTCTGTGAAACTTGCCTATATGTCCAGCTTCGCTATTTGCAAGGCCGGACGCCATGCCCCACATCCTCATCGTCGAAGACGAGTCCGCCATCGCCGACACGCTGGTCTATGCCCTGCAGGCCGATGGCCATAGCACCGAATGGGTGACCCTCGGCAGCGCGGCTGTCGAGCAACAGCGCTTGCGCCCGGCCGATCTGGTGATTCTCGATATCGGCCTGCCGGACATCAGTGGCTTCGAGACCTGCCGCCAACTGCGCCGTTTCACTGAGGTCCCGGTGATGTTCCTCAGCGCGCGTGACGCCGAGATCGACCGGGTGGTGGGGTTGGAGATCGGCGCGGACGATTATGTGGTCAAACCGTTCAGCCCCCGGGAAGTCGCAGCGCGGGTGCGGGCGATCCTCAAGCGCATGGCCCCGCGCGTGGAGGCGTCTCCCCCGGCGGTGGCATTTCAGGTCGACACGCTGGGCATGCAGATCAGCTACCGGGCGCAGCCGCTGGCCCTGACCCGCCATGAGTTTCGCCTATTGCACTGCCTGCTGGAGCAACCCCGGCGGGTGTTCAGCCGCGAGCAACTGCTCGATGCGGTGGGCGTTCCCTCCGACGCCGGCTACGAGCGGACCATCGACAGCCATATCAAGAGCCTGCGCGCCAAGCTGCGCCAGGTCGCCGCCGATGCCGAGCCGATCCAGACCCACCGGGGGCTGGGCTACAGCTACAGCCCGGACCACGCCTGATGCGCCTGGGGATCCGCATCTTCCTGGTGTATTTCCTTTTCGTCGGGTTGTCTGGCTACTTCTTGCTCAATACCGTGCGCGAACAGATCCGTCCGGTGGTGCGCCAGTCGTCTGAGGAAACCCTGGTGGATACCGCCAACCTGCTGGCGGAAATACTGCACGACGATGTGAAGGCCGGCACATTGAACCAGGGGCGCCTGCCACAGGTATTGGCGTCCTATGGCGAGCGCAGGCCGGGGGCTGAGATCTGGGGGTTGGCGAAGAACCAGGTCAGCCACCGTATCTACGTTACCGATGCCAAGGGTACCGTGTTGCTCGATTCAAGCGGCCAGGGCCTGGGCCAGGACTATTCGCGCTGGAACGACGTCTACCTGACCCTGCGTGGCCAGTATGGCGCCCGTTCCACCCGCAGCGACCCGGATGACGAAAGCACCTCGGTGATGCACGTCGCCGCGCCGATCCTCGATGACGGCAAGATCATCGGCGTGGTGACGGTGGCCAAGCCCAACAGTTCGTTGCAGCCCTACATCGACCGTGCCGAGCGCCGCCTGTTGAACCTGGGCCTGGGGCTGATAGGCCTGGGCTTGCTGGTAGGCGCTGCGCTTTCCTGGTGGCTGGCCCGCTCGCTACGTCGCTTGACCCGCTACGCCCAGGCGGTCAGCGAGGGCCAGCGCGCGGCGTTGCCGCACTACAAAGGCGGTGAGCTCGGGCAGTTGGCCGCGGCGGTGGAGCGCATGCGTACCCAGCTCGAAGGCAAGGCCTATGTCGAGCGCTATGTGCATACCCTTACCCATGAACTCAAGAGCCCCTTGGCGGCGATCCGCGGGGCGTCCGAGCTGCTGCAAGGCGATATGCCGGATGAACAAAGGGCGCGTTTCGCCGGCAATATCGAGCGTGAGAGCGGGCGCTTGCAACAGATGATCGAGCGCCTGCTCAACCTGGCCCGCGTCGAGCAGATGCAGGCGCTGGACGATGAGCAACAAGTGGCCCTGGCCGCGTTGGTCGATGAACTGCTGCAGGCTCACACCGCACGCATCGAGGCCGCCGGTCTGCAAGTGCGTCAGCGGGTGCCGGCGGGCCTGCGGTTGTTGTGCGATCCCTTCTTGATGCGCCAGGCCCTGGCCAACCTGCTGGACAACGCGCTGGACTTCACCCCGCAGGGCGGGGCACTGCTGTTCGAGCTGGAGCGCGAAGGGGAACGGGTGGCTTTGAGCGTCTTTAACCAGGGGGAGGCGATTCCCGATTACGCCATCGGGCGCGTCAGCGAGCGGTTCTATTCGTTGCCAAGGCCGGGCAGCGGGCGCAAGAGCACGGGGTTGGGGCTGAACTTCGTGGCCGAGGTGATGCAACTGCATGGCGGGTCATTGGCCGTGGACAACGTCGAGGGCGGGGTGCGCGTGCGGTTATGGTTACCCGCGCGCAGAGTCGGCTGACTTCAAAGGCCATGCTCCTGTAGGCGCGGCCTTGTGTGCACAAAAGGGCTGCACAGCAGCCCCAACTACACCAATCTCCACCAAGTCTCCACACCATCTCCACACACCCGCTCCACACTGCGCCCATCGCAAACGGAGCGCCCACCCATGACCAGAACCCTGAGTTTCAAGCTCGCCACGATCGCCTTGCTGATGGTATTGCTGTTGATCCCCTTGCTGATGATCAGTGGCCTGATTGCCGAGCGTCAGGCCCTGCGCGACAGCGTGGTCCAGGACATTGCCGCAAGCTCGAGCTTCGGCCAACAGATCAGCGGCCCCCTGCTGGTGGTGCCGTATCGCAAGTACGAGCGTCGCTGGGTCGAAAAGGGCGGCCAACGTATGCAGGAAACCGGCACGGTCAGCGGCCAGCTGTATTTTCTGCCGGATACCTTCGACGCGGCTATCGAAGCCGACACCGAACTGCGTGCCCGAGGCATCTACCAGGCCCGCCTGTTCCACGCCCGAGGTCGGCTCGCGGGACGCTTCGAGCTTCCCGAACGCTGGGGCATCGAGAAGGACTTCGACGACTACCGTTTCGACACGCCATACCTGGTGGTGGGCATCAGCGATATCCGCGGCATCGAAAATGCCCCTGAGCTGAACCTGGACGACCAGCGCTTGCCGTTCGAGCCCGGTACTGGCCTGGACTGGCTGGGTGGCGGGGTGCACGTGCGGTTGCCGATGCTCGCCGCAGGCAAGGCGGGTGAATTCGGCTATGCCTTCGACCTCGCCTTGCAGGGCACCGGCCAGCTGCATGTGGTGCCGATGGGCCGCAGCAGCAGTGTGGACATCCGCGCCAACTGGCCGCACCCCAGCTTCATCGGCAACTACCTGCCCAGCCGCCGGGAGATCGATGAGCGAGGCTTCAAGGCCCACTGGCAGACCAGCTTCTTCGCCACCAATCTCGAAGACAGCGTGCGCCACTGTGCCAGCCAAGGACAGTGCGCAGGTTTTGGCGAGCGTGCCTTTGGCGTGAGCTTCGTCGACCCGGTGGACCAGTATCTCAAGGGCGAACGGGCGATCAAGTACGCGCTGTTGTTCATCGCCCTGACCTTCGCCGGCTTCTTCCTGTTCGAGGTGCGCAGGCACCTTGATGTGCACCCTGTCCAATACGCCCTGGTCGGTGTTGCGTTGGCCTTTTTCTACCTGTTGCTGTTGTCATTGTCCGAGCACCTGGGCTTTAGCTTGGCCTATGGTCTGTCGGCTGCGGCCTGTGTGCTGCTGATTGGCTTCTACCTGAGCCATGTGCTGGGCAGCCTATGGCGGGGCGTGGGGTTCGCGGCGGGGTTGGCGGTGCTGTACGGGATGCTCTACGGCCTGCTCAGCGCCGAGGATTACGCGCTGCTGATGGGCTCGCTGCTGTGCTTCGGCCTGCTGGGTGTGTTCATGGTGCTGACGCGCCGACTGGACTGGGCACGGGTGGGAAGGGAGGCATGAGGGAGGATCGGGAAATCGGACGTTGGCTGGCCCGCCAGCTTGGCACGCTGTTCCCGTTGGCGGTATGTGTAGGAGCGGCCTTGTGCCGCGAAAGGGCTGCAAAGCAGCCCCAGGGTTTCGGTGTCGCCATTGATCTTGCTGGGGCTGCGATACAGCCCTTTCGCGGCACGAGGCCGCTCCCACAGGCAGGGGTCAGGCTACCGGGTGCGTAGCGGCCATCGACGGGCGCTTGGCCACGTCGGCGTACCAGGCCGCCAGCCCGGGCTGCTGTTCCCGCCAGCCGAACTGCGGTTGGCGCAGGTCCAGGTAGCCCAGGGCACAGGCCACGCCAATAGCGGCGATGTCGAAGGTCGATGCCAGCTCCGCCAGGTGCTCTTGCTCCAGGTTGGCCAGGCTGCGGCGGATCTTCTCGCCTTGGGCCTGGACCCAGCCGTCCCAGCGTTTGTCTTCGGGGCGCAGGAAGGTCTCGTAACGGGTCGAGACTGCCGCATCCATGATCGCATCGGCCTGGGAGGCCAAGGTCAGGCGACGCCAGCGTGCCGAGCCTTCGCGAGGGATCAGCGGGTTGCCGACGTGCTGCAGGTCGAGGTACTCGCAGATCACCCGGCTATCGTGCAGCACGGTGCCATCTTCCAGGCGCAGGGCCGGGATCTTGCCGATCGGGTTGCCCTGGTTGAGCTGCTCGTCGCCGCTCACCGGGCTCACATTGACCGCCTGCAGGGCAACGCGGTCGAGCTGACCGGTCTCGTGCAGCACGATCATCACCTTGCGCACGAACGGCGAGAGGGGCGAGTGGAACAGGGTCATTGTCGCCATCGGCCGTTCCTCAATTACCTTGCAGGCTGGGCGGCAGGCATACGCCGGTACCGGCGATGCCGCAATAGCCGTCGGGGTTCTTGGCCAGGTACTGCTGGTGGTAGGCCTCGGCGAAATACACGGTCGGGGCCTGGTCGATCTCGGTGGTGATCTCACCGAAGCCGGCCTTGCTCAGCTCTGCCTGGAAGGCATCACGGCTGGCCTTGGCCTGCTCCAGCTGCTCGGGGCTGGTGCAGTAGATCGCCGAGCGGTACTGGGTGCCGATGTCGTTGCCCTGGCGCATGCCCTGGGTCGGGTTGTGCAACTCCCAGAACATCGCCAGCAGCTCGCGGTAGCTGACCTTGTCTTTGTCGAACACCACGAGCACCACTTCGGTGTGCCCGGTCAGGCCCGAACAGACTTCTTCATAGGTAGGGTTGGGGGTGAAGCCGCCTGCATAGCCGACCACCGTGCTGACCACACCTTCACGCTGCCAGAAGCGGCGCTCTGCGCCCCAGAAGCAGCCCAGGCCGAAGATCGCGAAGTCCACGTTCTGGAAGAACGGCCCCAGCAGTGGGGTGTCCTTGAACACGTAGTGGAATTCGGGCAGGGCCATTGGCGTTTCGCGGCCAGGCAAGGCCTGCTCCGCAGTGGGCATGACGTTTTTGTTCACCAGGATTTCCGAACGCAGGACCATGGCCGTTCCTCTGTGGATTTGAAGAGAGAATGATGGCCCTATCGCGGGACAAGCCCGCTCCCACAGGAATTGTGCATGACCCTGTGGGAGCGGGCTTGTCCCGCGATAGGGCCCGAATGAGTTCTATAGTGCCCGAGACTTGCGCGTCTGTCAGGCCACCGGGCCACGCGGATAGCGCCGCAGCCTGGCGACCAGTTCGCGCCCGGGAATCGGCCGGTCGAACAGGTAGCCCTGGCCGACATCGCAGCGGTGCCGGCGCAGGAAGGCCAGCTGTTCGGCGGTCTCGATGCCCTCGGCGACCACCTTGAGCTTGAGGTTGTGGGCCATGGCCACCACCGCCGAGGTGATCTCCATGTCGTCCTGGTTGTCGGGGATCTCGTTGATGAAGCTGCGGTCGATCTTGATAATGTCGATCGGAAACTTCTTCAGGTAGCTCAGCGACGAATAGCCGGTGCCGAAATCATCCATCGCCAGCATAAGGCCCAGGGCCTTGAGCTCGTCGAGCTGGCGGTGGGTGTCTTCGGTGGCTTCCAGCAACAGGCCCTCGGTCAGTTCCAGTTCCAGCAGATGTGGGGGCAGCGCTTCTTCGCGTAGGATGGTGCCGATCGAGCTCACCAGGTCGGGGTCGGAGAACTGCTTGGGCGAGAGGTTGATCGCCACGTGCAGGCTGCCCACGCCGGCGCTGCGCAGCTGCTGGCTCATGCGGCAGGCTTGGCGTACCACCCATTTGCCGATGGGGATGATCAGGCCGGTTTCCTCGGCCACGCTGATGAACTGGTCCGGGCGGATCATGCCGCGTTCGGGGTGGTTCCAGCGCAACAGCGCCTCCAGACCCAGCAGGCGCCCGCTGCGCAGGCACAGCTTGGGCTGGTAGAAGACCTCCAGCTCGTTCTGGGCCAGCGCCCGGCGCAGGTTGTTTTCGACGAACAGCTTGTAGCTGGCCTCGGCGTTCAGCACCTCAGTGAACACCTGCACCTGGTGCTTGCCGTTGGCCTTGGCCTTGTGCAGGGCCAGGCCCGCGTTCTTCATCAGGCTCTGCGGGTCGCTGCCGTGCAACGGTGCACAGGCCAGGCCGACGGAGGCGGTGACGTTGATTAGCTGGTTGTCGACGAACATGGGTTTGTCGAGGGTACGCAGCAGTTGCAGGGCGACCTGCTGGCCGGCTTCCAGGGTAGTGTCGTCGAGCAGCACGGCGAACTCGTTGCTGGCGAAGCGCGCCAGGACGTCGCCACCGCCCAGGCTGTTACGCAGGCGACGGGCCAGGCTGACCAGCAGCTTGTCGCCGGTCTGGTGGCCGAGGCTGTCGTTGATCCGCTTGAAGTTGTCGATGTCCACCAGCAGCAGGCAGATTGGAATCGCGCCTTCACGGGCGAAACGCTCGTCGAGGCTGCGGATGAACGATGGGCGATTGCCCAGGTTGGTCAGGTTGTCGGTGTAGGCCAGGCGCTCGATACGCTGCTGGGCCAGCTTGCTCTCAGTGATGTCTTCGTAGATGCCGATGTAGTGGGTCAGCTCGCGGTTGTCGCCGAACACCTTGGAAATCGACAGTTGCCCCCAATAGGGCTCCAGGCTCTTGCGTCGGCTCCTGAATTCGCCCTGCCAGCTGTTGCCCATGGCCAGGCTGGAGGGCGAGTCGAACAGCAGCTCGCTGAGGTTTTCCAGTGCCGGCAGCTCACCGAGGTGGCGGCCCTGCACTTCATCGGTGCTGTATTGGGTGATGGCGGTGAAGCTTGGGTTGACGTATTCCACCACGCCGTCGCGGTTGACCAGCAGAAAGGCGCTGGCGCTCTGTTCCACGGCCCGTTGGAACAGATTCAGGGCGCTGGTGGCGGTGCGTCGGTTGTGGTTGGTGATGACCTGGGCGACCTGGTCGGCCAGCTCGCCGGCAAAGGCGATCTCGTCGGACTGCCAGGCGCGAGCCGTGCCAGTCTGCTCCAGGCAGAGCACGCCGACCACCTGCCCGTCGACACGGATGCTGGCATCGAGCATGGCGTTGCTGGCGGTGGGGTACAGGCTCTCGGCCATTTCCCGGGTACGTGGGTCCTGGCTGGCGTTGTGGGCGTCGATCGCACGGCTGGCGTGCAGGGCGTCGAGGTAGTCGGGGAAGCGGCTGGCGTCGATGGCGTCCGGCAGGTGGTGGCGCTGGTCATGGCTGCGCCAGGCACTGATCGGTTCGAGCCGCTGATCGTCGAGGTACCAGAGGCTGGCGCAGTCGACCTTGTAGATCTCGCAGGCGCTGCGGGTGATCAGTTCGGCGGCCTCCTGCAGTGAATTGTCGGCGCTGTAGCGCTGGCGGGCCAGGCGCAGGATCAGGTCCTGCTGGGCGCGCACGCGCTCCAGGTGCTCGAGCTGCTCCTGCTGGGCACGCTGGTTCAATTGCAGGGCCAACTGCAGGCGGCTGTTGCGTGACTCGAGGTCGTCGGCGACCGGCGCGGGGTGGTCGTCCTGCTGATCGTCCAGCACTGTGAGGTAGCCGCGCAGCAACTGGCGATTGTGCTGGCGGTAGCCTTCACCGACCTCCAGTACACGCAGGGCCGACCCGCTGGTGTGCAGGGTGTAGCGGACCCGGTAGTGGTTGCGCCGGGCCAATTGCAGTTGGATCTCGTCGTGCAGCGTGTAACGCGCTTCCGGCTCCATGAGGCTGGCGTAGGGCGTGCCGATCAAAGCGCAGAGCTCGGCGGCGGGGAGGCCGAACTGGCGTTCGCAGGCAGGATCCAGGTACAGCATCGCCCAGCTGGCTTCGTTGAGCCTTTCGAAACGCAGCATGCCGAGCCGCGAAGGCACGGGAAGCTGCGTGACGACCTCGGCCGCCGAACGGCTGGCGGCATCGGGTTGGCTTTTCATCGAAGACTCGCTTGAACTGGAGGCGCGGCTTGGGCGCGGCGTATCGGGCAAGGTTGCATGATGTCCCGAGGGCTGGCAAGCGGCCTGGGGGAACGCTGTAGAGAGATTGTCGGCCGGAGGATGGAAGTCTGAAGGCCACGAGTCTGTGGAAGCGGGTGGCATCGTTTGTTCGGGGCAAAAAAAGCCCCGCCAAACGACGGGGTTGAGGTACGAGCGTGGCAGCTCGAAACAGGCCTGCCCCACCCCTTGCGAGGTGAGGCAGGGAGGCTGCATTACAGCAGCATGGTGCGGATATCCGCCAGCACGTCGCCCAGGCGCTTGGTGAAGCGCGCGGCAGCGGCGCCGTTGATCACACGGTGATCGTAGGACAGCGACAGCGGCAACATCAGCTTGGGCTGGAAGGCCTTGCCATCCCAGACAGGCTGCATGGTTGCCTTGGATACGCCGAGGATCGCCACCTCAGGTGCATTGACGATCGGCGTGAAGCCGGTGCCGCCAATGTGGCCGAGGCTGGAGATGGTGAAGCAGGCGCCCTGCATCTCGTCGGACGACAGCTTCTTGGTGCGGGCCTTCTCGGCCAGCGCCGCGGCTTCGGCCGCCAGTTGCAGCAGGCTCTTCTGGTCGACGTTCTTGATCACGGGGACCAGCAGGCCGTCCGGCGTGTCCACGGCGAAGCCGATGTGCACGTACTTCTTGCGGATGATCGCCTTGCCACTGGGGGCCAGCGAGCTGTTGAAGTCCGGCAGTTCCTTGAGCAGGAAGGCACAGGCCTTGAGCAGCAGCGGCAGCACGGTCAGCTTGACGCCAGCCTTCTCGGCCACGGCCTTCTGCGCAACGCGGAAGGCTTCCAGCTCGGTGATGTCGGCGGAGTCGAACTGGGTGACGTGCGGCACGTTCAGCCAGCTGCGGTGCAGGTTGGCGGCACCGACCTGCATCAGACGGGTCAGCGCGACTTCTTCCACTTCACCGAACTTGCTGAAGTCCACGGCCGGGATCGGCGGGATGCCGGCACCACCGGTCGCGCCGGCGGCAGGAGCGTCCTTGGCCTTCTGCATCATGGCCTTGACGTAGACCTGCACGTCTTCCTTCAGGATGCGGCCGTGCGGGCCGGTCGCGGCGACCGCGCCCAGGTCGACACCGAATTCACGGGCCAGCAAGCGCACGGCAGGGCCGGCGTGGACCTTGGCGTTGCTGCCGGCGGCCGGTGCGGTGGCGACCGGAGCTGGTGCTGCAGCCGGAGCCGGCGCTGCGGCAGGCGCTGCGGCTGGTGCCGCCTCGGCCTTGGCAGATGCCGGTGCGGCAGCGGCTGGAGCGGCGGCCGGGGCCGCGCCCGCGACTTCCAGCTTGAGGATCAGGTCACCGGTGCCGACTTCGTCGTCCAGCTTGGCGATCACTTCCTTCACCACGCCAGCGGCAGGCGACGGGATCTCCATGGAGGCCTTGTCGGACTCCAGGGTGATCAGCGACTGGTCGGCTTCGACGGTATCGCCGGCCTTGACCAGGACTTCGATGATCTTGGCCTTGCCCGACGAGCCGATGTCCGGCACGTGGATGTCCTGCACGCTGGCGGCAGCTGGAGCTGCGGCCGGGGCAGGGGCTGCAGCGGCAGCCGGTTTTTCTTCGGCGGCAGGTGCCGCTGCAGGGGCAGCCGCGGCCGGAGCCTCGGGCGCCGCAGCGGCGCCCTCGACTTCCAGGACCATCAGCTCGTCGCCTTCTTTCAGGCGATCGCCCAGCTTGACCTTCAGTTCCTTGATCACGCCGGCTTTCGGGGCCGGGATCTCCATGGAGGCCTTGTCGGACTCCAGGGTCAGCAGGCTCTGGTCGGCCTCGATACGATCACCGACCTTGACGAACAGCTCGATGATTTCACCTTCACCGCTGCCGATGTCAGGTACGCGAATGAGTTCGCTCACTTAAAAATACTCCTCAGCAGTCCAGTGGGTTGCGCTTGTCCGGATCGATGCCGAACTTGACGATGGCGTCTGCCACCACCTTCGGTTCGATCTCGCCACGGTCAGCCAAGGCTTCCAGGGCAGCCAGCACGACGAAGTGACGGTCGACTTCGAAGAAGTGACGCAGCTTCTTGCGGCTGTCGCTGCGACCGAAGCCATCGGTACCCAGGACCTTGTACTCCTTGCTCGGGACCCACTGGCGGATCTGTTCGGCGAAGAGCTTCATGTAGTCGGTGGACGCCACGACCGGGCCCTTGCGACCGGCCAGGCACTGCTCGACGTAGGTCTGCTGCGGCTTCTGGCCAGGCTTGAGGCGGTTGGCGCGTTCCACGGCCAGGCCGTCGCGACGCAGTTCGTTGAAGCTGGTGACGCTCCACACGTCGGCACCGACGTTGTATTCCTCGCGCAGGATCTTCGCCGCTTCGCGGACTTCGCGCAGGATGGTGCCCGAACCGAGCAGCTGCACGTGGTGCGCGGCTTCGCGGGTGTCTTCTTCGAGCAGGTACATGCCCTTGATGATGCCTTCCTCGGCGCCGGCCGGGATGGCTGGCTGGGTGTAGGCTTCGTTCATCACGGTGATGTAGTAGAAGACGTCCTGTTGCTCTTCGGTCATCTTCTTCATGCCGTCCTGGATGATCACCGCCAGCTCGTAGCCGTAGGTCGGATCATAGGTGCGGCAGTTCGGGATGGTGGCAGCCATCAGGTGGCTGTGACCGTCTTCGTGCTGCAGGCCTTCACCGTTGAGGGTGGTCCGGCCGGCGGTACCGCCGATCAGGAAGCCACGGGTGCGGCTGTCGCCAGCGGCCCACGCCAGGTCACCGATACGCTGGAAGCCGAACATCGAGTAGAAGATGTAGAACGGCAGCATCGGCTGGTTGTGGTTGCTGTACGAGGTACCGGCGGCGATGAACGACGACATGGCGCCAGCTTCGTTGATGCCTTCCTCGAGGATCTGGCCCTTCTTGTCCTCGCGGTAGAACATCACCTGGTCCTTGTCGACCGGCTCGTAGAGCTGGCCCACGGACGAGTAGATGCCCAGCTGGCGGAACATGCCTTCCATACCGAAGGTACGAGCTTCGTCCGGGATGATCGGGACGATGCGCTGGCCGATTTCCTTGTCCTTGACCAACTGCGCCAGGATACGCACGAAGGCCATGGTGGTGGAGATCTCACGATCGCCCGAACCGTCCAGGATCGCCTTCAGGGTTTCCAGCGGCGGGGTCGGGACGCTGAAGCTCTTGGCACGGCGCTGCGGTACGAAGCCACCCAGGGCTGCGCGACGCTCGGCCAGGTACTTGGCTTCGGCGCTGCCTTCTTCCGGACGGAAGAACGGCAGGTTTTCCAGGTCGGCATCCTTGACCGGGATGTCGAAGCGGTCACGGAAGTGACGCAGGCTGTCGACGTCGACCTTCTTGGTGTTGTGCGCGGTGTTCTTGGCTTCGCCGGCACCGGTACCGTAACCCTTGATGGTCTTGGCCAGGATGACGGTCGGCTGACCTTGATGGTTGACCGCCTGGTGGTAGGCCGCATAGACCTTGTACGGGTCGTGGCCGCCACGGTTGAGCTTCCAGATCTCGTCGTCGGACAGGTCTTCGACCATGGCCTTGAGTTCCGGGGTGTTGAAGAAGTGCTCACGGACGTACGCACCGTCCTTGGCCTTGTAGTTCTGGTATTCGCCGTCGATGACTTCGTCCATGCGACGCTGCAGGGCACCGTTGGTGTCCTTGGCGAACAGTGGATCCCAGAAGCGGCCCCAGACGACCTTGTTGACGTTCCAGCCGCCGCCACGGAACACGCCTTCGAGTTCCTGGATGATCTTGCCGTTGCCGCGAACCGGGCCGTCGAGGCGCTGCAGGTTGCAGTTGATGACGAAGATCAGGTTGTCCAGCTTCTCGCGGCCGGCCAGGGCGATCGCGCCCAGGGATTCCGGCTCGTCGCACTCGCCGTCGCCCATGAAGCACCAGACCTTCTGCTTGCCGGCCGGGATGAAGCCACGGGCTTCCAGGTACTTCATGAAGCGCGCCTGGTAGATCGCCTGGATCGGGCCCAGACCCATGGAAACGGTCGGGAACTGCCAGAAGTCAGGCATCAGCCATGGGTGCGGGTAGGAAGACAGGCCCTTGCCGTCCACTTCCTGGCGGAAGTTGTTCATCTGGTCTTCGCTGATGCGGCCTTCGAGGAAGGCGCGGGCGTAGATGCCTGGGGAGGCGTGGCCCTGGAAGAAGATCAGGTCGCCGCCATGCTCCTCGGTCGGAGCCTGGAAGAAGTAGTTGAAGCCGATGTCGTACAGGGTGGCGCTGGAGGCGAAGCTCGAAATGTGGCCGCCCAGGTCCGAGTCCCGCAGGTTGGTACGCATGACCATGGCCAGGGCGTTCCAACGTACCATCGAGCGGATGCGGCGTTCCATGAACAGGTCGCCAGGCATGCGTGCTTCGTGGGTAACGGGGATGGTGTTGCGGTATGGCGTGGTGATTGCGTACGGCAGCTGGGAGCCACTACGGGTGGCCAGCTCGCCCATACGGGTCATCAGGTAGTGAGCGCGGTCTTCGCCTTCTTTGTCGAGGACCGACTCCAAGGCATCCAGCCATTCCTGGGTTTCGACGGGATCGAGGTCTTGCATGGCTTGCTCCAGGGCGGAAAGGCCACCAGAATCGGGGGCCTGAGTTTGCGACTGGCCTTTTGGGCAGACGTCGTGAATTCTTGGATTAGCCGGACAGTCATCCGGCGCCGTGTAGTTTTACTACAAATGATTCGGCATTTCATGCTTTTGAAGAGCTGGGGTAGTAGTAAAACTACAGAAAAGCGGCATTTTGTCGCACTCTGGCTTGTGGGGAAAAACGTTCCCGTAGGTTGGGACTGGGCTCTGATCGGGTGAATCTTGATGTTTTTTACCAATGATTCGTTTATTTCAGCTATTTCCAACTTTTGTATGACAGTCCAACCGTGGTCCGGCACCCCCTTGGCCGCACCTACCCCTCTCTTTCACGCCGATCAAGGATAGACCATGCGCCTGCCTTTGCCGCTCGATCTGCCCGCTGCCCTGCAACCGCTGGTCGCACGTAATCAACAGTCCCTGCGCGAGGCGATCGTCGGTCTCGACGGGTTGGACCTGGACCGTTGGAGCCCGGCCCAGCGGCACGCGTTCGATCAGGTTGCCGCCGCCAGCGATTTCGTCCTGGAAGTGGCCCTGCGTGAGCCGGCCATGCTCTTCGACCTGCAAGCCAGTGGCGAACTGGATCGGCCCTTCGCCCCCGGCGAGCTGTGCGCGCGCATCGCCGCCGCCGCCCAGGCCGCCCAGAGCGAGGACGAGCTGGCGCGCAACCTGCGCCGTGAGCGCAATCGCCAGCAGGTGCGCATCATCTGGCGCGACATTACCCGCCAGGCGGTGCTGGGCGAGACCTGCCGCGACCTTTCCGACCTGGCCGACGCTTCCATCGACCAGGCCTATCAATGGTTGTACCCACGCCATTGCCAGCAGTTCGGTACACCCATCGGCAACCGCAGCGGCCAGCCGCAGCACATGGTGGTGCTGGGCATGGGCAAGCTGGGGGCGGTGGAGTTGAACCTGTCCTCGGACATCGACCTGATTTTTGCTTTCCCCGAAGGCGGCGAGACTGAAGGCGTCAAGCGCTCGCTGGACAACCAGGAATTCTTCACCCGCCTGGGCCAGCGCCTGATCAAGGCACTGGACCCGGTGACCGTCGACGGCTTCGTGTTCCGCGTCGACATGCGCCTGCGCCCCTACGGCTCGGCCGGTGCCCTGGTGCTGTCGTTCAATGCGCTGGAGCAGTACTACCAGGACCAGGGCCGCGACTGGGAACGCTACGCCATGATCAAGGCCCGCGTCGTGGCTGGCGACCAGGTTGCCGGCGCCCAGTTGCAGGACATGCTGCGCCCGTTCGTCTATCGCCGTTACCTGGACTTCTCGGCGATCGAGGCGCTGCGCACCATGAAGCAGCTGATCCAGCAGGAAGTGCGACGCAAGGGCATGGCCGAGAACATCAAGCTTGGTGCCGGCGGTATCCGCGAGGTGGAGTTCATCGCCCAGGCGTTCCAGCTGATCCATGGCGGGCGCGACCTGAGCCTGCAGCAACGGCCGCTGCTCAAGGTGCTGGCCACCCTGGAAGGCCAGGGCTACCTGCCGCCTGCAGTGGTCGCCGAGCTGCGCGAGGGGTATGAGTTCCTGCGCTACACCGAGCATGCCATCCAGGCCATCGCCGACCGCCAGACGCAGATGCTGCCCGAGGACGACAAGGACCGCGCGCGCGTGGCCTATATCCTCGGCTTTGCCGACTGGCCGGCCTTCCACGCGCAGCTCATGCACTGGCGTGAGCGCATCGACTGGCATTTCCGCCAGGTGATCGCCGACCCGGATGATGAGGACGGCGAGGGCGAGCTGGTGGTCGGTGGCGAGTGGTCGCCGTTGTGGGAACAGGCCCAGGACGAGGAGGCGGCTTGCCGTCAGCTGGAAGAAGCCGGGTTCCGCCAGAGCGCCGAGGCTCTGCGCCGGCTGGCTGCCCTGCGGGCAAGCCCACAGCTGCGCTCGATGCAGCGCATCGGTCGCGAGCGCCTGGATGCCTTCATTCCGCGCCTGCTGGCCCAGGCCGTGGAACACGACGACCCGGACCTGGTGCTGGAGCGGGTGCTGCCGTTGGTCGAGGCCGTGGCGCGGCGCTCGGCCTACCTGGTGTTGCTCACCGAGAACCCGGGCGCTTTGCGCCGCCTGCTCACCCTGTGTGCGGCCAGCCCATGGATCGCCGAGCAGATCGCCCGCTTCCCGCTGCTGCTCGATGAGCTGCTCAACGAAGGCCGCCTCTTCAGCCCGCCATTGGCGCCGGAACTGGCGTCCGAGTTGCGCGAGCGCCTTACACGCATCCCCGAGGATGACCTGGAACAGCAGATGGAGGCCCTGCGCCACTTCAAGCTGGCCCACAGCCTGCGGGTGGCCGCGTCGGAAATCACCGGCAACCTGCCGCTGATGAAGGTCAGCGACTACCTGACCTGGCTGGCCGAGGCGATTCTCGACCAGGTGCTGGCCCTGGCCTGGCGCCAGACCGTGGCGCGCCATGGCCAGCCCCGGCGCAGCGACGGCAGCCTGTGCGATCCGGGCTTCATCATCGTCGGCTATGGCAAGGTCGGTGGCATCGAGCTGGGCCATGGTTCGGACCTTGACCTGGTATTCATCCATGATGGTGACCCCCAGGCCGAGACCGATGGCGCCAAGCCCATCGATGGCGCGCAGTTCTTCACCCGCCTGGGCCAGCGCATCATCCACATGCTGACCACCCAGACCAACTCCGGCCAGCTCTACGACGTCGACATGCGCCTGCGCCCTTCGGGGGCTGCGGGCCTGCTGGTGAGCTCACTGGGCGCCTTCGAGCGCTACCAGCAGAACGAAGCCTGGACCTGGGAGCACCAGGCCCTGGTGCGGGCGCGGGTGCTGGTGGGCTGCAAGCAGGTGGGGGCGGCCTTCGAGCAGGTGCGGGCGCAGGTGCTCGGCCAGCCGCGTGACCTGGCCAAGCTGCGGGCGGAGGTGAGCGAGATGCGCGCCAAGATGCGCGACAATCTCGGTACCAAGAGCACCGCCGCAGGCACTGCCGCCAATGCCTTCGAGGCCGGCGTGCCGTTCGATATCAAGCAGGATGCCGGCGGTATCGTGGATATCGAATTTATGGTGCAATACGCCGCTTTGGCCTGGTCCCACGACCATCCGGCCATGCTGCGCTGGACCGACAATATCCGCATCCTGGAAGAGCTCGAGCAGGCCGGCCTGATGCCTGCCCGCGATGCTGTGCTGCTGCGTGAGGTGTACAAGGCGTTCCGCTCGGCCTCCCACCGCCAAGCCCTGCAGAAGCAGGCGGGGGTGATCGATGCGGCGCAGTTTGCCGACGAACGCCGCGAAGTGCGCCGGATCTGGGGGGAGCTGGGGTTGACGTGAGGTTGCCGAGGCCGTCCTGCGGCCCTTTCGCGGCACAAGGCAGCCCCAAAAATCCATGCCTCACTACCGGTGGTACACTGTCCGCCACATAGCCTGAATATAAAGAGGGGAGGCCAGGCCAGCGCCGGGCCTCCCCGAACGTTTCTGGACCAAGCATGAGAATACTGATCATTGGCCCCAGCTGGGTCGGCGACATGGTGATGGCGCAGACCTTGTTCCAGTGCCTGAAGCAGCAGCACCCCGAATGCATGATCGATGTGCTGGCTCCCGAGTGGAGCCGGCCGATCCTCGAACGCATGCCCGAGGTGCGCCAAGCCTTGAGCTTCCCGCTCGGCCATGGCGCGCTGGAGCTGGCCACGCGCCGGCGTATCGGCAAATCGCTGGCGGGCCAGTATGACCAGGCGATCCTCCTGCCCAACTCGTTGAAATCCGCGTTGGTGCCGTTCTTCGCCGGCATACCCAAGCGCACCGGTTGGCGCGGCGAGATGCGTTTCGGCCTGCTCAACGACGTACGCAAGCTGGACAAGGCCCGTTACCCGCTGATGATCGAGCGCTTCATGGCGCTGGCCTACGCGCCCGGCGCCGAGTTGCCGCAGCCCTACCCGCGACCGAGCCTGCAGATCGAAGCGCAGAGCCGCGACGCTGCCCTGGCCAAGTTCGGCTTGGCACTGGATCGCCCGGTGCTGGCGCTGTGCCCGGGGGCCGAATTCGGCGAGGCCAAGCGCTGGCCGGCCGAGCACTACGCCGAAGTGGCCGACGCGATGATCCGCCAGGGCTGGCAGGTATGGCTGTTCGGCTCGAAGAACGACCACCCGGTGGGTGAGTCGATCCGTGACCGGCTGATCCCAGGGTTCCGTGAAGAATCCTATAACCTGGCGGGGGATACTTCGCTGGCCGAGGCCATCGACCTGCTGTCGTGCGCCGATGCGGTGGTGTCCAACGACTCGGGCCTGATGCACGTGGCAGCCGCGTTGAACCGCCCGCTGGTGGCCGTCTACGGTTCTACGTCGCCGGGCTTCACGCCGCCGCTGGCCGAGCATGTGGAAATCGTGCGCCTGGGCATCGAGTGCAGCCCCTGTTTCGACCGGACCTGCCGCTTTGGCCACTACAACTGCCTGCGCCTGCTCGAGCCGGCGCAGGTGATCGCCGCGCTCACGCGCCTGGGCGGGCCGAACCTGATCGATGTCATGGCCGAGGTCGACTAAGTGCGGGTCCTGATCATCAAGACGTCCTCCCTGGGAGACGTGATCCACACCTTGCCGGCTATCACCGATGCTGCCCACGCCATTCCCGGCATCCGCTTCGACTGGGTGGTGGAAGAAGGCTTCGCGGAGATCCCCAGCTGGCATCCTGCCGTCGACCAAGTCATCCCGGTGGCTATTCGCCGCTGGCGCAAGAACCTCTGGCAGACGCTCAAGAGCGGCGAGTGGAAGGCGTTCAAGCAGCGCCTGCGCGAGCGCAAGTACGACCTGGTGATCGACGCCCAGGGCCTGGTCAAGTCGGCCTGGCTGACCCGCTACGTCAAGGCGCCGGTGGCCGGGCTGGACCGTTATTCGGCGCGCGAAGGCTGGGCCAGCCGCTTCTATGACCGGCGCCTGTCGGTCGCGGTCGGCCAGCATGCAGTGGAGCGGGTGCGCCAGTTGTTCGCCCTGGCCCTGGCCTACGACCTGCCCGAAGGCCTTGGCCGCTACGGCCTGGACCTCGACCGCCTGCAACTGCCACCTGCCGCGCCCTACGTGGTATTCCTGCATGGCACCACCTGGGCCACCAAGCACTGGCCCGAGGCCTACTGGCGCGAGCTGGCCGAGCGTTTGGGCCGGCGTAACCTGCAGGTGCGCCTGCCTTGGGGCAACCCTGCGGAGAAGGCACGCGCCGAGCGCATCGCCCAGGGCTTGAAGAACTGCGAAGTACTGCCCAAGTTGAACCTGGCGGGGGTCGCACGCGTGCTGGCGGCAGCCAAGGCCTGCGTGGCGGTGGATACCGGCCTTGGCCACCTGGCGGCGGCGCTGGATGTGCCGACCATTTCGCTGTTCGGCCCGACCAACCCGGGCCTTACCGGCGCCTACGGGCGCAGCCAGGTCCACCAGGCCAGCGATTGGCCGTGCGCGCCTTGCCTGCAGAAGAAGTGCACCTATAAACCGAGCGCCGAAGACCTGCGCCGGTTCGATCTCAAACGCGAGTGGCCGTTGTGCTTCACTCGCCTGAATCCCGAGCATGTGGCGAGCCGCTTGAGCGCGTTGCTGCTGGCTGAGGATGTTCGTTGATGCAACTGGCTTTCGTGCTCTACAAATATTTCCCCTTCGGCGGGCTGCAGCGCGACTTCATGCGCATCGCCCTGGAGTGCCAGAAGCGGGGGCACCAGATCCGTGTCTACACGTTGATCTGGGAAGGTGACATTCCACCGGGTTTCGAGGTGCTGGTGGCGCCGGTCAAGGCGCTGTTCAACCATCGGCGCAACGAGAAGCTCAGCGCCTGGATGGCCGCCGACCTTGCCAAGCGCCCGGTCGACCGCCTGATCGGCTTCAACAAGATGCCCGGCCTGGATGTGTACTACGCCGCCGACGGCTGCTTCGAAGACAAGGCCCAGACCCTGCGTGGCGGCCTGTACCGTCGCTGGGGCCGCTACCGCCACTTCGCCGAATACGAGCGGGCGGTGTTCGCCAAGGATGCCCACACCGAGGTGCTGATGATCTCCGAAGTGCAGCAGCCGCTGTTCATCAAGCACTACGGCACGCCGGTGGAGCGTTTCCACCTTTTGCCACCGGGTATTTCCCAGGACCGCCGCCGCCCTGCCGACGCCGATGCGATCCGCGCCGATTTTCGTAAGGAATTCGGCCTGGGCGATGATGACCTGCTGTTGGTGCAGATCGGCTCGGGCTTCAAGACCAAGGGCGTCGACCGCAGCCTCAAGGCCCTGGCCGCGCTACCTTCGGCCCTGCGCAAGCGTACCCGGCTGATGGTGATCGGCCAGGACGACCCCAAGGTATTCCAGTTGCAGAGCGCCACGCTCGGCCTGGGCGAGCAGGTGCAGTTCCTCAAGGGGCGCAGCGACATCCCGCGCTTCCTGCTTGGGGCTGACCTGTTGATCCACCCGGCCTACAACGAGAACACCGGCACCGTGCTGCTCGAGGCGCTGGTCGCCGGCCTGCCGGTGCTGGTGTCCCAGGTGTGCGGCTACGCCCACTACATCGCCGAGGCCGACAGCGGCCTGGTGCTGGACGAGCCGTTCGAGCAGGACCAGCTCAACCGCTACCTGCAGCGCATGCTCGAAGATGCCCAGGCTCGCGCCGACTGGTCGCGCAACGGGCTGGCCTTCGCCGACACCGCCGACTTGTACAGCATGCCGCAGCATGCTGCCGACGTGATCCTCGGGCAGGAGGCCGCATGAAGCTGATACTGGCCGAACCCTTCAAGCGCTTGTGGGCCGGACGCGATCCCTTCGAGGCCGTGGAAGGCTTGCAGGGCGAAGTGTTCCGTGAACTCGAAGGCCGGCGCACCTTGCGCACCGAGGTGGACGGTGAGGGCTACTTCGTCAAGATCCACCGTGGCATCGGCTGGGGCGAGATCTTCAAGAACCTGTTCAGCGCCAAGCTGCCGGTGCTCGGTGCCGGCCAGGAGTGGCGGGCGATCCAGCGCCTGCATGAAGTCGGCGTGCCGACCATGACCGCGGTGGCCTATGGCGAGCGCGGCAGCAACCCGGCCACGCAGCATTCGTTCATCGTCACCGAAGAGCTTGCGCCGACCATCAGCCTGGAAGACTTCAGCCTCGACTGGGTCAGGCAGCCGCCGCAACCACGCCTGAAGTGGGCGCTGATCGCCGAGGTGGCGAAGATGACCGGTGGCATGCACCGTGCCGGGGTCAACCACCGCGACTGCTATATCTGCCATTTCCTGTTGCACACCGACCGACCGGTGACGCCCGAGGGCCTGAAACTGTCGGTGATCGATCTGCACCGTGCCCAGACCCGTGCCAGCATCACCCGCCGCTGGCGTGACAAAGACTTGGCCGCCCTGTATTTCTCGGCCCTGGACATCGGCCTGACCCGCCGCGACAAGCTGCGCTTTTTGCGTGGCTACTTCCAGCGCCCGTTGCGCCAGGTGCTGGCCGACGAGGCCGCGCTGCTCGCCTGGCTCGAACGCAAGGCGCAGAAACTCTACGATCGCAAGCAACGCTATGGGGATGCGCTCTGATGGCGGGTTGGACACTGGCACCAGGCTACGAAGGCCTGGCGGCGGATTTCGGCAGTCTGGATGCGGTGTTCGCCCTTCAGGGCGAACGCCTGACCCGCGACCCGCTCAGCGAAGTGGTGCGCATCGAGCGCGACGGGATCAACTACTACGTCAAGCGCTACACCGGCGCTGGCAAGGCCTTGCGCCGCTATGTTGGCCGCCCGCGAATCAAGGCCGAGTGGCAGAACCTCAAGCAGTTCGCCAAATGGGATATTCCCACCGCCGAAGTGGTGGCCTACGGCCTCGAGCGCAACGGCCTGGCCTTCGGCCGCGGTGCCATGATCACCCGCGAGCTGCCGCGCACCGAGGACCTCTCGGCCCTGGCCGAGCGTAACGACCCACGGCTGGCCGACCGCGCCTGGGTCGACCATGTCAGCCGCCAGTTGGCGCGCCACACCCGGGTGATGCACGCGCACCGTTTCGCCCACAATGACCTGAAGTGGCGCAACCTGCTGGTGGACGACAACGCCACGGTGTTCTTCATCGACTGTCCCACCGGCGACTTCTGGCGCGGCTGCCGCGCCTGCATGCTGCGCCACCGCCTGATCAAGGACCTGGCATGCCTGGACAAGGTCGCCAAATACCACCTGTCATCGACCCAACGCCTGCGTTTCTACCTGCAATACCGTGAGCAGAAACGGCTCACGGCCAAGGACAAGCAGTGCATTCGCCAGGTGGTGAGCTTTTTCGAGGGAAGGGAATGACCGACTACCTGGCCAGCGCCGACCAGGCGCTGCTGCAACGTCATGGCTTGAACGACTTCGAGGCGCTGTGGGCGCTGCAACTGGACGCCGTGGACGAACCCAACACCGGCCGTGGCGGCTGGAGCAGCGTCTTTCGTCTTGAGCTCGAGGGTAAAGGGTTCTATCTCAAGCGCCAGAGCGACTACCTCACCCGCACCCTGCACCGCCCGTTCGGCGAGCCGACCTTCGCCCGAGAGTTTCGTAACATCAGCCGTTACCAGAAGCTGAAGATCCCCGCCTTGCAGGCGGTGTTCTATGGTGAACGCAAGGGTAACGGCCAGCATCGGGCCATCCTCATGACCCGTGCCCTGGACGATTGGCGTGACCTGGACAGCCTGCTTGCCCAGTGGCCGCAGTTCGATGCCGCCAGCCGCTTGGGCATTCTGCAGGCGTGCGGCCAGCTGGCCCGTACCCTGCACGCTGCAGGCCAGGTGCATGGCTGTTTCTATCCCAAGCACATCTTCCTGCGTGAACGTCGCGAAGGCTGGCAGGCTCAACTGATCGACCTGGAAAAGACCCGCCCGCTGCTGTTCGGCATGCGCGACCGGCTCAAGGACCTCGAGCCCTTGCTGCGCCGCGCTGGTGCCTGGAGCGAAGCGGATGTGCGCAGCCTGCTGGCGGCCTATCTTGAACAGCCGGCAGACAGTACGCTGGTCGATACCTGGCTGCAGCGCCTGGTGCGCCGCCGCCGTGAAAAGGAGGCGCGCTGATGCAACTGTCCGAATTGAAGAACGCCGGGCGCAGCCCATCGCTGCCCCTGACCGTGACGTTGGCCGACGCCGCCGGCAGTGCCGACCTGCAGCTGCTCAGCCTGCTGCGCGTGCTGCCGGGCCAGCGCTATGTCGGCGCCGGCATCTGGCGTGGCACCCCGGTACTGGCCAAGCTGCTGGTGGGCAGCAATGCCGCCCGCCATTTCCAGCGTGAGCTGGAGGGTGTGAAGCTGCTGTCCGGTCAGGGTCTCACGACCCCGCAACTGCTGGCAGACGGCCTCAAGGAAGGTGAGGGCGGCTGGTTGCTGTTCGAATTCCTCGAGGGCGCACAGAGCCTTGCCGACGCCTGGGCCAATGTCGAAAACCTGCCGGTGCTGGCCGACGAGCAACAGCTGGTATTGGGCGAAGCCCTTGCGACCGTGGCGCAGATGCATGCCAAGGGTCTGTGGCAGGAAGACCTGCACCTGGACAACCTGCTGCGCCATGGCGGCAAGCTGTACCTGATCGACGGCGCGGGCATCAAGGCCGAAGCCCCAGGCCAGCAACTGTCGCGCCAGAAGGTGCTGGAGAACCTGGGCGTACTGTTCGCCCAGTTGCCCAAGCGCCTGGAGCCGTTCATCGAAGAGCTGCTGGTGCACTACCTGCTGGCCAACGCCGAACATGCCTTGCCGCTGGAGGCGCTGCAGAAGCAGATCGACAAGGTGCGCAACTGGCGTCTGAAGGACTACCTGGAAAAGGCCGGGCGCGAGTGCACGCTGTTCAGCGTCGAGCGCAGCCTGTCCGGATTGCGGGCGGTTCGCCGGTCTGAGCGTGAGGCGCTGTTGCCGGTACTGGAGCAGGCCGATGCGTTGATCGACGAAGGCCACCTGTACAAAACCGGTGGTGCGGCCAGCGTGGCGCGTATCGAGGTGGGTGGTCGCACCCTGGTGCTCAAGCGCTACAACATCAAGAACACCGCCCACTGGTTCAAGCGCTTCTGGCGTCCGAGCCGCGCCTGGCACTCGTGGATCGAAGGCCATCGCCTGGAGTTCCTCGACATCGCCACGCCACGGCCATTGGCGGTGCTGGAGCAGCGGGTGATGGGCCTGCGCAGCCGCGCCTACCTGGTGACCGAGTATGTCGACGGGCCGGACCTGATCGAGTGCTTCGGGCCCTACGTGGAAAGCGGCGATGCGCCACAGGAGCAGGTGCAGGCCTTGGTGCACCTGATGCAGCAGCTGATTCACGAGCGCATCAGCCATGGCGACTTCAAGGGTCACAACCTGTTCTGGAAGGATGGCCAGTGGTCGCTGATCGACCTGGATGCCATGTGCCAGCACGCCACCCAGCTGAGCTTCGCCCCGGCGTACACCCGGGACCGGGCGCGGATGCTGCGCAACTGGCCCAGTGACAGTGCGCTGCATCGACGGTTGGATGAGCTGTTGCCGCGGTTGGGCGAGTAATCAGAGGCTGCTTTGCAGCCTTTTCGCGGCACAAGGCCGCTCCACAGGGCTTGTAGGAACGGCCTTGTGCCGCGAAAGGGCCGCCAAGCGGCCCCCTAGGGCCTCACTTCCAACACAGCCCCCGAAGCCCCAGCACTGCCGGTATCCCCAGCCCCACCCACGCCAGCACATCCCACCCGCCGTCCCCCAACAGCGCGGCGAACAACCCTCCGGCACCGAGCACGGCAATCGCCATGGGCCAGGCAAAGATCTGCCGCGTCGGCTGCGACCTGTGGCTCATGCCGTCACCTCCCGTGCCTTGCGCTGCTTCCCCCACCACAGGTAAACCCCACTGCCGAGCACGATGATGGTCAGCACATCGAGCACTGCCCAGAGGATCTGCATCGGCCGGCCGCCGTAGTCACCAAAGTGCAGCGGTTGCGACAGGAGCATGGTGTCCATGTACCAGGGCCTTTCACCGACGGCCGTGACCGCCAGCGTGCGGGCATCGATCAGTACCGGTGTCAGCAGATGCGACGTCAGGTGCGTGGCGCCTTTCATGAACACTGCATAGTGGTGCTCGCTGGAAAAGCGCGTGCCCGGGAAGGCGATGAAGTCTGGCTGCATGCCCGGTGCGGCCTGGGTGGCGATGTCCAGCAGGCGGCTGGCCGGCGCGCGCTCGGTGAGCGGCGGGGCATCGTGGTAGGGGGCGACCATCGCCGCCAGGCTGTCGTTGCGCCAGGCGGCGATGACCAGGTCGGAGAGGGCGCTGATCACACCGGTGACGCCGACCACCAACGCCCAGGTGAGGGTGACGACGCCGATCAGGTTGTGCAGGTCGAGCCAGCGCAGCCGGCGTGAGCGGTCGTTGCGCACCGTGGCGAACGTCAGGCGGCGCATGAACGGCGCGTAGAGCACGGTACCAGAGACGATCGCCAGCACGAACAGCACCCCCATGAACGCCAGCACCAGCTTGCCCGGCAGGCCGGCGAACATGTCCACGTGCAGGCGCAGCATGGTCATCATGAAGCCGCCGTTGGCTGCAGGCATAGCAACGGCTTCGCCCGTGCGGGCGTCGAGCATGAAGGTGTGCGACGAATTCGGCTCGGTACCGGCCGTGGCTGCCGTGATGGTGATCACGCCGTTGCGGTCATCCTCGTCGTAACCGAAATACTGCACCACTTCGCCGGGGCGATGGGCCTGGGCCTTGAGCACCAGTTGCTGCAGGTCCAGGTGTGGGGTATGGGCGGGCATTTCGCGCAGCTCGGGGGCGTCGCCCAGCAGGTGCTCCAATTCGTGGTGGAAGATCAGCGGCAGGCCGGTCAGGGCCAGCAACAGCAGGAACAGGGTGCAGACCAGGCTGCTCCAGGTATGGATCGCCGACCAGCGGCGGATGGTTTGGCTTTTCATCGCGATTTCCGAAAGGTGCTAGCGACGCAATCGCGGGCAAACCCGCCCCCACAAACTGCATCCCCTGTGAGAGCGGCCTTGCGCCGCGAAAGGGCCGCGCAGCGGCCCCCCGTTACTCAGAACTTGTAGGTGGCGCTGGCCACGACGCTGCGCTGGTCCCCGTAATAGCAGTAGTACGCGTCACAGGTGGAGATATAGTCCTTGTCCAGCAGGTTGGTGGCATTGAGCGCCACCGAGGCCCCCTTGAGGCTGTTGTCCAGGCGCCCGAGGTCGTAGTGCACGGCGGCATCGAACACCGTGTACGCATCGGCCTTGCCCAGCCAGGTATTGCCCTGATCGCCATAGGTGTTGCCGGTATAGCGCGCGCCGAGACCGATCCCGAAGCCGTCCAGTACACCGGTGTGCCAGGTGTAGTCGGCCCACAACGAGGCTTGCTGGTTGGGCATCAACTGCAGGCGGTTGCCCTTGTACAGGCCATCCTGCACTTCGGACTTGGCCAGGGTATAGGCCGCGACCACCTTCAGGTTCTCGGTCACGTCGGAGACGGCTTCGAGCTCAAGGCCGCGGACCTTCACTTCGCCGCTCTGGCTGGTGACGGTCACGCCGCCCACGTTGTTGGTGACCGAGACGTTTTTCTGAGTCAGGTCGTAGACGGCCGCAGACAGCAAGGTGTTGGAGCCTGGCGGCTGGTATTTGATGCCCAGTTCCCACTGCTGGCCTTCGGTGGGCTTGAACGAATTCACCGGGTCGGCAGAGGCATTGCTGGTCGGTTGGAACGACTCGGCATAGGACAGGTAGGGCACGAAGCCCGAGTCGAACACGTAACTGATGGCCGCGTTGCCGCTGAAGTTGCTGTCGCGCTCGGTGTTGGTGGCATCGCCCTTGTTGAAGAAGGTGGTGCCGGTATGCACCCAGTCCTCACGCCCGCCCAGGGTCAGGCGCCAATTGCCGAGGGCCATCTGGTCCTGGACGTAGACGCCAGTCTGACGGGTCTTCTGGTTGTAGTCGTAGAAGGCCGAGGACCGAGGTGGGCGGGTGATCGGCAGGCCATATACCGGGTCGTTGACGTTGCTGTCCGGGACAGAGCCATAGATCGCCAGGTAGTTGGTATTGGTGCGCTGGTGGTCCAGGCCGATCAGCAGGGTATGGCTGATATCACCTGTGCTGAAGTCGGCCTGGAAGTTGTTGTCGACGGCGAACTGGCTGATGTCTTCATCGACATTGGTGGACATCCGTTTGACATTGCCCAGGTCGTCCACCGGTGGGGCGGAGGTGTTGTAGGCGTTGACCGTGATCGTCTGGAACGCCAGGTCCGACTTGGTATAGCGCAGGTTCTGGCGGAACTGCCAGACGTCATTGATGCGATGCTCGAAGGCGTAGCCCAGCGCGTAGTAGGTGCGGTCGTAGAACTCGTAGTTCGGGTCGCCCAGGTTCTTGTGGTGGGAGACCTTGCCGAACGGCATGTCGATCTTGGTGCCCTGGATCGGGCGGAACTGGCTGGTAACGCCGGTATCGTCGCGGGTGAACTGGGTCAGGAAGGTCAGCGAGGTGTCTTCGTCGATGTTCCAGGTCAGGCTGGGCGCGAGGTTGTAGCGTTTGTCGTCGACATGGTCGATCTGCGTGCCGCCGTCGCGAAGCACGCCACTGAGGCTGTAGAGGAACTGGCCTTGGTCGTCGAGCTTGCCGGTACTGGCGAAGTTGATCTGGCGGTGGTTGTCGCTGCCGTACTGGAGCTGGATCTCCTGGTGGCTTTCAGCCTGTGGCCGGCGGCTGACCATGTCCAGCAAGCCGCCTGGGGGTGTCTGGCCGTAGATCGACGACGCCGGGCCACGCAGCAGCGCGAGGCGGTCAAGGTTCCAGGTTTCGGCCTTGGGATTGGCGTACACGCCACGGGGCAGCGGCAGGCCATCGAGGAACTGGGTCGGCTCGAAACCGCGTACGCGCATCCAGTCATAGCGCTTGTCGCTGCCGAAACTGGCCGAGACGATTCCCGGCATGTAGCGCACGGCATCATCGAGGCTGTTCACGCTGCGGTCGTCCATCTGCTGGCGGGTGGCGACGGAAATGGAGCGGGGGACTTCGACCAGCGCGGTATCGGTCTTGGTGGCGGAGGCGGTGCGGGTCGCGGTGTAGCCTTCCACCGGCCCCCATGCCGTTTCGTAGTGGCTACTGGCATTGATCGCCGTCTCCGGCAGTGCCAGGGTGCCGTCGGGCGCGGCCACCAGGCTGTAGCTCCCTACGCTGCTCTGCTGCAACTGCAGGCCGGTGCCGCGCAGGGCGGCTTGCAGGGCGCCGAGGGCGTCGTACTGGCCACTGACCGGGGCGGAGCTGCGACCATCCACCAAGGCCGGGTCCAGCGCCAGGGCGATGCCGGCTTGGCTGGCGATCCGGGTCAAGGTGCTGGCCAACGGGGCGCTGGGCAGGTCATAGGCGCGCAGGGTCGACTGCTCGGCGGCCTGCAGGGCGGGGCTGGCCAGCGGGACAGCGAGGGCGATGGCCAGGGCCATCAGGCTTGGGCGCAGGAAAGAATCAACGGCACGGGGCATGCAGCGGCTCCTCGACGGATAAGTGCTAGTTGCTTCCTTGCCGAGCGAGAATGGAAAAGTGACAGAGGCTTTCGAAAAAAATGATGGCGGCCCCTAGGGGCTGTTACTTGGCGCTGATGGTTACCCACCAGGGCGTATGCCGCTCGATCTTCACCGGCAGCACTGGCATGAGCGACGCCAGGGCCAGGTCGGTGTCGGTCAGCGGGAAGCTGCCGGTCACGCGCAGGTCGGCCACTTCGTCGGCAACGCCCAGGTGGTCGTTGCGGTAACGGCCCAGCGTTGCGACCAAGTCGGCCAGGCGCACGTTGTCGACCACCAGCATGCCGCGGGTCCACGCATCGGCACCCATGGCTACCGGGTCGACCCGGCCAAGACCATCGACGGTCATCAGTACTTGCTGGCCTTCGCGCAGAACCTGCTCGTCGCTGCTGTTGGATGGCCTGGCGGCTACCGCCGACTGCAGCACTTCCAGGCGCGTACCCTGGCTCTCGCGCTTGACCAGGAAGCGCGTACCCAGGGGACGCAGGCGTCCATCGTCGGTGCGCACCAGCAACGGCCGGGTGTCTTCATGGCCGGTTTCCACGGAGATCTCGCCCTGGTGCAGGACGATCAAACGTTGCCAGCCTGCATAGTCGATATCCACCGCGGTATTGGTGTTCAGGCTCAGCAGGGTGCCGTCTTCCAGGCGCAGTGTACGCAGCTCTCCGGTGCCGGTGCGCTGGTCAGCCAGCCAATAGCCCGGCGACAGCGATGGCGAGGCGATGCCGAGCAGCAGCGCACCCAGCAACAGCACCCCGGCCAAGCCGCCGCCGAACCCGCCCAGGCGCCTGCGCAGGTCTGCCCGCGATTGCAGCAGTGCCTGGCGGGCGGGGCCGGCGGCAGCGCTCACGCGTTGGTCGAGCATGCCCAGCTGGTGCCAGGCACGGGCGTGTTCCTCACTGGCGGCATGCCAGCGCAGGAAATCACTGCGTTCGTCTGGGGTGCAGCGGCCTTCGTCCAGGCTCAGCTTCCAGGCGATGGCGGCATCCAGGACCCTGGCCGACACCGGCGCGTTGTTCACAGCGGCGCCCCATAAAGGGCCACATAGCACTGGCGCATGCCTTGGGCGATGTACTGGCGCACGCGTGACACCGACACCCCCAGGCGTTCGGCGATCTCGGCATGGCCCATGCCGTCCAGGCGGTTATGCAGGAAGGCCGCGCGAGCCTTGCTCGACAGTTTGCCGAGCAGGCGGTCGATGGCCTTGAGGTCTTCGAGGATCAGGTGCTGCAGCTCAGGGGAGGGGTGTTCTGCCTCCGGCAGGCGCGCCAGCTCCGCCAGGTAGGCCTGCTCAAGGGCGGCGCGGCGGAAGTGGTCGAACAGCAGGCCCTTGGCCACGGCAACGAGAAAAGCGCGGGGTTCGCGGGGAGTGACCAGCTGCTCGCGACCGAGCAGGCGCACGAAGGTGTCCTGGCTCAGGTCTTCGGCGCGCTGGCGGCAGGCCGTGCTGCGTTGCAGCCAGGCCAGCAGCCAGGCGCGGTGGTCGCGGTACAGGGTACCGACCAGCTCGGCATGTGGGCTCTGCGCAGACGACAAGAAGCGTCTCCCGGGAATGAATGCGTTAACTAACGATAATTATTCGCGATTGTGACAGAGCCGGGGCACAGGGTGCAATTGACGCTTATCGGATAGATGCCTGGTGATTAGCCCGCTCCTACAGGCTGTACTGGTGCGCCTTGCGCCGACGCCACTGCTGCAGGCGCAGGTTCAACTGCAGGGGGCTGTCCAGCTGCTGGCGACGGGCCTGGCTGAACAGGATCAGGGCCAGTTCGGCGGTGACCTGGGCATCGGCACTGGCGTGGTGACGCTCTTCTACCTGCAGGCCGAAGCGGGCAATCCAGTCGTCCAGGCTGGCCTCGCGCAGCACGGTGTCGGGGTTGAGCATGGGGGCCAGCTCGGCCATGTCGAAGAACGGGTGCTGCAGGCGGTAGCCGAGGCTATCTTTGAGCGCCCGGGCCAGCATGCGCTGGTCGAACGGCGCATGGAAGGCCAGCACCGGGCTGTCCCCGATGAACTCCAGCAGATCGAGCAGCGCGTGGGCCGGGTCGCAGCCGGCGGCCAGGGCGCTTGGGCCCAGGCCGTGGATCAGCACGCTGGCGTTGGTCTTCTGGGCCGGCCGGTGCAAGGTGCGTTCGAATTGCTGGCCCAGGTCGATGGCACCGTCCTCGATGGCCACCGCACCGATCGACAATACCTGGTCGCGGTTGACGTTAAGGCCGCTGGTCTCCAGATCCAGCACCACCCAGCGTTGCTCGCGCAGGGACGAAACGCCCAAGGTCGGCGCCTTGGGCAAGCGCGCGAGGCGCTGGCGCAGGGTGTTGTCGAGCTCCGGCAGGGCCGGGCGCAGCCAGGCGAGCAGGTTCATAGCTGGTACCGCAGGGCCAGGCTGCTTTGCAGGCGCTGGGCCTGGCGCAGGGACTCGCGCAGGATGCGACGGTCCAGGTGGTTGAGGCTGTCTGGATCCAGCCGGTTGGAGTAGGGCAGGTTGTCGCGGCTCTGGCGCTGGTGCTGCTGCATGCGGGTCTGCTGGATGAAATGATAGGCCTCTTCGTACGCGGCGCCGTCCAATGGGTCGATGATGCCGCGGGCCACCAGGTGGCGCAGGCGCTCGAGGGTGTTGCAGGCCTTGATGCCATGAGCCAGTGCCAACAGCCGGGCGCCGTCGACGAAGGGTGTCAGGCCCTGAACCTTGAGGTCGAGGGTAGCGGCCTTGTCATTGCCCTGGCGGGTCAGCACGAATTCGCGCAGGCGCCCTACTGGCGGGCGCTGACGCAAGGCGTTGTCGGCCATCATGCGCTGGAAGATGCGGTTGTCGGCCACTTGTTCGAGCAGGGTGCGGCGCAGCTGTTCGCAACCGCTCTCATCGCCCCAGACCACGCGCAGGTCGAAGTAGATGCTCGAGCCGAGCAGGTTCTCCGGGCTCGCTTCGCGAATGAAGCCGCTGAAGCGTCGCGCCCATTCGCTGCGAGACAGGCACAGTTCTGGGTTGCCGGCCATCACGTTGCCCTTGCAGAGGGTGAAGCCGCACTGAGCCAGGCACTGGTTGATGTACTGCGCCAGTGGCAGCAGGCGGGCGCGGATCGCTTCGGCCTCGGCAGCATCGGTGGCCTCGAAGAGAATCCCGTTGTCCTGGTCGGTGTGCAGGGTCTGCTCGCGCCGGCCTTCGCTGCCGAAGCACAACCAACTGAACGGCACGCCCGGGTCGCTGCGTTCGGCCAGGGCCAGCTCGATCACCCGGCACACGGTGTGGTCGTTGAGCAGGGTAATGATCTGGGTGATCTGGGTGGAGGAGGCACCATGGGCGAGCATGCGCTCGACCAATTGGCCGATCTCGCCGCGCAGCGACACCAGGTTCTCCAGGCGCGGGGCGTGGCGGATGGTGCGGGCTAGGTGCACCAGGTCGACCCGCTGCAGGGAGAACAGGTCACGTTCAGAGACCACGCCGCACAGGCGCTGGTTGTCCACCAGGCAGACATGGGCGATATGCCGCTCGGTCATGGCCATGGCCGCGTCGAAGGCGCTGGCCTGGGGGCTGAGGTAGAACGGCTGCGCGGTCATGTAGCGCTCGATCGGCGCGGTCAGTTCGGCGCTGGCATCGGCCACGACGTGGCGCAGGTCGCGCAGGGTGAAGATACCGATGGGAAAGCGCTGCGGGTCGACGATCACGATGCTGCCGACCTGCTGCTCATGCATCAGCCCCACGGCTTCGCGCAGGGGCATCTGTGGCGCGCAGACCACCGGGTGGCGCATGGCCAGTTCACCCAGCGGGGTATTGAGCGAATACTGCGTTCCCAGTGTTTCCACTGCACGCTGGCGTACCTGCTGGTTGACCTGGTCGAGCAGGCTGCTGACACCGCGCAGGGCGAAGTCGCGGAAGGGCTCCGAGAGGGAGAACACGCGGATGAACGCGCCCTTGTTCAGTTGCAGGCAGAACGTGTCTTCGCCTGCCAGGTGCTCGGTGCGGGTGGCCCGTTCCCCGAGCAGCGCGGCGAGCGGAAAGCATTCGCCGCTGGCGATCTCGAACGTGGTCTCCACGCCCGGTTTGGTCACGTGCTGGCGCTCGCCGACCACCCGGCCCTGCTTGACGATATAGAAATGCTCCACCGGGCCGTCGGCCGGCTTGATGATACTTTCGCCGCTGGCGTAGAAACGCAGCTGGCACTGCTCCACCAGGTAGGCCAGGTGGCTGTGCTCCATCTGGTTGAACGGCGGAAAGCGCTGCAGGAACTGCAGGGTGCCTTGAATGTTTTGCAGAACCGCCGTTCTGCCGGCCTGGCTGTAGGCGTCCTTCTTGCTCATGGAACTGACCGCTTGGGGGGACCGTTGCAGGCCCTGTTGTTCTAAGGCTCCATGGTCGGCCGGTGGCCTTGCGGTGCCCATTGGACGTAAGTCTATAAGCTGCGGCGCGCGCTGCCCGGAGGCGCTTGGGTGTCAAATAGACGACGAAAGGCAGCTTGCATAGCGGTGTTTTGCGGTCTCAACTTTCAGCAACGGGATTTTTTTGACGAGATGACCATGGCTGAGCATGACGAGATCCTGAGTGACGCCGAGCGCGAAGCCTTGGCCAGGGTGAGCGCGCCTTCTGCTCCGCCGCAGGTGGTGCTGGTGGTGGATGACGATGCTGCGACCCGCGAGGCCCTTTGCCTCTATCTGAAGGCGAAGGGTTTTGAGTGCCTGTCTGCCGACGGCGCACAGGCAGCGTTGGAGCAGCTCAGGGGTAACCGGGATATTGGCCTGATGATCACCGATTTGCGTATGGCGCCAGAGGATGGCCTGGGGTTGATCCGGCTGGTGCGCGAATCGGAGCGGGCGGAATTGTCGATCATCGTGGTGTCGGGCGACACCGACGTGAAGGAGGCGGTGGATGTGATGCACCTGGGGGTGGTGGACTTCCTGCTCAAGCCGGTGGACCTGGGGAAGTTGGTGGCGCTGGTGAGGAAGGAGTTGCGGCTCGACCCGTAAAAGCAATCACGGGACAAGGCCGTGATGAGGGCCGCAAGGCGGCCCCGGGTAACGCCAGTCAGTTAAGCCTTATCGGCTGCATTTGGGGCTGCTTCGCAGCCCATCGCCGGCAAGCCGGCGATGGGGTCTTAACTGACAGGCATTCGCCCCTGGGGTATCACAGCCCGTTACGTGCCTTGAACTCGCGACGACGGCGGTGCAGCACTGGCTCGGTGTAGCCGTTCGGCTGCTTGGCGCCTTCGATCACCAGTTCGATGGCGGCCTGGAACGCGATGTTGTCATCGAAGTTCGGGGCCATCGGGCGGTACTGGGCGTCGCCGGCGTTCTGCTTGTCCACCACCGCGGCCATGCGCTTGAGGCTTTCAAGCACCTGCTCTTGGGTGACGATGCCGTGGCGCAGCCAGTTGGCCAGCAACTGGGCCGAGATGCGCAGGGTGGCGCGGTCTTCCATCAGGCCGACGTCGTTGATGTCTGGCACCTTGGAACAACCCACGCCCTGGTCGATCCAGCGGACCACGTAGCCGAGGATGCCCTGAGCGTTGTTGTCCAGCTCGTTGCGGATCTCGTCGGCCGACCAGTTGGTGTCGGCCGCCAGCGGGATGGTCAGGATGTCGTCCACCGAGGCCGGTGCACGCTTGGCCAGCTCGCGCTGGCGCTCCTGCACGTTGACCTTGTGGTAGTGCAGGGCGTGCAGGGTGGCGGCGGTCGGCGACGGTACCCAGGCGGTGTTGGCGCCGGCCAGCGGATGGGCGATCTTCTGCTCGAGCATCGCGGCCATCAGGTCAGGCATGGCCCACATGCCCTTGCCGATCTGGGCGCGGCCTTGCAGGCCGGTGGCCAGGCCGATATCGACGTTGTTGTTCTCGTAGGCGCCGATCCATTTTTCGTTCTTCATGGCGCCCTTGCGCACCACGGCGCCGGCTTCCATGGAGGTGTGGATTTCGTCACCGGTACGGTCGAGGAAGCCGGTGTTGATGAACACCACGCGCTCGGCCGCCGCCTTGATGCAGGATTTGAGGTTGACCGTGGTACGGCGCTCCTCGTCCATGATGCCGACCTTGACGGTATTGCGCGCCATGCCCAGCAGGTCTTCGACGCGGCTGAAGATCTCGGCGGCGAATGCCACTTCCTCAGGGCCGTGCATCTTCGGCTTGACGATGTAGACGCTGCCGGTGCGGGTGTTCTTGCGGGTGGTGTTGCCCTTGAGGTTGTGCAGGGCGATCAGGTTGGTGAACAAGCCGTCCTGGATACCTTCCGGGATCTCGTTGCCCTGGCCGTCGAGGATCGCCGGGTTGGTCATCAGGTGGCCGACGTTGCGCACGAACAGCAGCGAACGGCCGTGCAGGGTGACGGTGCCGCCAGCGGCCGCGGTGTATTCGCGGTCAGGGTTCATGGTGCGGGTGAAGGTCTTGCCGCCTTTGGTCACGTTCTCGGACAGGTCGCCTTTCATCAGGCCCAGCCAGTTGCGGTAGACCACGACCTTGTCGTCGGCATCGACGGCGGCGACGGAGTCTTCGCAGTCCATGATGGTGGTCAGCGCCGATTCCATCAGGATGTCCTTCACGCCGGCGGCGTCGGTGCTCCCGACCGGGGTGTTGGCGTCGACCTGGATCTCGAAGTGCAGGCCGTTGTGCTTGAGCAGGACTGCGGTCGGCGCGGCGGCGTCGCCACGGTAGCCGATAAGCTGGGCATCGTCGCGCAAGCCGCTGTTGCTGCCACCTTTGAGGGCGACGACCAGCTTACCGCCTTCGATGCGGTAGCCGGTGGAATCGACATGGGAGCCGGCAGCCAGGGGCGCGGCTTCGTCGAGGAAGGCGCGGCCGAAGGCGATGACCTTGTCGCCACGGACCTTGTTGTAGCCCTGGCCTTTCTCGGCGCCGCCTTCGTCGCTGATGGCATCGGTGCCGTACAGCGCGTCATACAGCGAGCCCCAGCGGGCGTTGGCGGCGTTCAGGGCGAAGCGGGCGTTCATCACCGGCACCACCAGCTGCGGGCCGGCCATGTGGGCGATTTCTTCGTCCACGTTCTGGGTGGTGGCCTGGAAATCGTCGGCTTGTGGCAGCAGGTAGCCGATTTCCTGGAGGAAGCTCTTGTAGGCTACGGCGTCATGGGCCTGGCCTTTGCGCGCCTGGTGCCAGGCGTCGATCTTGGCTTGCAGTTCGTCGCGCTTGGCGAGCAGGGCTTTGTTCTTTGGAGCGAGGTCGTTGATGATCTTTTCCGCACCCGCCCAGAACTGCTCGGCGACGATGCCGGTCCCTGGAATGGCTTCGTCGTTGACGAAGTCGTACAGGACCTTGGCGACCTGAAGGCCACCGACTTGAACGTATCCAGTCATTGCTTGCCTCACTCTGCTCAGCTATTTCGCTCTTCTGTATTAAGCCTGTAGCGCTTCTCTAAACACGGCACCAGTACTTGCCCTCGTGTGTGAGCGCGGCTGGGTGCGGCTCGCCAGACGGGCCGGCGGGCGGGTTGCGTATTTTCACAGGCGCCTTGGCAGACATCCAAACGACGTTTTGTAGTCCGCGCCGCGGCATACTACATGAAGCAGTAGGCGGGGTGGAATCAGACTAAAAGCGTCGTTGTGCGACCAACAGATCGCATAGGGTCACGCTGGGAGACGTTATGTTCGCAAAAAACAGGTGGATTGTTCCAGATAAATCTTGAAACAGTACACGATTCGTTGTGCGGACCGCCCTGCGGCAGGTTGCCGCGCCTTGCCTATACTGTTGCGATGCCCCCGTATTTCGCCGTGCGCAGCGGCGCCGGCCACCTGACTAGCAGAGCTGAGGAGCGGCCCCGTGGACCATCTTGTACTGACAGTGATCGCCCCCGACAAGGCCGGGCAGGTCGAACGCATCGCTCAATGCATTGCCGAGCATAACGGTAACTGGCTGGAGAGTCGCATGTCGCGGATGGCCGGGCAATTCGCCGGGATCCTGCGGGTCGCGGTGCCGGCCGAATCCTACGATGACCTGGTCGAGGCCCTGCACAAGCTGTCCAGCCATGACATCCGCGTGCTGATCGCCGAGAGCGGCATCGAGCCGTCCTGCACCTGGAAGCCGATCGCCATGGAGCTGGTGGGCAACGACCGGCCGGGTATCGTGCGGGACATCACCCGCTTGCTGGCCGAGCAAGGCGTGAACCTGGAGCGCTTCACCACCGAGGTAAGGCCGGCGCCTATGAGTAGCGAGCCGCTGTTCCATGCCGATGCGTTGCTGGCGCTGCCCCTGACCCTGTCACTGGATGATCTGCAGCACAGGCTGGAGAGCCTGGCCGACGACCTGATGGTGGAGCTCAAGCTGCGGCCCGAAGACTGAGCGCCGAGTATGTTCGCGGGTAAACCCGCGAAAGAGGTTATCCCAAGATCATGGGGGCGGTGCTGTGGATAACCTGGGGGCGCTCCTCCCCAGCCCAAGAAATTCGCAGGCTCCAGAGCTTTGAGCAAAAAACGTCCAGATATCAGGGGCTTGTGCACAAAGCACGGGGACGAGGGTGTGGATAACCTTTGGAGATGTCTCTGCAGGCCCCGTAATACGAGGCCTCCAGAGATTTGATCGTTTTTTGATCAGCTTCGCTTGCGCAAACTCAACCAGGCATCGACGCTATAGATGGCCAGGCCCGCCCAGATGAACATGAACGCCATCAGGGTGCTGGAGGACAGCTGCTCACCGAACAGCAACACCGCCTGCAGCAACACCAGGGTCGGCGCCAGGTACTGCAGGAAGCCCAGCGTGGTGTAGGGCAGGTGGCGTGCGGCGGCGTTGAAGCACACCAGCGGCACCAGGGTGACCGGCCCTGCGGCCATCAGCCAGAGCGCTTCGCTGCTGGTGTAGAACTCGGCCTGGGCGCTGGTCGCCGTTGGATGCAACAACAGCCAGCCGAGGGCCAGGGGTACCAGCATCCAGGTTTCCACCACCAGCCCTGGCAGGGCTGCCACCGGCGCCTGCTTGCGGATCAGGCCATAGAAGCCGAACGACAGCGCCAGCACCAGCGAAACCCAGGGCAGGCTACCGACCTGCCAGACCTGCTGGGCCACACCCACCGCCGCCAGCCCCACCGCCAGCCACTGCAGGCGACGCAGGCGCTCGCCGAGCAGCAGCATGCCCAGCAGCACGTTGACCAGCGGGTTGATGTAGTAGCCCAGGCTCGCCTCGAGCATGCGCCCGTTGTTCACCGACCAGACATAGGTCAGCCAGTTGCCAGCGATCAGTGCCCCGCTCAGGGCCAGGATGGCCAGGCGGCGCGGGTTGTCGCGCAGTTCGCGCCACCAGCCCGGGTGCTTCCAGACCAGCAGCAGGAGCGAGCCGAACAGTGCCGACCAGAGTACGCGGTGGACGATGATCTCGACCGCCGGAACGCTCTGGATGGCTTTGAAGTACAAGGGGAACAGGCCCCAGATGATATAGGCGCTCAGGCCCAGGATATACCCGCGACGCGGGTTTGCGGCGTGCATGCAGATTCCTTGCTTAGGTAACTAAATACAGCACGCCTATTGTAGACAGAGCGCCCAGCGCTTCTAAAACAATTTCAGCGGTTCTTCATCCAATGCGGCGATCTGTTCGCGCAGGGCGAGGATCTGGTCGCCCCAGTAACGTGGCTGGCCGAACCAGGGGAAGCTGGGCGGGAACGCCGGGTCGTCCCAGCGTCGGGCCAGCCAGGCACTGTAGTGCAACTGGCGCAGGGCGCGCAGGGGTTCGATCAGCGCCAGCTGGCGTGGGTCGAAGTCATGGAACTCGTTGTAGCCGTCGATCAGTTCGGCCAATTGGCCCATGCGTTCTTCGCGGCTGCCGGCGAGCATCATCCACAGGTCCTGGACCGCCGGGCCCATGCGGCAGTCGTCCAGATCGACGATATGGAACGTCTCGTCACGGTACATCAGGTTGCCGGGGTGGCAATCGCCGTGCAGGCGGATCACCTGGTGCGGGGTGCGTGCATAGATGGCTTCGACCCGCTGGAGCACGTCGCGGGCGACGGACTCGAAGGCCGGCAGCAGCTCGCGGGGAACGAAATCGCCGGCGAGCAGGGTTTCCAGCGAGGCGTGGCCGAAGTTATCCACTGCCAGTGCTTCACGGTGCTCGAACGGCCGCGCCGCGCCGACCGCGTGCAGGCGGCCGAGCAGTTGGCCAAGGCGGTAGAGCTGGTCCAGGTTGCCGGGTTCCGGCGCGTGGCCGCCCCGCCGTGGGAACAGGGTGAAGCGAAAGCCCTGGTGTTCGAACAGGCTGCGGCCGTCGTGCTGCAGCGGGGCGACGACCGGTACCTCGCACTCGGCAAGTTCGGCGCTGAAGCGGTGTTCCTCGAGGATGGCATCGTCGCTCCAGCGGCCGGGGCGGTAGAATTTGGCGATCAGCGGTTGCGCCCCTTCGATGCCCACCTGGTAGACGCGGTTCTCGTAGCTGTTGAGCGCCAGCACCCGGGCGTCGCTGAGAAAGCCCAGGCTTTCCACGGCATCCAGGACCAGGTCGGGGGTGAGGGTATCGAAGGGGTGGGACATGGAAGCTCCAGGCACGAGGGTGCGATGGACGCCATGGTAACGCAGGTTTGGAATGGGCTGGGGAGCCTTCGCGCAGGCCTCTTCGCGGGTGCGCGGCAAATGGTCGGGCTACAGCGGCACGCCCAGCAGCACGTAAGACGGGTGGAACTGCGCCTGCACCCGGCTGCCTGGGATGACCTTGGTCTGCTCCAGCCAGCGCGTCTCGGCGAACGCACAGAGCGTCTGCCCATTGCCCAGGACCAATCGCACCTCGCTGGGCCCGTTGTCATCGGCCAGCATGTCCTCGACCGTGGCCTGCAGGCAGTTGCTGCCCTCGGCGGCCGAGTCAGCCTCGCCGAGCACCTGCACCCAGCCTGCCTTCAGCAAGGCCACCACAGGCGTGCCCAGCGCCAGCTCCAGACGCTCGGTGCTGTCGCGGGTGATCAACGCTTCGATTTCCAGGCTGCCGCCCAGGTCCAGGCTGACACGGTCATGCCGCCCTTCACGGCGCAGCCCGCTGACCTGTCCATGCAGCTGGTTACGCGCACTGGTACGCAGCATCAAGCGGCCGAGCAGGTCGAGGTCGCTGCTTTCTTCCGCCGCCTCGAAGACCTGTGCTTGCAGCGCCTGCAACCGTTGGTACAGACGCAGGACCCGTTCGCCCTCGGCGGACAACCGCGCCCCGCCGCCGCCCCGCCCTCCGGTGCTGCGCTCCACCAAGGGGCGGCTGGCCAGGTTGTTGAGCTCGTCGATGGCATCCCAGGCGGCCTTGTAGCTGATGCCGGCAGCCTTCGCGGCGCGTGTGATCGAGCCCTGTTCGGCGACGTGCTGCAGCAAGGCGATGCGCTGCGGGCGACGGGCGATGTGCTGGGTGAGCAGGGCGGGTAGGGACATGGTGGCGTATCGGTCGTGGTGAGGATGCAGTGACGGTGCCGCTCGCCTGCAGGCAAGTCAAGGTTATGCAACAGGTACGGTAGGCCAGCCCCCAAGGCTGCGCGACACTCAACCCTGCCCCGGCTTGGGCGTACGCGCCAGGCAATACACATCGACCCGCCGCGCCCCGGCCTTGCGCAGCAATATCGCGATGGCCTGGGCGGTTGCACCGGTGGTCAGCACGTCATCGACAATGGCCAGGTGCAGCCCATCGAGCCGCGCCCCGGGCGCCAGGCCGAAGGCCATTCGCAGGTTACGCTTTCGTGCCCGGGCACCGAGGGTTTGCTGGGCCGGTGTATCGCGGGTGCGCTGCAGCAGCGTTTCATTGCACGGGACCGCCAACTGCCTGGACAGCCATCGGGCAAGCATCGCCGCCTGGTTGAAGCCCCGCTGGCGCAGTCGACGCCGTGTCAGGGGCACGGGCAACAACTGGTCAGGTTTTGCCATGCCCTCCCCGTAGCGATGCAGCAGGGCCTGCCCCAGCAGCAAGGCCATCAGCCGGCCCAGCGGCCACTGGCTGCGGTGCTTGAAGCGGCTGACCAATGCATCGACCGGAAAGCCGAAGTGCCACGGTGCCACGACTTGCTCGAAGGCTGGCGACACGCGACTGCACTGGGCGCAGGTCAAGCCGCTCATCGGCAAGGGCAGGGCGCAACGGGTGCAGTGCTCGTCCAGCCAGGGCAGGGCCTGTTCGCAGTGCATGCACAATGGGTAAGGCTGTGCGCTGGTTTCATCGCAGAGCAAACAGGTGTGATCAATATTTGAGCACTTGTAAACCATGCGCTTTATGGGTGGTTGACAGTCCATGGTCCTTCCCTGAGTATGCGGCGTATCCGTGATGCGCTGGCGGGCTTTCCTGTCCCGGCGCCAGTCAAAGCCTAAACAAGGAAACGCCGATGAGCGCCAGCACAACTGCAACAACACGTCACGACTGGACCCTCGCCGAGGTCAAGGCTCTGTTCCAACAGCCGTTCAACGACCTGCTTTTCCAGGCGCAGACGGTGCACCGCGCGCATTTCGACCCTAACCGCGTGCAGGTTTCCACCTTGCTGTCGATCAAGACTGGCGCCTGCCCGGAAGATTGCAAATATTGTCCGCAGTCCGGCCACTACAACACCGGGCTGGAAAAGCAGAAGCTGATGGAAGTGCAGAAGGTCCTGGAAGAAGCCGCCCGCGCCAAGGCCATCGGCTCTACCCGCTTCTGCATGGGCGCTGCCTGGAAACACCCGTCGGCCAAGGACATGCCCTACGTACTGGAGATGGTCAAAGGGGTCAAGGCCATGGGCCTGGAAACCTGCATGACCCTCGGCAAGCTCGACCAGGAGCAGACCAAGGCCCTGGCAGAGGCCGGTTTGGACTACTACAACCACAACCTTGATACCTCGCCGGAGTTCTACGGCAGCATCATCACCACCCGCACCTACGGCGAACGCCTGCAGACCCTGGCCTACGTGCGCGACGCCGGGATGAAGATCTGCTCCGGCGGCATCCTCGGCATGGGCGAGTCGCTCGATGACCGCGCAGGCCTGTTGATCCAGTTGGCCAACCTGCCGGAGCATCCGGAGTCGGTGCCGATCAACATGCTGGTCAAGGTCGCCGGTACGCCGTTGGCCGACGAGGAGGATGTCGACCCGTTCGATTTCATCCGCATGCTGGCGGTGGCACGCATCCTGATGCCCAAGTCCCATGTGCGCCTCTCCGCCGGCCGCGAGCAGATGAACGAACAGATGCAGGCCCTGGCCTTCATGGCCGGTGCCAACTCGATCTTCTACGGCGAGAAACTGCTGACCACGGCCAACCCTCAGGCCGACAAGGACATGCAGCTGTTCGCCCGCCTTGGTATCCAGCCAGAAGCCCGTGAAGAGCACGCCGACGAAGTGCACCAGGCGGCCATCGAACAGGCGTTGGTCGAGCAGCGCAGCAGCGAGCTGTTCTACGACGCAGCTTCGGCCTGACCATGGCCTTCGACCTGGCGGCCCGCCTGGCCGAACGGCGCGCTGCGGACCTGTATCGGCGGCGGCCGCTACTGGAAACCCCCCAGGGGCCGGAGGTGGTGGTCGACGGCCAGGCGCTGCTGGCCTTCTGCAGCAACGACTACCTGGGGCTGGCCAACCACCCCGAGGTGGTCGCGGCCTGGCGCGCTGGCGCCGAACGCTGGGGCGTCGGTGGCGGCGCCTCCCATTTGGTGATCGGCCACAGCACCCCGCACCATGAGGTGGAAGAAGCCCTCGCCGAATTGACCGGGCGCCCGCGTGCGCTGCTGTTCTCCACGGGCTACATGGCCAACCTCGGCGCCATCACAGCGTTGGTCGGGCAGGGCGATACCGTGCTGCAGGACCGTCTCAACCATGCCTCGCTGCTCGATGGTGGCCTGCTCAGCGGTGCGCGCTTCAGTCGCTACCTGCACAACGACGCGGCCAGCCTGGCCAGCCGCCTGGCCAAGGCCACCGGCAATACCCTGGTGGTTACCGATGGCGTGTTCAGCATGGATGGCGACCTGGCCGACCTGCCGGCGTTGGCACGAGCCGCGCGCGCGCGCGATGCCTGGCTGATGGTCGATGATGCCCATGGCCTGGGCACGCTCGGTGCCAATGGCGGCGGTATCGTCGAGCACTTCGGCCTGGGCGTGGAAGACGTACCGGTATTGATCGGCACCCTTGGCAAGGCCTGCGGCACCGCAGGTGCCTTCGTGGCCGGCAGCGAAGAACTGATCGAGGCGTTGGTGCAGTTCGCCCGGCCCTACATCTATACCACCAGCCAGCCGCCGGCGCTGGCCTGCGCCACGCTCAAGAGCCTGGAGCTGCTGCGCCGCGAGCGCTGGCGTCGCGAGCACCTCGAGGCGCTGATCCGCCAGTTCCGCCGGGGCGCTGAACAGATTGGCCTGGACCTGATGGACAGCCCGACCGCGATTCAGCCGATCCTGATCGGTGACAGCGCGCGCGCCCTGCAGTTGTCACGCATGCTGCGCGAGCGGGGCCTGCTGGTCACCGCCATCCGCCCGCCGACCGTACCTGCCGGCAGCGCCCGTTTGCGCGTGACCCTCAGCGCAGCGCACAGCGAGGCCCAGGTCCAGCTATTGTTGAATGCATTGGCCGAGTGTTACCCCTTGCTGGAGTCCGCCGATGCGTAACCGATTGATCCTTCTGCCGGGCTGGGGCCTGGGCACTGCTTCGCTGGAACCGTTGGCCGCGAGCCTGCGCGCGCAGGACCCGCGCTTGCAGGTCGAACTGCGGCCATTGCCGGAGCTCGCCGATGGCGATGTCCAGGCCTGGGTCGAGCGCCTCGACCGCACGCTGCCCACCGACAGCTGGTTGGGTGGCTGGTCGTTCGGCGGCATGCTCGCCAGCGCGCTGGCGCACAAACGCGGCGACCATTGCTGCGGCCTGCTGACACTGGCCAGCAACCCCAGTTTCGTCCAGCGTCCGGATTGGGCCCATGGCATGGCGGTGGACACCTTCGGCACCTTCCTCGATGGTTGTCGCAGCCACCCCCAGGTGACCCTCAAGCGTTTTCGCACCCTGTGCAGCGAAGGCGCGCAGATGCCGCGCACCTTGTTGCGGCAATTGGGCATAGGCGTGCCCGACACCGACCCGTTGTACCTGGCCACAGGCCTCGAAGTCCTGGCCAAGCTCGATACCCGCAATGCCCTGGAGCAATACGGCGGGCCTCAGCTGCATTTGTTCGCCGGCAGCGACGCGCTGGTACCGGCAGAAGCGGCCAAGGCCCTTAGCGAACTGTTGCCGGACGTGGAAGTCGGCCTGGTCGAAGACAGTTCCCACGCCTTCCTGCTGGAATACCCACAGGAACTGGCGGCGGGCATCAAGAGTTTCCTGCATGAGAGTGGCGATGACTGACCTTTCCCGTCCGACCCTGCCCGGCACGTTGCCGGACAAGCGCCAGGTCGCGGCCTCGTTCTCCCGCGCAGCGGCCAGCTATGACAGCGTGGCGGCCTTGCAGCGTGCGGTAGGTATGTCCCTGCTCGAGCAGTTGCCGGCAGGCCTGCAACCTGCGTGCTGGCTTGACCTGGGTAGCGGCACAGGGCATTTCAGCCGAGCATTGGCCAAGCGTTTCCAGGGGAGCGCCGGCGTGGCGGTGGACATCGCCGAAGGCATGTTGCGCCACGCCCGTGAGCAGGGTGGCGCCCAGCATCATGTGGCCGGCGATGCTGAACGGTTGCCGCTGCGCGATGAAAGTGTCGACCTGGTGTTCTCCAGCCTCGCGGTGCAGTGGTGCAGCCAGTTCGCCAGCGTGCTGGGCGAGGCCTGGCGTGTGCTACGGCCAGGCGGTGTGCTGGCATTCAGCAGCCTGTGTGTTGGCACGCTCGACGAGCTGCGCGCCAGTTGGCAGGCCGTGGACGGGCTGGTGCATGTCAACCGCTTCCGGCGCTTCGAAGACTACCAGCGACTGTGCGGCGAGAGCGGCTTGCAGGTGCTTGGCCTGCAGCGGCGCCCCCATGTGCTGTATTACCCCGATGTACGCAGCCTGACCCATGAGCTCAAGGCCCTGGGCGCGCACAACCTCAACCCGGGGCGGCCATCCGGGCTGACCGGACGGGCGCGCATGCAAGGTTTGTTGCAGGCCTATGAAAGCTTCCGCCAGCCGCAGGGCCTGCCAGCCACCTATCAGGTGGTGTATGGGGTGTTGCGCAAACCGCTCGCAGGCGAGGTGTGACATGGGCCAGGCCTATTTCATTGCCGGTACCGACACCGACGTCGGCAAAACCACCATCGCCGCCGGGTTGCTGCATGCAGCACTGTCCCAGGGGCTGAGCACCTTGGGTGCCAAGCCAGTCGCCTCGGGGTGTACGGTGACGGCCAAAGGGCTGCGCAATGCCGATGCCCTGGCGCTGATCGACCAGAGCTCTGTGAAGCTGCCTTACGAGCAGGTCAACCCTTTCGCCTTCGAGCCGGCCATCGCTCCCCATGTGGCGGCCCGCGAGGCAGGCGTAAGCCTGGAGGTTTCGACGTTGCTGGCCGCCATGCGCCATGTACTGGACCAAGGCGCCGACTTCACCTTGGTCGAGGGGGCCGGGGGCTGGCGGGTGCCGTTGTCTGGTCATGCCAACCTGTCGGACCTGGCCATTGCCTTGAAGCTGCCGGTGATCCTGGTGGTGGGCGTGCGCCTGGGCTGCATCAACCATGCCCTGCTCAGTGCCGAGGCGATCGCCCGGGATGGCCTGCAGCTGGCCGGGTGGGTGGCCAATATCGTCGACCCGCGGACCTCACGGCTGGAGGAAAACCTCGCCAGCCTGGCCGAGCGCCTGCCGGCGCCCTGCCTGGGCAGGGTACCGCGGCTCAAGCAAGCGACGGCCGAGGCGGTGGCGGAGCACTTGCAACTGGATTTGCTGGACTAGCGCCACACGTTCACGCACCTCTGTAGGAGCGGACTTGTCCTGCGGTCGGACATATAGCTCCATGGCCACACGCTATTGCATGGCATAAGGCTATTAGGGATTTAAACGGGCCTTTTCCGCCAATGGCTGCTTTAATGAGGCCTGCTCTTCATCCGATTCTTTGGAGCCCTGACATGGAAATCACCGGTAGCACTGCCTATTACGCAGGCCTTGGCGCCCTCCAGGCCGGGCAGCACCGTGTCGACCAGGCTGCCAGTCAAATCGCCAACGGCGCCGTCGAGCGTGCCGCCACCAGCCAGTCCAGCGACTATCAGGCCGAGCGCTTGCGCGCCGTCGACCGCAGCCAGCAGATAGATCTGGCCACCAGCAGCGTCGAGTCGGCCCTGGGCAAGCATCACGTCGAGCTTGGCGCCAAGATCGCCAAGGCTTCGGACGAAATGCTCGGGCGATTCATCGATACCTACGCCTGATTAACGGGGCGCGTTTCCCTGTAGGTCCGCCGCACCGTCGCACCTGCAGGGACCCGCGCGGTCATTGGGTGCGCGGGATGGTGGCATTTATGCCATGTTTCGCGGCACAAATGGCACCATAGTCCGTCCTTGACATTGGCCTGTGCTAAACGTAAGTTTCAAACAACTGTTTGACGCAAAGCCGCCAAGAGCTGGTCGGTGCCCGCGGTCTTTCCACCGGACTCATCACAGAGGTTCATCGCTATGCCTGATTACAAAGCCCCCTTGCGTGATATTCGCTTCGTTCGCGACGAACTGCTCGGCTACGAGGCGCACTATCAGAGCCTGCCGGGTTGCCAGGACGCCACGCCCGACATGGTCGATGCGATCCTCGATGAAGGCGCGAAGTTCTGTGAACAGGTACTGGCCCCGCTGAACCGCGTCGGCGACCAGGAAGGCTGCACCTGGAGCGAGTCGGGCGTTAAGACCCCGACCGGCTTCAAGGAAGCCTACAAGCAATTCGTCGAAGGTGGCTGGCCGAGCCTGGCCCATGACGTCGAGCACGGCGGCCAGGGCCTGCCGGAGTCGCTGGGCCTGGCCCTGAGCGAAATGGTCGGCGAGTCGAACTGGTCGTGGGGCATGTACCCAGGCCTGTCCCATGGCGCGATGAACACCATCTCCGCCCACGGCACGCCCGAGCAGCAGCACACCTACCTGACCAAGCTGGTATCCGGCGAATGGACCGGCACCATGTGCCTGACCGAACCGCATTGCGGTACCGACCTGGGCATGCTGCGCACCAAGGCCGAGCCCCAGGCCGATGGCAGCTACAAGGTGTCTGGCACCAAGATCTTCATTTCTGCGGGCGAACACGACATGGCCGAGAACATCGTCCATATCGTCCTGGCCCGCCTGCCCGACGCCCCGGCGGGCACCAAGGGCATCTCGCTGTTCATCGTGCCGAAGTTCCTGCCCAACGCCGAAGGCGGTGTAGGTGAGCGCAACGGCGTGAGCTGCGGTTCCATCGAACACAAGATGGGCATCCACGGCAACGCCACCTGCGTGATGAACTTTGACGGTGCCACCGGCTATCTGATCGGCCCGGCCAACAAGGGCCTGAACTGCATGTTCACCTTCATGAACACCGCTCGCCTGGGTACCGCGCTGCAAGGCCTGGCTCACGCCGAAGTGGCTTTCCAGGGTGGCCTGAAGTACGCCCGTGAACGCCTGCAGATGCGCTCCCTGACTGGCCCGAAGGCGCCAGACAAGGCCGCCGACCCGATCATCGTCCACCCGGACGTGCGCCGCATGCTGCTCACGATGAAAGCCTTCGCAGAGGGTAACCGCGCGATGGTGTACTTCACCGCCAAGCAGGTGGACATCGTCAAGTACAGCCAGGATGAAGAAGCGCGCAAGAAGGCCGACGCCCTGCTGGCCTTCCTCACCCCGATCGCCAAGGCGTTCATGACTGAAGTCGGTTTCGAAGCGGCCAACCACGGCGTGCAGATCTATGGCGGCCACGGCTTCATCGCCGAGTGGGGCATGGAGCAGAACGTGCGCGACAGCCGCATTTCCATGCTGTACGAAGGCACCACTGGTATCCAGGCCCTGGACCTGCTTGGCCGCAAGGTGCTGATGACCCAAGGCGAGGCGCTCAAGGGCTTCACCAAGATCGTCCACAAGTTCTGCCAGGCCCAGGAAGGCAACGAAGCCGTCCAGGAGTTCGTCACGCCGTTGGCGGCGCTGAACAAGGAATGGGGCGAGCTGACCATGAAGATCGGCATGGCGGCGATGAAGGACCGTGAGGAAGTCGGTGCTGCTTCGGTGGATTACCTGATGTACTCCGGCTACGCCTGTCTGGCCTACTTCTGGGCCGATATCGCCCGCCTGGCTGCGGAAAAACTGGCCGCCGGTACCGACGAAGTCGCGTTCTACACCGCCAAGCTGCAGACCGCGCGCTTCTACTTCCAGCGCATCCTGCCGCGCACCCGTGCCCATGTGGCCGCGATCTTGTCCGGTGCCGACAACCTGATGGCGATGAAGGAAGAAGACTTCGGTCTGTCCTGCTAAACCGCCCGGCTGTACCAGAAACCGTCTGCCCTGACCGGCAGGCGGTTTTTTTTGGCTGCGTTTGATGGAGTGGGGCTTAGGGGGGGCGAAGATCGCGCGCCACCCGCGCGGGCGCTTGCCCGATGCGCATATTCATCTATTCATGTGCGCTGCCGATGAACTAAAGGCACAATGCCATTATTGATCTGCCGGGTCGGAGATTGCCTTTTGTTTCGTCTATCCGCTGTACGCGCGAGCCACTTCCTGCCCTCGCTGTTCCTGTTGCTGGGAGGGTTGGCGGCGGCCTATGTGAAGGACCTCAATGTGTTCTTCACTTCCTTGTTCAACGTACTGCCCACCCTCGTGCTGCTGCTGGGTGGAGCCTATTGCGCGGTGTATCGAAGGCAGCGCGAGCTGTTCCTGATGGTCACGGTGTATATCGCCTATTTCCTGCTCGATACCCAGACCGATTTCTACCGCGACAACGGTAAGGTGCGTGAGGACGCGGCAGTGGTGTTCCACATGGTCTGTCTGCTGTTACCGGCGTTGTTCGGGCTGTACGGGGCCTGGCAGGAGCGCACTCACCTGGCCCAGGACCTGCTGGCGCGTTTCGCGGTGCTGTTCGCGGTGGGCAGCGTGGCGTTGGCCCTGGAGCAGCGCTACCCGGACGCCTTGCTGGGGTGGTTGGCGGAGATTCGCTGGCCTTCGCTGCATGGACAATGGATGAGCCTTGTCCAACTGGCATATCCCGTGTTCCTGGGCATGTTCATCCTCCTCGTGGTGCAGTACCTGCGCCAGCCAAGGCCGTTGCATGCGGCGCAGGTCATCGGCCTGCTGGGCATCTTCTGGATGCTGCCCAAGACCTTCATCCTGCCGTTCACCCTCAACATCATGTGCAGCCAGGTGATGCTGATGATCGCCGCAGCGGTGTCCCACGAGGCCTACCAGATGGCGTTTCGCGACGAACTGACCGGCCTGCCGGGCCGGCGGGCACTGAACGAGCGCTTGCAGCGGCTGGGGCGCAACTATGTGATCGCCATGACCGACGTGGACCACTTCAAGAAATTCAACGACACCCATGGGCATGATGTCGGTGACCAAGTGCTTCGCCTGGTCGCCAGCCGGTTGGGCCGGGTGACCGGAGGAGGGCGTGCCTACCGCTACGGCGGCGAGGAGTTCGCCCTGGTGTTTGCCGGCAAGACTGCCGAGGAATGTACGCCGCACCTGGAGGCCGTGCGCGAAATGATCGCCAACTATGCGATCCAGCTGCGCGACCGGAACAACCGCCCACAGGACGACTCGGCAGGGAGGCAGCGCCGCGCTGGGGCGCCGGGCAATGCGGTATCGGTGACCATCAGTATCGGCGTCGCCGAGCGCCAGGCTGCCCATCGCACGCCGGACGACGTGCTCAAGTCCGCCGACCAGGCGCTCTACAGCGCCAAGGGCGCGGGTCGCAACTGTGTCATGGTGTTTGGCGAGCATTCCAGGCGTGGTGCAGTACGCATGGCGTGACTATGTATGATTATTTGGTCGCGTGATGACCCTATGTCTCGCAAACGTTGTTCGGGTACACTCGTTTCACCTAGTGCCGCGGTCCTGCCGGATCGCCCCGACCCTTATAGCGAGAGGTTGTCATGGCTGACTATAAAGCGCCCCTGCGCGATATGCGTTTCGTTCTGAATGAAGTCTTCGAGGTGGCCAAGCTCTGGCAGCAATTGCCTGCCCTGGCCGAGGCTGTCGATGAAGAGACCGCCATGGCCGTGCTGGAGGAAGCGGGCAAGGTCACCAGCAAGACCATCGCCCCGCTGAGCCGCAGTGGCGATGAAGAGGGGTGCCATTGGGAGAACGGCGCCGTACGCACGCCGGCAGGCTTCATCGAGGCCTACAACACCTATGCCGAAGGTGGCTGGGTGGGCGTCGGGGGCGACCCGCTGTTCGGCGGCATGGGCATGCCCAAGGCGATTTCCGCTCAGGTCGAGGAGATGGTCAACGCTTCTAGCCTGGCCTTCGGCCTGTACCCGATGCTGACCGCCGGGGCGTGCCTGTCGATCAACGCCCATGCCAGCGAAGCGCTGAAGGAAAAATACCTGCCCAACATGTATGCAGGTGTGTGGGCAGGCTCCATGTGCCTGACCGAGCCCCATGCCGGCACCGACCTGGGTATCATCCGCACCAAGGCCGAGCCCCAGGCAGACGGCAGCTACAAGGTCAGCGGTACCAAGATCTTCATCACCGGCGGCGAGCACGACCTGACCGAGAACATCATCCACCTGGTGCTGGCCAAGTTGCCGGACGCACCGGCCGGCCCGAAGGGGATCTCGCTGTTCCTGGTGCCGAAGTTCCTGGTCAACGACGATGGCAGCCTGGGCGCACGTAACCCGGCCAATTGCGGGTCGATCGAACACAAGATGGGCATCCAGGCCTCGGCGACTTGCGTCATGAACTTCGACGGCGCCACCGGCTACTTGGTGGGCGAGGCGAACAAGGGCCTGGCGGCGATGTTCACCATGATGAACTACGAACGCCTGGGTGTCGGTATCCAGGGCCTGGCGTCGGCCGAGCGCTCCTACCAGAACGCTGTCGAATACGCCCGCGAGCGCTTGCAGAGTCGTGCGCCAACCGGGCCCCAGGCCAAGGACAAAGCGGCCGACCCGATCATCGTTCACCCCGATGTCCGCCGTATGTTGCTGACCATGAAGGCGTTGATCGAAGGTGGCCGCGCGTTCTCCACCTACGTTGCCATGCAGCTGGACAGCGCCAAATACAGCGAAGACGCCACGACCCGTAAGCGCAGCGAGGACTTGGTGGCATTGCTGACGCCAGTGGCCAAGGCCTTCCTCACTGATCTGGGCCTCGAGTGTGCGGTGCACGGTCAGCAGGTATTCGGCGGCCATGGCTACATCCGCGAGTGGGGTCAGGAGCAGTTGGTGCGTGATGTGCGTATCACTCAGATCTACGAAGGCACCAATGGCATCCAGGCCCTGGACTTGATGGGGCGCAAGGTGGTGGGCAATGGCGGTGAGTTCTACCGCCTGTTCTCCGACGAGATCCGCCTGTTCATCGCCAGCGCCGGCTCCGAGCTGGGCGAGTTCACCACCCCGCTCGCCACATCGCTCGAGCAACTCGACGGGCTCACCGAATGGGTGTTGGCGCGGGCCAAGGGCAACCCCAACGAAATCGGGGCGGCATCGGTGGAATACCTGCATGCCTTCGGTTACGTCGCCTACGCGTACATGTGGGCGCTGATGGCTCGCGCTGCGCTGGCAGGTAAGGGCGACGAGGCCTTCTATGCCGCCAAGCTGGGTACCGCACGCTTCTATTTCGCTCGTCTGTTGCCGCGTGTGGGCTCGCTGGTGGCCTCGGTCAAGGCGGGCAGCGAAACGCTCTACCTGCTCGACGCCGCGCAGTTCTGACCTGGTTGGTGTAAGCCCGCTCCTACAGAGCCCTGGCGGTGAAGTAGGAGCGGGCTTTTTTGTGGATGGCTTTTAACAAGAAGTTACATTCATGTGTGATTTTGTAAGCTATCTCCTACACGACGTGACGGTGTTTTTCCTCTTTCCTAAGATTGGATCCACGGTTAATCTTTCTCACAAGGACGTAGCGCAGGAAGCGCAAAGGACAGAACAGGGACACGTAGGATTCCTGCCAGGACGGTGGGGCGATAGGGATGTCGAAGGGAAACAGTCTGGGAAACCCCGCTTAGGCGGGGTTTTCTTTGTGTGCGTTTTTTCAGCCAAGCACGTCCAGGGGCGACATGCCGGGCTGACGTACGTCGGCCTCCTCTTCCAGCAATGTGCGCAGCAACTCCACCGAGGCCTGCTGGCGTTGGGCATCGCGAAATACCAAGCCTACCTTCAGTGGTACCCGCGGTTCGCTCAAGGGCTTCCACAGCAATGTCTGGTCGTCTTCTCCTACATCCTTGGCCCGCCCAGGCAAGATGGTCGCCAACGCGGTGTGCGCCAGGCTGTCGAGAATCCCTGCCATGTTGTTCATCTCTGCCTCCACTTGCGGCCTGCGCCCCAGGTTGGCCAACTGGGTCTGCCAGATCTGGCGCATCTGGAACTCCTCGCCGAGCATCAGCATGGGCAATTCCGCAGCCTGGCGTACCGAGACCTTCTTGAAATCCTTCAGGGGGTGGGTATTGGGGATGACCAACTGGAGTTCGTCTTCATACAGCAACAGGCCATGCAAGCCAGGTTGGCGGGGTGGCAGGTAGCTGATACCGATGTCCAGGCTGCCGTTGAGTAGGCGCCGCTCGATTTCCATCCCCGAGAGTTCATAGATCTGCACCACCAGGTGCGGCTGAGCTTTGCGCACACGTTCGAGCAATTGCGGCACCAGGCTGGGCCGCAGGGTGCGCATGACGCCGATGGCCAGGGTACGCAGGGCTTGGCCCTTGAAGTTGCGCATGGCCTCGTGGGCGCGCTGCAGGCCATCGAGCAACGGCAAGGCATGGTTGTACAGGGTGTGGGCGGCCAGGGTGGGCAACAGGCGCTTGTTGCTGCGCTCGAACAGGTTCAGGTCGAGGCTGTGCTCGAGGTGGCGGATCTGCTGGGAGAGTGCGGGTTGAGACAGCGACAGGCGTTCGGCGGCCCGGCCCACATGGCCTTCTTCATACACCGCGACGAAATAACGCAACTGACGAAAATCCATAAGTTCTACTTATCGAAAAAGCTGGAAAAACCAAATGGCCGCGAACCCGCGACAAGCCTAGTCTATCGCTGTATTCCGGCGGTTCACAGCAACCTTTGCAGCTATTGTTACCCGTTCGGAAAAAGACTTTTGATAGGCCAGGCAAAATAAATCTTCCTCATAAGCCTTGGCTGCCTTCTACCGTGCATGGCTGGAGCCCCGATGAACCTGTTCAACCTGCGCCGATCGACCCCTGTGGTCGCCGAGCCCAAGCGCGCGCTCGTGAGCGAGCCGCTGGCAGCGCCCCTGTCTCGCGAGCGGCTGATGCCAAGCGCAGAGCGGGCACTGCAGGTGTTCGTACGTGGGCAGGGCTCCTGGTTGTGGGATGACCAGGGGCACGCCTATCTGGATTTCACCCAGGGTTGCGCGGTCAACAGCCTGGGCCACAGCCCCAGCGTGCTGGTCAAGGCCCTGGCCAACCAAGCGCAGGCGCTGGTCAACCCCGGGGCGGGTTTTCATAGTCGCGGCCTGCTGACGCTCGTCGACCAGCTGTGCCAGAGCACGGGCAGCGACCAGGCCTACTTGCTCAACAGTGGTGCCGAGGCCTGCGAGGGCGCAATCAAGCTGGCGCGCAAGTGGGGCCAACTGCATCGCAATGGCGCCTATCACATCATCACCGCCAGCCAGGCGTGCCACGGGCGTAGCCTGGGCGCCCTGTCGGCCTCCGACCCGCTGCCATGCAATCGCTGCGAGCCCGGCCTGCCGGGCTTTAGCAAGGTCCCATTCAATGACCTGGCGGCCCTGCATGCAGCCGTGGACTCGCGCACCGTGGCGATCATGCTCGAGCCGATTCAGGGCGAGGCCGGTGTGATCCCTGCCACGGTCGAGTACCTCAAGGGTGTCGAGCAGCTGTGCCGCGAGCTGGGGATCCTGTTGATCCTCGACGAGGTCCAGACTGGCATCGGTCGTTGTGGTGCCTTGCTCGCCGAACAGACGTACGGCGTACGCGCCGACATCATCACCCTGGGTAAAGGCTTGGGGGGCGGCGTGCCGCTGGCGGCCCTGCTGGCCCGTGGCACAGCGTGTTGCGCCGAGCCTGGCGAGCTGGAGGGCAGCCATCATGGCAACGCCTTGATGAGCGCCGCAGGCCTGGCAGTACTCAAGACCGTGCTGGAGCCTGGTTTCTTCGAGCACGTGCAGGATAGTGGCCGCCACCTGCGAGAAGGGCTCAGCCGGCTGGCCGGTCGGTACGGCCAGGGCGAGGTGCGTGGCCAAGGGCTGCTCTGGGCCTTGCAGCTGCGCGACGAACTGGCCAGGGAACTGGTCGAGGCCGCGCTGCATGAGGGTTTGCTGCTCAACGCGCCGCAGGTGGACGTGGTGCGATTCTCTCCGGCACTGACCGTGAGCAAGGGCAATATCGACGAGATGCTCCTGCGCCTGGCCCGGGCCTTCGCCCGCCTGCATGTCCAGCAACACAGCCGCCGCGAGGTATCGGCCTGAATGGCCGCCGCGACGTAACGAATTTCAACGAACCGTCTCGCGTTCCTGCGCATCGCCCTTGGCCTGCAGTTTTTGGCCCGGGGCGTTTTTTTTGCCCGGTGGATGGGCACAACGCAGTCCGCCGCTGTCCATGGAGGAACCTTGGAGGAATGCAGCTAGTCTCTTGTTAAACCTAACAAGGAGAGCATTGCATGGACTTCATTCGCATCATCATCGCCATCATTCTTCCGCCACTGGGCGTGTTCCTTCAGGTGGGCTTCGGCGGTGCGTTCTGGCTGAACATCCTGCTGACGTTGCTCGGTTACATTCCAGGCATCGTGCATGCGGTCTATATCATCGCCAAGCGGTGATATCGCTGGGGCCGCCATGCGGCCCCAGGACGCTACCTGCCTAATACCCGGCAATAGAACTTCCATTCTTCTTCCAGTGCATGGGCCAGGTGCCTTGCCTGGCGAAACCCATGCCGCTCACCGGCATAGAAATGCCCCTCGGCCTCGACGCCGTTGGCCTTGAGCGCGTCGAGCATGGCGCGGGTCTGCTCTGGCACCACCACGGCATCCAGCTCGCCCTGGAAGAAGATCACCGGCGCCTTGATCCGCCCGGCATGCAGCAAGGGTGTGCGTTGCCGGTAGCGCTCGATGTCACGTTCAGGGTCGCCGATCAGCCAGTCCAAGTAGTCGCCTTCGAACTTGTGCGTGGCGCGCCCCAGGGCGACCGGGTCGCTGACGCCGTAGAGGCTGGCGCCAGCGCGGAACACGTCATGAAAGGCCAGGGCGCACAAGGTGGTATAGCCGCCGGCACTGCCACCGCGGATGAACGCCTTGTGCGGGTCGACCAGGCCCAGCCCGGCCAGGTGATCGACCGCGGCGCAGGCGTCCTGCACGTCGAGTTCGCCCCAGCGCAGGTGCAAGGCGTGGCGGTAGGCACGGCCATAGCCGCTGCTGCCGCGGTAGTTGAGGTCGGCCACGGCGAAGCCACGCTGGGTCCAGTACTGGATGCGTGGGTCGAAGACGGGGTAGCAGGCCGAGGTCGGGCCGCCGTGGATGAACACCACCAGCGGAGATGGCCCTTCCTGGCCTCTGGCCGGGTAGTAGAAACCATGGGCCTCGCCATCGCCGCTGGGGTAGCGAATCGGGCGCGGGCGGCTGACCCGGGCGGCGGGGAGCGGCAGGCCACCGCCAGCCAATACCCGGGCATGCCCGGTCTGCCGGTCGAAGGCGATGACCGCCGGTGGATTCAGTGGCGAGGCGGCGATGGCATAGACGTGCCGCTCATCCAGGGCCAGGCTGCGAAAACGCGTGTAGTCGCTGCCCAAGCGCTGGGCCGGCTGGCCCCCGCTGCGCAACCCCAGCAGTCCGAAACCGTCCTCGAACCAACTGGCAAGGTACGCGTCTGGCCCGAGCGCCAGCCAGGTGCTTGCGCCCAGCTGCCAAGGCGCGGCGGCATGATCCGCAGCGATAGCCGGCAAGGGCTGCCAGGCACCGTCGACCTCACCCCAGGGTTGCCAATAGCCGTTGCGGTCGGACAGGCAGTACAGCCGGCCCTGGGTATCGAAGCGCGGCTGCTGCAAAGACGCCTGCTGGCCAGCATCGCCTGCGACACAACGGGCTGGGCCCCAGCCACCTTGGCGGTCGCGCTCCCGGCACATCAGACGGGTAGCGGTCCAAGGCTGCTCGGGGCGATCCCATTCGACCCAGGCCAGGCGCCGGCCATCGTCACTGAGCGTAGGCGAGGCATAGAAATCCGCGCCTTCGGCCAATACCTTCCGGGCCTCGGCGCTGATCGCGACCAGCCGGTGTTGCACCTGGCTGGCATGGGCCTCCTCCACCGCGAATACCCAACCCTCATGCCACAGCACATCGCCATAGCGGCATTGCGTAGCTTGGGTCAGCGGACGTGGCGCCGAGCCGCCGAGGGCTTGGGTATACAGCTGCTGGTCGCTTTCATTGACGAACACCAGCCCGTCGCCGCCAAGGCAGAAGCTGCCACCGCCATATTCATAGACCCGGCTGCGCGCACTGAAACCGTCGGGCGTCAGGCAATGGGCCTGTTCGTTACGCCAGTGCCAGAGGCGGCAGGCACCATCGGCGGGGCGGAACTCGTTCCAGAACAGGCCGGCGGCGCCGACCTTGAGTTCGGCGAAGTCGGTGCCGGCAGCCACGGCCTGGGCAGCACTGAAATCAGCCTCGGGCAATGACATGGGAGTTGCGCTCATTGCGGAAGGTCATCTCTTCGATGGTCTGCTGGGCGGTCTCGGCTTCTTCACGGGCCTTGAGGATGAGGCCGTGGTCGGCCGACTTGGCGCACACCGGGTCGGCATTGCTGGCATCGCCGGTGAGCATGAATGCCTGGCAGCGGCAGCCGCCGAAGTCCTTTTCCTTTTCGTCGCACGAGCGGCATGGCTCGGGCATCCAGTCGTAGCCGCGGAAGCGGTTGAAGCCGAAGGAGTCGTACCAGATATGCCGCAGGTCATGCTCCCGTACATTGGGAAACTGCACCGGCAACTGGCGTGCGCCATGGCAGGGCAGGGCGGTACCGTCGGGGGTGATGGTGAGGAACAGGCTGCCCCAGCCGTTCATGCAGGCCTTGGGGCGCTCCTCGTAGTAATCCGGTGTGACGAAGATCAGCTTACAGGGGTTGCCGGCCGCCTTGAGCTTCTCGCGGTATTCGTTGGTGATGCGCTCGGCCCGTTCCAACTGTGCGCGGGTAGGCAGCAACCCCAGGCGATTGAGGTGCGCCCAGCCATAGAACTGGCAGGTGGCAAGCTCGACGAAATCGGCTTCCAGGGCGATGCACAGCTCGATGATGCGGTCGATCCTGTCGATGTTGTGCCGATGGGTGACGAAGTTCAGCACCATCGGGTAGCCGTGGGCCTTTACCGCCCGGGCCATCTCAAGCTTCTGGGCGAAGGCTTTCTTCGAGCCGGCCAGCAGGTTGTTCACCTGCTCGTCGCTGGCCTGGAAGCTGATCTGGATATGGTCCAGGCCAGCCTGCTTGAATGCGGCAATCTTCTGCTCGGTCAGGCCGATGCCCGAGGTGATCAGGTTGGTGTAGTAGCCAAGGCGCCGCGCCTCGCCGATCAGCTCGACCAGGTCCTGGCGCACCAGCGGCTCACCGCCCGAAAAGCCCAGCTGGGCCGCGCCCAGCTCGCGGGCCTGGGCCATCACGCTGAACCACTGCTCGGTGGAAAGCTCCTGGCCCTGGGCGGCGAAGTCCAGCGGGTTGGAACAATATGGGCACTGCAGCGGGCAGCGATAGGTCAGCTCGGCCAGCAACCACAGCGGCAAGCCAACCTCGGGCTTGGCCGGCACGTCAGGCGAGGACGATCCAGTGTTCGGCACGGGCCACCTCCATGAACTGCTCGATATCGTCGGCCACTTCCGGGATACCGGGGAACTGGCGCTCCAGTTCGGCGATGATCGCTGCCACGTCACGCTGCCCATCGATCAACGCACCGATCAGGCCCGCGCTTTCATTGAGCTTGATCATGCCCTCGGGGTAGAGCAGTACATGGCCCTTCTGCGCCGGCTCATACTGGAAACGATAGCCCGGGCGCCAGTTCGGCACCTGTCGACGGTCGAAACTCATAGGGCGATCCCCTTGTGCCAGGCCCGCTCGTTGGTAACGGTGTGGTAGGGCGGGCGGTTCAATTCATAGGCCATGCTCATGGCATCGAGCATGGTCCACAGGATATCCAGCTTGAACTGCAGGATCTCCAGCATACGCTCCTGGCCCTGGCGGGTGGTGTAGTGCTGCAAGGTGATCGCCAGGCCGTGTTCGACATCACGCCGGGCCTGGCCCAGGCGGGTGCGGAAGTATTCATAGCCGGCCGGGTCGATCCAGGGGTAGTGCTGGGGCCAGCTGTCCAGGCGCGACTGGTGGATCTGTGGGGCGAACAGCTCGGTCAGCGAGCTGCTGGCGGCTTCCTGCCAGCTGGCGCGGCGGGCGAAGTTGACGTAGGCGTCCACGGCAAAGCGTACGCCTGGCAGTACCAGTTCCTGGGAGCGCAACTGCTCCGGATCCAGGCCCACGGCCTGGCCCAGGCGTAGCCAGGCCTCGATGCCGCCATCTTCGCCCGGGGCGCCGTCGTGGTCGAGCAGGCGCTGAATCCACTCGCGACGCACTTCGCGGTCCGGGCAGTTGGCCAGGATCGCCGCATCCTTCATCGGGATGTTGACCTGGTAGTAGAAGCGATTGGCCACCCAACCCTGGATCTGCTCGCGGGTGGCGCGGCCTTCGTACATCGCTACGTGGTACGGGTGGTGGATATGGTAATAGGCGCCCTTGGCGCGCAGGGCCTGCTCGAACTCGGCAGGGGACATCGGCAGTGCGTCGCTCATTCGGCGGACTCCTGTTATGGCGAGGTCTTTGTAGGAGCGGGCTTGCCCCGCGATCAAGGGCGAAGCCCTTGCCATGTTCCGGCGTTCTGCCGGGGCGGCCCTGTCGCGGCACAAGGCCGCTCCTACAAGGGGCGAGCAGCCCCCTTACAACTCGATACTCATACCGTCGTAGGCAACTTCGACGCCCCGGCGTTGCACTTCGGCCCGTTCGGGGGACGCTTCGTCGAGGATCGGGTTGGTGTTGTTGATGTGGATGAGCACCTTGCGCTGGCGAGGGAAGCCCTCCAGCACCTCGAGCATACCGCCTGGGCCATTCTGCGCCAGGTGGCCCATCTCGCGGCCGGTACGGGTGCCTACGCCCCGACGCTGCATTTCGTCATCCTCCCACAGCGTGCCGTCGACCAGCAGGCAGTCGGCGTCTTGCATCATCTGCAGCAGCTTGTCGTCCACCTGGCCAAGGCCTGGGGCGTAGAACAGCTTGCCGCCGGTACGCAGGTCCTCCACCAGCAGGCCAAGGTTGTCACCGGGGTGCGGGTCGAAGCGGTGCGGTGAATAGGGTGGTGCGGCGCTGCGCAGGGGGAAGGGGGTGAACCTGAGGTTCGGGCAGGCTGGGATGACGAAGCTGCCTTGCAGCTCGATGCGGTTCCACACCAGGCCACCGTTCCAGTGGCTGAGCATATTGAACAGCGGGAAACCGGTGGTCAGGTCTTGGTGGACCATGTCGGTGCACCAGACCTGGTGCGGGCAGCCTTCACGCAGGCTGAGCAGGCCGGTGGTGTGATCGATCTGGCTGTCGAGCAGGACGATCGCGTCGATGCCGGTATCGCGCAGGGCACGGGCTGGCTGCATGGGCGCGAAGCCCTGCAACTGCGCGCGGATGTCCGGCGAGGCGTTGCACAGGACCCAGTGCTCACCGTCATCGGAGAGGGCAATGGACGACTGGGTACGCGCTGTGGCGCGCAGGGTGCCGTCGCGGTAGCCCTTGCAGTTGACGCAGTTGCAGTTCCACTGGGGAAAACCGCCGCCAGCGGCGGAACCGAGGATCTGGATGTACATGGCCCCTCTCTGTGCAAAGCCGTATGCAGAAAACGAAAACGCCCCGGCGGACCGAGGCGTCGAAGCGCTGCGGTAATCAGCGGTTGGCGAAGTACATGGTCACTTCGAAGCCGATACGCAGGTCAGTGTATGCAGGTTTGGTCCACATGGGCGTTCTCCTTCCGGATGGGGTTGGGGTGGTCAGCTACTTGTTTGGCGCCGCCTGAAGAAGGAGGTTCCATTGGCTGAGATTGCGCTATCTTACAAGAAAAATTTGTACCGAAAGGTTAATTATTCGAAAAGTGCCATTGCAGTCTCCGTAACAATCCTGCGGATTTCACTGCCCATGCCCATCGGGTGCCGGACCATTGGCCAGGCACAGCCAGCCATGATCGGCTGCCAGCAGCGCTTGCCTGAGATCATCGAGTTGTTCTTGCGTTGTATTCAGGATAGACCGCTGCATGAGGTCGAGGTCGTCAGTTTGTGTCGCCAGGTATGTCTGCCACGCCCAGTCGGCGACCTCGGCATTGGCCATGGCGCTTTCCTCGAATTGCGCGGCCAGCGCCTGGCGGGCTTCGGAGGCCAACGGCAGGTCTTCTGCCAGCAGCTTTAGTACATGGCCAAGGATCTGCCGGAGACTGGTGTTGGGCGACTGCACGCCGAAGAGCAGGCCACCGACCCCTTCGACCTGACGAAAGGCGCTGAACACGGCGTAGCCCAATTGCAGCTCGACGCGCAGGCGCTGGTAGAAAGGCCCCTGCAGCAAATGGGCGAGCAGGCGGCCTGCAGCTTGCAATGATGCAGGCAGCGGGCAGAACAGCAACAGGGCCTGTTCGTTGCTCTGGGTCTCTACCTGCTGCCACTCGCGGCCCTTGAAGGGTTCGGGTGATGCAAGGCCGGTCGGCAGGCCTGGCAGTGTTTTCAAGGTCGTTCCCAGGGCCGATTGTGCGGCCTTGTCGAAGCCCACCAGTAACCCGTGCCAGCGAGCGGCCTGCCATAGCTCGCCCGGCCATTGCTGCGCTGCTGCAGGGGCGGGCTGGGTCATGCCCCGGACGGCATCGGGCAAGGCCTTGAGCAGCATGCGCAGCGGAATCAGCTTGGACTCCGGCGCGCAGGGCCGTGCACGGGGAGCCGTCGCGGCGGCCCTTAGCAGTGGCAGGGCTTCCTTCATCGTATGCACGACGGCTTCCGGTAGACCTGCGCAAGTCAGCTGCCAGCAATCGCCAATGGCGATGAATGCCAATTTCACCGAAGCACGCTCGGCGCGCTCGACCAAGGGCTGCAGTGCATGCACGAACACCGGCTGCAAACGTGAGCGTGCATCCGACGAGACCTGCCAGCGCAGGTAGAGCGCGGCGAAACGGCGTGATGGGGGCAGGCTGGTGCTGATGGCCAGCCCCTTGGGCAATGGCGCTCTGTCATGCGGGTTGAAGCCGGGCTGGAGCAATGGCTCGGCTGGAGGGAGTTGCCATCGACCATGTTCGCTACCGGGCAGGGTCAGCAACAGTGCGCTGAATGCCCGAAGACCTTGCTCATCCAGCCCCTGGAAAGGCAGCCTCATGCTGTCCCGGCGAGCCAGTTCCAGGGCGCTGGCCGCTTGTTCGCGGTTGTATTGCAGGCGGGCGAACAGCTCGTTCAAACCCTGTGGATGCGCTTTGCGCAGGAAGCCCAGCCAGCCGTGCAACGATGCTTGGACCTGCTCGGGTGGGGCATTTTCGCTTGACTGCAGGTGCAGCGCCCAGAGCAATTGACCTGCGTGTGAGTACAGAAGCTCGGCCTTCGAACCCTGCAGCCAGCCTTGTTCGCGCGCGTAGCCCAACCAGCTGCCGGGGCGATTGTCACTGAGGCAAGCGCGCAAGAGCTCGAAGGCCTGTTCTGCCTGCGGTGGCAACTGCTCGTGGGCGAACACCAGGTCCAGTGTGCCATCTCGTACGACCGGAGGGGCCATCGGCTCGCAGAGAAGGGGGGGCACAGGTATTCGTGCAGCACGCTTGCCGCTTGGGAACAGCGAGGCGAAGCGCAAGCCCAGCGCCTGCAGAGCATCCAGTGGCTGAGGGCCGCACAGGCTCAGGGTGATGTGGCCACCTTGGTAGTACGTCTGGTGGAACTGTCCGAGCCCCTGCTGGAACGCTGGGTCGTGAATGGGCAGGGTATGCCGGTTGCCCGCCTGGAAACCGCTCAACGGATGGCGGGCGGATACGCGCTGGAGCAAGGCGAATTGCCGCTGGGCCTCGGGGCTGCGCGACCAGGCGATGAACTCCGCGTGGATCACTTCCCGCTCACGATGCTGGCGTTCGATACCCAGGTCGGGCTCGGCGAGCATCTGGCAAAGACGCTCCAGCCCGCCTGCCAGGGCGGTGGGCGGGACTTCGAAGAAGAAGTCGGTGGTGCGCTCGCGGGTGCTGGCGTTGACCTGGCCGCCCAAACCCTGGACGTAGCGCATCAGGCCGTCTTCCAAGGGAAAGCGGGCGTTGCCGAGAAAGAACAGGTGCTCCAGGAAATGCGCCAGGCCAGGCCACCTGGCTGGGGCGTCATGGCTGCCGGCGTGTACCCGCAGCGCCGCCGCAGCGTGTTTGAGCCGCGGGGCATGGCGCAGGGTGAGCTGCAAGCCGTTGTTGAGGGTGAGGTGGCGGGTGGCGTCGGGCATGGGGTAATGCTAACGCATTTGTCGCCCAATCGCGGGGCAAGCCCGCACCCACAGGGATTGCGCACCATTCTTGTAGGAGCGGGCTTGCCCCGCGATTGGGCCGCGCAGCGGCCTCGACCGATCTCAGCCTTTGCGTAGATGCAGCTCCTGCCGCAAATCCGTCAGGTAGGGAAACGCCTCCCGCCCGCGCACTACCCGTTCTCGATCCAGCTCCGCCAGCAGCACGCGCTCCTCTCGCTCAGCGATTGCCAACACGTCCCCATCCGGCCCAACGATACTGCTCTGCCCGCAATACCGGATCTCGCCTTCCGCCCCACAGTAGTTGGCGTATACCAGGTAGCACTGGTTCTCCTGGGCTCGCGCGCGCACGGTAACCTGGCAGATGAAGTCGTAAGGCTCCATATTCGCAGTCGGCACCAGGATCAGTTCGGCGCCGGCCAAGGCCAGGCGACGCGCATTCTCCGGGAACTCGATGTCGTAGCAGATCAGCAAACCGAGCTTCCAGCCGCCCAGCTCGACCACCGGGAAGTGATCGGGGCCGGGGCTGAACATGGCGCGGTCCAGCTCACCGAACAGGTGGGTCTTGCGGTAGTTGCACAGGCTGCGCCCCTGGGCATCGATCAATTGCACGCTGTTGTAGATCGCGCCGTCCTCGGCCTGTTCGGGGTAGCCGTAGACGATGGCGATGCGGTGGGCCTGGGCGATTTCCACCACTGCCATGGCCGACGCGCCGTCATTGGCCTCGGCCAGGCGTTGCACGGCTTGCAGGCCAATGTTATAGCCGCTCAGGAACATCTCCGGGCATACCAGCAACCGGGCGCCGCGAGCGGCCGCCAGCTGCGCCTGCTGGTGCAGGCGCTCAAGGTTGCCGGCCACGTCCAGTGGCCGGGGCGCGCCCTGGTAGAGAGCGATGCGCATGGTGCCTCCTTGTCTTCAGTCGGGCAGGGCGATCGGCCCGATCTCGTGGAAGACGTCGCCTGGGCCTGGGTTCTCCGGGTGGGTCTTGCCACCGAAGTGGTTCATGATACCCCACACGGCGTTGAGCGACGTTTGTACCGCCCCTTCCACCCAGGCCGGTGTCCACGACACATCATCGCCGGCGATGAAGATACCGCGCTGCTCGGCCGGCATGTCCTGCTGCATGAAGTGCGCATACATGCGCTGGTTATAGCGGTAGTGCCCCGGCAGCGCGCCCTTGAAGGCGCCGAGGAAGTACGGGTCAGCTTCCCAGGAGATGGTGATCGGGTCACCGATGATGTGGCCGGCGATATCGGTCTTCGGGTAGATCTTCTTCAGGGCATCTAGGGCCAGCTGCACGCGTTTCTCGGTCGGGTGCGGCAGCATTTTCAGGGCGTCGCTCATCCACGCGTAGGACAGGCAGATGACCCCAGGCTTGTCGTCGCCGTTGTCGAACAGGTAGGTGCCTCGGGTCAGGCGGTCGGTGAGCGTCATGCTCATCAGGTCGCGGCCGGTCTCCGGGTCCTTGTCCTTCCAGAACGGTCGGTCGACCATGACGAAAGTCTTGGACGATTGCATGTAGCGGGTGCGGTCCAGGGCCATCCACATTTTTTGCGAGAACAGCGACTCCTCGCAGTCGATCTGGGTGGTCAGCAGCCAGGTCTGGCAGGTGGCGAGCACGGCCGCGTAGTGGCGGGTGTCACCCCAGTTGTCGGTGACCGCCAGGCTACCGTCGCTGGCGCGGTGGATGCGCTTGACCCCGGCGCGCGGTGCACCGCCGTGCAGCGAGCTGAGGCTGGTGCCGGCCGGCCAATGGGCGCAGCGCTCCGGCACGTGGCGCCAGATACCCTGCGGCACCTGCTCCACGCCGCCGACCACCAGATGCTGATGGTCGTCGCAGTTGGTCATCACCACGCGGAAGATTTCCAGCATCGAGTTGGGGAAGTCCGAATCCCAGCCACCGGTACCGAAGCCGACCTGGCCGAACACTTCGCGGTGCTGGAAGCTCAGCTTGGCGAACGAGCGCGACGTGGCGACGAAGTCATAGAAGGTGCGGTCGTCCCACAGCGGTACCAGGGTGTTCCACAGCTCCTTGAGGCGCGGCACGTCGCGGTCGCGGATGGCCTGCTGGATATCGCCGAACTGGGCGCCGCTTTCCAAGGCATCGGCCCAGGCGTCGGCCACCTCCTGGAACAGCGCCGGCAGGTCGGAGATCTTCTCGGCGTAATAGGTCTGGCCTTCCAGGTCGATCACGGTGCTGCCCGAGGCTGGGGTCAGCGGGTTGGGGAATGGCTTGGTCTCAAGGCCCAGCTTGTCGACATAGTGGTAGAAGGCCGTGGACGAGACCGGGAAGCGCATGCCGCCCAGCTCGGCGACGATGCCGTCGGTGCCATTGAAAGCCTGCGAGCGCAGGCGCCCGCCCAGCTTGGACGCCTCGTACACCACGGGCTTGAGGCCCAGCTTCATCAGCTCATAGGCCGCCACCAGGCCCGCGATGCCGCCACCGACAATCGCGACCTCCTCACCGTGGCGCTCTGCCGGGATGCTGCCCAGGCCCGCGGGGTGCTCCAGCCAGTCGTCGAAAGCGAAGGGGAAGTCCGGGCCGAAGATGGTGATGGGTTTCTTGCCGTCGGCGGGGTGGCGGTTTTTCTTATTCATGTGATGACCTTGCCAGGGGCTGCGCAGGGGCGGAGCCTGAGTATAGGAAATTGCCTGGAGGCCATTTTAGGGGGTGGGGTGTTCGTAATTAAGGTGCAGAGTGGCGTCGTTATGTGTGGATGATCGTCTAAACGATCATTCATTTGCACATAATGACGACAGGCATGAGCCCGCGCATCAACTCAGCCCGGTTGCCCCCGGTCGACCTTGCTGCTAAGGATGATCGAGGTGGTGGTCTTCTCCACCCCTTCCAGGCTGCCGATCTGGTCGAGCAACTGGTCCAGCTGTTCAGGCGAGTCACTGCTTAGCCAGGCGACGTAGTCGAATTCGCCGCTGACCGCACACAACTGCTGGACCTGCCCCATGGCGGTGAGCCGGCGCACGATGTCCTTGCCCGAGCGTGGCTGAGCTTTGATGCCCACATAGGCTTGCAGCCCGCCGCCGATCAGGCGCTGCCCCAGCCGCACGCCATAGCCGGTGATGACCTTGCTCTTCTCCAGGCGCTCCAGGCGCGAGTTCACGGTGGTGCGGGCAATGCCCAGCTGGCGGGCGAGGGTGGCGACGCTTTCGCGCGCGTTGATCTGCAGCAGGGCGATCAACTGGCGGTCGATTTCGTCGAGGGCGATGGGACGGATGTCGGACATGATGGGTCTCTTTTGTCAGCGGCGTAGCCTAGTATTGGACGGCTAGCGTGCGCAAGAAGGCCTCTGACTCCTATCGTAATGAAAATACAGCGGTTGGCTTGCGGCGCACGTGGATGCCCTCCATCATCGACCCTCAGCTCTGCAAGCAGGCCCAACAGTGACATTCGAAGAATTGCTCGAATGTTGGCGCACGGAAGTCTCCAACAAGAAAAAGCCAGGCCGGTGTACCAGTCTGTTCTTCAACGTGCTTCGCCGTGCGCGCAAGGACAATAAGTTGCGCTACCTATTCTGGTTCCGCTTCGCCCAATACTGCCATGGCAAGGGAGGCGCATGTGCGGCCTATGCGCGTCGGCTCAATGAACGTTTGAACTTGAAGTATGCCGTCGACATTGGCCTGGAGGCTTCGATTGGGCCTGGGGTACGTATCGCTCACCTGCCGGGCGTGGTGATCAGTGGCCACGCTCGAATCGGACGCAACCTGTTCATTCGCCAGAACTGCACCATCGGCATCAAGACATTGGGGCTGAAGCGTTATCGCTTGGAGCTCGGCGACAATGTCAGCATCGGTGCGAACAGTTGCGTGATTTCGGATGATGTTCACATAGGCGACAACGTGACCATCGGTGCCATGTCATTGGTCAACAAGCCTATTCCCGACAACTGCGTTTTCTACAACCAGCGCACTGCCGTTGTCATCGAGAGATGACCTCAAAAATGGCGACGTCCCTGTAGGAGCGGGCTTGTCCCGCGATGGGGCGCGTAGCGGCCCCAACTGCTCAAACAGACAGCATTATCCCAAAGGCTCTAGTTGACCATGCCCCTGAATGCCTCGAGCGTGATCTTTGGCACCACACTCTCCGGAATCCGAGAACGGGCAGACAGATTGTAGATTCTGAAGCGCTCGCCAACGACCTGCCGTGCCGTCAGTTCGAATGACGGCAAGATTCGCTCTTCAAAATGCTGGTCCAGACCACAAGGCGATCTGTGCGAGTCGTCCTTTTCGTAGAAACGCCCTGCCGACTGATCCAGGTCGACACCTACGAGGAATACCCGGCTAAAACCCACGTGATAGGCAATCTGTAGCGCTACGTAAGCCACGGTACGCGCGTCGAAGAAACCATGGGAGAGGTCCTTGCTGAAACCCAGCGAGCGAGCACGTCTATCCAGGCTGTTTCGATTGCGTACCAGCGCCTGGTCTCGATGGACATAGCGCTGAAAGAAAGACAGGTCAGGGGCTTTGTGCAGGAAAAAAACCTCACCGGCCGGTGGGGCCGACAGTGTTTCGTACTGATCCTGCCACATCGCCACCCGCTGACTCTTTGCCATGGCTTGTGCAAACAACTGGGGCTGCTGGCGTGAAAAGTCCCGATCCGTGCATACATAGAAAAACGGGTTAGTCCCTGCCGTATCCAGCATTGCGATAGAGCCGTTCATGGCGATGATCGGCACATTGGGGAATTCATCGATGGGAAAGTGCTTGGCCGAGACGCCCGAGGCCAAAAGGATGACTGGGCCGCTAGCAATATTCCGACACTTTTCGAATTCCTCGGCTCGTTCGGGCAAGGAGGAAGCAGTACGCATGGGGTCGCGTTTATCTCTAGGTTAGGTAGAAGCAACAAATGCTATAGAGTTTGAAATGTACTGTTCGTTCCGCCTGCGCTATACCCGTGGCTCATGTGCAATCGGGGCGACGAAGCGCATGCGCTGAACGTCGTGGCGTAATGATGTTATTTCGGCGACAATGTCGCGGATCCAATTTTCAGGGGTGCCAGCGCTAGCTGCCATCGAGTTTTTGAAAAATCAGTTCGCAATGGTTTGGCATGTCGAAAACAAAGGATTTGAGTCAACTGGACGTTGATGGCGTATTTTGCATCAGTCTTCGCGAACGCGAAGACCGGCGCGCGTTGCTAACGAAAGAGTTCCACGGCAGTGGCCTCGCGATTGAGTTCCTCATCGTCGAGCGCGACCAGCAAAGCCCGGAACGTGGATGCTTCGATTCCCATATGAAATGCGCGCGGTTGGCGCTGGAACGAGGCTATCGGCGTGTGCTGGTGCTGGAGGACGATGCGACGCTGGTGTCGTTCGGCGTTCAGCAAGTCAGCCAGATCAATACGTTCCTGAACAAGAAATCGCCTGAGTTGTTCTACCTGGGCGCCAACCTTGGCCGGGTATGGCTCACCTGGTACAGAGGGGTGGCAAGGGTGCGCACCAAAGGGACGCATGCCTATATCTTGTCGAGCGAGGGGTGCCGACATCTGTTGAGTCATGCCCCTTATTCCGGCACCGCAATCGATAAAGTGTTTTCGAAAAAATTCAGGGCCTACATGGCGTTCCCAATGCTGAGCCAGCAGCAGCCTGAGGAAATCGCGCCAAGCGACGTGTTGGCCGCCCGGTCCCTGGATGGTACGTTCCCGGATGCCGAGTTCTGGGCGAACAACTGGCGAAAGCAGTACACCCAGGTGTTCCAGAATTTCGGGAAAACCCTGTTGCGCCGCGATATCTAGCTCGTGTGCTCAGCTGCGTGCCGGTGATGAGCGCATGCAAGCGCTTCGGCTTGCCAGCTGAAGTGTGGCTACTCGGGTTGTTGCCAAATCCAGAGCGCGTCGTTCATGAGAGGCCTTCATCGATGAGCCGATTAGCGAACCTATTCGGCTCACTGTCTATTTTCCAAGCCAGGCCGTTTGGCTTTGAGTTGGTAGGGTTCTGTCAGAGTGGAACCTGATTGCGGACCGGTGTGGACACAGTGTGGACGCTTGTCCCGCTTGTGAAAGGTCTATATCCGCGAAAATGTGAGGCTGCAGAAACGGCAAAGCCGCACAGTGCGCGGCTTTAAAGATGGTGGGCCCACACGGACTCGAACCGTGGACCAAAGGATTATGAGTCCTCTGCTCTAACCAACTGAGCTATAGGCCCCAGAGGTGGCGGGGATTATAACGAGGGTTTGAGGTGGGTGCCATCTGAAAGATCTGATAGTGCTATACGAAGAAAGGTTGCTGCGAACTCCTCCGGGGGCAGGGGCGGGCTGACGATGTAGCCCTGGATCTGCTCACAGCCTTCGATGGCCAGGAAGTGCTGCTGATCCTGGTTCTCCACACCTTCGGCAATGATGGTCAGCTGCATGCTGCGGCCCAGGGCGATGATTGCGCGGGTAATGGCAGCGTCGTGGGGGTCGTCCGGCAGGCCGCGGATGAAGGACTGGTCGATTTTGAGGATGTCCAGTGGCAGGCGCTTGAGGTAGCTCAGCGATGAATAGCCTGTACCGAAGTCGTCGATGGCCAGTTGCACGCCCAGGTCCTTGAGCTGGTGAAGGATGGCCAGGGCTTCTTCGGCCTGGCTCATGATGAAGTTCTCGGTGATTTCCAGCTGCAGGTCGCCGGCCTTGAGCTGGTACACCTTGAGCAGGTGTTCGATGCGCCTGGCCAGGCTCGGTTGGCGCAGCTGGGCGCCGGCGAGGTTGATCGACAGGGGGCCGAACGGCTTGTAGAGGGCCTTCCAGGCGAACATCTGGCGGCAGGCCTGTTCCATCACCCAATCGCCCAGCTGGAGAATGGTGCCGTTCTCCTCGGCCAGGTGGATGAACTGCTCCGGCGGTACCTCGCCGAAGGTCGGGTGCCGCCAGCGAACCAGGGCTTCGGCGCCGACCAGGCTTTGGCTCTTGAGGCTGAACTTAGGCTGGAAGCACAGGCTCATTTCGTGACGCTCGATGGCGCGGCGCAGTTCGTGCTCCAGGGCAATGCGCTCGCTGGCCTGGGCGGTGAGGTCGCGGGTGTAGGCTTCGACGCGGTTGCGGCCCTTGGCCTTGGAGCGATACATGGCGGCGTCGGCGTTGCGGATGAGGCTGGCGACGTCGCTGCCGTCCTGGGGATAGAGGCTGATGCCGATGCTCGCGCTGGTGAAGAACTCATGTTCGCCGGCCTGGAAGGGCGCATGGAAGCAGGCCAGCAATTTGTTGGCGATGGCGTTGGCATCGCTGGGGCGATGCAGGCCGGGCAGGAGGATGATGAATTCGTCACCGCCCAGGCGGGCTACGGTGTCGAGGTCGCGTACTTGTTCCTTCAGGCGGTGGGCGATACTTTTTAGCAACAGGTCGCCCACGGGGTGGCCTAGGCTGTCATTGATGTGCTTGAAGCGGTCCAGGTCGAGGAACAGGACCGCGCCCTGGCGATTGGCCTCCTGGGCGCCGCTGAGGGCAGCCTGCAGGCGGTTTTCGAACAGGGCGCGGTTGGGCAGACCGGTGAGCGGGTCGTGGTGGGCCTGGTAGTCGAGCTTGGCCTGGGCAAGCTTGAGGCTGGAGATATCGGCGAACACAGCGACGAAGTGGGTGATCTCATGCTCGCGGTTGCGCACGGCGCTGATGGTCAGCCAGCCGGGGTAGAGCTCGCCATTCTTGCGCTTGTTGTAGATTTCTCCCTGCCAGTGGCCTTCGGCGGTGAGCTGGTGCCACATGGCGGCATAGAACGCGCTGTCGTGCTGGCCGGAGGCAAGCAGGCGCGGGGTCTGCCCGAGGGCTTCTATTTCGCTGTAGCCGGTGATTTCGCTGAAGGCGCGGTTCACCGCGCTGATGCGTTGCTCCGGGTCGGTGATCAAGACGCCTTCTGCGGTGTTCTCGAATACGGTGGCCGCCAGCTGCAGTTTTTCCTGCATCAGGTTGCGCTCGGTGATGTCGCGCACGATGGTCAGCATGCAGTCGGTACCGGCGATCGGCAGCGGTCGGGCTGACAACTCGCACAGGCGAATCTGCCCGTCGCTGCGGCGTATGTGGCAACTGAAGTCACGTACGAAGCCGTCACGCTGGAGCTGATCGACCAGGCGCTTGCGTTCGTTGAGGTCGACCCAGATGCCCAGGTCGAGGGAGGTCTGGTCGCTGGCAGGATTGATGTCGTAGCCGGTCAGGCGGCAGAAGCCTTCGTTCGCCTCCAGCAACAGGCCGTCACTCTGACGTGACAGCAGCAGGCCGTCGGGGGAGGCGTGGAAGGCCTTGGCGAACTTCTCCTCCGAGGTTTGCAGTTGTTGCTGGGTTTCCTTCAGCTGGCTGATGTCCCGCACGGCCACCACCAGCGCCCGGGCGCCATCGAGTTCGAACGTTTCAGCGGAGACCAAGCCGGTGAATATTTGGCCGTTGCTACGTCGGAACCGGGTCTCCAGATTACGGATGGCACCGCGCTGCAGGCGCTCCAACAGGACGGGCCCGGCACCTGCGACTGCCCAGAGGTCCAGCTCAGTGGCGGTGCGACCGATCACCTGGCTCGGGCTCAGGCCGATCTGCTCTTCGAAGGCTTCGTTGACCTCCAGCAGGCAGCCATCGCTGTGCCGGGCGATCACCAGGATGTCCGGGCATTGTTGGAACACCGAGGCGAACTTCTGCTCCGACAGGCGCAGGGCATCCTCGGTACGCTTGGTTTCGCTGATGTCGATCATCAGGCCGCGCAGCAACGGGCGGTGCCCATGTTCGATCATGCTGACGATATTGCGCACCCAGAGGGCTTGGCCATCGGCGCGGATCACCCGATAGTCGAGGCTGTGGTCGCGTCCGGCGGCGGTCTCGCTGTCGCAGAAGGCTTGGGCCCAGAGCGCATCCTCGGGGTGCAGGATGCTGCGCCAGAACCCTGGCTTGAGCCAGTCGCCCAGGGGGTAGCCGAGCAGATCCTCGGCATGGGGGGAGACGTAGCTGTAGGTGAAATCGTTGGCGTCGGCTTCCCACGCGATGGCCGACAGGCTTTCGACCAGGCTGCGGTAGTGGTACTCGCTGCTGCGCAGTTCCTGCTCGAGCGCGATACGCCGGGAGATTTCCGAGCTCAGGCGCCGGTTGATGCGGATCACCACGGCGAGGATGGCCATCAGCAGCAGGACTGCGGGCAGGCCATAGAGCAGCAGGTCGTTCCAGAACGAGCGTTGGTCGACGACATTGCCAACCCAGCGTTGCTGGATCTGGTTGACTTCGCCAGGACTCATGTCTGCTATGACCTTGTCCAGAATACCGATCAAGACCTTGTTGCCTCTGGGCGTGGCCATGGCCAACTGATAGCGGTAAGGCGTCTCGCCACTGACGTACAGGCCTTCGAGCTTGAGTTGTCGCAGGGCCCAGATACTCGAGGCGAGGTCACCGACCACAGCGTCCACTTCATCGGTGGCCAGGGCCTGTAGGGAGGAGCTGACGTTGGGCAGTGCGACGAGGTTCAGGTCCGGGTGGTGCGTGCGCAGCAGCTCATGGGGCGCGTAGTTTTCCACCACGGCGACCTTGAGCCCGTACAGTTCCTTGAGTGTGCGGGGCTGTGGCCCGCCGTCATGGGCCAGGATGACGATGGGGAAGTCCAGGTAGGGGCGGGTGAAGGACAGGTAATTCTGGCGTTCCGGTGTCGACATGATGCCAGGGAGCAGGTCCAGGCGGTTTTCCTTGGCTTGCAGCAGGACGTCGGTCCAGCCTCTGGGCTCGACCGGCTTGAGCTGGATGCCCAGGCGTTCCTCGATCAGGGCAACGTAGTCGGCGGCCAATCCCTGGTAGCGGCCCTCCTGGTCGCGGAACTCGAAAGGTGGCCAGGAGGCATCGATACCCAGACGTAGCTGGGGGTGGGCGCCGAGCCAGGCTTTCTCTTCATCCGTCAGGGTCAAGGCGCCGGCCGTTGTGGTCCAGAGAAGCAGGATCGACAACAGAAGGGCCGGCACAAAGGACATAGCGGCCTCTCGTTCAAGGGGTATGAATCGAGTGTAGACGGGCAAAGCGTGCCGGGTGACTCAGTTCGCGGGTCAACCATCGCGATGCAACGCCATGCCTGCAGCCCAGAGGGGCCGCTGGCTGAAAAGAAAAACCCCGGCCTGGGCCGGGGTTCGTCATCACTCGTCGAGGAAGGAGCGCAGGTGCTCGCTTCGCGTCGGGTGGCGCAGCTTGCGCAACGCCTTGGCTTCGATCTGACGGATCCGTTCGCGGGTCACGTCGAACTGCTTGCCGACCTCTTCGAGGGTGTGATCGGTGTTCATGTCGATGCCGAAACGCATGCGCAGCACCTTGGCTTCGCGTGCGGTCAGGCCCGAGAGCACGTCACGGGTGGCTTCCTTGAGGCTTTCGACCGTGGCCACATCGATCGGGGACTGCATGGTCGAGTCCTCGATGAAATCGCCCAGGTGCGAATCTTCGTCGTCACCGATCGGGGTTTCCATGGAGATCGGTTCCTTGGCGATCTTCAATACCTTGCGGATCTTGTCCTCAGGCATTTCCATGCGCTCGCCCAGCTCTTCCGGAGTCGGTTCGCGACCCATTTCCTGCAGCATCTGGCGGGAAATGCGGTTGAGCTTGTTGATCGTCTCGATCATGTGCACCGGAATACGGATGGTGCGCGCCTGGTCGGCGATCGAGCGGGTGATCGCCTGGCGGATCCACCAGGTGGCGTAGGTCGAGAACTTGTAGCCGCGACGGTATTCGAACTTGTCCACCGCCTTCATCAAGCCGATGTTGCCCTCCTGGATCAGGTCCAGGAACTGCAGGCCACGGTTGGTGTACTTCTTGGCGATGGAAATCACCAGACGCAGGTTGGCCTCGACCATTTCCTTCTTGGCGCGGCGGGCCTTGGCCTCGCCGATCGACATGCGACGGTTGATTTCCTTGATTTCGGCAACGGTCAGGCCGGTCTCGGTCTCGAGGTCGATCAGTTTCTGCTGGCAGGCGACGATCGCGGCGTCCTTCTCACCCAGGGCGGCAGCCCACTTGGTGTTGCGCTTGGCCAGGTCGCCGGACCAGGTTTGGTCGGTTTCATTGCTTGGGAACAGGCGCAGGAAGTCGGCGCGTGGCATGCGGGCATCACGCACGCACAGCTGCATGATGGCGCGTTCCTGGGCGCGCAGGCGCTCCAGGGCGCTGCGCACGCGCTCGACCAGCGCGTCGAACTGCTTGGGCACCAGCTTGATCGGCATGAACAGGTCTGCCAGGGCCTGGAGGGCTTCGATGCTCTCCTTGCCGCTGCGGCCGTGCTTTTTCAGGATCTTGCTGGTGGCCTGGAGCTGGTCGGCGACGGCGCCGAAACGCTGACGGGCAACTTCCGGATCCGGGCCGCTTTCGCCCTCGTCCTCGCTGTCGTCACCGCTTTCTTCGCTGTCTTCCTCTTCGTCTTCTTCTTCCTTGGCAGCCGCGGCCTTGGCGCCAGGGATCGGCACTTCCTCGGTCGGGGCGGCGATGTTGTCGTCAGGGTCGATGTAACCGCTGAGGACATCGGACAGACGGCCACCTTCGGTGGTGACGCGGTCATATTCGCTGAGGATATAGTCGACAGTACCCGGGAAGTGGGCGATGGCGCCCATGACTTCGCGAATGCCTTCCTCGATGCGCTTGGCGATTTCGATCTCGCCTTCGCGGGTCAGCAGCTCGACGGTACCCATTTCGCGCATGTACATGCGCACCGGGTCGGTCGTGCGGCCGATATCGGTTTCAACTGCCGCCAACGCTGCGGCGGCTTCTTCGGCTGCGGCTTCGTCGGTGTCGGCTTCCGCCAACAGCAGGGCATCCGCATCCGGAGCACTCTCGAATACGTTGATCCCCATGTCGTTGATCATGCGGATGATGTCTTCCACCTGTTCCGGATCTGAAATATCCTCAGGCAGGTGGTCGTTGACCTCCGCGTAAGTCAGGTAGCCCTGCTCACGGCCGCGGGTGATCAACTCTTTGATACGAGATTGCTGTTGCGCTTTTCCGGACATAACACCCTATCCACTGAAGGTCTTGGCGGGCAAAAAACAAGCCGAGGATTATACCCGAGCATGGACCTCACGCGCCAGATGAGGTCGGGGTTTGTGCGGGAACATTCCGGCTCAGCAGGGCAAGGAGCTGCGATTTTTCCTCGCTGCTCAATTCGCTTTGACGTGCTTTCCTGAGCAGATGTTCCAGGCTGCGCTCGCGTTGGCGGGCGGACAAGCTAGTTATAGTGTCGAAAAACTGTTGTTCAAGGTTGTCGGCATCGATCAGCCATTCCTTTTCCGCCAGGGCCCGCAGCAGTCGGCCTTGTTCGGTGCCGTGCCAGCGTGCGATCAGTTGCATTGAGCTTAGCTTAGGATTCTTCTGCGCGGCTTCGATCAAGGCCACCAGCAGCTGGCTGTAGAGGTGCTCTTCGTCGGCGAAATGGCTGGCATCTTCCACCTTGCCGGCCAGCAGCGGGTAGTGCAGCAAGGTGCGCAGCGCCGACAGCGTCGGCGGCTCCACCGGTGCGGGCACCCTTGGCGGCGCTTCGCCGCGATGGCCGTCACGTTGCCAGGGCTTGCCGCCTTTCTTGTCCCAGGGCTTGCCATCCCATTGTTTCTTGCCGCCTTTGCTGGGCGTCCATGGGCGCTGTTCTTGCTGGGCGGGCGCATGGTCGTACGGGTGCGCCTCGCTGTAGTCGGGGGTGTAGCTGGCCATGGCGTCGTAGTCATAGCCGGGGTCGTAATCCGGGGTGCTGGGGGCTGGTGCGTGCTGGGCCAGCTGTTCGACCTGTTGCGGATCCAGCCCGGTGATTTCCTTCAGGCGGTTGCGCATCAGCTGGCGCAGGTTGGCACCGGGAATCTTTTCGATCAACGGTGCGGCCAGGGTCGCCATGTGCGCCTTGCCTTCCAGCGAACGCGGGTCGGCCTCGTTGCCCAATTGCTCGAAGAAGTAGTCCGCCAGTGGCTGGGCGTGCTGGTTGATGCGGGCCATGAAGGCATCGGTGCCTTCTGCGCGCACCAGGCTGTCCGGGTCTTCGCCTTCGGGCAGGAACAGGAAGCGGGCACGGCGGCCGTCCTGCAGACTGGCCAGGGTTGACTCCAGGGCGCGCCAGGCAGCCTTGCGGCCGGCCTGGTCGCCATCAAAGCAGAACAGCACGCTCGGCACCACGCGGAACAAGCGCTTGAGGTGCTCTTCGCTGGTGGCCGTGCCCAGTGTCGCCACCGCATTGCGCAGGCCTTGCTGGGCCAGGGCGATGACGTCCATGTAGCCCTCGACCACGATGATCTCGTCGAGGTTGCGGTTGTGCTTGCGCGCCTCGTACAGGCCGTACAGCTCTTGCCCCTTGTGGAACACCGGGGTTTCCGGAGAGTTCAGGTACTTGGGCTTGTCGTCCCCGAGGACCCGGCCGCCGAACGCGATGACCCTGCCACGGCTGTCGCGGATAGGGAACATCACGCGGTCGCGGAAACGATCGTAGCGCTTGCCGCTTTCGGCATTCTCGATCAGCAGGCCTGCATCGATCATCACCTTTTGCTGCAGGCTGTCCGCGCCCAGGTGCTTGAGCAGATTGTCCCAGCCCGGTGGGGCGAAGCCCAGGCCGAAGTCACGGGCGATTTCGCCGGACAGGCCTCGGCCCTTGAGGTAGTCCACCGCCGCCTTGCGGGTCGGGTGGCTGCGCAGCGCCTGGCGATAGAACTCGGCGGCGGCTTCCAGCAGCGGGTAGAGGGGCGAGTCGGTGGGCTGGCGGGGCTTCTGCCCGCGACGGCCTTCCTCCCGAGGGACCTCCATGCCGGCGGCCCGGGCCAGCTCTTCGACCGCCTGGGGAAAGTCCAGGTTGTCGTGGTCCATGACGAAGCCGAGCGCGTTGCCGCCAGCACCACAACCGAAGCAGTAGTAGAACTGCTTGTCGGGGCTGACGGTGAAGGAGGGGGTTTTCTCCTTGTGGAACGGGCAGCAGGCGGAAAGGTTCTTGCCGGTCTTCTTGAGCTGGATACGCGAGCTCACCACATCGACGATGTCGGTGCGGTTGAGAAGGTCGTCAATGAAGCTTTGGGGAATCAGCCCGGCCATGGCAGTCTCGTCATCTGGCAGCTGGCAAGTCTAATCGCTACGCGCCGGTTGAGGGCGAGCAGTTGATGCGGGAGATGTGAGGAAAAGTGTGCTCGTCAGCCACGAATGGCTCGTCAGTCAGGACGTGCACGACTGGTCGGGGACCAGTTCTGACGTGTTCAGGCAGGTTGCCCATGCGCTGTTGCGAAGGGCGCCTCTGGCCGAGGCCGGAGGTTTGAAGCAACTGCTGCCATCAGCCCGGCACGAGGCCGGGCGGGCAGAAGCTTTGCGTTGAACGCCTGTATCAGTACAGACGAACGGCGCGGCGCTGTTCGCGCTGAACCTTCTTGGCGTGACGCTTTACAGCGGCAGCGGCTTTGCGCTTGCGCTCGGCAGTCGGCTTCTCGTAAAACTCGCGGCTACGAACTTCAGCCAGTACACCGGCTTTTTCGCAGGAGCGCTTGAAACGACGCAGAGCTACGTCGAAGGGTTCGTTCTCTTTAACTTTGACGGCTGGCATCCAGGGCTACCTTAATTCATTACCGGGGTAGACGTGCTCCTGGCAAAACAAAAGGTGTGCTGGAGAACGTCGGTTTTCAAGGGTTGCGGATGTTAACCCTTAGCTGGCCGGAATGCAAAGCCTCTGATCGAAAACCGCTGGTCGGCATGTGGTACGGAGACTATCATGCGCGCCTTCGAATTCAGCCTCCACAAGGCACGGACCCATGCTAGTACTGGGATTGGAAACATCCTGCGACGAAACTGGCGTCGCATTATACGACAGCGAGCGCGGCCTGTTGGCCGACGCGCTGTTCAGCCAGATCGACCTCCACCGCGTCTATGGCGGCGTCGTGCCGGAGCTGGCCTCGCGTGATCACGTCAAGCGCATGCTGCCCCTGATCCGCCAGGTGCTGGCCGAGGCTGGCTGCGTCGCCACCGAGATCGATGCCATTGCCTACACCGCCGGCCCCGGTTTGGTCGGCGCCCTGCTGGTCGGCGCTTCGTGCGCCCAGGCGTTGGCGTTCGCCTGGGATATCCCGGCGATCGGTGTGCACCACATGGAAGGCCATCTGCTGGCCCCCATGCTGGAGGAGACGCCTCCGGCGTTTCCGTTCGTCGCCTTGTTGGTGTCCGGCGGCCACACCCAGCTGGTGCGGGTCGATGGCATCGGCCAATACGAACTGTTGGGCGAGAGCCTGGACGATGCGGCGGGCGAGGCATTCGACAAGACAGCCAAGCTGATCGGCCTGAACTACCCGGGAGGGCCCGAGATCGCTCGCCTGGCCGAGCAGGGGGTGCCCGGGCGCTTCGTGTTCCCGCGGCCGATGACCGATCGTCCGGGCCTGGAATTCAGCTTCAGCGGCCTCAAGACCTTCGCCCTGAATACCTGGCAGCAATGCCGCGATGCCGGCGACGACAGTGAGCAAACCCGTTGCGACCTGTCCCTGGCATTCCAGCAGGCGGTGGTGGAGACTCTGACCATCAAGTGCAAACGCGCCCTCAAGCAGACCGGCCTCAAGCGCCTGGTCATCGCCGGCGGCGTGAGCGCCAACAAGGCCCTGCGGGCCTCGCTGGAAACCATGCTGGCCAGCCTCAACGGCAATGTGTACTACGCGCGCCCCAAGTTCTGCACCGACAACGGCGCCATGATCGCCTACGCCGGGTGCCAGCGCCTGTTGGCCGGGCAGCGTCAGGACCTGGCCATTGCCGTACAGGCGCGTTGGCCGATGGAGCAGTTGCCGGCGGTGTGAGGCGATGTGTGCAAGGTCAGAAATGCCGTTCGCGCCCGGCGAACAGGTCGCGTAGATTGCTGCGATGGCGCCAGACGATGAGTACCGTGAGCACGGTGATCGGCAACAACGCCTCGGGCTCGCGCCAGGCCAGCAATGGCAGGGTCAGCGGGGTGGCGATCAGCGCGGCCAGGGAGCTGGTGCGGGTGAGGTAGAAGGTCAGCAGCCAGGCGGCGATGGCCAGCAGCGCGGCGGGGAAGTACAGGCCCATGAGCATGCCGGCTGCGGTGGCCACGCCCTTGCCGCCCTTGAAGCAGAAGTACAGTGGGAACAGGTGGCCGATCACCGCGCAGAGCCCGACCCAGGCTTGCTCCTGCAGGCCCAGGCCGGCCAGCTGGGCCAGCAGCACGGGCAACAGGCCCTTGCACAGGTCGCCCAGCAGGGTCAGGATCGCCAGCTTGCGGCCTGCCAGGCGTAGCATGTTGGTCGCGCCGGCGTTGCCCGAGCCACTGGAGCGCGGGTCCGGGCTGCCGCTGAGGCGGCTCAGGACAATGGCGAAGGACAGAGAGCCGAGCAGGTAGGCAAGCAGCGCCAATAACCAAAACATGCTAACTATTCCGGGCGAGGACGCCCTGATTCTAACGGCGCCAGTCGCCCTTGTCGTGCTGTGGAGAGAAGTGCTTGGACAGAGTGTTCATCGAAGGCCTGGAAGTCGATACCGTCATCGGTGCCTATGACTGGGAGCGGGATATTCGCCAGTGCCTGCGCCTGGACCTGAGTTTCGCCTGGGACAATCGCCCGGCGGCTGCCGGTGACGACCTGGCCTTGGCCCTGGACTACGCCAGTGTCTCGGCACGTGTCCAGGCATTCGCCGAGCAGGCCCGTTTCGAGCTGGTGGAAACATTCGCCGAGCGCCTGGTCGCGGTATTGATGGAAGAATTCAACATTCCTTGGGTGCGCCTGAAGCTGACCAAGCCAGGTGCCGTACCGGCGGCCCGTGGTGGCGTTGGCGTGGAGATCGAGCGCGGATGTCTCTGAGTACGGTTTACCTGGGCTTGGGCAGCAACATCGACCGCCAGGCGCACCTGTGCGCCGGGCTCGATGCCCTGGCGGGCTTTCTGCAGGGCATGCGCTGCTCACCGGTGTTCGAAAGCCAGGCGGTGGGCATCAAGAGCGGGCCGTTCTACAACCTGGTGGTCACCGGGCAGACCGACCTGCCGCTGCTGGAGCTGGATCGTCGGCTCAAGTTCATCGAGGCGGACAACGGCCGTTATGCGCCTGAGCGCAAGGGCTTGCCGCTGGATATCGATGTGCTGATGTATGACGACCTGCTGGGAACTTTCGACGGCCTGGTGCTGCCCAGGGCCGAGATCCTCAAGAATGCGTTCGTGCTCTGGCCGTTGTCGTTGATCGCGCCGCAACTGGTGCACCCGGGCGTCGGCAAGACGATGGGGCAGCTGTGGCAGGAAGCGGATATCGACCAGGCGTTGGCACCGGTGCCCTTCGAGTGGCGTGGGTTGCAACTGACCCGGATGTGAAGGCCCAATCGCCGGCAAGCCAGCTAGCTCCCCCACAGGTACGGCGGTGTTTCTGACAACAGCGCAAGACAGGTGGGGGCCGGCTTGCCGGCGATTGCGGTTGTATAAACGCGAAAAAAACCCCGAAGGTTACCGGCGCTTGTAGGCTTCGAGTGCTTCCAGGCGTTGCGCCTTGAGTGCTTCCCCCAGCGCTTGCCCGGCCAAGCCTTTCTCCACCAGTGGTTTCACATCCACTGCTTTGGCAGCGGCCGCCGCGTCGCGCAGGTAATCGGCCTGCGGGTAAGCCTGGTCGTTCCTCTGACCACGCGCCTCCATCTCGCACGCAGCAATGAAATCCTCGAAGCGCTGCGGGCGACGGTACACGTCGAACTTCTGCAGCAAGTCCAGCAGGCTGGCAGCGCTCAGTGCCTTGGCGTTGTGGCAAAGGGGCTGGCACTCATTGACCAGGGACGCGAGCTCCTGGCATTCCCTGGGGGCCTTGAAGCGCTGGTTGACTGCCTTGACCTGGCTCGGCTCGCCCAGCCCCTGCAGCAGGCAGGCCCAGCGTACATTCAGTGGCTGTTGCGCGCGAGCCGCTTCTCGTAGTGCTGCCAGCGGGTCTGGTCGCTGCGCGTCGAACAGTGCATTGATCTCCGGCATCAGTTCCTTGAGCGCATCGCAATCGCGCAGCACCTGGATGAACACCTGGGGCTGGTCTTCCATCAGGGCTCGCTCGATTTCCTTCCAGCTGCGCTCGGCCGTCAGTGCTTGAAGCTCGCCCGATGCGCTGATCTGGCGCATCAGCTCGAGCGTCTCGCCGGCGACATGGAAGCCCAGCGGGGCATAGCGGGCCGCGAAGCGGGCTACACGCAGGACACGCAGGGGATCTTCGGCGAATGCTGGAGAAACATGGCGCAAAATGCGTCGATCGAGATCTTCCTTGCCGTTATACGGGTCGCACAGATTGCCATGCGCGTCCTCTGCCATGGCATTGATGGTCAGGTCCCGGCGGACCAGGTCTTCTTCGAGGGTGACCTCGGGGCTGGCATGGAAGGTGAAACCGCCATAGCCGCGCCCGCTCTTGCGCTCGGTGCGCGCCAGGGCGTACTCCTCGCCGGTGCGAGGGTGGATGAATACCGGAAAATCAGCCCCGACCGGGCGATAGCCCAGGGCTTGCATCTGTTCGACCGTGGCGCCGACCACCAGCCAGTCGATATCGCTGACCGGGCGCCCGAGCAAGCGGTCGCGCACGGCGCCACCGACCTTGTAGATCTGCATGTAGAACCTCCATTACTGCCCACAGCATACCCTGTCGGCAGTAATGGAGGGCTGTTTGCTCAGAGATGATGCACCACGGCAAGATCCATACGGCCGTACTCACCCGCTTCGTTCTGCTCGCCTCGCGGCGGCATATGGTGGGTTTTCATGACTTGGTCGCCTTGGACGGTTTCCAGATGGATATCGAAGCCCCACAGCCGATGCAGGTGCCGAAGCACTTCCTCGGTGGAGTCGCCCAGCGGCTTGCGGTTGTGTTGCTGGTGGCGCAGGGTCAGGGAACGGTCGCCGCGGCGGTCGATGCTCCAGATCTGCACGTTGGGTTCGCGGTTGCCCAGGTTGTACTGGGCAGCCAGTTGCTCACGGATGATGCGGTAGCCGGCTTCGTCGTGGATCGCCGGTACCAGCAGGTCGTCGCGCTGGTCATCGTCCAGGATGCTGAACAGCTTCAGGTCGCGGATCACTTTGGGTGAGAGGTACTGCAGGATGAAGCTTTCGTCCTTGAAGCTGCTCATGGCGAACTTGATGGTGGAAAGCCAGTCGCTGCCGGCGATATCAGGGAACCAGCGCCGGTCTTCTTCGGTAGGGTGCTCGCACATGCGACGAATGTCGGTATACATGGCGAAGCCCAGGGCATAGGGGTTGATGCCACTGTAGTACGGGCTGTCGAAGCCCGGCTGGAACACCACACTGGTGTGGGACTGCAGGAACTCCATGATGAAGCCGTCGGTCACCAGGCCTTCGTCGTACAGGTCGTTCATCAGGGTGTAGTGCCAGAACGTGGCCCAGCCTTCGTTCATCACCTGGGTCTGGCGTTGGGGGTAGAAATACTGGGCGATCTTGCGCACGATGCGCACCACTTCCCGTTGCCAGGGTTCGAGCAACGGGGCGTGTTTTTCGATGAAATACAGGATGTTTTCCTGGGGTTCGGCGGGGAAGCGCACATCATCGCGCTCGTTGCCTTTCTCCGAGCCCTTGGGAATGGTGCGCCACAGGTCGTTGATCTGGCGCTGCAGATGCTCCTCGCGCTCTTTCTGCCGCCGGCGTTCTTCCTCGGCGGAGATGGGGTAGGGGCGTTTGTAGCGGTCCACGCCGTAGTTCATCAGGGCATGACAGGAGTCGATCAGGTCTTCGACGGCATCGATGCCGTGGCGCTCCTCGCATTGGGCGATGTACTGCTTGGCGAATACCAGGTAGTCGATGATCGAGCTGGCGTCCGTCCAGGTGCGGAACAGGTAGTTGCCCTTGAAGAAACTGTTGTGGCCGTAGCAGGCATGGGCGATCACCAGTGCTTGCATGCACATGGTGTTCTCTTCCATCAGGTAGGCGATGCACGGGTCGGAGTTGATCACGATTTCGTAGGCCAGGCCCATCTGGCCACGGCTGTAGGATTTTTCCGTGCTGAGGAACTGCTTGCCGTAGGACCAGTGGTGGTAGCCCAGCGGCATGCCGACGGACGCATAGGCATCCATCATCTGCTCGGCGGTGATCACCTCGATCTGGTTGGGATAGGTATCCAGGGCGTAACGCTCGGCCAGGCGGCTGATTTCGCGGTCATAGGCCTGGATAAGCTCGAACGTCCACTCGGACCCGGTGGAAATGGGCTGGCGTCTCTGCTCTCTGGCGGTCATGTGGCTAACCTGCGCTGGAAGAGTTCACGGAAGACCGGATAGATATCACCGGCCGATACCAACTGCTGCTGGGCGAAGGTGTCGGGGAAGGCTTCGCCGATGCGCTCGTATTCGTACCACAGCGCCTGATGCTCACGGGGGGTGATTTCCACGTAAGTGTAGTACTGCACGTGGGGCATGATCTGCTTGGACAGGATCTCACGGCAGATCGGCGAATCGTCGTTCCAGTTGTCGCCGTCGGAGGCCTGGGCGGCGTAGATGTTCCAGTCGCTGGCCGGGTAGCGATCGGCCATGATCTCCTGCATCAACTTGAGCGCGCTGGACACAATGGTGCCGCCCGTCTCGCGGGAATAGAAGAATTCTTCCTCGTCCACTTCGCGGGCGCTGGTGTGGTGGCGGATGAACACCACCTCGATGCGGTCGTAGTTCCGCTTGAGGAACAGGTACAACAGGATGAAGAAGCGTTTGGCGATGTCCTTGGTGGCCTGGGTCATCGAGCCCGAGACGTCCATCAGGCAGAACATCACGGCCTTGGAGCTCGGGTTGGGTTGCTTGACCAGCAGGTTGTACTTCAGGTCGAAGGTATCGAGGAAGGGCAGGCGATTGATGCGCGCTTTCAGGCGTTCGATCTCGGCCTCGGTCGCCTGGATATCGGTGAAGTTGTCCGGCTCCTCGACCTTCAAGCGCGCAAGCTCGGCCTGGGCTTCGCGCAACAGCGCACGGCTGCTGCCGGTCAGGGCGATGCGCCGGGCATGGGCCGAGCGCAGGGTGCGGACAATGTTGATGCGTGACGGGTTGCCTTCGTTGGCGATACCGGCACGCACGGTCTTGAAGGTGTCGGCCCCGGTGAGGTGACGTTTCACCAGGTTGGGCAGCTCCAGGTCCTCGAACATGAACTCCAGGAACTCCTCCTGGGTGATCTGGAACACGAAGTCATCCATGCCTTCGCCGGAATTGCCGGCCTTGCCACGGCCGCCGCCGCCTCCACCGCCTTGGGGCCGGGGAATGTGCTCGCCAGCGGTGAATTCCTTGTTGCCTGGGTGGATGATGGTCTGCTTGCCGCCACGACCATGGTGCAGCACCGGCTCGTCGATGTCCCGCGACGGGATGCTGATCTGCTCGCCGTGCTCCATGTCCATGATGGAACGGCGGCTCACGGCCTCTTCGACGGCTTTCTTGATGTGCTCACGGTACCGCCGCAAGAAGCGCTGGCGGTTGACCGTGCTCTTGTTCTTGCCGTTCAGGCGTCGGTCGATTACGTAGCTCATGGGCCCTCCGGTAGCTGGGTACAGCTGCAAGCTTCAAGCTACGAGCTGCAAGTAAAAGCAGTCGCCGCCGCCGTGAGCCGTGCGATGCGCCACGGCACACCGCGTCCGGCTCAGGGCTTGCGGCTCGCAGCTTGCCGCTTTTACTGCGATTTCCTGACCCGCAGATACCATTCCGACAGCAGGCGAACCTGTTTGTCGGTGTAGCCACGCTCGACCATCCGGGTGACGAAGTCGTTGTGTTTCTGTTGATCCTCCTTGCTGGCCTTGGCGTTGAAGCTGATGACCGGCAGCAGGTCTTCGGTGTTGGAGAACATTTTCTTCTCGATCACCACCCGCAGCTTTTCATAGCTCAGCCAGCTCGGGTTCTTGCCGTTGTTGTTGGCGCGGGCACGCAGCACGAAGTTGACGATCTCGTTGCGGAAGTCTTTCGGGTTGCTGATGCCGGCCGGTTTCTCGATCTTCTCCAGCTCCTCGTTGAGGGCGATGCGGTTGAGGATCTCGCCGGTTTCCGGGTCGCGGTACTCCTGGTCCTGGATCCAGAAGTCGGCGTACAGCACGTAGCGGTCGAAGATGTTCTGGCCGTATTCGCTGTAGGACTCCAGGTAGGCGGTCTGGATTTCCTTGCCGATGAACTCGATATAGCGCGGTGCCAGGTATTCCTTGAGATAGCGCAGGTAACGCTCGCGTACCTCGGCAGGGAACTGCTCCTGTTCGATCTGCTGCTCCAGCACGTACAGCAGGTGCACCGGGTTGGCCGCGATCTCGTGTGGATCGAAGTTGAAGACCTTGGACAGGATCTTGAAGGCGAAGCGGGTCGACAGGCCATTCATGCCCTCGTCGACCCCGGCGGCATCGCGATACTCCTGGATCGACTTGGCCTTCGGATCGGTGTCCTTGAGGTTCTCGCCGTCATACACGCGCATCTTCGAATAGATGTTGGAGTTCTCAGGCTCCTTCAGGCGCGACAGCACGGTGAACTGCGCGAGCATCTTGAGGGTGTCTGGCGCGCAATGGGCCTTGGACAGCGAGCTGTTGACCAGCAGCTTGTCGTAGATCTTCACTTCGTCACTGACGCGCAGGCAGTACGGCACCTTGACGATGTAGATCCGGTCGATGAACGCTTCGTTGTTCTTGTTGTTGCGGAAGGTATGCCATTCCGATTCGTTGGAGTGGGCCAGCAGGATGCCGGAGTAGGGGATCGCCCCCAGGCCTTCGGTGCTGTTGTAGTTGCCTTCCTGGGTGGCGGTGAGCAACGGGTGCAGGACCTTGATCGGTGCCTTGAACATCTCGACGAATTCCATCAGGCCCTGGTTGGCCCGGCACAGCGCGCCCGAATAGCTGTAGGCGTCGGCGTCGTTCTGCGGGAATTCCTCGAGTTTGCGGATATCCACCTTGCCCACAAGCGCCGAGATGTCCTGGTTGTTCTCGTCGCCAGGTTCTGTCTTGGCGATGGCGACCTGGTTGAGGATGGATGGGTAGAGCTTGACCACCCGGAACCTGGAGATGTCGCCGCCGAACTCCTGCAGGCGCTTGGTGGCCCAGGGCGACATGATGGTGTTCAGGTAGCGCCGCGGGATGCCGAACTCTTCTTCCAGGATGGCGCCGTCCTCGGCGGCATTGAACAGCCCCAGGGGCGACTCGAACACCGGTGAACCCTTGATAGCGTAGAAGGGCACCTTCTCCATCAACTGCTTGAGCTTTTCGGCCAGGGACGATTTACCGCCGCCCACCGGGCCCAGCAGGTACAGGATCTGTTTCTTCTCCTCCAGGCCTTGGGCGGCATGGCGGAAGTAGGACACGATCTGGTCGATGCACTCTTCCATGCCATGGAAGTCGGCAAAGGCCGGATAGCGACGGATCACCTTGTTGGAAAAGATCCGCGACAGCCTGGAGTTCGTTGAGGTGTCGACCAGCTCCGGTTCGCCGATGGCCAGCAACAGGCGTTCGGCCGCCGAAGCGTAGGCGCTGCGATCCTCTTTGCACAGCTCGAGGTACTCCTGCAGCGAGAGTTCTTCCTGGCGGGTTGACTCGAAACGTTGTTGGAAGTGGCTAAAAATGCTCATGACGTCACCTCGCTCGATACGTGGAGCCGACGCCGGATCAGTCAGCATGATGCTGGCATGCAACCGGGCTGGCCGATTGCTGTATACCCCCCAGAACACCCGTAGAAACGCTACCGATGACCCGCACGCCGGTGTACCGGCTCTCCCCTTTTTTGGATGGCCTGGGCTTAAGGATAGTTGGTTATACGAGAGGTCAAGGGCGCGGGGTCGAGAAGATACTCACGACCGTTCGTCAGGTAAGGCCCGAGCCCGCTCGTGGCGCGGGCTGCGGGAAAATGAAAATTTTTATTCGGCGCCGCCTTGGGCGGTTTCGGCCGGGTAGGTGCTGCGCCACAGCTCGAAGCCGCCATCGAGGCTGTACACCTCGGAAAAGCCCTGGCCCACCAGATAGGCCGCAGCGCTCTGGCTGGAGTTGCCGTGGTAGCAGACCACCAGGGTCGGTGCGTCGAGGTCGGCATTGCGAATGAACTCGGCCACCGAATGGTTATCAAGATGAGTGGCGCCGCTGATATGGCCTGCGGCAAACGCTTGAGGGTCACGAATGTCGACGACCACCGCACCTTGCTCACGCAGGGCCTGGGCCTGCTCGGGAGGGATGCGCTTGAATTCGCTCATGGGGGTGGTTTCCTTCGGGGCTGATCGTTGAGTCTAGTCGGTTATGCCGGTTGGCGCAGGGTGCCGTCGTCGGCGCAATCGCAGCGGTGGAACTCGCCGCTGTCGACGTTGTACAGGGTCATGGCGCCACCCCAGACACAGCCGGTGTCCAGGCCGATCACATCGGGCACATCGATGCGCCCCTCGAGGGCGGCCCAATGGCCGAAGATGATCTTCACGTGGCGCGAACGGCGGTCCTTGTGGGCGAACCAGGGCTTGTAGCCCTTGGGTGCGCTGTCCAGGCCTTCCTTGCTCTTGAACTCGAGCTTGCCCTCGGCGGTGCAGAAGCGCATGCGGGTGAAGTAGTTGGTGATGACCCGCAGGCGTTCGATACCGGCCAGGTTCTTGCTCCACTTTTTTGGCTCGTTGCCGTACATGCCGTCCAGGTAGAGCTTCAGGCGGGTGTCGTCGCGCAGCACTTCCTCCACTTCGGCGGCCAGCTCCAGCGCCTTGCCCAGCGTCCATTGCGGAGGGATGCCGGCATGCACCAGCGCCACGCCGCGTGCTTCGTCGTAGTGCAGCAGCTTCTGCTGGCGCAGCCAATCGAAGAGCTGGTCGGCATCTGGCGCTTCGATGATCTCGCGCAGGGTGTCGCCCTTCTTCAGGCGCTCGACGTTGTGCCAGGCTGCCAGCAGGTGCAGGTCATGGTTGCCCAGCACGCATACCAGCGAGTTGCGCATGGAATAAAGGAAGCGCAGGGTTTCCAGCGACTCCGGGCCACGATTGACCAGGTCGCCCACCAGCCACAGGCGATCCACTGCCGGGTCGAAGTGCACGCGATCGAGCAGGCACTTGAGCGGCTGCAGGCAGCCCTGCAGATCGCCGACGGCGTACACCGCCATCAGTGCAGCGCCCCGGGCACGGCCAGGCGGAATGGCGCGATGGTGGCGTCGAAATGCTGACCGTCTCCGGCCAACATCTGGTAGCTGCCCTGCATGGTGCCGACGCGAGTGGTGAGCACCGCGCCGCTGCTGTAGGTATGGCTGTCGCCTGGCTCGATGAGCGGCTGCTGGCCGACAACGCCGGCACCGCGCACCTCTTCCACTTCACCGTCACCGTTGGTGATCAGCCAGTGGCGCGAGACCAGCCGGGCTTTCAGCGTGCCATTGTTCTGCACCGTGATGGTGTAGGCGAAGGCGAAGCGGCTGTTGTCGGGGTCGGATTGTTCTTTCAGGTAGCGGGTCACGACGCTGACGTCGATCTGATAGCGGGGGTCGGACATGCAAAGGCCTTGGAGGAGCGGACGCAAATACTGCAATGGTTGCAGTCTAGGCCATAGGTGGGGGGGAGGGCCAGTGTGGGGCGCTATGTAACCCACGCGGGCCCTATCGCCGGCAAGCCGACTCCTACCTGTCCTGCGCTGTTTTCAGAGACACCGCGATACTGTGGGAGCCGGCTTGCCGGCGATGGGGGGTAGCCAATATCAGGCTTGTTGCTCGGCCAACTGGTCGGCCAGGCGCACGAAGGCGGCCAGGTCGAGCTGTTCGGGGCGCAGGCTGCCGTCGACGCCGGCGGCTTCGATGGCCTGGTTGTCGAGCAGGCCCTTGAGGGTGTTGCGCAGGGTCTTGCGGCGCTGGTTGAAGGCTTCCCGAACGATGCGCTCGAGTAGGCGTGGGTCCTTGGCCGGGTGCGGCAGGGTCTCGTGGGGCACCAGGCGTACGATGGCCGAGTCCACCTTGGGCGGTGGGTTGAAGGCGCCTGGGCCTACGTTGAACAGGTGCTCGACCCGGCAGTGGTACTGCACCATGATCGACAGGCGGCCCCAATCGCCACCGCCCGGGCCTGCGGCCAGGCGCTCGACCACTTCCTTCTGCAGCATGAAGTGCATGTCGCGGATCAGGTCGGCGTGGTTCAGCAGGTGGAAGATCAGCGGGGTGGAGATGTTGTAGGGCAGGTTGCCCACCACCTTGAGGCTGCGCGCCGGGACGCCCAGTTGGTTGAAATCGAACTTCAGGGCGTCGCCCTGGTGCAGGCGGAAGTTGTCGCGGCCGGCGAACTTGTGCTGGAGGATCGGCACCAGGTCCTTGTCCAGCTCGACGACGTCCAGCTGTGCGCCGCTGCCCAGCAGACCCTCGGTGAGGGCGCCCTGGCCCGGGCCGATTTCCAGCAGGTGCTCGCCCGGTTTGGCATTGATCGCCCGTAGGATGCGGTCGATGATGCCGGCGTCGTGCAGGAAGTTCTGGCCGAAGCGCTTGCGCGCCCGGTGTTGGTATTGCTCGTTCATGGTCGGTTCTCGGCCATCTGGTAGGCGGTTTGCAGGGCCACGCGCAGGCTGCCGGTGTCGACCTTGCCGGTGCCGGCCAGGTCCAGGGCGGTGCCGTGGTCGACCGACGTGCGGATGATCGGCAGGCCTAGGGTCACGTTGACAGCGGCGCCGAAGCCTTTGTACTTGAGTACGGGCAGGCCCTGGTCGTGGTACATCGCCAGCACTGCGTCGCAGTGCTCCAGATACTTGGGGGTAAACAGGGTATCGGCCGGCAGTGGGCCACGCAGGTCCATGCCTTGGGCACGCAGGCGTTGCAGTGCTGGCTCGATGATGTCGATTTCTTCGCGGCCCAGGTGGCCGCCTTCGCCGGCATGCGGGTTGAGGCCGCAGACCAGGATGCGGGGCTGGGCGATGCCGAACTTGCTCTGCAGGTCGGCGTGCAGGATGCGCGTGACCCGCTCCAGGCGCTCGGCGGTAATGGCGTCGGCGATGTCCCGCAGGGGCAGGTGAGTGGTCACCAAGGCCACGCGCAGGCCATGGGTGGCCAGCATCATCACCACCTGGGTGGTATGGGTCAGGTCGGCCAGGAATTCGGTATGGCCGGAGAAGGCGATGCCGCTTTCGTTGATCACGCCCTTGTGCACCGGGGCGGTGATCATGCCGGCGAAATGCCCGTCCAGGCAGCCTTGGCCGGCGCGGGTCAGGGTTTCCAGAACAAAGGCGGCGTTGGCCTTGTCCAATTGCCCGGGTACCACCGGCGCCGCCAGTGGCGTATCCCACACGTACAAGCTGCCGGCGGGGGCCGGCTGGTCGGGCCAGGCATCGGCGCTGACCGGCAGCAGGCTGACAGCCAGCCCCAGCTGCGTGGCCCGCTCGGCGAGCAGGTCACGGCTGGTGATGGCGATCAGGGGGTAAGGCTGGGCCTCGGCGGCCAGCAGCAGGCACAGGTCAGGGCCTATGCCGGCCGGCTCGCCGGGCGTGACGGCGAAGCGCAGGGGCTTCACTGGGCGGCCTGGTCGGCGCCAGGCAGCTTGATTTCAACGTAGGCTTCGTCGCGGATCTGGCGCAGCCAGGTCTGCAGCTCTTCGTCGTACTTGCGGTTGCGCAGCACGGTCAGCGCTTGCTGTTCGCGCGCCTTCTCGGTGCTGTCGGTGGCGCGGCGGCCCAGCACTTCCAGTACGTGCCAGCCGTATTGGGTCTTGAACGGCTTGGTCACCACGCCCTGCTGGGCATTGGCCATCTGCTCGCGGAACTCCGGCACCAGGCTGTTCGGGTCGACCCAGTTGAGGTCGCCGCCGTTGAGCGCGGAACCTGGGTCTTCCGAGAAGCTCTTGGCCAGCTCGGCGAAGTCTTCGCCATTCTGGATACGGTCGTACAGGCGCTCGGCCAGTTGCTCGGTCGCCGCTTCGCTGCGGATCTCGCTTGGCTTGATCAGGATGTGGCGTACGTGGACTTCGTCACGCAGCACGTTCTCGCCACCACCGCGTTTCTCCTCGAGCTTGAGGATGATGAAACCGTTGGGGATGCGGATCGGCTGGGTGATGTCGCCCACCGACATGCTGCTGAGCATCTTGGCGAAGTCAGGTGGCAGTTGGCCGGCCTTGCGCCACCCCATTTCGCCGCCTTCCAGAGCGTTTTCGCTGCCGGAGCGGGCGATGGCCATCTGGCCGAAGTCGGCGCCCTGGCGAAGCTGCTGGTAGATATCGCCGACCTGGCGTGCGGCGGCCTGGATGGCGTCGGAGCTGGCGCCTTCCGGGGTCGGGATGAGGATGTTGGCCAGGCGGTACTCTTCCGACATCTGCATCTTGCCGAGGTCGGAGTTGAGGAAGTTCTTCACTTCCTGCTCGGACACCTGGATACGCTCGGCCACGCGGCGCTGGCGCACGCGGCTGATGATCATCTCGCGCTTGACCTGCTCGCGGGCATCGTCGAACGACAGGCCGTCATGGGCCAGGGCGGCGCGGAACTGGTCCAGGGACATACCGTTGCGCTGGGCAATGGTGCCGATGGCCTGGTTGAGTTCCTCGTCGGTGATGCGAATGCCGGAGCGTTCGCCGATCTGCAGTTGCAGGTTCTCGACGATCAGGCGTTCCAACACCTGCTGCTCCAGGGCGCCGGCCGGCGGCACGCCGCCGCCGCGCTTGGCGATGGTCTGCTGCACTTCGCGCACGCGCTGGTCCAGCTGGCTCTGCATGACCACGTCGTTGTCGACGATGGCCACGATGTGGTCCAGGGGAACAGCGGCATGCACCGCGCTGCTCAGCAATACGGCGCCCAGCATCAGCGGGCGCAGGCGATCAATAAGCTTGGTCTTCACGTGTACGGTAACCTTGAATGCCTTCGTCGAGGAACGACTCGACCTTGTTGCCCACAACGCCGCCGAGGCCTTTGAGCACGATTTGCAGGAAGACGCCGTGGTCGCCTTTCTCGTTTTGCGGAACGGCTTGGCTGAAGTCGTCGTAATCGAGCCAGTAGCGGTTGATCAGGCGTAGCTTCCAGCAGCAGTTGTCATATTCGAAACCACCCATGGCTTCCAGGGTACGGTTGCGGTTGTAGTCGTGCTGCCAGCGGGCGATAACACTCCACTGAGGGACGATCGGCCAGATGACCGAGAAGTCGTGCTGCTCGATCTTGTAGTAGTCCTTGACGTAGTTCGGGTCGCCAGGTCTGCCGTAATCGCCGCCGCCAACCTGCCAGCGACCGGTCAGCGAGTCGTAGCGAACCAGGTCGTTGCGGTAGCGATAGCCCAGGTTGACGATCTTGTTCGGATTGTCTTCCGGCTGGTAGTGGAACATGGCGCTGCCGGAGCGTGGGCTGCGGCTGTCCGGGTCCCAGTTGTAGTCGGAGTTGAAGCGCCAGTCGCGGTTGAAGGCGTACTGGTACTCGAGCGCGTAAGGTGAAACGTCGGATTGCGCGTCGTCGCGGTCGCGATAATCAATACCAGGCATTTGCACCTTGCGATCCTTGAAGTAGAGCGCTTGGCCAATGCTGAAGCGTTGACGTTCGAATCCATTCTCCTCGATCCAGCGGTTAGTCACACCCAGCGACAGCTTGTTCTCGTCACCGATGCGGTCGGAGCCGCTGAAGCGGTTGTCACGGAACAGCGAGGCGAAGTTGAAGTAGGACTCGCTGGTGTCGAAGACAGGGATGTCTTTCTGATCCTCATACGGAACGTAGAGGTAGAACAAGCGTGGTTCCAGGGTTTGGCGGTAGTTCTTGCCGAACCACTGGGTGTTGCGGTCGAAGTAGAGGCCACTGTCGACGCTGAAGATCGGAACGTTTCGGTTCAGGGAGCTACTGTAACTACCATATCCAGGCTGCGAAGCCTGGCTTGCGGCCTGCGCTTTCCCTTGGCTATCTAGGTCTAGGTCATAGTGCGTGGAGACATACTTCAGCTTCGGCGTCAAGAAACCATAACTGGCCTCCATCGGCAGGCTGATAGCGGGAGCAGCATTCAGACGGGTACCGTTTGCACGGGCAATACCGGAAATATTCTCGTCAAGGCGGCGGCCAGCAGCGCCTGCGGAGAAGTCAGGGTTGCCATCTTCATCTCTGACAAAGTCGTCCTTCAGGTCACGATCAAAGCGAACAGCTTCTGTCTGATAAGTGAAGTCGAACCCGCCTGGATGATACGGCAGCATGCCGTCGAGCGTGATTTGCGGCAGCTTGTCATATGGCGTAACGCGCGAAATGGTCGCCATTTCATACGCATGCGCATTCAACCGTGCCCGATAGCTGTCACCCCGATAGGTAATAGCACCCTGCTGATCCACTACATCGCGGCTCTCGACCCCAATCTGCCCCGTCTCCAGATCCTGGAAATAGAACGGATCACTGATATCGGTGTAGTCCACCTCAGTCATCAAGCGCGAATCCAGCCCGCCCTTGTGCTGCCAGTTGTACATCCAGCGCTTTTCTTTGTAGTCGGTCTGCTCTTTACGATCGTCGTTCTTGTCGTTCAGGTACGCAGCACCGAACTGGCCTTCGCTGGACTTGGTCAGGTAGCGGAACTCGCCTTCCATCAACAAGCCACGCTTGGCCATGTAGCGCGGATACAAGGTGGCGTCGTAGTTCGGCGCCAGGTTGAAGTAGTACGGCGTGACCAGCATGAAGCCGGTGTCGCTGCTGGTGCTGAACGACGGCGGCAGGAAGCCGGACTGGCGACGGTCGTCGATCGGGAAGTAGATGTACGGTGTATAGAACACCGGGAAATCCTTGACCCGCAGGGTGACGTTGGTCGCGGTGCCGAAGCCGGTGGCCGGGTTCAGCGTGATGTTGTTGCCCTTGAGCTGCCACGCATTGCTGCCCGGCTCACAGGTGGTGTAGGTACCGTCCTTGAGGCGGATGATGGCGTTTTCACCACGCTTGGCGTACAGCGCGTTGCCGCGAATGCGCGATTGGTGCATCACGTATTCGGCGTTGTCGACCTTGGCCTCGCCGGTGTCCAGCTGGATCTCGGCCTGGTCGCCGACGACCAGCGAACCCTTGTCGCGCAGCTTGACGTTGCCCTTGAGCTCGCCGCGGTTCTCGGCCTGATACAGGTTGGCCTCGTCGGCCTCGACCTGCATGCTGCCCTGGCGCATGACCACGTCACCGGCGAGGGTGGCGATCTGCTGCTCCTGCTGGTAGCGGGAAACCTTGGCGTTCAGGTAGGTCGGCGACTCATCCTGGGGCGTGGTGTCGTCCATGCCCGGGCGTGTCGGCTCGATATACGCGCCACCGCAGTACGGGCCGGTCTCGGCCAGCTGCGCGGCGGTGAGCTTGTCGCGCGGCACCCAGTCCAGGTGGCTGTAGTCTTCGCTGCGCGACTTCAGGCCACGGCCCTTGCTTTCGGTGACCAGCACCGGCTTGGGTTCGCCGTCGGCATCGGTCTCGGCCACCTGGGCGTCACCGCCGGAGCTCAGCGCAGCACCTTCATGCACCGGGCGCGGTGGCAGGTTGCTGGCAGTGGTTTTGGGCTTGCAGTCCCAGCCACCAGAGGCGGACACTTGGCAGTCGAACTGCTCGGCTGCCACCACGTATGACGTGGCCAGAGGTTGCAGGGCCAGCAGGCCGCCAGTCACCAGCAACGGAAACTTTCTACGAAACGCGGGGGATTTCAATGCCATCTTATTAGTCCGGGCTTCCTGCGTGCCATCTGCCCGCGTGTGGGGCCGCACGCCTCTCGATGGTCTGAAAAAGATGCTGGATAATAAAGCATGACCCGCTTGACGGCTAGGGCCGTCGGAGACCCTTGTAATGCCCGATCACGATGTACGCCTGCAACAACTGACCGCCTGGCTCGATGAACAGCTTGCCCACCTTTTCCATGACAACGCCTGGGGCGAAGTGCCCGCAGGCCGCCTGACCGCGGCCAGCAGCGACGCAAGCTTCCGCCGCTACTTCCGCTGGGAGGCCGCTGGCCACAGCTTCGTGATCATGGATGCGCCGCCGCCCCAGGAGAATTGCCGCCCGTTCGTCGAGATCGATCATCTGCTGGCCAGCGCCGGCGTGCATGTCCCCACTATCCACGCCCAGGACCTGGAACGTGGCTTCCTGCTGCTGGGTGACCTGGGGCACAAGACCTACCTGGAAATCATCGATGCCGACAACGCCGATCCGTTGTTCGCCGATGCCATCGAAGCCTTGCTCGCGTTCCAGCGCTTGCCGATGAGCGCACCGCTGCCCAGCTACGACGACGCCTTGCTGCGCCGCGAAGTGGAGCTGTTCCCGGAGTGGTACGTAGGGCGGGAGCTGGGCTTGGCCTTCACCGAGGCGCAGCAGGCGAGCTGGCAACGAGTCAGCCAGTTGTTGATCGACAGCGCCCTGGCCCAGCCCAAGGTGCTGGTGCACCGCGACTACATGCCGCGCAACCTGATGCAGAGCGAGCCGAACCCTGGCGTGCTGGACTTCCAGGATGCCGTGTACGGCCCGGTGACCTACGACATCACCTGCCTGTTCAAGGACGCCTTCGTCAGTTGGCCCCAGGCGCGTGTCGAAGGCTGGCTGCGCGACTATTGGCAAAAAGCGCGCACGGCCGGTATTCCTGTCCAGTCCGATTTCGAGGACTTCCACCGCGCCAGCGATCTCATGGGCGTGCAGCGCCACCTCAAGGTGATCGGGATCTTCGCCCGCATCTGCCACCGTGACGGCAAGCCCCGCTATCTGTCCGACGTACCACGCTTCTTCGCCTACATCGACGAGGTCATCAGCCGGCGCCCCGAGTTGGCGGAGCTGGGCCAGCTGATCGCCGAACTCCAAGCCGGAGCTCGCCCATGAAGGCGATGATCCTGGCGGCGGGCAAGGGCGAACGCATGCGCCCCCTGACCCTGCACACACCCAAGCCGTTGGTACCGGTGGCTGGTCAGCCGTTGATCGAGTACCACCTGCAGGCCTTGGCCCGAGCAGGCTTCACCGAGGTGGTGATCAACCATGCCTGGCTCGGCCAGCAGATCGAAGACCATCTGGGCGATGGCGCCCGCTTTGGCCTGAGCATCCGCTATTCGCCAGAAGGCGAGCCGCTGGAAACCGGTGGCGGTATCTTCAAGGCCCTGCCGTTGCTGGGGGATACACCGTTCCTGCTGGTCAATGGCGATATTTGGACCGACTACGACTTCGCCCGGTTGCGCGCCCCGTTGGCCGGCCTTGCCCACCTCGTGCTGGTGGACAACCCAGGCCATCACGGGCGGGGCGATTTCCGCCTGGCCGGCGAGCAGGTCGTGGACGGCGACGATGCGCCCGGGACCCTGACCTTCAGCGGCATCTCGGTACTCGATCCCGCCCTGTTCGACGGTTGCCAGCCCGGCGCCTTCAAGCTGGCGCCCCTGCTGCGCCAGGCCATGAGCCAGGGGCAGGTCACTGGCGAGCACTATGCGGGCCATTGGGTCGATGTCGGCACCCTCGAGCGCCTGGCCGAGGTCGAGCGCCTGATCGCCGGGCGCGCCTGAGATGTGGTGGCCGAGCACAGTGATCGGGGCCGGCGCCGGTTTCGCCATCGCCAGCATTCCCGGCGCACTGCTTGGCGCCTTGCTTGGCCAGGCCATGGACCGGCGTCTGCGCCTGCAGAGCTGGGACGATGTGCGCGAACGCCTGGGCGGGCGCCCGGCGTTGCGGGACGAGGAGCTGTTGTTCGTGTTGCTCGGGCGCCTGGCGAAAAGCGATGGCCGGGTCGTCGAGGGGCATATCCAGCAGGCCCGCCAGGAAATGACCCGGTTGGCCATGACCGAACCCGCGAGGCTGCGAGCGATCGCCGCGTTCAACCGCGGCAAGTCGGGCAAGGATCGGTTGGGACGTTACCTGCAACGGATCAGGCTGCAACCCCATGCGGCAGAAGGCACCTTGCGCGCCTGCTGCCGCATGGCCTGGGCGGACGGCAAGGCCGGTACCCGTGAGCGCGAGCTGCTGTTGGAATGGGGCCGCGAGCTGGGGCTGACCCGGACCCAGGTCCTTGGCCTGGCGCTGGAATACGAGCCGCGAAAAACGCTTCCGGAACGCGGGGTGATGACGTATTCGGCGGCCTTGCGCCTGCTTGGCATCGAGGCGGACACCGACATCGACCAGGTGAAGCAGGCGTATCGGCGTTTGGTCAGCAAGCACCACCCGGACAAGCTGGCCGGCAGCGGTGCCAGCGAGGCGCGGGTGCGTGAAGCGACCGAGCGCACGCGCGAGCTGCACCAGGCGTACGCCATGGTTCGCAAACGGCGGGGGCTCTAGGCGTACTTTATTCCTGCGGCATCAACCACCCGCGTACCCGTCGGAACAGCTGTTCCTGTGTGGCCGCTGCATTGCCCGGCGTGGCGATCAGCGACAACTGCCGGTAGGGGGCGTCCTTCTGCCGCTTGCTCGCCTGCAGACGCAGCTCGGCGGCGCGTCGGTCGCGCGGCAGGGTGCTGTAGTAGATATCGGCAGTGGGCACCTTGAGCGTCGGCGTCAGGCTTTCGAGGTCGTGCTCGACCCTTGCCGGCGTTTGCGCCGCGACCATCACCAGTTTCTGCACTTGCGGCGGTTGCCGCTCGCTCAGGTAGCGTGCCGCCCAATAGGCGCCGCTGCCATGGCCGATCAGCACGATGCTGCGCGCCTCGTGCTGCTGGGCATAGGCCACGGCGGCATCGAGGCGGGCGAAGATGCGTTCGGCATCGGCCTGGTCGTTCTGTTCGCTGGCGTCCTTGGCGTCGGTACTTTCGGCCGTGTCGGCATCGGGCGCGGTGGCCTGGGCGACGTTGGCGTTGGCATCATCCGGGGTGTCCTTTGCCGGAGCCGCCTCGCCCTTGCCTTTGTCAGGCTGGGCCTGTGGCGTATTGTCGAGCCGTGGCTGCGGGCTGTCGGAGACCAGGTCCGGAAGACTCACGCTCAGGCTGTGCCAGCCGACATCGGGAAACTTGCGGCGCAGCGGGCCGACCGCATTGGGCCAGTCGGCATTCTCGCCGGCCCCCGGAACGATGATCACGGCCCCCTTGGGGTCGCTGTCGTTGGCCGGTTTCCACAGGGCCAGGAAGTTGTCGGCGCCGGCCTGCAAGTTTTGCTGTTCAGCCTTGGGCACCGTGCGTTCGAGCGCCTGGGCGTCTTCCTGGCTGCGTTCTGCCAGGGGCGGGCGGGGTGCAGGGGTGGTGGCCGATGCCTCGGCAGGTTGGGTTGCTGGCGCATCGGCGGCCTGTGTGCCGAGCGGCAAGAGCGAAGCCAGGCAGAACACTGCCAGCGTCGTGCGATAAAGTGTGAACATGGATCTACCCAAGGCCAGAGTGATACCGGCAGCCTAATAGTATTTGTCCGTGACGGCCATGCATGATGGCCGCCCTTGCCAAGACGAGCGTATAGATGAAGCGAGTGCGTCGCCTGTTGGTTATCGGCTGGATGTTGCTGCCCTTGATCGCTTTGGCCCGGCCCGAGCCTGCGCCTTCGGTGGTGCTCGACCCGGCCCAGCAGCAATGGCTGGACAGCCATCGCAGCCTGCGGGTCGGCCTGGTGCTGCAAGCGCCCTACGCCCAGTTCGATCGGCGCCTGCAGCAGCTCTATGGCGCCAACGTGGAACTGGTGACCCAGCTTGCGCGTGCCCTGGAGCTGGACCTTACCTGGCGCAACTTCCCCGACCAGGCCGCTCTGGAGCAGGCCCTGCGCGCCGGCGAAGTCGATTTCGCCCCGGGCCTTACGCAAACCCCGGGCAGCCTGCGTCTGTGGTCGTTCAGCGACCCCTATATGCGCGTGCCCCAGTTGGTGGTCGGGCTGCGCACCGGGGCGCTGGCGGTCGAGCTGGAAAAGCTCGGCGTCAACGACCGGGTCGCGGTGCGCATGCCCAGTGCCTTGGCCGACTACCTGCGAGCCAACTACAGCAACCTGAATCTGCAGGGTGTGCCCAGCGAGCGTCAGGCCCTGCAACTGGTGCTGGGCGGCCAGGCCAGCTATGCGGTGCTGGACGAGGCAAGGCTCAGTGGCTTGTCCCGGGAGAGCGAGTTCGGCGACCTGGCCGTGGTTGGCGATATCGGCTTGCCGCAATTGCTGCGCATCGGCTCGCGGCGCGACTGGCCGATGCTGGCCGACATCCTGGAGCAAGGCCTGCAGGCCATTCCCGCCAAGGCGCTGGAGCAACTGCACCAGCGCTGGTTGCAGCCGAAGTACCCACGCCTGGACGATACCGTGGGCTTCTGGCGCAACCTTGCGCTGCTGTTCGGCCTGTTGCTGATCTGCGCCCTGGCCACGCTGCTGTGGCAGCGCCGGCAGCAGCACCAGCTGGAGCGTCACCTGCTGACCGCACGGGAGAATCTGGTCGAACGCCAGGCCCGGGAGGAAGCGCTGCGCCTTAGCCAGTTCTCGATCGACCAGAGCACCGTCGGCATCCTCTGGGTCAACTGGGACAGCCATGTGCGCTACGCCAACCATGCGGCCGAACGCATGCTCGGCCGTGGCGAGGGTGAATTGCTCGACCGCCCGCTGATCGATTTCGAACCGAACCTGCACATGGACCGCTGGCTGGAGCTGTGGAAGCGGGTCCGCAGCGGTGATGGCAGTGCCGAGCAGTTCGAGACCCAGTGCCTGCACAGCGACGGCAGCCTGCTGCCGGTGGAGCTGTCGTTGAGCTTCCTGCGCTTTCGCGACGCCGAATACCTGGTGGTGTTCCTCACCGATGTCACCGAGCGCCGCCGTGCCCTGGCGGCCTTGCGCGAGAGCGACGCGCGGCTCAAGGGGATTGCTGGCAACGTGCCGGGGCTGGTATTTCGCCTGGAGCGTGACCCGGCCGAGGGTGACCTGGAGTTCCCGTACATCAGTGAGGGCAGCGAGGCATTGGTGGGTTACACGCCTGCGCAGATCCAGCAGCCCGACATGGGCTTGCGCAACCTGGTGCATCCGCAGGATCGCGCCGACTATCACCGGGTCCAGGACCTGGCCCTGGCCACTGACCAGGATTGGTCCTGGCAGGGCCGGATCCTCACGCGCCAGGGCGAGCAGCGCTGGGCCGACATCAAGGCCAGTACGCGGCGGCTGGCCGACGGCCGCGTGGTCTGGGACGGCATTGTCTGGGACATCACCCAGAGCAAGCGGGTCGAGCTCGAACTGGCGCGTTCCCAGGAGCAGTTGCGCGAACTCTCGGCGCACCTTGAGAGCGTGCGCGAGGAGGAAAAGGCCCGCATTGCTCGGGAGGTGCACGATGAGTTGGGGCAGATGCTCACCGTGCTCAAGCTCGAAGTCTCGATGTGCGAACTGGCCTATGCCGAGCTGGACCCGGGCCTGAACGAGCGCCTGGCCAGCATGAAGCGCCTGATCGCCCAGCTGTTCCAGTTGGTGCGTGATGTCGCCACCGCCTTGCGCCCACCGATCCTTGACGCGGGCATCGCTTCGGCCATCGAATGGCAAGCGCGACGCTTCGAGGCGCGTACCCAGATTCCTTGCCTGGTGCAGGTGCCGGATCACCTGCCGGCGTTGAGCGACGCCAAGGCCACCGGGTTGTTCCGCATTCTTCAGGAGGCGTTGACCAACGTGATGCGCCACGCCCAGGCGCATACCGTGCAGATCGAGCTGGCCTGCGAGGCGGACCACCTGCGCATGACCGTCATCGACGATGGTGTGGGATTTGCGCGCAACCAGGCTAGGCCGACCTCGTTCGGTCTGGTGGGGGTGCGTGAGCGTGTGCTGATGCTCGGTGGCAGCATGGAGCTGGACAGCGAGCCGGGTGAAGGTTGTAGCCTGAGTGTGACCATTGCGTTGGGGTAGGGGAGAGCGATCGTGATACGTGTGTTAGTGGCCGAAGACCACACCATTGTCCGCGAGGGCATCAAGCAGTTGATCGGCCTGGCCAAGGACATGCAGGTAGTGGGTGAGGCCGGCAACGGCGAACAGCTGCTCGAGGCCTTGCGCCAGGCGCCGTGTGAGGTGGTGTTGCTGGACATCTCCATGCCAGGGGTGAACGGCCTGGAGGCGATCCCGCGGATCCGCGCCCTGCACAACCCGCCGGCAATCCTGATGCTGTCGATGCACGATGAGGCGCAGATGGCCGCCCGGGCCCTCAAGGCCGGTGCCGCGGGCTACGCCACCAAGGACAGCGACCCGGCCCTGTTGCTGACCGCCATCCGCCGGGTGGCCAGCGGTGGGCGCTATATCGACCCGGCCCTGGCCGATCGCATGGTCTTCGAGGTCGGCCTGACCGAGACCCGGCCGCTGCACACCTTGTTGTCGGAGCGCGAGTTCTCGGTGTTCGAGCGCTTGGCCCAGGGCGCCAACGTCAATGACATCGCCCAGCAGTTGGCGCTGTCGAGCAAGACCATCAGTACCCACAAGGCGCGGCTGATGCAGAAGCTCAAGGTCAATTCGCTGGCGGAGTTGGTGAAGTACGCGATGGAGCATAAGTTGGTGTGATTACGACATCCGTGCCCAGACGCGCGGTTTCCTGTGGGAGATCACCCTGCCCTGCGCAGAGACCAGCCCCATGTGGGAGCGGGCTTGTCCCGCGATTGGGCCTGGCCCGATATCACCATCGCCTGGCAAGGGCTTCGCCCTTGATCGCGGGGCAAGCCCGCTCCTACAAAGAGTCCGCAAAATCCAACAGTTATGAGTTGTTCTATGAGCGCGGGCCGTTCGGGGCCTACGTGTCTTTATCCGAATGCGTCACGCGTGTAGGGCGTTCCCTACAGCAAATCTTCCATCCGGATGATGGCATTCTCTCAGTACCCCCGATTTCCGGGGGCCTTGTAGCTGCTCTACGCTTTGCCTACGCAGTCATTCCAACAAGAAGGTGCAGGCATGAGCGAGGCGAATTCGAACGCTGGCGAGACACTGGTCAGCTTCCGCGGTGTACAGAAGAGCTACGATGGCGAATCGCTGATCGTCAAGGACCTCAACCTGGACATCCGCAAGGGCGAGTTCCTCACCTTGCTCGGCCCGTCCGGCTCGGGCAAGACCACCAGCCTGATGATGCTCGCCGGTTTCGAGACCCCCACCGCCGGTGAGATCCAGCTGGCCGGGCGTTCGATCAACAACGTGCCGCCGCACAAGCGCGACATCGGCATGGTGTTCCAGAACTACGCGCTATTCCCACACATGACCGTGGCGGAGAACCTGGCTTTCCCCCTGAGCGTGCGCAACCTCAGCAAGACCGACATCAGCGAGCGGGTCAAGCGGGTGTTGGCCATGGTCCAGCTCGATGCCTTCGCCAAGCGCTACCCAGGCCAGCTTTCCGGTGGCCAGCAGCAGCGTGTGGCCCTGGCCCGCGCCCTGGTGTTCGAACCCCAGCTGGTGTTGATGGACGAGCCGCTCGGCGCCCTCGACAAGCAACTGCGCGAACACATGCAGATGGAGATCAAGCACATCCACCAGCGCCTGGGCGTGACCGTGGTGTACGTGACCCACGACCAGGGCGAGGCGCTGACCATGTCCGACCGGGTGGCGGTGTTCCATCAGGGCGAGATCCAGCAGATCGCCGACCCGCGCACCCTCTACGAAGAACCACGCAACACCTTCGTCGCCAACTTCATCGGCGAGAACAACCGTTTGAACGGCACCTTGCTGATGCGCGACGGTGATCGCTGCCAGGTCCAGCTGCCCCGTGGGGAGCGGGTCGAGGCCCTGGCAGTGAATGTCGGCCAGGCCGGTGAGCCGGTGACCTTGTCGATCCGCCCCGAGCGTGTACGCCTCAATGGCCACAGCGAACGCTGCGTCAATCGCTTCTCCGGGCGGGTCGCCGAGTTCATCTACCTGGGCGACCACGTGCGGGTACGCCTGGAGGTGTGCGGCAAGGGCGACTTCTTCGTGAAGCAGCCGATCGCCGAACTCGACCCGGCCCTGGCCGTGGGCGACGTGGTACCGCTTGGCTGGGAGGTGGAGCACGCCCGCGCGCTCGATCCGATTGCCGAAGCCCATTGAAGGTTTGCTTCACCAACCCTGAACTGTGGAGAGAACAATAATGCACAAGCAGTTGAAACTGACCGCCCTGGCCCTCGGCCTGTTCGTCGCCGGCCAAGCCCTGGCCGCGGACCTGACCGTGGTGTCCTTCGGCGGTGCCAACAAGGCCGCCCAGGTCAAGGCGTTCTACGAGCCATGGGAGAAGGCGGGCAAGGGCAAGATCGTCGCCGGCGAGTACAACGGAGAAATGGCCAAGGTCAAGGCCATGGTCGACACCAACAGCGTGTCCTGGAACCTGGTGGAAGTGGAGTCGCCGGAACTGGCCCGCGGTTGCGACGAGGGCATGTTCGAAGAACTCGACCCGGCGCTGTTCGGCAACGAGGCCGACTATGTGCCGGGCGCCATCCAGCCCTGCGGTGTAGGCTTCTTCGTCTGGTCCACTGTGCTGGCCTACAACGCCGACAAGCTCAAGACCGCCCCGACCAGCTGGGCCGATTTCTGGGACACCAAGCAGTTCCCGGGCAAGCGCGGCCTGCGCAAGGGCGCCAAGTACACCCTCGAATTCGCCCTGATGGCCGACGGTGTGGCACCGAAGGACGTGTACAAGGTACTAGCCACCAAAGAGGGCCAGGACCGCGCCTTCAAGAAACTCGACCAGATCAAACCGAGCATCCAGTGGTGGGAAGCCGGTGCCCAGCCGCCCCAATACCTGGCCTCGGGTGACGTGGTCATGAGTTCGGCCTACAACGGCCGGATCGCGGCGGTGCAGAAGGAAAGCAACCTCAAGGTGGTGTGGAACGGCGGTATCTACGACTTCGACGCCTGGGCCATCCCGAAAGGCGCGAAGGATGTCGAAGAGGCGAAGAAATTCATCGCCTTCAGCGTGCAGCCCGAACAGCAGAAGACCTACTCCGAGAACATTGCCTACGGCCCGGCCAACGCCAAGGCGGTCAGCCTGCTGTCGGACGCGGTGAAGAAGGATATGCCGACCACGCCTGAGAACATCGCCAACCAGGTGCAGATCGACGTGGCCTTCTGGGCCGACAACAGCGAGCAGTTGGAACAACGCTTCAACGCCTGGGCGGCGAAGAAGTAAGCCGCGCTGACGGAGCGCCGGCCATCGCGCCGGCGCTCATCGTTCCCCAGATTTTCGGAGTTCGCCATGGCCATTGCAGTGCCCCTGAACGAAGGCGCAGGTAAAAGCCTCAAGCAGCGCCTCAAGCACGCCGAGCGGGTCAACCGTTGGAAGGCGCAGGCGTTGATCGCGCCGCTGGCGCTGTTCCTGCTGCTGGTGTTCCTGGTGCCGATCGCGGCACTGTTGTACAAGAGCGTCGGCAACCCTGAGGTGGTGACCGGCCTGCCGCGCACCGTCCAGGCCATCACCCAGTGGGATGGCAAGGGCCTGCCGGGCGAGGACGTGTACAAGGTGCTCAGCGAGGACCTGGCCGAATCACGCAAGAAACAGACCCTGGGCGATCTCTCCAAGCGCCTGAACATGGAACTGGCCGGCTACCGCAGCCTGTTGGCCAAGACTGCCCGGGCGTTGCCGTTCAAGGCCGAGCCCGCTTCCTACAAGGACGCCTTGCAGGCGCTCGACGAGCGCTGGGGCGACCCGGCCTACTGGCAGGCGATCCGCCGCAACACCAGCACGGTCACGCCCTTCTACCTGCTGGCGGCCCTGGATCACCGCATCGATGACCTGGGCGAGGTGGCCAAGGCGACCCCTGACCAGTCCATCTACCTGGACATCTTCACCCGTACCCTGTGGATGGGCGTGGTGATCACAGCGATCTGCCTGGTGCTGGCCTACCCGTTGGCCTACCTGCTGGCCAACCTGCCGACCCGGCAGAGCAACCTGTTGATGATCCTGGTGCTGTTGCCGTTCTGGACATCGATCCTGGTGCGCGTGGCGGCGTGGATCGTGCTGTTGCAGTCGGGGGGGCTGATCAACAGCGCACTGATGGCCATGGGCATCATCGACGAGCCACTGGAGCTGGTGTTCAACCGGACCGGCGTATACATCTCGATGGTCCATATCCTGCTGCCATTCATGATCCTGCCGCTGTACAGCGTGATGAAGGGGATTTCGCCCAGCTACATGCGTGCAGCGATTTCCCTGGGTTGCCACCCGTTCGCCAGCTTCTGGCGGGTGTACTTCCCGCAGACCTACGCCGGTGTCGGTGCCGGCTGCCTGCTGGTGTTCATCCTGGCCATCGGCTACTACATCACCCCGGCATTGCTGGGCAGCCCGAACGACCAGATGGTCAGCTACTTCGTCGCCTTCTATACCAACACCAGCATCAACTGGGGCATGGCCACCGCGCTGGGTGGGCTGTTGCTGCTGGCGACCGTGCTGCTGTACCTGATCTATAGCTGGCTGGTCGGTGCCAGCCGCCTGCGCCTGAGCTGAGGAGCCCTTGTCATGCTGAGCCCTTACATGTCGCCCGTGGAGCGGGTCTGGTTCTACAGCCTGCGCATCCTCTGTGGCCTGATCCTGTTGTTCCTGGTACTCCCGGTGCTGGTGATCGTGCCGCTGTCCTTCAACAGCGGCAGCTTCCTGGTGTACCCGCTGCAGGGCTTTTCGCTGCAGTGGTACCAGGACTTCTTCGCCTCGGCCGAATGGATGCGGGCGTTGAAGAACAGCATCATCGTCGCGCCGGCAGCCACCTTGTTGGCCATGGTCTTCGGTACCCTGGCCGCCATCGGCTTGACCCGAGGTGACTTCCCCGGCAAGTCGCTGGTGATGGCCCTGGTGATTTCGCCCATGGTGGTGCCGGTGGTGATCATCGGCGTGGCCAGCTACCTGTTCTTTGCCCCGCTGGGCATGGGCAACAGCTTCATTTCGTTGATCCTGGTGCATGCGGTGCTGGGCGTGCCGTTCGTCATCATCACCGTGTCGGCGACCTTGCAGGGCTTCAATTACAACCTGGTGCGGGCGGCAGCCAGCCTGGGCGCTTCGCCGCTGCTGACCTTCCGTCGGGTGACCTTGCCGCTGATCGCCCCGGGGGTGATCTCGGGGGCGCTGTTCGCCTTCGCCACTTCGTTCGACGAAGTGGTGGTGACGCTGTTCCTCGCCGGCCCCGAGCAGGCGACCCTGCCACGGCAGATGTTCAGCGGCATTCGCGAGAACCTGAGCCCGACCATCGCCGCGGCGGCGACCTTGCTGATCGCGTTTTCGGTGATCCTGCTGCTGACCCTGGAATGGTTGCGCGGGCGTAGCGAGAAGCTGCGGACCCAGCAGCCGGCCTGATCGTGGGTATCGACACCGAACTTGTGGGAGCGGGCTTGCCCCTCGATTGCGGCAGTGAAGCCAACATCGCAATCGCGGGACAAGCCCGCTCCTACAGGTTCGGTGCTGGCGAGCGATCGAATTGATACCAATCAGCCCTCATCCGCCTCCCTGAGTTACAATGCGCGCCACCGTGATTTCTGCCAACAGGTGCGCCATGCAGCCCTACGCTATTGCTCCCTCCATCCTCTCCGCCGATTTCGCCCGCCTGGGCGAGGACGTCGACAAGGTACTGGCCGCCGGGGCCGACATCGTTCACTTCGATGTGATGGACAACCACTACGTACCCAACCTGACCATCGGCCCGATGGTCTGCAGCGCCCTGCGCAAGTACGGCGTGACCGCACCGATCGACGTGCACCTGATGGTCAGCCCGGTCGATCGCATCATCGGTGACTTCATCGAGGCTGGCGCCACCTACATCACCTTCCACCCGGAAGCTTCCCAGCACATCGACCGCTCCTTGCAACTGATCCGCGACGGTGGCTGCAAGGCTGGCCTGGTGTTCAACCCGGCTACCAGCCTGGATGCGCTTAAATACGTGATGGACAAGATCGACATGGTCCTGCTGATGAGCGTCAACCCAGGGTTCGGCGGGCAGAAGTTCATCCCCGGCACCCTCGACAAGTTGCGCGAAGCCCGTGCCTTGATCGACGCCAGCGGCCGCGATATCCGCCTGGAGATCGATGGCGGCGTCAACGTCAACAACATTCGTGAGATCGCTGCCGCCGGTGCCGATACCTTCGTGGCCGGTTCGGCGATCTTCAATGCGCCGGACTACCAGGAAGTCATCGCCAAGATGCGCGCCGAGCTGGCCCAGGCTCGCCCATGAGCGGCTTCGAGCAGCTGTTCCCAGGAGCGCTGCCCAGGCTGGTGATGTTCGATCTGGATGGCACCCTGATCGATTCGGTCCCTGACTTGGCTGCCGCCGTGGATCGTATGCTGCTCCAGTTGGGGCGCCCGCCCGCGGGCCTGGAGGCCGTGCGCCACTGGGTCGGCAACGGCGCCCAGGTCCTGGTCCGGCGTGCCCTGGCCGGTGGTCTGGACCACGATGCAGTCGACGACGAGCTGGCCGAACAGGGCCTGGCGCTGTTCATGGAAGCCTATGGCGAAAGCCACGACCTGACGGTGGTCTACCCTGGCGTGCGCGATACCCTGCGCTGGTTGCGCAAGCAGGGTGTGGAGATGGCGCTGATCACCAACAAGCCCGAGCGCTTCGTCGGTCCGTTGCTGGACCAGATGAAGATCGGCCGCTATTTCCGCTGGATCATCGGCGGCGACACCCTGCCACAGAAAAAGCCCGACCCGGCTGCGCTGCTGTTCGTCATGAAGATGGCCGGCGTGCGCCCCGAGCAGTCGCTGTTCGTGGGGGACTCGCGCAGCGATGTACTGGCGGCCAAGGCGGCCGGGGTCAAGTGCGTGGGGCTGACCTACGGCTACAACCATGGGCGTCCGATCCATGAAGAATCGCCCAGCCTGGTCATCGACGACCTGCGCGCCCTGTTGCCAGGTTGCTTACTCCCGGCCACTGGGATAACGTTGGCGGACCTTCAGGCCTCACAAGACAGAGAGTCCACCGTGGCGGTTACCGGCAAATTCTGGATGAAAGTCATCAAGGCCCTGGCCCGTTGGCGCTGGCGCGCCTGACTCCTGCCCGCCGGCGCCTGCCGGCCCGTCCGCTTGCCCGACCCTATTGCTGCTTGCCACGAGGCTACCCATGACCCGCGAAGAATTCCTGCGCCTGGCCGCTGCCGGCTATAACCGCATTCCCCTGGCCTGTGAAACCCTGGCCGACTTCGATACACCGCTGTCGATCTACCTGAAGCTGGCCGACCAGCCCAACTCCTATCTGCTCGAGTCTGTGCAGGGCGGCGAGAAGTGGGGCCGTTATTCGATGATCGGCCTGCCGTCGCGCACCGTGCTGCGGGTGCATGGCTACCAGGCGAGCATCCTGCAGGATGGCGAGCAGGTGGAAAACCACGAGGTGGAAGACCCCCTGGCCTTCGTCGAAGCCTTCAAGGACCGCTACAAGGTAGCCGACATTCCAGGCCTGCCGCGTTTCAACGGCGGCCTGGTCGGTTACTTCGGCTATGACTGTGTGCGCTATGTGGAAAAGCGCCTGGGGGCGTGCCCGAACCCGGACCCGCTGGGTGTGCCGGATATCCTGCTGATGGTCTCCGACGCCGTGGTGGTGTTCGACAACCTGGCCGGCAAGATGCACGCCATCGTGCTGGTCGACCCGGCCCAGGAGCAGGCCTACGAACAGGGCCAGGCCCGCTTGCAGGGCCTGCTGGCCAAGCTGCGCGAGCCGATCACTCCGCGCCGTGGCCTGGACCTGAGCGGCCCGCTCGCCGCGGAGCCGGCATTTCGCTCCAGCTATACCCGCGAGGACTATGAGAACGCGGTGGGGCGCATCAAGGAATACATCCTGGCCGGCGACTGCATGCAGGTGGTGCCGTCCCAGCGTATGTCCATCGACTTCAAGGCCGCGCCGATCGACCTGTACCGTGCCTTGCGTTGCTTCAACCCGACGCCGTACATGTACTTCTTCAACTTTGGCGATTTCCATGTGGTCGGCAGCTCCCCAGAGGTGCTGGTGCGGGTCGAGGACAACCTGGTCACCGTGCGGCCGATCGCCGGTACCCGCCCGCGTGGTGCGACCGAGGAAGCCGACCGGGCGCTGGAAGACGACCTGCTGTCGGACGACAAGGAAATCGCCGAGCACCTGATGCTCATCGACCTGGGGCGCAACGATGTGGGCCGGGTGTCGTCCACCGGCAGCGTGCGCTTGACCGAGAAGATGGTTATCGAGCGCTACTCCAACGTCATGCACATCGTCTCCAACGTCACCGGCCAACTGCGCGAAGGGCTGACCGCGATGGACGCGCTGCGCGCGATCCTGCCAGCTGGCACCTTGTCGGGAGCGCCGAAGATCCGAGCCATGGAGATCATCGACGAGCTGGAGCCGGTCAAGCGTGGCGTCTACGGAGGAGCGGTGGGCTACTTTGCCTGGAACGGCAACATGGATACCGCCATCGCCATCCGTACTGCGGTGATCAAGGACGGCGAGCTGCATGTGCAGGCCGGTGGCGGTATCGTGGCCGATTCGGTGCCGGCGTTGGAATGGGAAGAAACCATCAACAAGCGTCGGGCAATGTTCCGCGCGGTGGCTCTGGCGGAGCAGACACCGGCCAAATAAGCCTTTGATCCACGGCTGCCGAGCAGCCCATCGCCGGCAAGCCGGCTCCCACAGGTTCGAGAACTGCGAAAACCTGTGTGAGCTGGCTTGCCAGCGATTGGGCCGGCCCGGGTTGGCCTAGAAATCCAGGCTCAACGCCAGGCTCACGCCTTGCTGGGTCACGTCATCACTCTTGCGCCAGTTGTAGTTCCCACGCACATGCACCCCTGCCACCAGCTCATGGGTCAGCCCCAGGCTGGCCCGCGTCAGGTTGCTGTCTGGCGTATAGCCTGTGAGCGTGAAGTCGTGGGCCGGCAGGCTGGTCAAGTGCATGGTCAGGTCCTGGCGATCATCTTCGAACTCGTGCTCGCGAGCGACTTCGGCGAACAGCCGGGTGCCGACCGTGAACTGATACCCGCCTTGCAAGCCAAGCCCCAGGCGCCGCGAAGTCCGTTCCTGGTCATCGAAGGCCAGGGCCGTGGAGCGCCCGCTTTTTTCTTCGTAACCATCGACCTTGACCCGTGCATAATCGGCGCTGACGAAAGGTGACAGCTGCCAGGCGCTGTGCTCGGTCGCCAGGTTGTAGCCCAGCCGGCCGGTGAGCGCCCAGGCTTCGCCATCGGTGTCGCCTTTCTCGCTGCGCTCGCCGGCGCCGAGCGCGAAGGTGCGCTTGAGGTCGTGATAGTCCAGGTGCCCGGCGGTCAAGGCCGCATCTCCCCACCAGCGGCCCTGGCGATACTGGGCGAATACCGTGGCGAGGTAGCTGTCGAGCTTGTAGTCCGAGTCGTGCGCGCCGGCTTCGAGTTTTTGCCGGTTCACGCCTGCGGCCAGGCCGATGCGCCAGGCGTCGTCGAACCGGTAGCTGCCGCCCAGGGTCAGGTTGTAGCCACGGCCATCACCGCTGGCGCCGCTGCGCTGGCCGTCGAAGTCCAAATCCTGGGCTCCCGTGGCGACGAACGGTTGCCATTGGCCAACCGCCTGCCAAGGGGCCTGCCATTGGTTGCGCAGTTCGTCCTGGTGGGCGCGCAGGTTGCCGTGGGCCATTTCCGGCAGCAGCGTCAGTTCCCAGGGTGCGGCCAGGATCGAATAGCCATAGTCGGCGATCAGTTGCTGGCCGGCGATGGTCGGGTGGACCGAGTCGTTGAACAGCAGCTTGGTCGGGTCCGGCGCGGTGCCGTTGGCGCCATACACCGGGTTGCCCACGCAGCCTTCGCCGCTGTAGCAGGTGCCGACCAGGTTCTGGTCGGTCGCCAGGCCGAACTCGGCGGGGCTCGCCAGAGCTTCCTGGAGGAGCATCGGAATGTTCAGCGGGATGATCTGGGCATCGATCTGCCCGAGCTGGTTCAGCAATGACTGGTTGAATACGCCGGACAATTGCGACAGCGGGCCTTCAAGTGGCGTGCCGCTGTAGTTGGGGGTCTGGCCCAGGTCTGGCAACAGCCAGACCATGATGTAGCGTGCTCCACCCTGTTGCAGTGCGTGGGCGCTTGCCGCCAGGCGCCCACCTGCGGCTGCAGCGTCAGCCGGCGTGTTGACCAGGCCCTGGAGGAAATCGTTGCCGCCGCCGGTCAGGTAGTACAAGGCGTTGGGGTCGGCGAACTTGCCATTGGCCAGGTAGCCGTCGCGTTCGCGCAATACCAGGCCCGCCCCCGGGCGGCCTGGTGGGATGACGGTGCGTGAGGTGTCGGTGATCGAGTCGAGTATCTGCTGCGTGGTGTAGCCGCCGACGGCCCAGTTGTTGCCGTCGGGCCGGGTACCGATGGACGTGGAGGGGTTCAGCTCCTCGGGCGCGACTCCCAGGCGGCTGCCGAGGATCATCGGCGTGACCGGCGCATAGCTGCCATCGGCGTTGCGGTTGGTGAAGCGCAGGCCGAACTGCCCGGCATCGCTGAGGCTATCGCCGAACACGATCATCGAGGAGTAGGGCGAAGGTGCCGCCATGGCGTGGCTGCAGGAAAGGGCCAGCAAGCCCAGCAAGGAGCGAAGAAAGGGTGGTTTTTGCATGGAGGAAGATCCTTTTCATTGTTTTTATCAGGACAAGCCGATTGACCTTAGCAAACCTGTGGTCATTCTTCCCGAGTGGATTCGTTTCGCCGTGTTTACGGGCATATTGCACCCGCCGTCCCGGTAGGCTACTGTGCCGTGACGTATGAGCGAGACCTAATCCTGTGTTGATCGTCAGCAAACTCTTGATGCGCGTTATCAAGGCCCACGCCCGTTGGCGTTGGCGCGCCTGACTTTATCTCCTGCCGGCCAGCCCGGCCCGTCCCCGTTTGCCTCCCAGCTGTTTCACCGAGCGCACCCCGCGCGATAGCCCGCCTTTGCGTCCGGCGCTGGAAGGTTCGAATTCAAAGTCAGTAGATTCAAGAGGTTCAACCCGATGTTACTGATGATCGACAATTACGACTCCTTCACCTACAACGTCGTTCAATACCTGGGCGAGCTGGGTGCCGAGGTCAAGGTCATTCGCAACGATGAAATGACCATCGCCCAGATCGAAGCCCTCAACCCCGAGCGCATCGTGGTTTCTCCTGGGCCTTGCACACCGAGCGAGGCGGGCGTCTCCATCGAGGCCATCCTGCATTTTGCCGGCAAGCTGCCGATCCTCGGCGTGTGCCTTGGGCACCAGTCCATCGGCCAGGCTTTTGGCGGTGACGTGGTACGTGCCCGCCAGGTGATGCACGGCAAGACCAGCCCGGTCCACCATCGCGACCTGGGTGTGTTCGCCGGGCTCAACAACCCACTCACCGTGACCCGCTACCATTCCCTGGTGGTCAAGCGCGACACCCTGCCCGACTGCCTGGAAGTCACGGCCTGGACCGCCCATGACGACGGCTCGGTCGACGAGATCATGGGCTTGCGCCACAAGACGCTGAACATCGAGGGGGTGCAGTTCCACCCCGAGTCGATCCTCACCGAGCAGGGGCACGAACTGTTCGCCAACTTCCTCAAGCAGACCGGCGGCCGCCGCTAAGGATCGAACATGGATATCAAGAGCGCGCTGGGCCGTATCGTCGGCCACCTGGACCTCACCACCGAGGAAATGCGCGACGTCATGCGCCAGATCATGACCGGCCAGTGCAGCGAGGCACAGATCGGTGCCTTCCTGATGGGCATGCGCATGAAGAGCGAGAGCATCGACGAGATCGTCGGCGCTGTGTCGGTGATGCGTGAGCTGGCCGACAAGGTCGAGCTCAAGACCCTGGACGGTGTCGTCGACATCGTCGGTACCGGCGGCGACGGTGCCAATATCTTCAACGTTTCCACCGCGTCGTCCTTCGTCCTGGCGGCAGCGGGTTGCACCGTGGCCAAGCACGGCAATCGCGCGGTATCCGGCAAGAGCGGCAGTGCCGATCTGCTGGAGGCTGCCGGTATCTACCTGAACCTGACTCCGGTCCAGGTCGCCCGCTGCATCGACAGCCTGGGGATCGGCTTCATGTTCGCCCAGACCCACCACAGCGCCATGAAGCACGCTGCTGGCCCACGCCGTGACCTGGGGTTGCGCACCCTGTTCAACATGCTTGGCCCGCTTACGAATCCGGCCGGTGTGAAGCACCAGGTGGTCGGGGTGTTCACCCAAGCCTTGTGCCGTCCCTTGGCCGAAGTGTTGCAGCGCCTGGGCAGCAAGCATGTGCTGGTGGTGCATTCCAAGGACGGCCTGGACGAGTTCAGCCTCGCCGCGCCGACCTTCGTGGCCGAACTGAAGAATGACCAGATCACCGAATACTGGGTCGAGCCCGAAGACCTTGGCATGAAGAGCCAGAGCCTGCATGGCCTGGCGGTCGAGGGGCCGCAGGCTTCGCTGGAGTTGATCCGCGATGCGCTTGGCCGGCGCAAGACCGAGAACGGCCAGAAGGCTGCCGAAATGATCGTGCTCAATGCCGGTGCGGCCCTGTATGCCGCCGATCATGCGATGACCCTCAAGGGGGGCGTCGAGCTGGCCCATGACGTGCTGCACACTGGCCTTGCCTGGGAGAAGCTGCAGGAGCTGGGTGCCTTTACCGCCGTATTCAAGCAGGAGAACGAAGCATGAGCGTGCCGACGGTGCTGGAGAAGATCCTTGCCCGCAAGGTCGAGGAAGTGGCCGAGCGCAGTGCCCGGGTCAGCCTGGCCGAGGTCGAGCGCCTGGCCAAGGCAGCCGATGCGCCGCGTGGCTTTGCCCAGGCGTTGATCGAACAGGCCAAGCGCAAGCAGCCGGCGGTGATCGCCGAGATCAAGAAGGCTTCGCCCAGCAAGGGGGTGATCCGCGAGCATTTCGTGCCTGCCGACATCGCGGTCAGCTACGAGAAAGGTGGGGCGACCTGCCTGTCGGTGCTGACCGATGTGGACTACTTCCAGGGTGGCGATGCCTACCTGCAACAGGCCCGCGCCGCCTGCGCGCTACCGGTGATTCGCAAGGATTTCCTGATCGACCCATACCAAGTCGTGGAAGCCCGCGCCCTGGGGGCCGACTGTGTGTTGCTCATCGTCGCCGCGCTGGATGACGTGCGCATGGCTGAGCTTGCGGCCACCGCCAAGGACGTCGGCCTCGACGTGCTGGTGGAAGTGCATGACGGTGACGAGCTGGAGCGCGCCCTGAACACCCTCGATACACCGCTGGTGGGGGTGAACAACCGCAACCTGCATACCTTCGAGGTCAGCCTGGAAACCACCCTCGACCTGTTGCCCCGTATCCCGCGTGACCGGCTGGCCATCACCGAGAGCGGCATCCTCAATCGTGCCGACGTAGAGCTGATGGAGATCAACGAGGTGTACTCGTTCCTGGTGGGTGAGGCGTTCATGCGCGCCGAGCAGCCGGGGCTGGAGTTGCAGCGTTTGTTTTTCCCCGAACGGGCGGTGAAGACCGTAGGTCAGGCATTGGACTGATCGAATCGAAAGCCGGCGTAATGCCGAATGCCTGTCAGTTAAGGCCCCATCGCCGGCAAGCCGGCTCCCACCTGTCCTGCGCTGCTGTTGTAGACACCGCGGAACCTGTGGGAGCCGGCTTGCCGGCGATGGGCTGCGAAGCAGACCCAAATGCAGCCGATAAGGCTTAACTGACTGGCGTTAGGTAATGCCGGCTTTTTTGAAGCGGGTTTACCCGCGAAAGGCTCAGTGACAACAACAGTAGGTGGATCAATGAGCGACCAACCCCTGGCCCTCACCGTTGAACAGGGCCTGCACGCCGAGCAGGACCTGCTGGCCGCCGTCTGCCGCGGCGAACGCGATTCCGGCGTATTGTTCTGGCGCCCCACCGACCGTGCTCTGGTGATGCCACGACGCATGAGCCGCCTGGACAACTTCGAAGCCGCCTGTGCAGAGCTGGCGATTGCAGGGTGGCCGGTGCTGCTGCGTGAAACCGGCGGTGAGCCGGTGCCGCAGTCCCACACCACGGTGAATGTGGCGCTGGTCTATGTGGCGCCGCGCAGCGAGGGCGATCATGGTCGCATCGAAAACGCCTATGAGCGTTTGTGCCTGCCATTGTGCGACGTGCTGCGCGAGTGGGGCGGCGTGGCGTCGGTCGGGGAGATCGATGGTGCGTTCTGTGATGGGCGGTACAACGTCAACCTCAATGGCCGCAAGCTGGTTGGCACTGCCCAGCGCTGGCGCCAGGGCCTGGGCGGCAAGCGGGCAGTGGTGTTGGTGCACGGTGCGCTGTTGCTGGACAACGAACGTGAGTCGATGGTCGCGGCGGTCAATCGCTTCAATGAATGTTGCGGGCTGGAGCAACGCTGCCGCGCCGACAGCCATATCGCCTTGCACGAGGTGGTGCCGCAGGCGCCCTGGTTCGAGCGCCTCAGCCAGGCCTATGCCGAGGTGATCGCGTCGATCCCGCGCGACTAGCGGGTGCCGTGAACCACCATGGTCTTGCCCTTGACCTGTACCAGGCTGCGTTCTTCGAGGTCCTTGAGGACGCGGCCGACCATCTCCCGTGAGCAACCGACGATACGTCCGATCTCCTGACGGGTGATCTTGATCTGCATGCCGTCCGGGTGGGTCATGGCGTCGGGTTGCTTGCACAGGTCCAGCAGGCAACGGGCGACACGCCCGGTGACATCGAAAAAGGCCAGGTCGCCGACCTTGCGTGTGGTGTTGCGCAGGCGCTGGGCCATCTGGCTGCCGAGGGCGTAGAGGATGTCCGGGTCGTGGCGGGCCAGTTCGCGGAACTTATCGTAGCTGATCTCGGCCACTTCACATTCGGTCTTGGCGCGAACCCAGGCGCTGCGTTGTTGCGCCTGGCCTGTAGACTCGAACAGGCCCAGCTCGCCGAAGAAGTCGCCACTGTTGAGGTAGGCGATGATCATTTCATGGCCATCGTCATCTTCGATCAGGATGGTCACCGAGCCCTTGATGATGAATGACAGTGTCTCTGCCCGGTCGCCTGCGCAGATGATGTTGCTCTTGGCGTTGTAGCGGCGTCGCTGGCAGTGAGCCAGCAGTTTGTCGATGTTCTTGATCTTGGCGGGCAGGGCTGGAGCAACCATCACGAAATCCTGTTCGATGCGACGCATGGGCTTTTTATAGGATGCTGGCCTCACGCGCCAGTCATTTGGCGTCAGCTTATCAGACGTTGCCGTTTGTATCGGCATGAAAGCGACGCGTCTTGAGCTTTTCCGACAGCGTCACAAGGACTAAGCTGACGGCCTTTTCTGAAATTTAGGGAGTCCAGATACATGAAGGCACGCATCCAGTGGGCCGGTGAAGCGATGTTCCTCGGCGAGTCGGGGAGCGGCCATGTCGTGGTCATGGACGGGCCTCCCGAGGCGGGCGGGCGCAACCTGGGCGTACGCCCGATGGAAATGCTGCTGCTGGGCCTGGGTGGCTGCAGCAGCTTCGACGTGGTCAGCATCCTGAAGAAGTCCCGCCAGGCCGTTGAAAGCTGTGAAGCCTTCCTGGAAGCCGAGCGCGCAAGCGAAGACCCCAAGGTGTTCACCAAGATCCACCTGAACTTCGTGGTCAAGGGGCGTGGGCTCAAGGAAGCCCAGGTCAAGCGTGCGGTGGAACTGTCGGCGGAGAAGTACTGCTCGGCGTCGATCATGCTCGATCGGGCCGGGGTGGAAATCACCCATGGCTATGAAATCATCGAGCTGGGTTGAGTCGCCCTGCTAGCGCCGCACCTACAGGTGCGGCGCAAACCTTGGCAGGCCAGGGGTTCAGTCACGCAGCGCCGGCAGTGCCTGGCGCAACCACCCGGGCAGCCACGCGCGCAGCGCCTGGCTCAGCTGCTCCCGACGCTTCTGGTAAGCCAGCCCCAGGCCGATCATGGCCAGGCCGATCAGCGTCAGCAGCACCGGGAACAGCAGCGAATCGGCGAAGACCTCATAGGAGAGGTAGCCCAGGTAGGCCGCTACGCCCATGGTACCAAAGACCATGAACACAGCCCGACGCAGCAGCACCGCCAGGCCCATCAGGCCAAGGTTGATCAGGCAGTAGAGCGCCTTGCCCAGCTCGCTGCCGCTGTCCAGCAGTGTCAGCCCGCCCCAGAATGCGGCCAACCCGGCCAGGTAGCCCCAGCCGGCATAGTCTCGCCGCGTACGGCCATCCACCACGATGAAGACCAGCAGCAACACCAGGCCGAACCACAGCGAGACGGTACGCCGCTGCTCCCAACTGAACGGCGAGCCATAGAACCATTCGCTCAGGTCCATCGACATGAACCACAAGGCCACGGCGATGGGCATGACGATGAAGGGGAAGGGCACCAGGCGCAGCATCACCAGGCCGGCGACCACCGTGGCGGCTTCCATCAGCACCCAGCCACCCTGCACATAGGTGTAGTACTGGTGATAGTCCGTCAGGTTGTCGTCAAGCGGCCACCAGCCTGCCAGGCGTTCGATGGCGAACACGGCCAGTGGCACGATGCTCACCGCGACCGCCGCCAACACACCGCCGGCGATGGGCTGCCCACGGCGCTGCAGGGCCAGCGCGAACGCGGTCAGCAGCGCGATATACGAAGTGGCGACGGCCAGCAGGGCCACATCGCCGACGCGCATCCAGGCTTCGGTGAGCAGCCAGCCCATGGCGGCCATGATCAGCAAGGCGCCGAAATAGAATGCCACGTGGGCCAGTTGGAAGGAGCCGCGGCTTTGCGGTTGCTTGCGCAGGAAGCCCAGCAGGGCCTGATCCTGGCCCGGCTGGAGGATGCCCGCTTCCACGGCGCGTGCCAGGTCCCTGGCGTCGAATCGTTCCGTCATCGATGGCGTCCTAGATACGATAGGTGCTCTTGGTCATCACCTTGGCCATCAGGCTCATGCCCAGGCGGATCGGAGCCGGGAAGCGATAACCGCCGGCCTCGAGGGCCGACTCGGCGTGCTGTTCTTCGTCGACACGCATCTGTTCGAGAATGGCACGGGACTTTTCGTCTTCCTGGGGAATCTGCTCCAGGTGCTCATCCAGGTGCTTGCACACCTGGTGTTCGGTGGCAGCCACGAAGCCTAGGCTGACCTTGTCGCTGACCAAGCCGGCGAGGGCGCCGATACCAAACGACATGCCATAGAACAGCGGGTTGAGCACGCTGGGGTGGCTGCCCAGCTGACGGATGCGCTGTTCGCACCAGGCCAGGTGGTCGACTTCTTCCTCGGCAGCATGCTCCATGGCCTTGCGCACTTGTGGCAGCTTGGCGGTCAGGGCCTGGCCCTGATAGAGCGCCTGGGCGCAGACTTCACCGGTATGGTTGATGCGCATCAGGCCGGCGACGTGGCGGGTCTGGCTTTCGTCCAGTTCCGCATCCGGCTGGATGATGGCCGGGGACGGGCGGGCGGGTTGGCCGCTGAAGGGCAGCAAGGTGCGCATGGCGGTATCGGCCTGCAGCAACAAGCGGTCGAGCGGCGAGTAGTGACGTTCGGTAGCCATCGGGCACCTCCGCTAGAGTGTGCCCGACAGTTTACCGCAATCGATGGGCAGGGGGATGCCCTGGATCAGCCCGGCGGCCAGTGCATCTGGCGCTGGCCGAGCACGTGCATGTGGATGTGGTAGACGGTCTGGCCGCCTTGCTCGTTGCAGTTCATGACCACACGGAAGCCTTCCTCGCAGCCGAGCTCCTTGGCCAGGCGCTGCGCGGTGAACAGGATATGGCCGGCCAGGCCTTTGTCTTCTTCGGTCAGGTCGTTGAGGGTGCGGATGGGCTTTTTCGGGATGACCAGAAAATGCACCGGCGCCTGCGGGGCGATATCGTGGAAGGCCAGAACCTGGTCGTCCTCGTAGATGATCTTCGCCGGGATCTCCCGGTTGATGATCTTGGTGAAGATAGTCTCCACAGCACTTGCTCCATGGTGAGGGTCGGGCCGAGTGTACCCAGCGCGACGACGCTCGCCCAGTGGCTATTGGAAGCCGACCGGGCAATAGCGGCGGTTGACCAGGCCGGCCAGCTTGCGCGCAAGCCAGCGTGGCATCACGCGTGGCAGCGCCGCCAGCCAGCGGTTGCGCCGGCCCGGCATGATCACGGCGCGATTCTTGTCCAGCGCGCGCACGGTGTAGAGCGCCACTTCTTCAGGGCTCAGGCAGCGCGTGCTGCCTTCGAGGCGGGGAATGTGGCGGCGCGACGAGCGCACCGGGCCGGGGCACAGCACGGATACCTTGATCCCGGTCCGCTTGAGTTCTTCGCGCAGCGCCTCGGAGAAACTCACCACATATGCCTTGCTGGCTGCATAGGCAGCCATCCAAGGGCCGGGCGCTGCGCTGGCCAGGGAAGCGACGTTGAGGATCTGCCCGCCACCCTGCACCGCCATCAGGTTGCCGATGGCATGACACAGGCGGCTCAGGGCAAGGATATTGACCTCGAGCAGGTCCTGTTCGTCTGCCCACTCATGGGCCAGGAAGGGGCCGTAGGCACGCTGGGCCGCGCAATTGACCAGAAGGTCGATGCGCCGCTCGCCTTCCTCCAGCTCGAGCACGAAGCCCGACAGGCGCAGGGGCTGGCTCAGGTCGCAGGCGCGGAACAGGACTTCGACACCGAAGCGCTGGGTCAACTCGATGGCCACGGGCTCCAGGGTTTCGCGGTGGCGAGCCACCAGGATCAGGTTGCGCCCGCGCCGTGCCAGTGCTTCCGCCAGGGCCAGGCCCAGGCCGCTGGAAGCTCCGGTGATCATGGCGTAACGGGTCATGCAAGGCTCCTGGGGGCTGAAGAGGGCGCCTAGTGTACAGCTTGGCCAGGGAAGGTGGTGCCTTTTGCTGGCACAGCTCGCCAGGCGCCAGGCCTGGTACGGTCGGCTTCAGAAGGGCTTGACCACCACCAGGATCACGATGCCCAGCAGAAACAGTACCGGCACTTCGTTGAACCAGCGGTAGTACACATGGCTGCGCGTATTGCTGCCCGCGGCGAAGCGTTTGCGCTGGGCGCCGCACATGTGGTGGTAGACGGTCAGCAATGCCACCAGGGTGAGCTTGGCGTGCAACCAGCCTTGGCTCAGCCAGCCGGGGTTGAGGTACAGCATCCAGCCACCGAAGACATAGGTCGCGATCATGGCCGGGTTCATGATGCCGCGGTACAGCTTGCGCTCCATGGTGACGAAGCGTTCCTGGCTAATGCTGTCCTGGCTCTGGGCATGGTAGACGAACAGCCGAGGCAGGTAGAACAGCCCGGCGAACCAGCAGACGACACTGATGATGTGCAGGGCCTTGATCCATAGATAGAGCATTGGGAAGTTCCTTCAGGTTTCACGGTCGTCAGATAGTAAAGGCCAAGCGCCCGGCGGGGCATCCGAAGAGTTGTTACAGAGCCCCCGGCCCCCTATTATCGTGCGTTTTCCAGTTGGCTCGTTGATAAGGGGCAAGCGTTATGATCAAGGTCGGTATCGTCGGCGGCACGGGTTACACCGGCGTCGAACTGTTGCGTCTGCTGGCACAGCACCCACAGGCCGAGGTCGCGGTCATCACTTCGCGCTCCGAGGCGGGTGTGGCGGTCGCCGACATGTATCCGAACCTACGCGGCCATTACGACGGGCTGGCTTTCAGTGTCCCGGACAGCAAGACCCTGGGCGCCTGTGACGTGGTGTTCTTCGCCACGCCCCATGGTGTTGCCCATGCCCTGGCGGGCGAGCTGCTGGCTGCTGGCACCAAGGTCATCGACCTGTCCGCTGACTTTCGTCTTCAGGATGCGGTGGAGTGGGGCAAGTGGTACGGCCAGCCCCATGGTGCGCCGGAGCTGCTCAAGGACGCGGTCTATGGCTTGCCCGAGGTCAACCGCGAGAAGATCCGCCAGGCGCGCCTGATCGCTGTGCCGGGTTGCTACCCGACCGCTACCCAGCTGGGCTTCCTGCCGCTGCTGGAAGCCGGTCTGGCCGACCCATCGCGGTTGATCGCCGACTGCAAGTCCGGTGTCAGCGGCGCAGGGCGTGGCGCAGCGGTGGGCTCGTTGTTCTGCGAGGCTGGCGAAAGCATGAAGGCCTATGCGGTCAAGGGGCACCGTCACCTGCCGGAAATCAGCCAGGGCTTGCGCCTGGCTGCAGGCAAGGATGTCGGCCTGACCTTCGTACCGCATCTGACCCCAATGATCCGCGGGATCCATGCCACCCTTTATGCAACCGTCGCCAATACCAGCGTCGACTTGCAGGCGCTGTTCGAGAAACGTTATGCCGATGAGCCGTTCGTCGATGTAATGCCGGCAGGCAGCCATCCGGAGACCCGCAGCGTGAGAGGCGCCAACGTCTGCCGTATTGCGGTGCACCGGCCCCAGGGTGGTGACCTGGTGGTCGTGCTGTCGGTGATCGACAACCTGGTCAAGGGCGCCTCCGGCCAGGCAGTGCAGAACCTGAACATCCTGTTCGGCCTGGACGAGCGCATGGGCCTGTCGCACGCGGGCCTGCTGCCCTGATCGACGGTCCGAGCCACACAGGATAGGGGCATAACGCCCCCATTTTTGCCGGGCACGACCAAAGCCGCACAATTCTTGACCGATTTTCTCGGAGAAGCGGATAATGCGCGTCATCGAGTTTTATGGCGGCATTGCGCCGGGAGAGTCAACATGAGCGTCGAAACCTTCACCCCCACGGCTTTGGAATTCACCCAAGGTGCTGCGCACAAGGTGAAGACCCTGGTCACCGAAGAGGGCAATGATCGCCTGAAGCTGCGTGTGTTCGTGACCGGCGGCGGCTGCTCGGGGTTCCAGTACGGCTTCACCTTCGATGAGGAAGTAGCCGAAGACGACACCGTGGTCGAGCGCGAGGGGGTTTCCCTGGTCGTGGACCCGATGAGCTTCCAGTACCTGGCGGGCGCCGAGGTGGACTATCAGGAAGGCCTGGAAGGGTCGCGCTTCGTGATCAAGAACCCTAACGCCACCACCACCTGCGGCTGTGGCTCGTCGTTCTCGATCTGAGCCTGGCCTGTAATGAAAACGCCGCGCTTATGCGCGGCGTTTTGCTTTCTGCATGGGCATCAAGCCGGGTAGATCGCGCCGAGTACGCGCAGCCCCTTGGCAGCCGTGACGCTCGGACGGTTGGTTGGAATGCCTTCGAGACAGCAATGGGCCAACCAGGCGAAGGCCATGGCCTCGACCCAGTCCGGATCGACACCGTAGGCTGCGGTGCTGGCGACTCGTGCAGACGGCAGCAAGGCCGCCAACCGCCGCATCAGTGCGCCGTTGCGTGCGCCGCCACCGCATACCAGCAAGGTTCCAGTGTGGGGCTGGGCGCTGCGTAGCGAATCGACGATGCTGCAGGCAGTCAGCTCCAGCAAGGTCGCCTGGATGTCTTCGTCCCGGTAGTTCGGCAGCGCCGCCAGATGAGCGTCCAGCCAGGGGAGGTTGAACACCTCGCGGCCGGTGCTCTTGGGGCCGGTTCCGGCGAAGAACGGGTCGGCGAGCAGGCGGGCGAGCAGGTCACTAGATACGCTGCCGCTGGCCGCCCAGTTGCCGTCGGCATCGTAGGCCTGGCCGCGCTTGCGTTCGATCCAGGCATCGAGCAGTACATTGCCCGGGCCACAGTCGAAACCATGCACTGGCTTGCCCTGTTCGATCAGGCTGAGGTTGCTGAACCCGCCGACGTTGAGGACAGCGACCCCTTGGCCCAGGTGGCCGAACAGTGCCTCGTGGAAGGCGGGTACCAGTGGCGCGCCCTGGCCACCTGCTGCGACATCGCGGCGCCGGAAGTCCGCCACTACGCACACGCCGGTGAGCTCTGCCAACAGGGCCGGGTTGCCGATCTGCACGGTGAAGCCGCGCGCGGGCTCGTGGCGGATGGTCTGGCCGTGGCTGCCGATCGCGCGAATGGCACCGGCATCCAGACCCTGGCTTGCCAGGAGTTGGTGGATGCCATCTGCGGCGAGGGTGGCCCAGCGGTTTTCCGCGAGGCAGGCACGGGCGATTTCGTCAGGGCCGCTGGCGCAGAGGGCGAGCAGGTCCCGGCGAAGGTCGGCGGGCATGGGGATGTAGTGGGTGGCGAGCAGACGGGTCTGCTCGCCTTGGTCGATCAGTGCGATGTCCAGGCCGTCGAGGCTGGTTCCGGACATCACACCTAGATAGAGCGCCATGGGTCAGCGCTTGTTGGCTGCGAGCATGGTGGCCTTTTCCTGGTCCATGCGGGCGATCAGGGGCTTGCTCTGTTGCAGGAAGCGTTGGCGCTCGGCGCGGGCGATCGGGTCGGCCATGGGCAGCTTGCGGCTCAAGGGGTCGACGTGCACGCCGTTGACCTGGAACTCATAGTGCAGGTGCGGCCCGGTGGACAGCCCGGTGGTACCGATATAGCCGATGATCTGGCCTTGCTTGACCGAGCTGCCGGTCTTGATGCCCTTGGCGAAGCCCTGCATGTGGCCGTAGAGCGTCTTGTAGGAGTTGCCGTGGGCGATGATCACGGTGTTGCCGTAGCCGCCGCGACGGCCTGCAAGCAAGACCTTGCCGTCGCCGGCGGCCTTGATCGGGGTGCCGCGAGGGGCTGCGTAGTCGACGCCTTTATGGGCCCGGATTTTGTTCAGGATCGGGTGCTTGCGGCCGGCGGAGAAGCGCGAGCTGATGCGGGCGAAGTCCACCGGCGTGCGGATGAACGCCTTGCGCAGGCTGTTGCCGTCGGCGGTGTAGTAGCTGGTGTTGCCCTGCTTGTTGGTGTAGCGCACAGCGGTGTAGGTCTTGCCGCGGTTGGTGAAGCGGGCGGAAAGGATATTGCCGGTGCCGACCACCTTGCCGTCCATGACCTTCTGCTCGTAGACCACGTCGAATTCGTCGCCTGGGCGGATGTCCTGGGCGAAGTCGATGTCGTAGCCCAGCACCCGCGCCATATCCATGGTCAGGCTGTGGGACAGGCCGGCGCGCTTGGCAGAGGCCGACAGCGAGCTCTTGATCACGCCATGGGCATAGGCGGTACGCACCACTGGCTTGCTGACTTCGCGATCGAAGCTGTAGCCCTTGGCGGTCTTGGTCAGGCGAATGGTCTCGAGGTTGCTGACCTTGCTGTGCAGGCTGGTCAGCTGGCCGTCCTTGTCGAGCTCGAACTGCAGCACCTGGCCATGCTTGAGCCGGCTGAACTGCTTGGCTTGCTTGCCGCTGGCCAGGACGTCATGGACCACATTGCTCGGCAACCCGACCTTGGCAAACAGGGTGGACAGCGTATCGCCGCGGGCAACGGTGACTTCGCGATGGCCGGGAAGCTTGGCGTCGGCGCTTTCCTCCGCCTTCTCCTCGGCAGCAGGCGCTTGCTTGGCGGTTTGCGTGGTCGCAGGCTCCGTGCTCTCGATCTGGGCGAAGGGCGAGCCTTTGTCGCCTTCGGTTTGGACCAGGGGGGCGGCCTTGGACTCGTCCTTCAGCTGTTCTGCCGGGGTCTCCAGCTCGAGGCTGAGGGTGGTCTTCTTGGCCTCGACTTCGCTGGAGGGAAATACCAGCAAAGCCAGGCTGAGCAAGGCGGCGATGCCGCTGGCGGCCAACAAATGGCTTTTCGGATAAAGCGGGGGCGCTTTAGGCGTCTCGTTGGTCATAGGTGAGGTGACTTTGAAAAAAGTGAAATGGAAAAGATGAATGACATGATGAAGATGAAATAACTGTATAAAATATAACCAAATCCATTTTCGCGCAAGGGCGCGTAGACGCCGCGATACACCTTTCGGGTCACATTCCTTTGCGAAACTTGTATTTGACGGCCGATCTTGTATGGTTGGCTCCCCTTGAATCTGAGCCTTGCGGGTCTGTCTATGAAGTCGGTTGAAGAGCAGCTGGCGCTTATCAAGCGCGGTGCGGAAGAGGTATTGGTCGAGTCGGAACTGGTGGAGAAGCTCAAGCGCGGCCAGCCCCTGCGTATCAAGGCGGGCTTCGACCCGACCGCGCCGGACCTGCACCTTGGGCACACGGTGCTGATCAACAAGCTGCGCCAGTTCCAGGACCTGGGGCATCAGGTCATCTTCCTGATCGGCGACTTCACCGGCATGATCGGCGACCCGAGCGGCAAGAGCGCCACGCGTCCTCCATTGACTCGCGAGCAGGTCCTGGACAACGCCGAGACCTATAAGCAGCAGGTGTTCAAGATCCTCGACCCAGCCAAGACCGAGGTCGCGTTCAACTCCACCTGGATGGATAAGCTGACCCCGGCTGACTTCATTCGCCTGGCTTCCCAGTACACCGTGGCGCGCATGCTCGAGCGCGATGACTTCGACAAGCGCTACAGCAGCAATCAGCCGATCGCGATCCATGAGTTCCTGTACCCGTTGGTGCAGGGCTACGACTCGGTGGCGCTCAAGGCTGATGTCGAGCTGGGCGGTACCGACCAGAAGTTCAACCTGTTGATGGGGCGCGAGCTGCAGCGCGCTTATGGTCAGGAAGCCCAGAACATCGTGACCATGCCGCTGCTCGAAGGGCTCGATGGTGTGAAGAAAATGTCCAAGTCCCTGGGTAACTACGTGGGTATCCAGGAAGCGCCTGGGGTGATGTACAGCAAGCTGGTGTCCATTCCCGATACGTTGATGTGGCGTTACTTCGAGCTGTTGAGCTTCCGTTCGATGGACGAGATCAACCAGTTCCGTGCTGATGTCGAGGCGGGCGCAAACCCGCGTGATATCAAGATCAAGCTGGCTGAGGAGATCGTGGCGCGCTTCCATGGCGACGAAGCCGCGGCCAATGCCCACCGTGCTGCGGGTAACCGCATGAAGGATGGCGAGCTGCCGGAAGATCTGCCGGAGGTTGAAGTGGTCGCTTCGGATGATATGCCGATTGCTGCCGTGCTGAACAAGGCAGGCCTGGTGAAGAACTCGGCGGCTGCGCGCGATCTGCTCAATGCTGGCGGGGTCAAGGTGGATGGCGCCGTAGTCGATCGTGGCTTTGTCTTTGCGGTCGGCGCTACCCATGTGTGCCAGGCGGGCAAGAAGGCCTTTGCGCGCATTACCTTGAAAGCTGAGTGAAGATGGCTTCTATATAGAGAAGCGATGGAAGCGGGGAGGTCGGTAGGCCTCCCCGTTTTGTTTTTCGGCGATATTAAAGTTTTTTGAAAATAACGGTTGACGTGCCGTTTCAGGGGCCTATAATGCGC
>NZ_JBWXTH010000009.1:0-267850 GCF_056856075.1 Pseudomonas sp. FA-1
GACATGGAGCGTGATGACCTGCACCGCGAGGTGTATCGGACCCAGGGCAAGCTCACCAGTTGCTTCGGTTATGACGCAATGGGGCGCAAGGCCTGGCAATTCGCCTCGACCTTGCCTCGCAGGTGTACAACACCGGCATCAATACCTCAAGGTCTTGGATGCTAGGACCGGATGCAGGAAAAATTCTCACAGGTGACATGGATGCTGTTCATAGAAGCGATCCAAGAATCACAATTGAACATAACAAGCCAGTCGTTGAACATTGGAATGAGCAGGGATGTAATTCCACCCGTGCTGCGCGAAACGATTTTTACAATGATACAGATAACATGAGTATTCGATTGCGCTCTACTAATAGCTTGGACGGTGCTAAGATGGCCGCAGACGGTGTTAAGTACAGGCAGGATGTAGGGCCCGATTATGAGTGAGGACGGTATGTTTTCTCAAGATGATTTATTGCAATCCTTTGCTAGCGTGGATGAGTTTGCTGGGTGTTATTTTTTTCAACATAAACTTCCGAAAGTGGTTTATGAATATTGCTTGAAAAGCACCGGTAGACAAGATTTGCTGGTTATATCTGAAGGTTTAAGCGATAGAGCATTTGCGGTGGAGCTTGTTAAGCAAGTGCCCGAGTCCTTGATTCAAGGTGAGACTGCAATTTTTGATATTTATCCAAATAAATATGGATTTACTCATGCTATCGTTGTCCCTAATACATATCACGGCAGTCTGAAGGGGAGACTGGAAAATAAGCGCGAAAATTTATTTCTATGCATTCCGATACATCGGTGTGAGTTTTCGGGGAGGGAGACCGAGGGTGAATTTAAGGAAATGATCCAGCGAATTATTCCTGTTTTCCGCTGGGATAGAGCTGTCTGCCCTAAGCTTAAAGTTTATTTTGATAATCCGCAGACTGAAGCTGGCACCCATGAGGTGGGAGTATTAATGAAATATTCTACTTTGTTAACTGAAATTGAAAATCTCAATGGCGTGGCAAGCGGTTTTATTGAAATTACAAATTTCAAAGAGAAGGTTGTAGAAGTTCTTTCTCCAAAAAAGGACGAGTTTACTCTGATTCGCGATCGTAAGAACGAGGAGTTGCTCAGGCACTCTCAATTAGTCGAGGCGTTGAGCGACTTTGTTCTGGTTGGATAAGCATAGTTTCAGAGGGCCTGCAGGAGCAATGAAGTGATTAGATTGAATGATATAGTTAAAGATATCAAAAGTGCATTTACAGGAAGAAAGTTTTTCTTTGATCGCGAGGAGGTTTCGGCAGGTATTGTCTTACCTAAGGCGTGGGAGAGTTTTGGGCTGCGTCTCGACGATGCTCCCGCATATCCTGATAGCTGGCAGTCGTATTCTACTGAGTTCCCTTCAATCATTACGCTGCTAAATAATAGTCTGCTGGGTACCGTTTTGCTGGCTGATGATAAGTTGGAGCTGTTGTATGTTTTCCATGATGCGAACGGCTTCTATTATTATATAGGTGGGTTGCCTGTTGAAGGGGGTGCGACTGATAAGGAAATGTTTGAGGCTCTTCCCATAAAACTTCAGAGTTTTTATCGGGAAGTTCATGATGGATATACATTTTTCCCTGCGCGCTCAATGGGGCCACAGAGCCTAAGTGATATTTCGCGTGTGTCGGACTTCATTGACGAAGAAGACGTTTCGTTTGCGGGGAGCTGGATTACCGTATTTTCGAATGGCAGTGGAGACTTTGTCGCGATAGATACGGAGGCGGAAAAAGCCTCAGAAGGCTTAATATGGTGGCATGAAAATCCTACGACGCCAGAGTATGGAGTTGATATTTTCGAAATAATGGATGCATGGATGACCGTATTCTTGGAAGGCACCAGGTCTCGCGAAGAGTTAATTGCTAATTTTTACTGATTCTTCTTGAGTTAGTACTCCAGTCATGGCATGAATAATAATCAGGCTTCATTGGTGTTTCACTTACGCGATAGCAATGCCTGGGCCTGAATCAGCGACGGCTTGCACTACCATTTCGGTCAAATGCTGTAAGGGGATTGAATTTTTCATTTTTGGGAAGGCAAAATGGCTGTTCCTAGCGCTCAATGTAAAATGGTGGCGAAGCACGCATTGCGAGTTTTTGGCGGTCAACTCAAGGTGCAAGCTTATTATGATGATGCTAGAACTTTGTCGATTGATTTGTTGACAACGCTTGACTCGCTACATGCAGGTGTAAAATCCATTGGTACTATAGGCCTATCCGAGACCCCTTTGTTAACAACCGATGGAAATGAATTCGGCACGCGGGTGGAGCTTGTGCCGGAGCATTGACTCAAGAAACCTATTGGGAGAATGCGGTAGCGTCGGCTGCGTTTCATATCAAAAACAGCAGGCCGCAGTCATGCCTGGGGACGTGGTTCGTGAAATTTTTAGCGAGTATCTAGTGCGGCCGAAAATGCCTCATATTTATCTAACGATACCATTTATGTGGAACGACTCCTACTTTCCTGAGCTTCAGTATTCAAATTTTAAAGTTAACTGGCTGCAATGTATCGCCATCCATGAAGAAGAGCGGGTTTTCATAGAGCGGTATGGTGGCGATGTTTTTGATAATCTCCTGTTCGAACAGGAAATAAACACATTAGATTGCAATAGGCCGCGAATCGTTTTTCCTGATAAATTATTTCTTAGAGCGCATGAGCTATATAGATGTTGTCGAGCGGTCGACAGGATATGGATCGGGTGATGAAATTAGAAATCTTTAAGGATTAGGTTTTTAGGAGGTTTGCGGACGAGCGCTCCGAGACATCTGGAAAGCGGCCCCCACCCTTTGCAGTAGAGGGCCATACCAAAACGCTCCCCCCGCACTCACCGCTGCTCACGCGTCCCCAACACATCCCGAATATTGTCCACCACATTACTGTCCTTGATCACATCGCTCAGCCAACCTTCCAGCGGCATATTGCCCCATTTGATAGCGCGTTCGATCAAATAGGGCACCGGGCTCTGGGGTTCGCTCTGCTTGAAGAACTGAGCAATGCCCGCAAGCATGGTGAAGGCTTCGTCGCGGGTCAGTGGTGTGGTGCGCATTTGCGCAGGGGCAGGGGCCTGTGCGGGTGTCGTCATCGGTTCACCTGGTTCGGCGGCAGGGGCGGGCGTGGTGCTCGGTTCAGGCGCGGCCACGGTGGCAGGGTGCAGCTCGACGCCGCGGTCCTTGAGCAGTTTCTCGGCCAGCTGGCTGGCCCGTGACAGCATGTCGGCGAGGCTGGCGAAGCTGGGTGCTTCGTGGCCGAACAGGCGGTCGATGGTCGCTTGCAGGCGGTTGCAGGTCTGCAGGCTTTCGGCAATCTGCAGGGCTTTGTTGCGCAGGTGCTCGGTGTCGGTAAGGGCGACCGAGCGCTGGAAGATCTCAGCGTTGATCTTGCCTTCGTCCAGTGCGGTTTGCATGGCCTTGGCATTTTGCAAGGCGAGGTTTTCTACGTGGCGTGATTCGTCATAGCGCAGCACGCCGAAATTCTGCCCTTGGGTAATGGGCAAGCCACCTGTGATGTCGGTGAGGGTCGTCTTCAGCCAGGACAGCCGCGCGGCGCGCTCGTCCAGGCCGTCTTCGAGGGACGGGTAGGCGGTTTCCCAGAAGCCTTCCAGGATGCGCTCGGTCAGTTCCAGGCCGAAGGTGATGCCCTGGAAGTGCTCACGCTGGGCCAGGCCCTCGCTGAGCCAGGCCACCAGCATCAGGTCCTTGCTCTGGTGGGCGAGCCCTTCGGCGGAGAGGGCGATGGCCTTTTCCCAGTCGGCGGTCTTCAGGTCGGTTTGCCAGTCGCCCTGGGTGAGGTAGTCAGGGTCTGCCCGGCGCGCCTCCTTGATCTGGTCGAACAAGGCGGAGAAGCTCAAGTCTTCGCCGCTGCCACCGTCGATCGGCGCGGCCAGCTCGGCCAGCGAAAGGTCGTTGAGGGTTTCAGGCATAAGGCACTCTGGTCAGGGAAGGAGAAGCGCGCCGGCCAGGCCGGCACGCTGCGGATATGGGCCGCTTGCGCGACCCATGGCAAAGCGAACGCTTAGGCGAACACTTTGTTCGCGGTGCTGTCCCAGCCACCGACGATGTTGCCGCCAGCCTGGCCGTCGGTACGGTTCTGCTGGGTGTAGGTGGTCTTGATGCGAGCGAAGTTGAAGCTGATTTCTTCGATCGGCAGGTCGCTGACCGCTTTGTCTTCACCGGACTGGTTGCCACCGGCGACGAAACGCACCGACGACACCACGACTTCTTCCATGTCGATGGTCAGGTAGGTCACCTTGTCACCACCGGCACGGTTGACGTGGAGCTTCAGCTTGGCAATGTGCTTGCCGGTGCAGCAGTGTTCGAACAGCTTGGCCGAGGCCTTGTCGACATACTTGCGGATCTTGAAGTCGCTCAGGGCGACACGCTCGGAGGATGCACCGCCCGAGGAGCTGGCGGTCGCCGAGGTGGCCTGGGTGGCGCCGTACTCGTAGCCCAGCACCTCGATCCAGTCCTTGTGTTTGTCATCCAGCGCTTCGCCTGGGATGCCGTCGATTTGGATATACGCGTCAAATGCCATTGTGAAACTCTCCATTTACATCAGTGAAGGGGCGCTCATGCGTCCCTTGGTTTTGACCCCTGCGAACGTGTCGGCAGGGGTAGCTTGCCGCCCTCCAGGCTTCCTCCTGTGAGGCCCGGGTGGCCGGTTCTTGCCGCGCGGCCTCAGTTCAGGCCGCGCACTTCGATTTCTACCCGACGGTTGGGCTCCAGGCACTTGATCAACTGCGCGCGCGGTTGCTGCATGTCGCAGTTGACCAGGGGCTTGCGGCTGCCTTCGCCGCGGGCATCCACCAGCTCGGCCGGCACGCCCTTGCCGACCAGGTAGGTGCGGATGGTCTGTGCCCGTTGTTTCGAAACCTGCAGGTTGCCCTGGGTATCGCCGAGCTGGTCGGCGTGGCCGGAGATGATGATCTTGCCGATGTTGGGGGTGTTCAGCAGCTTGCTGGCGATGGCGCTCAGCTGGTTCTGGCCTTCGTTGCGCAGGCTCTGGAAGTCGGCGCGGCCAAAGGCGAACAGGGTGTCGGATTCCAGGGTGATGGTCTCGATCGAGCGCAGCGACTGGGCCTGCAGGCTGTTGATGTAATTGCGCGAGCTCGACATCAGGAAGGCGTTGTCGAGGATGCGCGGTACGTCCGACTCGCGGATCTGGTCGCTGTAGAAGGTGATCTGGCGGCTGGCGTACAGGTAATCCTGGTTGCCTTGGGTGTCGCCGGCGCTGGCCGCCATGCTCTTGCCGGTATGGCGGGCGATGGCCGGGTACCAGTAGTCTGGCAGGCGTGCCTTGAGGAATGCCGGGTCGGCCTTTTCCCGCTGGGCAGGCGAGAGCATCACATAGGTATCCAGGGCGGCCTTGCCGAACTCGGCGATCGACTGGGCGCGGTTGTCATGGGGCAGGGCTTCGGCCTCGACGCTGTCCACGCCTGTCACCGGCTGCAAGGTGTTGGTGTTGCGCTGGTAGACCTTGAGCGTGGTCAGCAGGTACAGGGTACGGGTGAGGTTGTCGGCCGTGGGCTTGAGCATCACGTTCTGCAGGGTAGCGAAGTAGCGGCTGCGTACCAGCGGCTCCACGGCATGGCCCTGGTACAGGCCCAGGCGCATGCGCAGCGGTACACCGTGCTGGCGGTGCTGCTGGTAGTAGTGCTCGGTCCAGAAGCGCAGGCGGTCGAGGCTGCGCCAGGCGGTGTACTGGCCGCTGGCGCCCTGGTCCTGGGCCTTGGCCTGGGCCAGCTCGTCGGCGAGGGTGGCCAGGGTGCTGCGGTTGTTGAAGTACGACCAGCCCCACAGGCTGCACAGCACCAGGCCCGCCAGGCTGGCGGCGCCCACCCAGGCGGCCTTGCGCCGGCGCTCGCGTTGGTTGCTGGTGTACAACGCCACCAGGTGCTGGTCGGGGATGATCACCTTGCGGAACAAGCTGTTGATGAACAACGGCGCCGGCTGGCTGGCGGTGCCGGCGCTACCCTGGCCATGCTCCAGGGCAAAGCGCTCGGCGACATGCTGGCCGTGGCTGCCCCATTGGGCTTCGTCGGCCTCCAGCGCGGCGGTGAAATAGAACCCGCGCAGCAACTCGGCATTCTGGTACGGGTTGGCCCGTAGCAGGCTGTCGACGAACTGTTGCAGGCGCGGCTTGAGCGCGGCCAGCTCCAGCGGGAAGCGGTAGGCGGCATTGTTCTGCCGGGTGACCAGGATGTCCTGCTGCACCAGCTGCTGGGTGGCCACTTGCTGCCAGTAATCGGTCAGCTCGTCCATGGCCTTGCCGAAGCGCTGGCCCCAGTTGGCCTGCTCATAGCCTTTGTGGGAGAAGGTCTTGCCCATCACTTCGCCGCGGGCGGCGTCGTCCAGCTGGCGATAGAACGGCATGAAGCCAGGAATCAGGTCGCACTTGGTGAATACCAGGTAGATCGGCAGGCGCACCTCGAGCAGCGCACAGCTTTCCTGGATGCGTTCGCGCAGGCGCTTGGCCACGCGCTCGCGGTCTTCGGCCGAGCCCTGCAGGATATCGGCGATGCTGACGCTGACGATCAGCCCGTTGAGTGGGCGGCGTTGGCGGTGCTGACGCAGCAGTTGCAGGAAGCCGCGCCACTTGCCCGCTTCTTCGGGGCTGTTCATGTAACGGCCAGCGGTGTCGAGCAGCACGGCCTCGGAGCTGAAGAACCAGTCGCAGTTGCGCGTGCCCCCCAGGCCCGCGACCCGGGCGCCCTCGCGTTCGGCGTAGGGGAAGTTCAGGCCTGACTGCAGGATCATGGTGCTCTTGCCGGCGGCCGGCTGGCCGATCACCAGGTACCAGGGCAGGGTATACAGGGCGTCCTTTGCCGAGGTGCCGCGCGGCTTGTTGCTCTGCAGGCGCTCCAGGCTCTGCAGCAGGCGCTCGCGCAGCAGGCTGATTTCCTCGCGGTCGGCCGGCGGGGCGTTGAGCACGGCCTGGTCGGCATCGTCGCGCAGCAGCCCTTCGAGGTTGCGGTGCTGGCCGACGCCCCGGTACATCAGCAGTACATAGCCTGCCGACAGCAGCAGGAATACGCCGATACCTGCCAGCAGGCTGTGCAACGAGGTGAAGCCCAGGCCACGGCCGACGGCCCAGACCAGGAAGATCACCAGGAAGAACGCCACCCCGAGCAGGTAGGGTTGGTAGCGCAGGCAGTAGTACTTGATCTTGTTCATACAGGCGTCGCATCCAGCGCATCGACGAAGCGGTCGATGACGTGTTCAAGAGGTCGGTCGTAATCGTATGGGCGCGTCGCCCCGGCCAATGGGCCCAGCAGCTCCAGGTGCAGGCGAGGCTGCGCACTGGCCGTGAGCAGGTGGTAGGCACTGGTGGCATGGGGCGACGGGAAGCAGTACAGCCGCGGGTGCATGAAGTCGTCGGCCAAAAGGCTCACTGCCGGCACGTCGTGGCGCCCGCTCATACGCGTCAGCCAGGTCAGCCAGAGGTCGGCGGTGGGGTTCTTCAGGCCGCGCTCGGCGGGCAGGGGCAGCTCGATGCCGCCTTCGAAGTCACCGTGCAACGTGCCGCGGGTCGCCTCGAGCCGGGCCAGCGCCGTGGCACTGTCGAAGCCAGGCCAGGAGCCATGCAAGGCGCGGGCGATGTCGCTGAAACTGAAGTCATGCAGGAACTTGGCATGTACGCGGCGGAACAGGTCCAGGTCCTGGGCCTGTAGCGGGCGCAGGGCCTTGATGCGCTCGAAGATGCCGGCGCGGTCGGCGCCTTGCACCGCCTGGTGCAACAAGGGCTTGATCTGCGCGCTGAACAGCTCGCCCAGGGTGAACGGGTTGAGCAGCGCTTCGCCTTCCTGGCCCTTGAGCAGCTGGAAGATGAAGAACGGGTAGCGCCGCTCGCTGGCATCGCGCGAGCTGAGCAGGCCGCCCAGCAGCCAGTTGCCGGTGCGCGCACGGTAGCTGAAGAAGCACATCGGCAGCGGGTCGAACAACGCCTGCCAGTCTTCGCGGTGGCGCATGGCCGCCAGCGAAGCCTGCAGCCAGGCGTCGAACTCGCAGACTTCCTCCGCCGCGCCATGCAGGCTGACGAAGTCCGCGCTCGACGGGAGCTTGCCGAAGCAACCGATCATTGGGCGCCCCTGCCGCTGTCGTTCAGCGCGCTCAGCGCCTTGACGTCGCCCAGGTCGGTCAGCTTGACGCCGCCGAAATTGCGCACCAACAGGCTGACCCGGCCGTTGGCGGTGTTCCAGCTGAAGCGCTGCTGGATACCGTCGAGGTCTTCGACCCGGGCGCTTTCGTTCATGCGCAGCAGGCCCCAGCGCCCAGGGAAGTCGAACACGGTGACGCGTGCGCCGCTCAGGGTGATCACGTCCAGGCGCGCGCCCGGCGCGTTGCTCTTGCCCGGCCAGGCGAAGCGGTTCCAGCTGCTGCGGCCGTTGCGGTAATGCTGCTCCTGGCCATCGAGGGTGAAGACGATGTCGGTGAAGTTGCCCGACGGTTCGAGCATGATCTCGAAGCCGTTGTCGCGGTCCGACAGGCTGGCGATGACCTGGCCCACGGAGCTGGCCTTGTCGATGCTGCGTAGCATGCCTGGGTTGACCAGCGAAGGCGCCTTGCCGTCGCCCAGGCCCAGGCCTTCGCCACCGGAGAGGTTGCCGATCTCGTTGCGCTTGAAGGTCGGCAGCAGGCCGCTGTCGGGGTCGACGAAGCGCTGCAGGTCCTTGACCGAGGCTTCGTTGCGGCTGCCCGTGGCGATGGGGTAGCGGTGCGCCATGACCTGCTCCCAGGGCTTGGCGATCTGCTGGGCCCAAGCCTTGGCGATTTGCTGGCCGGCCGGGTCGCGCAGGGTTTCCCAGGCGTACTGGATCGGCAGGCTGAACAGGCTCTGCAGCGAGCGCGACAGGCCATCCTGGCTGGTGTCGACGCTAGTTTCCACGTAGTTGCGCACGGTGGTCACCTCGCTCGGCTGGCCTTCGAGGGTTTCGCTGATCAGCTGCTTGCTGCTCTTGCCCACATCCTGCGAGCGCTGGATGTTGTTCATGCGCACCTTGAGCTTGCGCAGGGCGGCCAGGTAACGGTCCATGATGGTGCTGTCGGCGCCTTCGGCGTTGTGCTCGGCGAACACGCGCGAAATCGGCTCGAAGCGCTTGGCCAGGCTGCCGTCGTCGATGGCCGGGAGGGTAGGGGCGACGTCGGTAGGCAGGGCGTCCTTGTCGTCGAACAGGCCGGTGACCTTGCTCCAGAAACCGTCCACGCGGGCGGTGCCGGCGCGCGGGATTTCCTGCTTGATCGGCAGGTCCCACTGGGTGTTGTCGTTGACCGCCGCCAGCAGGTTCTTCACCGGCGAGTTCTGTACGTCGCTGAGCAGCCCGAGCTGCTGGGTGGCCGAGGCCAGGTCGGCGAAGTGGCGTACACCGACGCTGCTGACCATCTTGTACCAGGCCTGGGTGTAGTCGCGCTTGTAGCGGGTCATGAACTCGCGGACGAAATTGGCCTTCTGCACGATGGCATCACCGCCTTCGCCGTCCAGCACCCAGTCCGACTCGTTGCGCAGGTTGCCCGAGACCAGCTTGATCAGCTCGGGCTTGACGAAGGTGTCCCAGCCCTGGCGGGTATAGATGGCCGGGACGCCGGCCGAGCCGTACAACAGGGCGCGGCCGGGCTGCGGCACCAGGTCGTTGAGGCTCAGGGCCGGGAACTGGCGGCTGGCTTCGAGCTGCAGGCGCAGGTATTCACGGTCGACCAGGGAGCTGGAGATCATGAACGACTTGAGGTTCTGCCGGGTCTGGCTGATCAGTTGCTCGTTGCGTGGCAGCGACGGGGCCTGGCCCTGCTCGAGCAGTTGCACGTACAGCGGGGCGTTCTGTGCGATCACGCCTTCGCCGGCCGCGGCGCCTTCACCGGCGGCACTGGCCCAGGCCTGGGGCAGGCTCGCGGCGATGAACGCAGGGTCCGGGTGCGCCTTGGGCTCGGTCAGCAGCAGGTACAGCTTGAGGGTGTTGTAGGCGTCGATGATCGAGGCCACCTGCTGTTCGTCCAGGCGTCCGAGCATTTCCTCGGAGAGCGACAGGCCCCCGGTGGTGGCGGACAGCTCGGCGGCATCGCTGGCCGTGGCCAGGTTGACCTTGGCGGCATAGGCGCCGACGCGGGTCTTGCCCAGTGCCGCCTTGGCCTTGGCGGCCACCGCCGGTGCCAGGCGCTTGCCGTTGTTGTGCTTGGGCGCCGGGGCCGGGGTGAACTGCAGTTCCTGATTGATGCCGTCGGCGAAGGTGTTGAAGGCGCGCATCTGCACCTGCAGTTGACGGGCGATCGGCTCCAGGGCCTGGCTGCGCAATTGTGCCAGGTAGGCGGTACGCGCCACCTGATGGATCGCCTCGCCCTGGTACAGGCCTGCGCCCAGTTGCAGCGGTACGCCTTGCTGGCGATGGGTTTCAACGGTCGCCATCTGCTCGCGCAGCACTTCCAGGCCTTCGCCGGCCGCCAGCAGCTGTGGGCGGTCTTCGGCCTGATCGATCTTGGCCAGCTCCGCGCGCAGGCCGTCCAGCCATTGGCGGTTGTTGGCGAACGACAACGCCTGCCAGGCGATGAACAGCACGCCAGCGGTCGCCGCCAGGCCCAGCAGCAGCGGGCTGAACGCGGCCTGGCGGCCCAGGCGCGACTGGTACAGGGTCAGGTCACGGTCGGGGAAGATCACCCGGCGGAAGGTGTCGGTGATGAAGTAGCTGCGGTTGCCCTGGGGCTTGCCGGTGGCCTGGGCGCCGTCTTCAGAGGCGGCTTGCAGGGCGAATTCGTCGGCAATGGCGTCTTCGTACACCTGGCCCAGTTGTTGGTCGGTCTGCAGGGCGCTGGTGAAGTACAGGCCGCGCAGCAGCAGCGGGGCATTGCCGCGGTGGCCACGGGTGAAATGCTCGAGGAAGTGCTCGAGCACACCGCGCAGCTCGGCGAAGTACTGCGGGAAGTTGAGCAGGGTGCTGTCGGCCTGGGCGCCGAGCGCGATCATCTGCGCATCGACATGGCGGCGGATGTGGCCCTGGAGGTTGTTGAGGCGGGTTTCGAGTACCGCGTGCAGGCCGTTGTTGCGGATTTCGGCCAGGCCGAAGGTCATGCCCAGCGGCTGCTGGCGTTCCTGCAGGTCGAGGCCTTCGAAGGCCTGGTTGAAGCCCGGCAGCTGGTCGGTCTTGCTCAACATCAGGTAGACCGGCGGGTTGGCATCCAGGCATTGGGCGTATTCCTCCACCCGTGCCACCAGTTGCGCGGCCAGCGCGTCGCGCTCGTCGCTGTTGGCAGCCAGCAGTTCGGGCAGGCTGACCACCAGCACCAGGCCGTTGATCGCCGCCTTGCCCCGTTGCTTGCGCAGCATGCGCAGGAAGGCCGAGAACTCGCTGGCCGACTGGTCGTCGCGCAGGTAGCGGCCGGCGGTGTCGATCATCACCGCGTCCGGGCTGAAGTACCAGTCGCAGTGCTGGGTGCCGCTTTCGCTGTCGTTGGCGGTGGCGATGCTGGCCGACAGGCCCGAGTGGGTCAGCAGCGAGGTCTTGCCGGCCGCCGACATACCGATCACCAGGTACCAGGGCAGGTCGGACAGCGCCGCCTTACCGCCTCCGCCGGCGGAGCGGTCGGTGCGCAGCATGGCGATGGCGTGCTTGAGGCGTTCGCGCAGCACCTGCTGGTCACGGAACTCGCCGGTGGCGTTCCAGGAGCGGTCGACCTCGATGTGCAGCAGGTTCTCGAGGTTGTGCTCGGCACGGATGCGCTGGTACTGGCGCAGCACGATCACCAGCAGGAAACAGGCGCTGATGATCGCCAGCGCTTCGGGCACATGGTGGCGCAGCCACGGTACCAGCGGCGCGAACAACCAGCAGATCAACAGGCTCGCCAGCCACAGAAGTGGCAGGAGAATCCAGAAACTCTTCAACAGACGCAATAGTGTTTTCATGTCTTCCTGACTCGGCTACCTGGGTGGGCTCAGGCACTGAACAGCTGGCGGATTTGTTCGGAAAGGGCGGCGACGTCCTTGCCCAGCAACCAGTCGAGCGTCAGGTACACGGCGACGCAGACCAGCGCGATCAACGCCAGGTACACCCACAGCGGGACTTCGTGGCGCAGCATCTGCGACACCTGGTCCGGCAGGGCCCAGTCCGGCGACAGGGTTTTCGGTGGTTTGCGGTAGCGGGCGATGTCCTGGCCCAGGGTATTGGCCAGGTAGCGCAGCTGGTCGTGCTGGCCGAGGCCGAACTTGCCTTCGAAGCCCAGGGCCAGGCACAGGTGGTACACCTCGAGCACATCGACGTTCTGCTTGACGTCGGCGCGCAGCGCGTCGACCTTCTCGAAGAAGCCCTCACCGGCCAGGTGCACGCCGAAGTAGCGGAACTGCAAAGGTTGCAGCTCGAAGTGCCGGCGCAGCTCGTTGTCGCCCGAGCGCAGCACGCTTTCATCGAGGAAGGCGCACAGGGCGTACTGGGTGTCCTTGACCTGTTCGACGCTGTAGTCGGCGGCGCGGGCTTCGCGCTCGAGGTTGGCGAAGAAGCGCTCCAGGCTGGCCTCGAAAGCCTGCACCGAGGTGACCTGGCGTCCGCGGCGCACGATCAGCGCCATGCTGATGAAATCCTGGACCAGGCCCTTGAGGGTCGGTTTGTCGTGGGCGGCCGCGACGGCACCCTGCTGCAGTACGGCTTCGGTCATTTGAGCACCGCCATCAGTTCGAGCTTGAGGTTGGTAAAGGCGCTGGGCGCATAGAAGCAGATGGTCTGGGCATTCATCATTCGCTCATACACATGGCCGTGGGGCTCGATGGCGAAGTACTGGTTGTCCAGGCGCACCGGGATTGCATTGGGCAGCCGCGCGGCATGGTTGAGGGTGACACCCGGCATGGCGCTGTTGACCACCACCTCGATGTCTTCCGGCGAGCCGACCTTGAACGCCCTGGGTACGAGTTCCAGAAGGCTTGCGCCCGGCATGTCGGCATGCACCGAGATGTAGAAGTCGGCCTCGACCAGGCGGGGGTCGCGCAGCTGACCTTGCCAGTACGACGGCTTGGTCTGGGTGAGGTTGATGACGATGCACTGGTTGGGCACGACGTTGTCGAGCATCACCCGGATCATCTCGTCGAGCTTGACCAGCGAGGCGGCCGGGTCATGGTGGTCGTACTCGGGGATGTCGCTGAGCTGGGTGTCCAGGGTGAAGGTCAGCAGCCCGCCGGCCAGGTCGGCCAGGAACAGGTACAGGCGCTCCGGGTGCAGGCGCGGGTGCGCCAGCAGATGGGCCAGCTGCGGGTGGGCGCGGTTGACCGTATTGAGCAGCCAGAACAGGGTGACGTCGCTTGAGCCGAACTCGGCGATCTGGTCGGCCCGTTCGCGGCGGCGCCCCGATAGCGCCTTGCTTTTGGCCTGCAGCGCGCCCAGCAGGCGCTTGCCGATGCCCGCCAGGGTGTCGTGGCTGCCCAGGTGCAAGGTCGGGTGGACGAAATGCGGGTCGAGGTTGAAACCGCCCATGCTGTTGCGCGTCAGCTTGGCCAACGGGCAGTGGCTGTAGCCGTCGAGGCTGTCGCCATCGACCAGCAGCACCACGTTCAGGCGCAGGCTGGTGATCTCGTTTTCCAGCTCGCCTTCGTTGAGGTCGGGCAGGGTGTCGAACTGTTTGCGAAAGCGACGTGCGGCCTTGTGCTCCTGGCCATCCTCGACGTAGTTCAGGCCGAACGGCTCGGGCAGCTTGAGCGCGGCGTAGACCTTCAGGTCGTTGGCCTTGAGCAGGTCCTTGAGGTCGCGGGCGGCCGGCAGCGGGTCGTGCTGCGGGGCGTCGTACAGGCTGCCGTCGGGGAACACCAGCTTCAGGCGCTTGAGCTGCAGCGACCCGTTGGCCAGGGCGTCCTCGTCCACCTGCAGGGTCTGCACGCCCCAATGGAACGGGGTGCTGCGCAGGGTCGCCTCGGCCAGCTGGTGCTGGTGGAACTCATCCTGGTACTGGAAGTGCTGGGGCAGCAGGAACATGCCTTCCGACCACATCACCCGGCTCTGCTTGCTCATTTGACGCTATCCACTAGAGAGTTGAAGGTTGAATCCATGGCGTTGCGCGCCGACTGGCCAGCGGCGTCGCTGGCTTTGTCGATGACCGCGTCCTGCACTTTGTCGGCCAGGGTGGGCGGTGCGTTCTTTTGCTGCTGGGCCGCCAGCTGCTCGGCGGTGGGCGGCTTGTTCAGCACGTCCACGCCGCGCATGGCGGTGATTTCGGTGTTGTCGACGAGGATGCGCAGGCCGTCGGAGGAGAACCAGATGCCGTCCTTGCGCAGCGAGTTGGCATCGAACGCGACCTTCCAGCGCGCATCCTGTTCGTCGCGGAAGAACGCCGCCACGCCGACATAGCGGGCGTTCTTGGCCAGCGGCCACTGGTCGATCTGGCCCATGCCCGGCAGCAGGGTGATCTCGCGGGCCTCGACCAGGGTGTTGCCCAGGGCTTTTTCCGGTGCGTCCCAGAGGGTGTCGGCGTCGGCCGAGGCGAAGCGCTCGAGGTCGGTCAATTGGTACACGCGCATCACCACCGACAACGGCTTGCCATCGGCACCGGGGTTGAGCGTATTGCCGCCGTCGGAGGTCAGGATCACTTTCTCGCTGTCGGCCAGCATGTCGGCCGCCCAGCTGTCTTCCATGCGCTTGCCGATTCGGTCGGTGACCCCGCAGCCGGCCAGGGCCAGCAGCAGGGCTGCGGCGGCCAAGCGCTTGAGGGTGGTGTGGTTGTGTTGCATGACGGCTAAACCTCCGGGTACTGGTCAGGCCAGGCGATAGGCGAAGTCGCCATCGCTGCCCAGCTCGATCACAAGGCGTTCGATCGGCATGTCCTGGGCCATGCGCTCGAGCACATGCTGGGCGAGCTCGGGCATCAAGGTCTGGGACAGGATGTTGTCGATGTTGCGCGCACCGCTGTCGACCTCGGTGCAGCGCGCGGCGATGGCCTTGACCAGCGCCTGGTCGTAGGCGAGCTCTGCCTGGTGGTTGCGGGCGAAGCGCTTGGCGATGCGGTCGAGCTTGAGGGCGACGATGCGCTCGAGCACCTGGTCCTGCACCGGGTAGAACGGCACGATGCTCAGGCGGCCGAGGAACGCCGGCTTGAACACGCGGTTGAGTTCGGCACGCAGGTCTTCGACGATGGCCTCGGGCGTTGGCAGTTGCTCGGCGTTCAGGCAGGTCTGCATGATCCGCTCGGTGCCGGTGTTGGAGGTGAGGATGATCACCGTGTTGCGGAAGTTGATCTCGCGGCCTTCGCCGTCGTCGAGCACGCCTTTGTCGAACACCTGGAAGAACAGTTCGAGCACGTCGGGGTGGGCTTTTTCCACCTCGTCGAGCAGCACCACGCTGTAGGGCTTGCGGCGTACGGCCTCGGTCAGCACACCGCCTTCGCCGTAGCCGACGTAGCCGGGTGGCGAGCCCTTGAGGCTCGACACGGTGTGGGCCTCCTGGTACTCGGACATGTTGATGGTGATCAGGTTGCGCTCGCCACCGTAGAGGGTGTCGGCCAGGGCCAGTGCGGTTTCGGTCTTGCCGACGCCGCTCGGGCCGAGCAGCAGGAACACGCCGATGGGCTTGTTCGGGTCTTCCATGCGCGCCCGGGAGATCTTGATGCGCTTGCCGATCTCGTGCAGGGCATGGTCCTGGCCCAATACGCGCTCGCCGAGCAATGCCGGCAGGCGTTGCACGGTGTCGATTTCGTCACGCAGCATCTTGCCCAGCGGGATCCCGGTCCAGCCGCTGATCACCTGGGCGATGGCACCGGCATCGACCAGTGCGTGCACCAGCGGCTGGTCGCCTTGCACCCGGCCCAGCTCGGCGCGCAGGGCGTTGAGCTGTTGGGCGTCGGCTTCATTGGCGGCATCCAGGGCCTTGAGCTGTTCGACCAGCGCCAGCTCCTGCTGCCATTGCTCGTTGAGCTGCTGTTCGTGCTGCTGTTCGGCTTGCAGGGCGGCCTGCAGCTCGGCCAGGCGGCGGGCATGGTCGTGCCCCTTGGCGGCCTCGTGGTCGAGCACGGCGATCTCGGCCTGCAGGTTGTCGATGTGCCGGCGGCAGTCCTCCAGCGCGCCGGGCTGCGACGACTGCGCCAGGGCGATGCGGGCACAGGCGGTGTCCAGCACGCTGACGGCCTTGTCGGGCAGCTGGCGGCCGGTGATGTAGCGGTTGGACAGGCGCACGGCCTGTACCAGCGCCTCGTCCATGACCGCGACCTTGTGGTGTTCGCGCATCTTGCCGAGCAGGCCGCGCAGCATGTGGATGGCCTTGTCCTCGTCGGGCTCTTCGACCTTGACCACCTGGAAGCGGCGGGCGAGGGCGGCGTCCTTCTCGAAGTACTTCTTGTATTCGGCCCAGGTGGTGGCGGCGATGGTGCGCAGCTCGCCACGGGCCAGGGCCGGCTTGAGCAGGTTGGCGGCGTCGTTCTGCCCGGCCTGGCCACCGGAGCCGATCAGGGTGTGGGCTTCATCGATGAACAGGATGATCGGGTGCAGGCTGCGTTTGACCTCTTCGATCACCGCCTTGAGGCGGTTCTCGAATTCGCCCTTGACCCCGGCACCAGCCTGCAGCAGGCCCAGGTCGAGGGTGTGCAGGGCCACGTCCTTGAGCACGGCGGGCACGTCGCCCTGGGCGATGCGCAGGGCCAGGCCTTCGACCACGGCAGTCTTGCCGACCCCGGCCTCGCCGGTGAGGATCGGGTTGTTCTGGCGGCGACGGGTGAGGATGTCGACCATCTGCCGCACTTCGAACTCGCGGCCCAGCACCGGGTCGATGCGGCCTTCGCGGGCGCTCTGGGTCAGGTTGACGGTGTACTGGTCCAGGGCTGGGGTCTTGCCGCCGGCCTTGCCGGCAGGGGCGACCGGTGCCGCGGGGCTGGCCAGGGGGCTGGCGAGCTTAGACTCGGCGCTGGCTTCGACCAGGGCGGTGAAGTTCAGGCGCAGGTCGTCGACATTGACCTTCTCGAGCTCCGGCGCCGAGGCGATGACCACGCGGCGCAGCTCGGCGTCGTCGAGCAGGGCCAGCAGCAGGTGGCCACTGCGCACCTGGCCGACACCGTACTCGATCGACGCCAGCACCCAGGCCTGCTCGATCAGGCGGGTAATATGCGGCGACAGCGCCGGTGTGCGGGTATTGCCTTTCTTGAAGGTACCCAGGGCGGTGACCAGTTGCGCCTGCAGGCGTTCGGCGACCACCTCGTAGTGGCGCAGCACCTGCGGCAGGTCGCTGTCGGTATTGTCGAGCAGTTGCAGCAACAGGTGCTCGACCTCGACATCGTAGTGCTGCTCCGACAGGCACAGGGCCGCCGCGCTTTCAGTGGCCGTGCGGCTGGTTTCGTTGAGCTTGGCGAACAGAGACTTCAGGTTCACAAGGCGACCCCATCGTAAGGAATGTGGAAGACGGCGCAACGGGAAGGCTCCGCGTCACGACCAGGGCGTTTGAGCCAGCCCAGCCAGCCCAGGGCGACATTGCCGTTGCGGCCCAGCTGGGCGCAGGGCACGGCCTCGCGCTTGAGGCGCGGGGCGATTTCGAAATCGAGTTCGGCACCGATGTAGAAGCGCACCAGCTCGACCAGCTTGCGGTAGTCATCGGTACCGGGCTGGAAGCGCTGGTAGTCGGCCAGTGCCAGAGGGCCCAGCTCGATGCGGATGCACGACTGGTAATCCCATACCCGGTTGCCGGCCACGGCGCTGTGGCCCAGTTGCGCGTTCTTGCGGCCAAGCTGGGTGCACTGCTGCGGTTGCAGCCTCAGCCAGCGCCCGGCGAACTGCTTGACCTTGATCGGCAGCGAGAAATAGAAGCCCAGCATCACCTCCAGGTTGAGGGCGTTGCGTGGCTTCTGGCTGAGCATCCCGGAGAAGTAGCTGAACAGCTCGCGGCGCAGCGCCTGCGGCTGTTCGAACTTCAGCTGCTGGGCGCGTGGGCCCAGGCCCACCAGGTTCAGCAGGTAGCCGTCGAAGCTCGAGGTGCCGTTGCGCTCGTGCTCGATATGGAACTTGTACTTCTGCCACGCCTCGTAGAACAGCGTGGTCATGCGGTGCGAGAAGATGTCCAGGAACGCGTGGGCGGCATCGTCGCGGTATTGCACGTGGCGTTCGAGCAACAATTCGGTATATGGCCGCGGCAGCACGCCCGATGGCCCGACCAGGCCCATGAAGGTGACCTGCACCTCCGACAGCGGCAGCCCGGCCGGCGACACCTTGCCCTCGCGCTCGAAGTGCAGGTCGCTGACCTCGCTGGCCGGGAACGCCAGGGACAGCTGGGTGCGAAAGCGCAGCGGGTCTTCGTGCGGCCGGGTCGCCAGGTCCATGCGCCCGGAGCGGCTGTAGTGCAGGCGAAGCAGGCGCACCAATTGGAAGAATTCGAATCGGTGCGGCTCGGCTCGGGCCTGATCGATCAGACCAGGGGCTGATCGCCAGTACGTGCTGGCCATTGGACGACTCTCTTTTCTCGTTGTTGGGTGCGCAGGGTCAGTTGGGTGAAGCTGTTCATCGAGCAGTACTGGCCGAAGAAGTGGTCCAGCACCATGCCGAACAGGAACACGCCACTGCCGGTGAACTGGCTTTCGTCGAAGGTCAGGGTGATGCCCACGCCGCGCACGAAGTTCGGCCGCGGGTGGCCAATGCGCGCGACCACCGGTTCGCTGCTGATGGCCTTGATGCCGTTGATCTGTTTGCGGATCGCCGAGACGTTGCGGTAGTTGTACAGCGACAGCAGTTCGAGCAGCACTTCGCGGCCCTGGCTCACTAGCGACAGGTGGTTGAGCGACAGGTGCGCGATCAGCCGCCAGATCAGGCCCTTGCCCAGCGGTACGCGCACCGTGGCGGTGGGCTTGCGCAGGCAGCGGATGTCCTTGATCACCGAGTTGGCCGGGATGTTGAAGTCGCCACGCTCGCCACCGAAGGGCAGCATCAAGGGCACATCGCGGTTGCTGCAGGTGAGGTTGATGCTCAGGGTGTCGGCGTTGCCGTCGATCAGCTCCAGGTCGCGGTCGACCACACGGATGCTCATGGCGGTGGCATCGCCCTGGTTGCGCCGGCGGGCGATCCAGAAGCTGGTATGCGGGTCCTGCTCGCCACGTGGCTCGAAGAACGGCTGGCAGGTGCCGACCTGGTCGATGCCGCCCAGCTTGCGCACACGCCGCACGCGGTCGATCGACACCACCTCGGCTGCATTGTGCAGGCGGATGTCGGGCGTGACCGGGTATTCGTGCTGGGTATGGGTCAGCTTGATCGGCTCGGCCTGCTGGCGGAACAGGTTGATGATCGGCGTGCAGTTGAGCTTGAAGTTGTTGCGCCCGATGTTCTGGGTCAGCCGCGCCAGGCGATCGCTGAGGTCGTAGTCGGAAAAGTAGAAGTTGACCTCGACCTGTTCGATGGCCTTGCCCTGCAGGATGCGGGCGAAGCCGCTGAGGTCGAAGAACATGAACTTGTCGGGGAAGGTGAAGTACTCGTGCAGCAGGCGGTAGCCCAGGAACGAGCGCTCGGAATAGTCCACCAGGCCTTCGTCGCGGGCATAGCCGACGGCTTTGAGGGCGTTGGCCGGTAGCGCGACCTCACGGGTACGGCCGCCATCCTGGAAGCTCAGGGTGGCCTTGGCCAGGTTGTTGAACAGCAGCTCGTACAGCTGCAGCATCAGCGTGGCTTCGCCATCGAGGAAGAAGCGCAGGCGCTCCAGCTCCATCTGGCCGAACAGCACATCGCCGGTCGCCTCCAGGCGGATGCGCAGGCGTGCCACCAGGTCGGCGCTGTGGCCGTTGAAGGCCGAGCGTTCCATTTCGGCGAACGAGGCGTGCTGCACGGCGATGGGCCAGAGTTCCACCGGGTAGCAGGTGCGGAACTTGCAGACCACGCCGTCGATGGCATTGGCGTGCATCTCGGTGTGGCGTGCCACGTGATAGGCCTCGGTGACCTTCTCGTGCTTGCCCAGGGTCAGCTCGGCGATCGACATCGACGGGGTAGGGCGCAGGTAGTGCGGGTACAGCACCTCGAGGAAGGACTCGACGATTTCCGGGAACTCGTCATCGAGCTTCTTGTGCACCCGTGCAGACAGGAACGAGAACGCCTCGATCAGGCGCTCGGTGTGCGGGTCCTCGCAGTTGTCGCCCTCGATCAGCAGCCGTGAGGCGATTTTCGGGTACTGCGCGGCGAACTCCTGGCCGAGGAAGCGCAGGTGCGACAGTTCCTTTTCGTAGTAGGGCAGCAGTTCGTCGAGCATCAGTTGAGGTTCTGCACTTTGTATTCCTGGGTGTTGACCTGCAGCACGGCGTCGAACGACACCTGGCGGCTGATGTCCTGCAGACGCAGCACGGCGTCCACGCGGAAGGTCAACATGCGGTGCCCGTTCTGCTGGGCCAACAGCTGTACGCGAACCCGGCGGAAACGCCGGTCGCCGGTGCTGATCGCCCGCTCCAGCTGTTGCTGGATGAGCCGGCGATCCTGCGGGTCGAGCACGCTGCGGCTGATGAAGTCGGGCATGCCGTATTCGAGAATGGTGCCGCCGAGCTGGCTGAAGCCTTCGAGCTCCTCGGCGACCAGGGATTGGCGAGTGTTCACCAGCACTTCCAGGTCGCGCACGATGCTCGCCTTGTACTCGGCCAGCGAACAGGTGCGCTGCGTGGCTGGCTCGGCCGACTGGTACGGACGGTCGTCCAGCAGTCGGTCGAGCAGCGAGGGCAGCAGGCGGGCCTGGTTACTCATGTGTCAATCCCTGTACACATTCCGTTCACATGGGGCCGGTCAGCCGCGGGCGCCTTGCGGCAGCTCCGCGACCAGGCGCAGCGAGGCGGTCAGTTCGTCGAGCTGGTAGTGCGGGCGCAGGTAGGTCACGGCCTTGTACACACCCGGCTTGCCTGGCACCTCGAACACCTCGGCGCGGGCTTCGCGCAGCGGGAACTTGGCCTTGGCTTCCTGGCTGGCGGTGTCGTCGAGCAGTACGTAGCTGGCCAGCCATTGGTTGAGGAAGCGCTCCACATCCATACGCGAGGCGAAGCTGCCGATCTTGTCGCGCATGATCGCCTTCATGTAGTGGGCGATGCGCGACGTGGCGAAGATGTACTGCAGTTGCGCCGACAGGCGTGCGTTGGCGTTGGCGATGTCGGTGTTGTACTGCTTCTGCTTCTGCGCCGACTGGGTGCCGAAGAACGCGGCGTAGTCGGTGCCCTTGCAGTGCACCAGGGGGATGAAGCCCAGGTCCGAGAGCTCTTTTTCACGACGGTCGGTGATGGCGATCTCGGTGGGGCACTTGAGGGCGATTTCGCCGTCGTCGGTCTTGAAGGTGTGGGTGGGCAGGCCTTCGACCAGGCCACCGCCTTCGACGCCACGGATGGCCACGCACCAGCCGTAGCGGGCGAAGGCATCGGTGACGCGGGTGCCGAGGGCGTAGGCGGCGTTCATCCACAGGTACTTGTTGTGGTCGCGGCCGTCGACGCTTTCGACGAAGTTGAACTCCTCGACCGGGGTGGTATCCGGGCCGTAGGGCAGGCGGCCGAGCACGTGTGGCAGGGTCAGGCCGACGTAGCGCGAATCTTCAGAGGCGCGGAACGACTTCCATTTGGCGTACTCGACGGTGTCGAAGATTTTCGCCAGGTCGCGCGGGCCAGACATTTCGGTGAACGAGTCCCAGCCGAACAGCTCGGGCGAGGCGGCCGAAATGAACGGCGCGTGGGCCGCGGCGGCGACGTGCGAGATTTCCTCGAGCAGGTACATGTCCTCGGGGTTGCGATTGAACTCGTAATCGCCGATCAGCATGCCGAACGGGGCGCCGCCGAAGGTGCCGTACTCTTCTTCGTAGACCTTCTTGAACAGTGCGCTCTGGTCGAATTCGCTGGCGGCCTTGAGGTCGCGCACCAGGTCTTTCTTCGAGGCGTTGAGCAGGTGGATCTTCAGCGTGGTGCTGGTCTCGGTCTGGTCGACCTGGTATTTCAGGCCGCGCCAGGAGGCTTCCAGCTGCTGGAACTCACGGGCGTGCATGATCTCGTTCATCTGCTCGGAGAGCATCGCGTCGATCTCGGCGATGCGGGCGTCGAGCACGGCGATCAGGTCCTTGCTCGGGGTCATTTCGCCCTCGAGTACCTGGCTCACCAGTTCACCGATCAGGTCGCGGGTGCGGCTGCGCTCGGTCTCGGAGCGGGCCACGCGGCTTTGCGAGATGATGCTGTCGAGCAGCGAGGACTGCGGCGCGAAGGATTCCACTTCCACCAGGTCGGCAGCCTGTTGCGGCATGGTTTGCTTGTCGGTCATGTTCAGGCTCCTGCTCAGGCGCGGTCGTCGCTGGATGGATCTTTCACTTCGGCTTCACGGCCGAATTCCTTGCCCAGGGTCTTGAGCTTCTCGGTGTTCTGCAGCACGTCCATGAGCAGCTCTTCGAGCTTGTCGTTGCCGCCCATCTTGTTGCGCAGGTCGGCGAGCTTGTTGCGCACCTCGAGCAGCTTGCGCAGTGGCTCTACCTGCTTGACCACGTTCTGCGGCTCGAAGTCCTCGAGGCTGTTGAAGTTCAGCTCGACGCCCAGCTGGGTGCCGTTCTTGGCCAGGGTATTGTCGACGCGATAGGTCAGGCGCGGCTTGATGCCCTTGAGCACGCCGTTGAAGTTGTCGCGGTCGATGTAGACGAACTTGCGGTCCTTGAGCTTGGGCAGCGGCTCCAGCGGGTTGCCGGAGAAATCGCCCAGCACGCCGACGACAAAGGGCAGTTCCTTTTTCTCGATTGCATCGCCGATGTCCACGTCGTAGGTGATGTGGACCCGAGGCGCGCGAACGCGGTCGAGTTTGTGCTGGGTGCTTTCCTTCTTCGCCATCGTGATCTCCAGTGCGAGCAATTCGCTGCGAATCATTGCGCGGCCCGTTGCCGGGCAACGCGCGTTACAGTCCTTCGATCGTCAGCAACAGGCGCTGACGGATTTCGTCGTTCATTTCCAGTATGTTGTCGCGCCCCACCAGCTCTTCGAAGCTGGTGTTGCCGGCAATTTGCGTGCTGCTACGGATGACCGAATCGTCGGGAAGTTCCGAACGTACCGGTGAGCTGATGATGCAGAAGGGCAGGTCGCCGAAGCCTTTGAGGCGCTCGAAGCCAAGGGCGAAGCGCAGGCCTTCGAACAGGCGGCCGAGCCCTGGCGATTTGCTCAGGCAGTAGAACAGCACCAGGTAGTGCACCACGAAGCGGTACAGCTCGGCGCTGCTGCGGTCGGGGTCCTTGATGACGGTGCGAAAACGTGCCAGGTCGAAACCCTGGTAGCCGACGACCCAGCGCACGGGGCTGGTGATGCGAATGACCTGGCCGCCCGGGGCGAGGGCCTTGTCGTACTCCAGCGGGAAGAGTTCGGGGGTGGTGCTGATCAGGTTGAGCGGTACGTCCAGCTCGCTGACCAGTTGGAACGGGGCGGCCGAACCGATGCGCTCGTAGAGTCCGATGAGCGACTGGAAGTGGCCTTGGGTTTCGCGGCCACTGCTGCGTTGCGCACCTTGCAGGTACTCACCGAAGAAGGCCTGGGGACGGATCAGCGGAGCGAGGCTCGCGAGATAGTCCGACGCCTGCGCCTTGAGCGCATCGGAAATCGCACGGGTCTGGCTGCGTAGCTTGATCAGTGCTTCAACATCGAACGTCTGTGTCATTCGGGTGCATCGTCCTTGAGCCTTCGTGTTCGTCCCACGACGCCTTGGGAGGCGTGGACCTGAAGGGCATTTCGTTCTCGTTCGCCGCGCAGAAAAACGTGTGGCGAACCCTGGATCAACCGTGCTGGCAAAAAAATATCGAGGTGCCAGTAATGCCCTCTAGGGCAGCTCCTTTGGGAAGAAGTTCCAGTTAGGAAACGGATTTTTTCCCGGTTTTGTGACGCACTGCAATGATGTCTAAGTGATATCAAATGCCCGGATCAGAGCTGCTAAATGGCCTGCAGGCCAGGAATTTAAAGGGGTTTGTCGTTGCTGGTTGGATCCAATGGGCTGTTCAATGTTTTTTTTCAAAAAGTGAACCAGGTCGCCCTTTGGTCGCCTGGTTTTCGCTCAAAAGGGGATGAGGGAGGGGTGGCCAATGATGGCAACCTGAGCGTCGGCTGGTGATTTTTTGCACAAATTCAAGCTCCATTTCAAAGGGTTGCGCAGTCCTGGCGACCCGTTCAGGCAAAGCACGCGCGAATCCATTCGTACAGGCTCGCGCCCTCTCGAGACAGCTCACCGTCCACGCGTCGGCACAGGTAGTAGCCACGACCGTCATCCAGCGCATGCTCGAACAGCTTGACCAATGCGCGGCTGTCCCGCTGCGCCGCCACCAGGGGTTCGCGCAGCAGGGCGCAGCCCAGCCCACGCAAGGCTGCGGTAAGTGCCAGCTGGCCGTCCTCGAACAGCAAGCCCTGCAACGGGGCTGGGTGGCGTATGCCGGCGCTGTGCAGCCACTGGGGCCAGGTACTGCGGTCTTCGTCATGCAACAGGGGCATGCGCGCCAGCGCCAGGGGCGTGTCGAGCGGGCCGAAGCGGGCGAGCAGAGAGGGGCTGCACCAGGCGGTCACGGCGCCGCTGATCAGCGGCTCGCTGTGGTAGCCGGCCCAATGCCCGGTGCCGAAGCGGATGGAGATGTCGGCGGCGTCGCTGGGGTAGCTGCGGTGGTTGGCGTAGGTGACGTTGACGTCCACACCGGGATTGGCGGCCAGGAACTCGCCCAACCGCGGGATGAACAGGTTCAGGCCGAACAGGGGGATCAGGCTGACGGTTACCTGGCGCGTGGCATTCTGCTCCCGTGCATGCTCGGTGGCGCTGCGCAGCACCGCGAAGGCCGAGCGGATGGCGCGGTAGTACTCGCGGCCCTGCTCGGTGAGGATCAGGTTGCGGCCCTGGCGCAGGGTCAGCGGCAGGCCGAGGAAGTCCTCCAGCAGGCGCAACTGATGGCTGATGGCGGAGGCCGAGACGTTCAGTTCCCTGGCGGCTGCGTTGACACCGCCATGCCGGGCAAACGCCTCGAACGTACGCACGGCGCGCAAGGGCGGATCGGTGTCAAATTGTTCGATTAAATTCATGTGTTGAGATTAATTGGTGAATTTTGCCTAGAAAAACCCAAATATGGTGGGCTTTCAAGGGTTATTTGTCGGTATTCATTCATTCAAGTTGATTAAATCAGAACGGTTGCCTTACCGTGCAGACACAACAGAACCGCTGCCTGAGAGGTCATCCCGACATGAGTGCAATCGACGGAGAACTGGGCATTCTTGCCCGCCGGCGCATCGAAGCCGAGATCATCAAACCCATCTACGAAATCCTCGTGCGCGACTATGGCAAGCAGAAGGCCCAGGCGGTGATCGGCGAGGCGGTGTCCGGGGCGGCGGTCGCTGCCGGGCGTCATTTCGCCTCGCGCGAGCCGGAGGGCCCGAGCCTGGCGGGCTTCGTGGCACTCCAAGCCTTGTGGGAGAAGGACGATGCGCTGGAGGTGGAGGTGATCGCCAGCGATGCCACCCGCTACGACTATGACGTGCACCGCTGCCGGTATGCAGAGATGTACCAGGCGATGGGGTTGGGCGAAATCGGCCATCTGCTCTCGTGCAATCGCGACGAAGTGTTCATCGTCGGCTACGACCCGAGCGTGAGCCTGACGCGTACCCAGACCATCATGGGGGGTGCGCCGTGCTGCGACTTCCGTTATCGCCTCAAGGAGCAGCAGCCATGAGCGGCGTGCCAAGGGTCGATGGCGCGCGCTTTTGGGATTCACTCATGGAAATGGCGCGCATCGGCGCCACGCCAGCCGGCGGGGTGACGCGCCTGGCCTTGACCGAGGAGGATCGCCAGGGGCGCGACCTGTTCGTGCGCTGGGCGCAACAGGCAGGGTGCACCGTGCGCGTGGATGCCATGGGCAATATCTTTGCCCGCAGGGCCGGCGCTCGGGACGACCTGGCGCCGGTCATCACCGGTTCCCACGGCGACTCGCAACCCGCCGGCGGAAAGTTCGACGGTATCTATGGCGTGCTCGCCGGCATCGAAGTGTTGCGCACCTTGAACGACCTTGGGATCGAGACCGAGCGGCCGATCGAGGTGGTGAACTGGACCAACGAGGAAGGGTCGCGCTTCGCCCCGGCGATGATCGCTTCGGGGGTGTTCGCCGGGGTCTATGACCTGGCGTATGGCCTGTCGCGCACCGATGCCGAGGGCGTCACCCTGGGCCAGGCCCTGCGGCAAATCGGCTATGCCGGCCCGGAGCCGGTGGGCGGTCGGGCTATTCATGCGGCGTTCGAACTGCACATCGAGCAAGGCCCGATCCTGGAAGCGGCAAGCATCGACATTGGCGTGGTGAGCGGTGCCCAGGGTCAGCGCTGGTATGAGGTCGAACTGACTGGGCGCAGTGCCCATGCCGGTACCACGCCGATGTCGCACCGTCTGGATGCAGGGCTGGGGTTGGCGCGGGTGATCGAGCAAGTGCATGCGCTTGGGGTCGAGCAAGGCGATGTCGGCCGGGCCACGGTAGGCTGGGTGAACCTATACCCCAACTCGCGCAACGTGGTCCCTGGGCGGGCGGTGTGCAGCGTGGAGTTCCGCCACCCCAGCGAGGCCGTGCTGGAGGCCCTGGAGGCGCGTTTGTACGTTGGGGTGGCAGGTATCGCCAAGGGCCTTGGGTTGGAGCAGCAGGTGAAGCGGATCTTCCAGTACGCGCCCATCCAGTTCGACCCGGGGTGCGTGGCGGACGTGGCCGAGGCGGCACGCGCCCATGGCTACAGCCAGCGGCCGATGATTTCCGGCGCGGGGCACGATGCCTGCTACCTGAGCAAGGTCGCGCCTACGGCGATGATCTTCGTGCCCTGTGTGGAGGGGTTGAGCCATAACGAGGCCGAGCATATCCATCCGCATTGGGCCGAGGCCGGGGCCAATGTGCTGCTGGGGGCGATGTTGGCGAAGGCGGGTGTGATCACCTCTTGAGCGCTGCATGGCTCTTGTGGGAGCGGGCTTGCCCCGCGATCAAGGGCGAAGCCCTTGCCATGCAGCTGCGATGGCAGGACCGTCCCAATCGCGGGACAAGCCCGCTCCCACAGGGGCAGCATTGGCCGCTTGTTCTCTGCGCGACAGCGCAGCCCGAAGGGCTGGGTAATCTCCCACAAAGTACGGTGCCCCAGCCAATTGCAGGGGCCACCCACACATTCGGGGTATGTTCCAGGCCGCCGAATCTTCCGATAGTAACGCCACCGGCTCATCCCGAGCAGTCACACGATGGAGTTGCTATGGGCAAGGCACTGAAGGTGATTGGCAGTCTGTTGTTGGCATCCTGTGCCAGCGCCACGCAGGCGGTGGAGGCAGATGCGAGCAATACGTTGCGGCTGTACAACTGGACCGACTACATCGGCGAGACCACCCTGGCAGACTTCGAGAAGGCCACTGGCATCAAGGTGATCTATGACACCTTCGATGGTTACGAAACCGTGCAGACCAAGCTGCTGACCGGGCGTTCCGGCTACGACCTGGTCATGCTCAACGCCTCCCTGGTGCCGCCGCTGATCCAGGCCGGGGTGTTCCAACCGCTGGACAAAGGTCAGTTGCCGAGCTGGCACAACCTGGACGCCAAGGTGGTCGCGCAGCTGCAAAGCTACGACCCGGGCCTGAAGTACTCGGCACCCTATACCTGGGGCAGTTCGGGCGTGACCTACAACGTCGACAAGATCAAGGCCCGCATGCCCGACGCCCCCATCGGCTCGCTGGCGATGCTGTTCGACCCCAAGGTCGTCTCGCGCTTCGCCGACTGCGGCGTGACGCTGATGGATGCACCCAGCGAGGTGATCCCGCTGGCCCTGCAATACCTGGGCAAGGACCCGCACAGCGCCGCGCCCGCCGACCTGAAGGCGGCCGAAGACCTGCTCATGGGCATTCGCCCCTATGTGAAGAAGTTCGACTCGGTCAACTACCTCACCAGCCTGCCCAACGGCGACACCTGCCTGGCCTTGACCTGGTCGGGCGACTACGCCACCGCCCAGGCCCGCGCTGAGGAGGCGAAGAAGGACATCACGCTGGACTTCTTCATTCCCAAGGAGGGCTCGTTGATCTGGTTCGACAACCTGTACCTGCCCAAGGATGCACCCCATGCGGCGAACGCACACCGCTTCATCGAGTTCCTGCTGCAACCACAGACCATGGCCAAGGTGACCAATTACATCCACTACGCCAACAGCAATGCCGCCGCCACGCCCCTGGTGCAGGCGGGCATCCGCGCCAACCCGGCGATCTACCCCGACGACGCCACCCGCAGCCGCCTTTTTGCACAGAAAACCCAGGCGCCCCGGGACATGCGCGCCATCACCCGGGTGTGGAGCACGGTCAAGACCGGCCTGTGAACCGATTTCCCTATCATATTTCCCGCAAGGAGCTGCCCCATGGCCATGCCAAGCCAAGCAGTCGCTTCGACACTCATCCAGGACCCACTGGTGGAGGCCGACAAGGCCCACTACATGCACGGCTACCACATGTTCGACGAGCACCGTGAGCAGGGCGCGCTGAACATCGTCGCCGGGGAGGGCGCCTACATTCGTGATACCGAGGGCAACCGGTTCCTCGATGCCGTGGGCGGGATGTGGTGCACCAACATCGGCCTGGGCCGCGAGGAGATGGCCCAGGCCATTGCCGACCAGGTGCGCAAGCTGGCGTATTCCAACCCGTTCTCCGACATGGCCAACGACGTGGCCATCCAGCTGTGCCAGAAGCTCGCGCAGCTGGCGCCGGGCGACCTGGACCATGTGTTCCTCACCACCGGCGGCTCTACTGCCGTGGACACCGCCTACCGCCTGATCCAGTACTACCAGAACTGCCGGGGCAAGCCGCACAAGAAGCACATCATCGCCCGCTTCAACGCCTACCACGGCTCGACCACGCTGACCATGTCGATCGGCAACAAGGCGGCCGACCGGGTGCCGGAGTTCGACTACCTGCATCCGTTGATCCACCATGTCTCCAACCCCAACCCGTACCGCGCCCCGGACGACATGGACGAGGCCGAGTTCCTCGATTTCCTGGTGGCCGAGTTCGAGGACAAGATCCTGTCGCTGGGCGCAGACAATGTGGCGGCGTTCTTCGCCGAGCCGATCATGGGCTCGGGCGGCGTGATCATCCCGCCCAAGGGCTATTTCCTGCGCATGTGGCAGCTGTGCCAGACCTACGACATCCTGTTTGTGGCCGACGAAGTGGTGACCTCGTTCGGGCGCCTGGGCACGTTCTTCGCCAGCGAAGAGCTGTTCGGTGTGCAGCCGGACATCATCACCACCGCCAAGGGGCTGACGTCGGCCTATCTGCCACTGGGCGCGTGCATCTTCTCCGAGCGGATCTGGCAGGTGATCGCCGAGCCGGGCAAGGGGCGCTGCTTCACCCACGGGTTCACCTACAGCGGCCACCCGGTGTGCTGCACCGCGGCGCTGAAGAACATCGAGATCATCGAGCGGGAGAACCTGTTGGCGCATGTGAACGATGTGGGCACATATCTGGAGCAGCGCCTGGGCAGCCTGCGCGAACTGCCGCTGGTGGGGGACGTGCGCTGCATGAAGCTGATGGCGTGCGTCGAGTTCGTCGCCGACAAGGCCAGCAAGGCGCTGTTCGACGATGCGGTGAACATCGGCGAACGCATCCATCGCAAGGCTCAGGCCAAGGGGCTGCTGGTGCGGCCGATCATGCACCTGAACGTGATGTCGCCACCGCTGGTGATCACCCACGCCCAGGTCGACGAGATCGTCCAGACCCTGCGCCACTGTATCCTCGAGACCGCCGAGGAGCTGCGCGCCGAAGGGCTGTACCAGGGGCGATGAGCCACCTGGAGCGGGCTGTGCGCCCCCATGCTCGGCAGGTTAGACTGCCGGGCATGACCCAGCCCTCCCTCGATACACCCGTCACCCTGAGCTTCGGCGCGCTACAGCAGTGGCATGCCGCCCTGCAGCAGGCGTTCGCCAGCAGCGAGACCCCGGATGCCCTGGCGCACCTGGCAACGGCCATCGGCCGGCTGGTGTCGGTGGAGTCGATGATGATCAGCCTCGAATGCCGGGGCCGGGCGCCACGGCTGCTGTACCAGCAAGGCATTCCTGAGTGCCACCGTGATGCGGTGCTCAACCGTTACTTCGCGGCCGGCTATCTGCTCGACCCATTCTGCCTGGCGGTGGAGAACGGTCTGGCTGAGGGTTTCTACCACCTGGAAGACATCGCCCCGGACAACTTCTTCGACAGCGACTACTACAAGGCTTATTACCTGGGCACTGGCTGTAGCGAAGACAGCTACTTCATCGCCGACATCGCCGAGGACCGCAAGCTGTCCCTGAGCCTGTTCCAGGGCTGCAGTGGCACGCGCCTGAGCGCTGGGCAGGTGGACCTGCTGCGGGCGGTGGAACCGATGGTGCGGGAGCTGCTGGGGCGCTATGCCCGGCATCACCTGCTGGAGGCACCAGGGGCGTCGGAGGCGGGCGGCTTGCAGGCGGCCTTCGACAGTTTTGGTTGCCAGGTGCTCACTGACCGTGAGCGGCAGGTGGCGCACATGATTTTGCGTGGGCATTCGGTGAAGTCCACGGCCATCGAGCTGGGGATCTCGCCGGAGACCGTGCGCATGCATCGCAAGAACCTGTACTTGAAGCTTGGGATCAACTCGCAGTCCGAGTTGTTTGCCCGGTTTATCGATTGGTTGAGGCAGGGGTAGGGCACGGGCGAACGCTTGTGTTGCCTTTGCGGGCCAATCGCCGGCGAGCCGGCTCCCACAAAAAGCGGTGCCGCTTCTACAGGTTGTGGGAGGGCCCTTGTGAGGGCGTCTGCACCCGCTGGGTTTCTTCCTCCAGGTAGGTCAACAGTGCGCTCACCTCGGTGTCGCCCAGGCGCAGGTTGGGCATGGCCAGGCCTTTGTACTGGTCGTACAGCAGCATGGCCAGCGGGTCTTTTTCGGCAAGCATGCGGTCGGGCTCCTTTAGCCAGCGCACCAGCCAGCGAGCATCGCGTTGCCGGGTGACGCCCAGCAGGTCGGGGCCGATCCCGCCCGAGGCGCTGGGCCCGGCGTCGCCAAGGCTGTGGCAGGAGGAACAGCGGGTCCTGAAGATCTGCTCGCCCGTGCTGGGCGTACGAATCTGTGTGGCCTGGGCTACAGCCGTTTCCGGCAGTTTCCAGTTGTGCAGGCTCTTGCCCAGGCGGTCGGAGAGGATGTAGGGGCTTTCGAAGGGCGAGGCCTTCATCCAGCGGCCGGTGGCCTGGTTGCCGATGATCAGGCTCAGGTTGTGGTCCTTGGAGCGGCCATTGTCCAGGCCTTCGATGAACAACCCCAGGCGCCTGCGCAGCAGCTCGATGTCGTCGGGCTCGCCGGTGAGCAGGCGCCAGCCTGGGCCCAAGTTGAATTTCTCGCCATAGCGCTTGAGGGTGGCCGGGGTGTCGTTGTACGGGTCGATGCTGATGGAATAGAAAAAGATGTCCTTGCCCACCCGGTCGCCCAGCAGCTTCTGCACCTGGCGCAGCCGCGCGGTTTCCAGGGGGCAGGCGTCGGAGCAGCCGGTGAAGATGAAGTTGATCGCCACCACCTTGCCCTCGATCAGGTCGTCGAAGAAACGCACGGGGTGGCCGTCCTGGTCGAGCAGGCGGATGTTGGGGAAGTAGTCCCGGCCCCAGGGCGTGGCCTGGGCCACGTCCTGGGTGGCCTGGGGAGGCCAGTAGGGCAGGCAGGCCACCAGCAACAGCAGCAGGTGGGCACGTGTAGGACGCCGGAACCAGCCCATGGTCTTGCTCCTTCGTTGTCAGCGGACACTGATCGGTACGGTGATGCTCTGCCCAAGCGCGGAGCGCGCGGTCACCGTCGCTGGTGATGCCGGGCCGGCACCGGTGGTGGTGACCGACAGCCGCCAGCGCGCGCCGCTGGTGGTCGGGCTCAGGGTCGCCAGGCCCAGGTCCAGCGGCCCGTTGGTGGTCGAAGCCGTCACCCGGATGCTGTTGCCGGTGGCCTGGCTGGTGGTGCCGGCCAGGTCCCAGGTGTAGCGGTCGTTGCTGCGCCGTTGCACCGTGGCGCTGCTGACCTTCAGCTCATCGGCGATCACCGGTGGCGTTACCGCGATGCTGACCGTGGCTGGGCTTGCCGACTCGGCGCCCAGGGCATCGCGCGCCTGGTAGGTGAAGCTTGCGGTGAACGGCGCAGTCACCTGCTGTGGCGGTGTGTAGGTGACCTGCGTGCCATCGCTGGCCACGGTGCCCTTGCCTGAGTCCGGCTGGGCCAGGCTTACCACGCTCAAGGGCAGGTTGCGGTCCGGGTCGGTGTCGTTGGCCAGCACGTTCACCACGACCGGGGTGCCGGCCTGGGTGGCTGCGCTGTCGGGCATGGCCACCGGGGGCTGGTTGCTGCTGTTGTCATCGCCGCTGCCGCTACCACTGTTGCTGGTGCGGAAGGTCGGCAGGGCGGCGGAGCTGACGTACTGCACGCCATCCCAGCCAGGCAGTGGTGTGGGCATCATCTGGAACTGGCCGGGATGCTCCAGGTCCCAGCGCAGCAGCATGGAGGAGTCTTCGTGCTGGGTGTTGTGGCAGTGTTCCATGTAGGTGCCGGCGAATTCGCGGAAGCGGATGGCCACCTCGATTTCTTCCGACGAGTCGGCGTCCGGCCCGATGCGATACACGTCCTTGCGTGCCCATTTCTCCCACTCCGGCGGTGCCTTGCCGTCGCGGCTGAGCACCACGCCTTCCTCGAAATGCACATGCACCGGGTGGCTCCAGCCGTTGCCGCCGTTCTTGATCTTCCAGACCTCCAGGGTGCCGTCGCCACTGAAGCCGCCATCGGTCGCTTCGGCGGACAGTTGCGGGGCCGCGCTGATCCGGCGTGGGTCCATGCTGTAGCCGAAACCACCGTCGGTCTTGATGGTCCAGGGCGCGGTGTCGGTGCCGTCGGAGCGGCCAAAGAGAAACTCGCGGTGGCGGGCGTCCTTGAGCTTGGCCTGGTCGCTGGCGCTGTTGCGGTCGATGGTCAGCGGCAGCATCTTCAGGCCTTCGGCCTTGCCGGGCTTGGCCGGTTCGTAGGCCACCGGGTCCATGCTCAGGTCCTGGCCGCTGTAGGGCTGCACCACCAGTTGCAGGAACTTGCCGACAGCGGGGTCGCCGCGGTCCCATTCCGGGCCTTTGCTGGTCTGCTTGATGACGGCCTTGTAGTTCCCCGAGAGCACATCGGCCAGGGGGATCGCCTCGCTGGGGCCCTTGCCGGTCTCATGTTCCATCAGGTTGACGAAGTACAGCTTGTCGCCGACCTGGATGCCGTGCTTGGCGAAGTTGATGATGATGTCGTAGCGCTCGGCGATGCCTTGCAGGGGCAGGATGCCGTTGTTGTCCTGGCGATTGCCGTCGCCGTTGAGATCCATGGTGCCGTCGAACGGCACTGCGTGTTCCATGAGGTTGCCGTCGTTGGCGATCATGTGGAACGGCACGCGCTGGTACGAGACGTTGGAGCCGGACGGCCCCTTGAATTCGCCGCCGCTGCCCGCGACTTCACGCACCACGGCGAACTTGAAGTACCGCGACACCGAGCCGTTGAGCAGGCGGAAGCGGTAGCTGCGTGCCCGCACCTTCAGGCGTGGCTGGTACTGCCAGTTGACCAGCACCTGGTCACCGAGAAAACCGTCGGTATTGAAGGGGTTGAACCACAGCTGGCCGTTGGCATCCCAGGCCTTGTCGGCGATCACCAGGTTCACGTCATAGTCACGGTTGCCCCAGGGCAGCGCCGAGCCGCTGGGCAGGCGCAGGTTGACGCCGTCCTGCAGGGCTTCGTTGCCGCGATCGAGGGCGCTGTAGTAGTTCATCATCACGGCGTTGCCTTTGTAGACGTTCTGCGCCGTGAAATCGAGCATGTGGTCGTGGAACCAGTGGGTGCTCATGGTTTCGCGCCAGTCGCCACGGATCTTGATGCTGCCGTTCTGGCACGTCTTCAGGCCCGGCGAGGCGTCGTTGACGAACAGGGTTTCGCCCGGCGAGCAAGGGAAGGCGGCACGCGGGTCTTCGGCGCGGGTGTTGATGGTGTCGTAGCCGGCCAGCTGCACCGGCCAGCGGTAGTCGTAGTACTGGCCGGGGAAGAAATAGGCATTGGCGAAACCGTCGCTTTCGGCTGGCGAGTGGCCATTGTGTTCATGGGTCGAGATGGTGTGCAGGCCGAAGCCGCCGTTGGCCGACGGGTCGATCGGCAGGGCGTTGTAATGGCGCATGAGGATCGGCTGGCCGTAGCGCACCATCAAGAGCTTCGGCGGGAAGGTGCCGTCGAAGGTCCACAGCGACTTGTGGTTCTGTAGCGGCATCTTGGGGTGGAAGCGGGTGTCGATGCCTTTGGTGGTGCCCAGCGTGGTGGGGATGTCCGAGGTCTGGTAGTACAGCCCGCCTGGGGCGAACTCGCCTTGGGCGTAGTTGTGCAGTTGCCGACGATCGCGCAGGCCCTGGTTGATGCGCGCACCGGCCTGGGCGGTCTTGAATGCGGCCTGGGGGTAGAACTCGTTCCAGCGCTGGTGCGACCAGCCTTTTCCTGGCGGGCGGCCTTCGGCGGGCGAGCCGACCGGGTGCCGATTGAGGAAGTCTTCGATCTGCGCCTTCCACGGGTTGCGATCGAGCACGTTGGCGTACTGGGTGGGGAAGGGGTGCAGCCCTGGTTGCTTGAGGAAGGCTTCCAGGGCATTGCCGTCCGGGCCGCTGCGGGCGACGTTGTTCGGGTCCTGGGCGGGCGCCGGCCCTTTGGTCGGCAAGGGGAAGCCCAGCTCGGGCGGGGGCGCGGTGGGGTCGAGCTTCTCGGTGCCGAATTCTTCGAAGAGCAACAGTTGCTGGGTGAACGGCTCGGCGCCGAACAACGGGCTGGGCTTACCGTTGGTGGGGTATTGGCTGGAGGTTTGCTGCAGTGGCGGCAGCACGTTCTCGGTGGTGGGCGTGGAGCGGTCACCGAACACGCCGTCGGTGAGCTCCAGCGCGCCTTCGTTGGCCTCCGGTTCGCTGTTGATGTCATCGAGCGCCTTGGCCGGGTCGTCTGGCGGATCGTAGTAGGCCGAGGGGTCGGTTGGCGGGGGCTGGCTGGTGTCGTCGAGGGGGGAGGCTATGGCCGTGATCAGTCCCAGACTGAACAGCATCGCCGTGACCGACGATAACCGGAAAACATGCATGGATGAACGCACTGCCGGATGTCTTTTCATCGCTTTCGCCTCGGGTCGTACAGCATGGCCATGGTCACATCGAGGTGGCCATTTGCCTTGTTGCTGAGGCAGAAGCAATGAGTGCGCCAGGTATTTGTAAGCATTTATTTCAGTACGTTTCGGCCGTACTGAATCGCCGGCTCGGATAGAAAAAGGGGATAGAGGCCCAAAAGCGGGCAAACCCTTACCCAAAGGTGGTAAAGCGTTGAGGTGGGCCTTGAATGGGCGCGCGAATACTCGCACAATCGGCCCCTATTACGTAATACGTACTACGTTACGAACACAGGAGCGCACATGGCCCGGGCCGGTATCAACAAAGCGGTGGTGCAGCAGGCACGCCAGGCGCTGCTTGCCCGAGGCGAGCAGCCAACCATCGACGCAGTACGTATCGAGCTGGGCAACACCGGCTCCAAGACCACCATCCACCGTTATCTCAAAGAGCTGGACGCAGCTCAGCCCAGCAGGGCCGGCCTGAGCGAGCAACTGGGCACGCTGGTGGAGAAACTGGCCGGGCAACTGGAGGACGAGGCCCAGGCACGTATCCGCGAAGCCGAGGCCACATTCGACGAACAACGCGAACGTCTGCAGGCACAACTGCAAGTGGCCCAGCAGGCGCTGGCGGCGGCTCACCAGCAACTGCAGGCCCAGGCCGGCGCGTTGCAGGCGGAGTCCGAGAAGCTGGCGACCACCCAAGACGCCTTGCAGGCCGAGCAGCTACGCAGCGCCAGCCTCAGCCAGGCGCTGGGGGAGCTGCAGGTGCGCCTGGCCGACAAGGACGAGCAGGTTCGCTCGCTGGAAGAGACGCAACGCCATGCACGCGATGCGCAGGAGCAGGACAAGCGTCGCCACGAGACGCAGGTGCAGCAGTTGCAGGTGGAGGTGCTGCGCCTGCAACAAAGCGTCGCCTTCCGCCAGGAGGAGGCCACCCGGCTGCACCGGGACAACGAACGGTTGCTGGCGGACAATCGGCGGGCTTCGGCCAAGCGCAAGGTGTTGGACGAACAACTGGAACAACGCGACGCCCAGGTGCAGGGGCTGCGCTCGATCCTCGCCCAGGCCCAGGGCGCAGGGGATGAAATGCGTCGGCAACTGGAGCAGTTGCAGGCCAAGCTGGATGCCCGAACGGCGGAGCTCTTGGCGTGCCAGGCGCGCCTGCCCTGACGCCGTCGGGCGCAGTGGGGCGCAGATGGATCAAACTTCCTGAGGCTTGCAGGTTCTTCCGTAGACACCTCTACCGGAGACAGCCCATGAGCAGACCCGAACAGCACAAGCCCGACGACGGCCCTCATTCTTCCGAGCACGCGACACGCAAGAACGACCTGGGTTTCGACCCGGACTCACCCGACCTGGAAGACCCGCAAGTCGACCCGCAAGGCCCGGCCAAGCCGCCTCGGGACGACGAAAAAAAAGATTGAACCAAGAAGGCTTCACCAGCGCCCCGGGGTGCCGAGGCGCTGGTGAAGGTCAGGTGCCGCCAGGTGCATTCAGCCTTGCGGCATTTTCTTGGCTTCCTCGACGCCTGCGGACGACAGCTTGATCGGGTAGTTCACGCTCAGCCGATGCTCGGCATCGACATCGACGCTGCCATCCTGGATCAACCCCTGCTCCTGCAGAGTCTTGAGCATCCCGGCCACGGCCTTTTCACCGCGGTAGTTGTCCAGCAGCTCCTTGCCCAGGCCTTGTGGGTGGGCATGGAACAGGCGGGTGAGGATTTCGGAACGTAGTGCATCGTTACTCATGGCGTGCCTCACACGTGCTGCAGGTCATTTGCCGTGCTTGGCCTGGAGCTGCTTGGCGTGCTCCAGGTGCTGCTCGAGCTTGGGCAGGGTTTCGCTGGCAAAGGCCTTGAGCTCGGGTTTGTCGGAGGTGTTCGCTTCGTCCTTGAACAGCTTCACGGCTTTTTCATGGGCCTCGACCTGGTTGTTGATATACGACTGGTCGAAGGACTCGTCGCGCCATTCCAGGATCATCTTCTTGACCTTGTCGGTCAGCGCGGCTTCGTCCGGCACGCTGATATCCAGCGAGCGGGCGATATCGCCGAGCTTCTGGTTGGCCTGGGTGTGGTCGGTGACCATCTGTTGGGCGAAGGCCTTGATCTCAGGGTTCTTGCTCTTTTCCTGGGCCAGGTTGCCCGTCACCACTTCGGCGATGCCCGACTCGGTGGCACTGTCGACGAAGTCGTTGGAGCTGGCGGCCAGCACATGCATCGAAGCCATGCCCAGCGCGACGGTCAGGCCGACCCGCTTGAGGAACAGATTGCTCATGTGTCACTCCTTATCCATTGGCGCGACCTCAGTGTCGCTTATGGTTGAGCACGGCCAGTGGGCAAAGGTTTGATTTTTCTTCACGCCATGAGGCGAGTGGTCATTGGGTTGAACGTTGCCGACAACCTGGGCTCAGACATTCAAAGGTTGCACCGAGGAGCCTGCCCATGAGCATCGAACGCAGCATTCCCGAGCTCGAAGCCTGGTACGCCCAGTACGATGACGCGAGCTATCGGCGCGAGTCGCCGGATGCCTACCACCATGAACTGATCCGTACCGCCGAAGCCCTGCGCGACGATGGCGCCATCGACTGGGACGACTGGCTGGCGCTTAAGGCCCTGGCCGACCAGGCCCATGGCCGTGCGCTTGAAGAAGCGGTGCAGGCCCATGTCGATGACCCTGACGCATGAAGACCTTGAAGATCGCCACGTTCAACATCAACGGCATCCGCAGCCGCCTGCCCGGGCTTCTGGCCTGGCTGGCGCGCGAGCAACCGGACATCGCCTGCCTGCAGGAACTCAAGGCCGCCGACAAGGATTTCCCGCGCGATGCCCTGGAGGCCGCAGGCTATGGCTGCCTGCACCACGGTCAGCCGTCCTGGAACGGCGTGGCCATCCTGGCCCGGGGTAGCGAGCCGCTGGAGGTACGACGCGGCTTGCCAGGCATGGAGGCGGACAGCCAGAGCCGGTACCTGGAGGCCGCGGCCCATGGGGTATTGGTGGCATGCCTGTACCTGCCCAACGGCAACCCCCAGCCTGGGCCGAAGTTCGACTATAAACTGCGCTGGTTCCACTGCCTGAACGCGCACGCTCAGGGGCTGCTGGACAGCGGCCACCCAACGGTGCTGGCAGGGGACTTCAACGTGGTACCCACCGACCAGGACATCTACAACACGCGCTCCTGGCTCAAGGATGCGCTGCTCCAGCCCGAGAGCCGTGAATGTTACCGCCAGCTGCTGGCCCAGGGCTGGAGCGACGCCATCCGCCAGTTGCACCCGCACGAGCAGGTCTATACGTTCTGGGACTACTTCCGTAACCATTGGCAGCGCAACGCGGGCCTGCGCATCGACCACCTGCTGCTCAGCCCCGAGCTTGTACCACGGCTGGAGGCCGCCGGGGTGGATGCCTGGGTGCGCAACGAGCCGAAGGCGAGCGACCATGCGCCGGTCTGGATCTCGCTGCAAACCGCGTCGTAGGCTAGCGCAAAGGTGCCAAGCGTTGTTCGCGTGCCTGGCACGCTGTTCTATAGTCATAGGCGGCGAGGGCGGGACAACAAGGGACTGTAATGGCTGCAAGCAGGAAACCGCACGAGGAGGGGCTTTTGGCGATCACCGGCGAAGGCCGGGCTGTCGCGTTGTTCCGCCTGGTGTTGAGCTTCATGGCCGTGGTGATGCTGGCTTTCGTCTCGGTCGAAAGCTGGCGCATCGCCCGTGACTACCGCCATGCGTCGCTGAATGCAGAGGACGCAGTGATCAACCTGGCCAGGGCCACCGCTCAGCACGCCGAAGATGCGATTCGCCAGGTCGACGCCATTAGCGCAGCGTTGGCCGAACGGCTCGAAGGCGATGGCTTCGCCAACCTGGACCGGCCGCGCTTGCATGCCTTGCTCAAGCAGCAGAAGGCCATCATGCCGCAGTTGCACGGCCTGTTCGTCTACGACGCCGAGGGCCGCTGGGTGGTAACCGACCGGGCCTCGACACCCAAGCACGCCAACAATGCCGACCGCGATTACTTCATCTATCACCGCACCCATACCGGCCGAGGCGTGCGTATCGGTTCGGTGGTGCGCAGCCGTTCCACGGGTGACCTGGTGATCCCGATCTCTCGGCGCCTGGACCACCCGGACGGCCGTTTCGCCGGGGTGCTGCTGGGCACCATCAAAGTGGACTGGTTCGTACGCTACTACGGCGACTTCAAGATCGACGAACGCGGCGCACTGGTACTGGCCAAGCGTGATGGCACCATCCTGGTTCGGCGGCCGTTCGTCGAGCAGGTAGTGGGGCGCAGCCTGGCGGACAGCGAGATCTTCCGCAACCACCTGCCTTACGCCGACCAGGGCGTGGCCGAGGCGGTGGCAGTGGTCGACGGTACCCCGCGGCTGTATGCCTACCGGGCACTGTCGAGCTACCCACTGGTGGTGGAAGCAGGTTTGTCGCGGGAGTCGATCCTCGCCCCGTGGCGCCACGACATGCTCAAGTCGGTCGCCGTGCTGCTGCTGTTGCTGGTGGGGCTGGCGACCTTCGGTTGGGTGGTGCTGCGCCAGCTACGCGAGCGCATCGTCATCGAGCGCGCCTTGCACCAGGCGCACCAGACCCTCAAATCCCTGGCGCTGACCGACAGCCTGACAGGCCTGGGTAACCGGCGCCGGCTCGACGGTGTATTCGACGCGGAGATCCGCCGGGCACGCCGTCAAGGCTACCCGTTGGCGCTGGTGATGATGGACCTGGACTACTTCAAAGCCTACAACGACCGCTATGGCCACCCCGGCGGCGATCAGTGCCTGCGACGCGTGGGCGAAGTGCTGCGCCATGCGCTGAAGCGCCCAGGCGATCTGGCGGTGCGCTATGGCGGCGAGGAGTTCACCTTGCTGCTACCGAACACCGACGCCCAGGGTGCAGTGGCGATCGTGCAGGAGATCCTGGCCTTGCTGCGCCGGCAGATGATCGAACATGCCGGCAGCCCGCTGGGGCATGTCACCGCCAGTGCGGGCATCGCGGTGGGGTACCCAGGGCCTGAAACGATCACGCCGGAAAACCTGATGGCGACGGCAGATAGCGCCCTGTACGAGGCCAAACGCCAAGGGCGGGACCGCTATCAGCTGGCCACTGGTGCGCTGACCGGCACCCATTCGTGAGCGATCAAGCCGCCGGCACGATCGTCAATGCCATCGCGCAGCGCCCAGTCAGGCCGTGAGCGCGTTCGGCCTGCAGGATGTCGCCCAGGCGGGCGTCCAGTTGTGCCGGCTCGATGATTTTGAACCCGTGCCGGGCGTAGAACGGCGCGTTCCAGGGGACCTCGGCGAAGGTCGTCAGGGTGGCGACCCGCTTGCCGTGGCTCCGCGCGATGCTGATTGCTTGCTGGAGCAGGGCGCGCCCCAGCCCTAGGCCCTGGGCCTGCGCGCATACCGACACTTCGTGGATATGCAGCCAGTCGTGTGCCTGCTCGGTGCAGATGAAACCTTGCGGGCAGTCGTTGCCGTCCACCGCCACCCAGCTGCCTTGCCCGACAATGAAGGCCCGGTGGGCGTTTTCGTCCAGCACATCGCCAGTGGCCAGCCAAGCCAGGTCAGGCAAACGCAGGAAGGCCTGGGCCGCCGAGCGCTCGATGGCGGCAAGCAAGGGGACATCATGAAGGCGGGTAGGGCGAATGTGCATGGGTGGTCCCTGACAAAACGCCCAGTCTGCGAGCCCTGCCGCGCCAAGGCAAGGCTCGCCAGCGGCTCATTCGCCGACCAGCTCGCGCAGCTGCCAGCGCACCGAGCTGACGCCTTTCTCGAGGCTTACCCGGCTGACCAGGCGTTCCAGCTGGGTAGGGGCCTGCGGTGTACCGAGCAGCTCGGCGCGCACCTCAAGGCGCGCGGGGTTGGCCAGGTCTTCGCTGTGCAGCGACTGCAGGCGCAGGCCGGGGTCGCTGAGGCTGTGCAACATCAGGCTGCGTACCTGGATTTCGTCCTCGGCGCGGCAGACGATGCGGACCTCGAAACGCTGCTCCACCTCGCTGGCCGGCAGTACCTCCTGGCGGTCCAGGCGCTGGGCGATGTCACGCAGCAGGATATTGGCACACAGCACCACCAGGCTGCCCAATGCCGCCTCGAGCAGCAGGCCCAGGCTGCACAACACACCGATGGCGGCCGTGCACCAAAGCGTGGCGGCGGTGTTCAGGCCACGGACATTGAAGCCGTCGCGCATGATCACGCCACCGCCGAGAAAGCCGATACCAGACACCACATAGGCGGCGATACGCGAGGCATCGGTGGGCGCCATGCCAGGCACCGCCTGGGTCATGAGCACGAACAGGCAGGCGCCGGTGCTGACCAGCGCATTGGTGCGCAGGCCGGTCAGGCGCTGGCGCAGTTGACGTTCGGCACCGATCAGGGCGCCGAGTACCAGGGCTACGCTGACGCGCAGCAGAAAGACTTTCCAATCCATAGCAAACCTCATTTCCCGGGCATATGCCCGTGGGGCGCCGCCACCTGCGGCGCAACTGAAAACAACGAGTGCGAGGACCACATGCCCGCGTGCCGGGCACGGGAGCAGGAAGGAAAGAAGGGGAGACATCGACCCGCCTGGGCCGTGATGAACCACCGTCTACCGTGTGCGGCAAGACAGTGGCAGGAGGGCTGCCGGACTAGCTCGCCGTGTGGGCCTGTCGCAATCGACTGGGGCTACTGTCCAATGCAGGACTCCTGTTGTGGGATGCAAAACTGCGCCGCGGACCTTACGCCTGGCGCCAGGCAGGGTCAAGGACAGTTGCGTGACAATTGCGCGATCTGGGAAATTTCCTTCATGAAACTGGATGTTCGGCGACCGGACTTTCATGAAAAAGGCCTCTGAAGCGCGCCCAGGCGGTGTTAACCTTGCGCCCTTCGTTACAACCTCGGACCGTTACATGCTGTTCAATCTCGCCATCCTGTTCGGCACGCTGGTGGCCATGGAAGGCGTCGGCACGCTGGCCCACAAGTACGTCATGCATGGCTGGGGCTGGTGGCTGCATCGCTCGCACCATGAGCCCCACCTGGGCATGCTGGAGACCAACGACCTGTACCTGGTGGCACTCGCCCTGATCGCCTCGGGCCTGGTCGCCCTGGGCAAGGCCGGGTATGCGCCGCTGCAATGGGTCGGCGCTGGCGTGGCGGGCTACGGCGTGCTGTATGTACTGGCCCACGATGGCTTCTTCCACCGCCACTGGCCCCGGGCGCCGAAGCCGGTGAACCGCTACCTGCGACGCCTGTATCGGGCCCATCGGCTGCACCACGCGCTGCCCGGGCGCAAGGGCAGCGTGTCGTTCGGGTTCTTCTATGCACCGCCTTTGCGGGTGCTCAAGCGCCAGGTACGCGAGCGTCGGGCACAAGGCCTGTAGACACGTCAGGGCTTGCGGCGCAGCATCAGGATGAAGAACATGCCGCCGATGGCGGCGGTGGCGATGCCGATGGGCAGGTCCTGGGGCGCGATCAACGTACGTGCGCCGATGTCCACCCAGACCATGAACAGCGCCCCGAGCAAGGCACAGGCCGGGAGCAGCCGTCGATGTTCGGCGCCTACCAGCCGGCGGGCGACATGGGGCAGCATCAGGCCGACAAAGCCGATGGCCCCGGACAATGACACCAGCACGCCTGTGAGCAGCGCACACCCCACGAACACATGGGCTCTTACCCGACGGGGCTCGAAGCCCAGGCTGACGGCTGTCTGTTCGCCGCTCATCAAACCATTGAGGGCCCGCGCCAGGCTCATCAGCAAGGCAAAGCCCGCCAGCACGCACAGTGCCGGCAGCCACAGCAGCGACCACTGCGCCAGGCCCAGGCCGCCCAGCATCCAGAACATCACCGAGCTGGCCGCATGTGGGTCGCCGGTGTAGAGCAGCAGGTTGGCCAGGGCCATGATCACGAAGGACACGGCCACCCCAGCGAGCAGCAGCCGGTCGCTGTCCAGGCGCCCGCGTCGGCTGGCCACCGCCAATACCAGCAGCATGCTGGCGAGCGCGCCGATGAACGCCGCCAGCGGCAGGCTGAACGGGCCGGCGAAGGCGCCCAGGAACAGCACCACCAGGACCGCGCCCAGCACCGCACCGGAACTGACCCCGAGCAGATGCGGGTCTGCCAGCGGGTTGCGGGTCACGGCCTGCAATGCACCACCGACCAAGGCCAGGCCTGCACCCACCAGCGCACCGAGCAGCACCCGCGGCGCGCGGATCTGCCAGACGATCTGTGCCTGGCCCCGGCTCCATCCTCCTGGGTCGACCAGGCCTGCCTGTTGCAGCACGATGCCCAGCACATCGGCCAGGGGTACCTGGGCAGCACCGAACCCCAGAGACACCAGACACGAGCACAGCATTGCCATCAGCAGCGCGACGAGCAACAACCGGTAGGCGCGACGATCACGTACCGGCATCACTGCAGCGTGCCTGCGAACAGGCGGGGATGCAGCGCCGCTGCCAACTGCTCGATGGCGCTGGCGTTGTCCACCGATGGGGTGACTTGAATATAGGAGAGCACCACGAAACGTCGTTCGCGGATGGCCGTCACTTCGCCTAGGGCCGGGTGCGCGAGCAGGAAATCGCGCTTCTGTTGCCAGGAGGTCGGGCCGTAGTCGACGATCACGATCACCTGCGGGTCGCGCTCCACCACGCTTTCCCAGTTCACTTCGGTCCAGCTGGCGTTGACATCGGCCATTACATTGTCACCGCCGGCCGCCTCGATCAGCGCTTGGGGCATGCCGAGGCGGCCGGAGGTGGTGGGGCGGTCTTCGCCGCTGTCATAGAGGAATACACGGGGAGCCTGGGGCTCAGCGGCGACCTGCGCCTGCACGCGCGCCACGCGCTGGCGCAGGGTGGCGATCAGGGCCTGGGCCTGCTGGCGAACGTCGAAGATGCGCCCCAGGTTGTCCAGGTCCCGGTACAGGTCATCGAGGCTGGCGCGGTGTTGGGGCATGACCCGCGAGCAGGACTCGCTGAGCTCGTACACCGGGATGCCGAACGGTGCCAGGGCCTGTGGCGTGACCGGGCCGCCCACGTACATGCCGTAGCCCCAGCCGGCAAAGAGGAAGTCGACGTTCGCATCGAGCAGGGTTTCCACCGATGGGTAGCGCGGGGCGAGTTCCGGCAGGCCGTCCAGGGCACCCGTCATGGTAGGGTCAAGGGTCTTCCAGCCACTGATGCCGGTGAAGCCAACCATACGCTCGCGCAACCCCAGGGCCAGCAGCATGCCGGTCAGGTTGCTGTCGTGGCTCACCGCCCGCTGGGGCGGCTGGCTGAAGGTGACATCACGCTCGCAGCTGCGCACGGTCACGGGGTAGTCGCCTGCCCAGGCGACGAAGGGCAGGGCGGCCAGCAGGGCCAGGCAGGTGAGGCTTCGCTTCATGCGGGGCTGATCCAGGTGATGCGTGGGTGAAAGGCCACGGGGTGACGGTCGACCAGTGCCCGTACGCCGAAGACTTCGGCCAGGCACTGTTCGGTCAGTACCTCGGCCGGGGGGCCGTGGGCAACAATGCGACCGGCCTCGATGACATACAGCCGGTCACAGAAGGCCGCAGCCAGGTTCAAATCGTGGAAACTGGCGAGCAGGCTCAGGCCGGTGGCGCGCAAGTGCTCCAGCAAGGCCAGCTGGTAGCGGGGGTCCAGGTGGTTGGTGGGTTCGTCGAGGATCAACAGGCGCGGTTGCTGGACCAGCGCGCGAGCCAACAGCACGCGCTGCTTCTCGCCGCCGGACAACGGGGTAAAACCATGATCGCCGCGCGCTTGCAGGCCCAGGCGATGCAGGCTGGCGTCCACCAGCGCATCGTCATCGTCGCTGTCGAACCATCCCTGGTGCGGCGTGCGGCCCATGGCGACCACATCGCGTACGCTCAGGCCGAAATCCTCGGGAAACTCTTGGAGCATCACCGCGACGCGTTGTGCCACCCAGCGCGCCGGGCGCTGCCAGATGTCCTCGTTTTCGAGCAGCACGCGCCCGTCATCAGGCCGTGTGAAGCGATAGGCGCAGCGCAGCAGGCTGGTCTTGCCGCTGCCGTTGGGGCCGATCAGGCCGACGCATTCACCGGGGCGTACCTCCAGGTCAATGCCGTCGAGCAGCCGCCGGCCACCAGGCGATGGCGCCCAGTGCAAACCTTCGAGACGCAGGGTAGGGGCAGACATGACGAGCAACCGTACCGGGAATGAATGTAACCCGACGATGACGGCGCGCAAGGGAATCGCGGGCAGGCTGCTGCCCCAAGACCGGCCCGCGCCCGCCCACCGCGGGAGTTGCCAAACGAGGTGACAGGCCGGTCTCCGGGCTTGCGAGAGGCGTGAGGCATTCACCTTCCCATGCCGGTGGCACAGTGGCGTATCGAATGCATCGCTCGCTTACCGTTGCGGGGGCAGCGCCGGACTGATCGCACAAGGCGAGGCACCGGCTTCCCGTTTAATCCCCGGCACGGCGGCAGGGGACACCTGAAACTGGGGCGCATCTGAGCATTTATGCGAAGGGGAGTCAACTTGCAGGGCGGTCGTTCTGGCGTCGCAGGCAGCCAAAACCTGAACCGGCGCACCCGGTTCAGGTTTGGCGCGCGGCAGCTTACGAGACGAAGTCGGTGGAAAGAGACAGTGTCCGCCACTGCTCCAGTTCATGTTCGACTGCGCGGTTCTTGGCCTCGACGCGCGCCACGGCGTCGCTGCCCAGGGCCAGACGCAGCGGTGGATTGGCTACACTCGCCAGCACCATCAAAGCCTCGGCCAGTTTCGCAGGGTTGCCGGGCTGAGCGTGGTTGGCTGCTTCGGCATGATTGCGCATGACGCCGACGGTGGCGGCATAATCGGGCAGCTCCAAAGCTGTTTTCACCAACGATTGCTCATCGAGGAAATCGGTGCGGAAAAAACCTGGCTCGACCACGGTTACCTTGATCCCCAATGGGGCCAACTCCTGATGCATCGCTTCACTGATGCCTTCGACGGCGAACTTGGTCGAGCCATAAACGCCCCAGCCCATATAGGCTTGGTAGCCACCCAGCGATGAGATGTTGATGACATGGCCGCTGCGTTGACGGCGCATATGGGGCAATACCGCACGGGTGACGTTGAGCACGCCGAAGACGTTGGTGGCGAACAGCCGCTCGGTTTCGCTGGCGCTGGTTTCTTCGACCGCGCCGAGCACGCCGAACCCGGCATTGTTGACCAGCACGTCGATTTGCCCGAAATGCTTGATGCCGGCAGCGACCGCTGCGTGGGCTTCCTCCTCGCGGGTCACATCCAGGCGCACCGCCAGCAGGTTCGGATGCTGACCGAGTCGGGCCTCGATGTCTTCTGGTTTACGTGCCGTTGCAATGACTGCATCGCCAGCCGCCAGGGCCTGTTGGGCGATCAGGGTGCCGAAACCACGGGAAGCGCCAGTAATGAGCCAAGTACGCATATCAACTCCTCCTGTATCCGACCCTGCACCATGCGGGCCTTCTCGATGAGTTGATTGAACTTTAAAATCTCTTGATTCCTGTGATAATCCCATGAATATCACATGGGCCTTTGAGTGGTTTTCATCAATGAAACCGACCAGCACCGCCGACCTGTCGCTTTTCCTGTGCATTGCCCGGCACCTGAATTTCAGTCGTGCAGCGGTCGAGCTCGGCCTTACGCCCTCGGCCTTGAGCCATGCGCTGCGAGCTCTGGAAACCCGCCTGGATGTTCGCTTGTTCAACCGCACCACGCGCAGTGTGGCACTTACCGACGCAGGGGAGCGTCTTTACCAAAGGCTGCAACCGGCCTTTCGCGACATCGCCGACGCCCTGGAAGACCTCAATAATTTTCGTGACAAACCGTCTGGCAACCTGCGCATTACCGCTGGGCGCGCAGCCGCGGAGCTTGCACTGCTTCCACTGGCCCAGCCTTTTCTCGATGCATACCCGGATGTACACCTGGAAATCGTCAGTGACGACGCGTTAGTGGACATGGTGGGCACCGGCTTTGATGCTGGTGTACGCCTGGGTGAGCGGTTACAAGCCGATATGGTCTCATTGCCCATTGGCCCTTATCTGCGCTCGGTGGTGGTCGGCTCGCCCGCGTTCTTCGAACGCCATTTCACCCCGCAACACCCACAAGACCTGAAAAAACTACCTTGTATCGGGCACCGTTTTCCCAGTGGCGCGCTTTACCGATGGGAGTTCGAGCGGGGAGGTGTCCAACTGGAGGTCGATGTCCGAGGCCCGCTGATACTGGGTGATGTGAGCTTGATGCTGGCGCCTGCCTTACAAGGCATCGGCCTGGCCTATGTGTTCGAGGACATGGTCAAGGAACATCTGGAGCGAGGCGATCTGCAGCAGGTTTTGGGCGATTGGTGCCACTACTATCCGGGACTGCACCTGTATTACCCAAGCCGGCGGCAGGTGCCAGCGGCATTGAAAGCCTTCATCGAGTTCGTACGGGAACATCGCTAGCGGGAGCGCGGGCCAGTACAGCGTCGTCGACTGGATCGGCGTAGTGATCTATACCCAATAGACGTTTGCAGCGTACACCGCCGCTCCGGGAAAGACGTCGTTGCTCGCCAGGAGGTTTGCCGTGATAAACCTGCCCACCACCCAACTGCTGACCCGCTACAAACGCTGGGCTGACCAGCTGCTTTTCGCCAGCCTGGCCTCCCTGGCACCCGAGGAGCTGACCCGGCAACGCGCTGGACCGATGAAAACCATGATCGCCACGCTCAATCACATCTATGTGGTAGACCGCATCTGGCAGGCCCATCTTGAAGGACGGCTGCATGGGTTTTCGTCACGCCAGGCCATGCCTTACCCGCAACTCGATGAGTTGTGGGGCGCTCAACAGGAGGTGGACGACTGGTTTGTCGACTGGGGCACCGGGCAGACGGAGGCTTCATTGAAGCGCTCAATCGACTTCGCATTCGTCTCTGGCAACCAGGGAACCATGACCGCTGGCGGCATGTTGCTGCATGTAGTCAACCATGGGACCTATCACCGCGGTTGGCTGGTGCAGATGTATTTCGAAATTCCCGCCATACCGCCGATGACTGATTTGTCGATTTACCTCACCGAGGCCGCCCCGTCGTGTGACATCAAGTGCTAGACGCAGGTTGCCCCATGTGCTCGATGATTTTGGCGCGTAGCCAGCGCTCGGCGGGGTCGTTGTCCGTGACTTCGCCCCAGACCATGGACAGTTCTGATGTGGCGATAGGGAAGGGCGCATCCTCGGCGCGCAGTTGACTGCCGTCGATCAGCGCTGCCGCCGCGTAGTCCGGAACGCAGGCCAGTAGCTGGGTGCCCGCCAGGATCGACCGTAAGCCACTGAACTGAGGAACTGCCAGCACCACGCGTCGAGTGCGGCCAACACGGGCCAGGTCATTGTCGATATTGCCGCACAGATCACCTGAGAACGATACCAAGGCATGGGGACGCTCACTGAAATCATCCAGGCTCAGGGGCTCACTGCAATCATCGCCACGCAACACTTTGACTGCCATGTCGCGTAGCTTGCGACGCTTGGCATTGGCGGGGAGTTCCGTGGTGTAGCTGACTCCGACAGAAATTTCGCCCGAAGCCAGCATTCCGGACATCAAAAGAAAATTCACCCGCCGGACCACGATGACCACATTCGGCGCTTGCTCACGGATGTGTTTCAGTAGGTGGGGGAACAGGCCGAATTCGGCATCATCGGAGAGGCCGATGCGGAACGTATCGCGGTTGGTGGCCGGGTCGAAGTCCCGGGCCCGGCTCACGGCGCTGGAGATAGTATCCATCGCGGGCTGCAGCTCCCGCAGAATCGCCAAGGCACGCAAGGTCGGTTCGAAGCTTCTGCCGTTTCGGACCAATAATGGGTCGTCAAAGAGATCGCGCAGGCGGGCCAGTGCGGCACTCACCGCCGGTTGACCAAGAAATAGTTTTTCTGCAGCGCGGGTGAGGTTTCTTTCGAACATCAACGTTTCGAAGACCACCAGCAGGTTCAAGTCGATACGGCGCAGCTCGTTGCGGTTCATCCTGGCTCCTTTCTGGGGCGGTGTCCAGGCAACAAGTATCGTGCAAGCGGTGCAAATTGCAGGGTTGGCTTGCGTGATTAAACATCGATCGGGTCGTCGGTTTTTATCCTTTTGCGCTGCCTTCCATAAGCGCGATCTCGACCTAAGCTCATGTATTGTTCCGCACGCCTGTGTCGAAGCCACTCAGGCGCGAATACCCGTGTGCCACATGAGGGCGATTCGATGACTCAAACGCTAAGGATCAATGGAACCGAACATCAGGTCGACGTTGATGACGACACACCATTGCTGTGGGTACTCAGAGACGTACTTGGTATGACGGGGACCAAGTTCGGTTGCGCAATGGCATTGTGTGGCGCCTGTACCGTGCATATGAATGGTGTCGCCATTCGCTCATGCGTTACGCCTGTCGGCAGTCTGGCGGGGGCGAGCATCACGACGATAGAAGCAGTAGGTGATACCGATGTAGGCCGTCGTGTGCAGCAAGCATGGCTCGAACACGAGGTCGTTCAATGCGGCTACTGCCAATCAGGGCAGATCATGGCCGCAACGTCATTGCTCGCCAGCAATGCGAACCCCAGCGATGCCGATATCGATGCCTCCATGGCAGGCAATATCTGCCGTTGCGGCACTTATGTACGCATTCGAGAGGCAATAAAGACGGCTGCAAGCAAATCTCGGCCTAGCAACATGGAGGCCAAATCATGAGCATCCAGAACCTGATGCCCTCATCTTCTCCTGAAGGGGTCAGCCGTCGCGGTTTCCTCCGAGCCAGTGCTGCACTCGGCGGCGGGTTGTTGATCGGTATCTCGCTACCTGGATTTGCGGGTTCGTCGCAAGGCCAGGATTCGAACTTCACTCCCAATGCCTATATTCGGATCGAGCCCAGCGGCAAGGTTGTATTTGTCATTCAGCCGGTGGAGATGGGGCAGGCCACTTACACGTCAATGCCAGCGCTCATAGCGGAGGAACTGGAAGTAGGGCTCGACCAGATCATTGTCGAACATGCCCCGGCGGACGACACGCGCTACGCCAACCCGGCACTGGGCTTCCAGGTGACGGGAGGATCGACATCGGTGCCTGCGAACTGGAAGCCGCTACGTGAAGCGGGAGCGGCAGCTCGTATGTTATTGATCAGCGCAGCGGCCAATCAGTGGGGGGTGGCTGCGGACAGCTGCAAAGCAGAAAACGGATCGGTGTTTCATCCGGCCAGTGGCCGGAAGCTTGGCTATGGAGAGGTCGCCGGTGCAGCTGCGAAACTGCCCATTCCAGATACATTGGCTCTCAAACCATCCAGTGAATTCAAGCTCATTGGTACTCCCGCCAAACGGACCGACGGGCAGGATAAGGTTACGGGCAAGGCAGTGTTCGGCATCGACGTTCGGCCGGAAGGCATGAAAGTCGCTGCAATCACGATTTGCCCTGTTGTTGGAGGCACGCTGAAAGCGGTCGAGCCAGGCCCGGCCATGGCCATCAAGGGCGTTCGGCAGGTCATAAAAACCGATAATTCGGTAGCGGTGGTCGCAGATCACATGGGGGCCGCGCGCAAAGGGTTGGCTACATTGCAGATCCAATGGGACGGCGGCCAGAACGCATCGGTGTCGAGCGAACAAATGCTTGAGGCGATAAAAAAAGCGTCGATGCAACCCGGTCGGCAATCCCGCAAGGAGGGTGATGCAGAAGGGGTGCTCAAGACCGCCACCCGGAAGGTAGATGCGGTTTACCAGGTTCCATTCCTGGCCCATGCCTGTATGGAACCGGTGAATTGCACGGTACATGTGCGTAAGGATGGTTGCGAACTCTGGGTCGGTAGCCAGGTACCGGCGCGTGCAAAGGCGATTGCTGCAGAGCTCACTGGGCTGCCCGAGGATAAGGTGGAGGTACATAACCAATTGCTGGGAGGTGGCTTTGGCCGACGCCTGGAAGTCGATTTTGTAGCCCATGCCGTAAAGATCGCCAAGCAAGTGGATTATCCCGTCAAGGTCATCTATTCACGGGAGGAAGATACGCGGCACAGTTCGCTGCGGCCGTACCATTACAACCACCTGAGCGCCGCGCTCGACGAGCAGGGCCGTCCCGTCGCGTGGGTCCACAAAGTAACCGGCGGCTCCATCTTGGCGCGTTGGTTGCCTGCCGCCTTCAAGGACGGCATCGATCGAGATGCGGTACGCGACCCTTCCGGTCCGTACGCATTTCCCAATATCAGTGCCTATTACGTACGCCACGAACCTCCTGAAGGGATTTACCCCGCATTTTGGCGTGGTGTGGGCCATACCCAAAACGGTTTCATGGTGGAAAGTTTCTTGGATGAGCTGGCACATATCGCCAAGACTGACCCGTTTGAGTATCGCTACCCGTTGCTTGAAAAACATCCGCGGTTGCTCAAGGTGCTTGAGACGCTGCGCGACAAATCGGGCTGGGGCACGCCAATGGGCAATAGGGAAGGGCGCGGGTTGGCCCTTACTTATTGTTTTGGTACTTATGCCGCCCAAGTGGCTGAAGTCAGTGTCCAGCCCTCGGGGGAGGTCAAGGTGAAACGGATCACCAGTGTGGTGGATTGCGGCATTGCGATAAACCCGGACAGCGTAGTGGCGCAAATGCAAGGAGGCACCATCTTCGGGCTGACGGCGGCGTTGTTCGGAGACATTACCTTCAAGGACGGGCGGGTCGAACAAGGCAATTTCGATACGTATCGGATCTTGCGCATCAACGAGACGCCGCATTTCGATGTACACATCATCAAGAGCGAGGACGCGCCCGGTGGCCTGGGTGAAGTCTCCACTGTCCTGATTGCACCTGCGGTCACCAATGCAATATTTGCCGCCACAGGCAAACGCCTTCGCCGATTGCCGATTGACCCGAGTGAGTTGCGCCAGGCTTGACGGACACGGCTTACCTGCCACAGCGTTCGTGGCGGGTGAGCAGCTCGAAGAAAATATAGGGAATTCAAGGTTCCAGAGGTGGCCAGACTCATAACTCGACTAAATGAATATTTAGTGTAGTTATTCCTTGGAGTCATAGGATAAAGGGAGGGTAGTTCACCTGGTGAGCTACCTTCGGCGTCATTGACCATCGAGGATTACCACTCAATGACTCATTTTCCAGGCTGGATGCTTGAAAGCGCCCATAACTACCTCAAGGCCGCTGAGCTTCTACACGCCCAAAACCTCCCACATGTCGCCATGGTCAATGCGGCGATCGGTATGGAAATCCTGCTGAAAAGCTTTATTTCCTTGCCAGATCAGCACCAAGGTACTTCTGGCGAAACCTACAAGCTCGACGTCGAAGCTCTCAAAACGGCCCACCAGCACCTGCAGTCAATCGGCAAGATTCCACCCAAACAAAAGCGTGATGCTCACGATCTGCTGACGCTGTTTCACGCGATGCCTGCGGCGATTCGAGAGCGCCTGGCCCTTAACAGCCAGGAACATTCATTCGAGCGGTATCGCGATGTGTTCACCAACAGCCGATATCAGTATGAGTCGGTCAGTTGCAAATTTTCCGATCCAGTGCTGATGGGGTTGCTGCGGTGGACATTGGCCAACGTGGTTGGCTACTACAAGGAGCGAGGCTCTCAGGATCCGTTCGTGCTGGGTTACATCGCTGAGGTCCAAGCTCTATCTGCAGCGCAGTGATCTAAGTGCTCAGAAGTAATTCAGTACAAAAACCTGATTAAAAAATCATCTATAAAACAGGCGCATGGCTGATTACTCTACAATCTATGCGAGGTTCATTCAAGCATTTATCTCCTAATACATTGAAGAAAACTATGAAATGAGAGGTTGATGGAAGTAAATTTTAAAACGGGCGTCAGATGAATTCCTTAAGACTTTAACGCTTTTTAGATAGTTACTCTATAGAGCAGCATCTACCCTGGGCTAGCTAAGTATCGGGAATGGCGCTATAGATAATCAACTATGCCCGATCGGGACTTGGCCCATGATTCACGATATCTATAGTGAAGGATTTCTAATCGCAGCAGGGTTATCACCAAATGCTATGAATTCGAGTGGCGCTGACTCTTTGGTGAGCGACTTTCAGTTGTTAAAGGATTGGATCAGTCAAGGTACGAAAAATTGTCAAACTCGGAGGGTAATGAAAAAAGAAATTGAACGCCTTATATTCTGGGCGAATGCTATAAGGCATAAGAGCATACTTGAGCTAACCCCGGCTGACCTTGCCAACTACGCAATATTCTTAGGGCAGCCAATGCCTGCTGCAATGTGGATATCTAAAATAAAATATCCCAAGTGCAATGACGCATGGCGTCCTTTTGCCGGCCCACTAAACGAAGCTTCGCGCCGATATGCGTTAGTGCAGATTGGTAGTTTCTTCAAATGGGCTGTGCAGAGCGGCTTGCTCGAATTTTCTCCGATGGAATCGCAAGAAAAACCAAGAATAGTCAAACTCATGTTCAGGCCACGACCACTTGCTCAAGAAGCTATTGCGGCATTGTTTGAAGTTATCAATGGTCATGGAAGCGTCAAAAAGAGATTAAGAGATAATTTGTTGCTTTCAGTCCTCTTGCAAACTGGACTGCTAACTTCAGAAGTAATAGCCGCAGACCTGGAGGATGTTAGCCGGGACGAAAATGGAGCCTGCTGGATAGCTGTAAAGGGTAAGCATGGTGAATTGCGAAAGCTTGCAATCACGTCTGAATTATTTTCATTGGTGGGCCACTATAAAACTCTATTTCTCTCTGAGCTAGAGCAAAAAATTGATAGTCCCATACCCTTGATACTGCCATTAACCGGGAAATTAAGGCGTCTACATAGCTCAACCGTACTGGCAATAATAAAAAAGATCGCAAGCCAAGCAATGCGACTGCTGCGAGAAAGAAGGCAGTGCGATGTTGCGGCGACACTTCAGCGTGCTAATGGATATATGTTGAGGCACTCATGCTTAGCCAGTATGGCCGCTACCAGAAATGTATATGAGTTAAAAAGAATTGCAGGGTATAAAGGGTTGGGCGTGACGGAGCAGTATTGTTATTGCTCTGACAATGAATTTCACAAAATAATAACGGCATGGACTCCTGCAATCTGCAAACGATAACGTGCAAATCTAATAGGCGGAAGGGATTGTGGATTTGTGGTGGTGTGCGCGATGCGATATATTTTTTTCGACTGGTAAATTCAGCCTTTATCAGGAAGTCATTCTCCGGTGCAGATCACCAATACTCTTGGTATCGTAATAGTGAATTACAGTATTCTGGGTTTTTGATAAAGGGATCCCGGTCAATATGAAACCTCCCCGGTCGCAGATATCATATAGTTGAAAAATAAGAGAAAATTATATTTCTACGCTAGTTGCATGGATCATGCATCGGGGCAATTGCTTTGAATGGGCATTTATAGTGCCGTGTTATATTTCTTTAAGGCATGGCACCTATGGCCAAACAATATAATTGGATTCGCAAAATTTGCGCTAGCGTATCGCTTAAGGAAGGCTGGATGGTTTTGGGTTTTGTGTTATGTCAAAAACAGTAAAGAGTGCCGCCAAGTACAATCTTTACAAGAAATATGGGGGCAAGAGTGGGCGGGCGAACAATATATGGTTGGTCTATAGCGAGAAGATGCATCGTGACTTTGCATTAAATTCTGACTTGCGCCTTTTCCACTGGATTTACTGGCTTGAAACTAATGCGTATGTAAGAAGCTTTGAGTACTTGGACAAAAAAACCTCAGCCGAACCGGATGGCGAATTGATTACGGCAGATGGCTGTGTTAAACAATTCTGGATAGCAAAAAAAATACCACCCAAGATCCATGCTGACAATGCTGAGCTCGAATCTGACTGTATAATAGTTTCACCTGATGAGATTATATCAAAAGCACCGGAGGCTATGCGAATTTTTGGGGCATTGTCTTTTTGCGCTGGTGTCCGTGACCAAGAATTGGCTCAAATCGAAAACAGACTCATATTGGTCGAGCGCCAAATGATGAGCGGAACGATAAGGCAGCTATTGGAGGCTTTTGAAGGAATAGAGGAATCTCTGGTTGCAGGAGTCATTGTTAGACACATGATTCGAAACTTGATTGATGTGGACTTCACGCGGGATTTCTTTGGCCGGCAAACACGATGGCATTTGTCAGGAGGCCCTCCAAGTGAATATCAGACTCAGTCGAGGCGGAGCAGTCCAAAATAGAGCCTGTGACCAATTTGAATCTTGGCAGAGGCCCGATGTCTCGCATTTAAACGATAGCGACAAAGAGGTTTATATCTTCAGGTATCGAGCCCTCGAGATGTACTCAGCAGGAAGTAAGCTAAGCGATATTGAAGGGTTGACGGGAATCGCTCCTTCGCAAGTTGTATCTCTAGCAAAAAAATGCCTCGAAATTTCACCAGACGGTAATCCGTGGGGATGTCGCGCTCTATTACCAAGAATTAGACTGGCGCCGTATACCCGAAGCGCTCCCCCGACAAATGGCAGCGCTAGTGGAAGAGGGGGGTATGCAGGAGCTTTTGGTTGGATTCTTGATCAATATGAAGATTTACCAGAGCTATTGCGCAAGAAAATCTTCAAGATAGGAGGTCGCGGGACGGTATATGAACATAAGGTGAGTGCTAAAACTCTCCATTCGATTTTTCTTCATACCTTACAAGAGCTTGGGGCACCGATAGATCAATGGCCATTCACTACCGAGCTCAAGGGGGCGAGAACAATTAGCAAGTTTTTAAATGCAATTATGGACAGGAATTTTGATCAGGCGGTTCTAGTTAATGAAGAGCCATCGGCCCGCGCTCATCTTAAGGTTGGAAAGGGCATACACACAAGTCTTAGATCTAGTCAGCCCTATGACATAGTCGAGGTTGATGCCTACAAGATAGATTGTCACACATCCGTTGAATTCATGACTCCTGAGGGAATACTCACTGCTGTCCATATTACGCGAATGTGGTTGCTAGCGATGATCGATGTCGCTTCGACTGCTGTCATAAGTTATACCCTTGTGTTTAAGCCAGAGGTTAATGCTGAGGATGTGGTCAATCTGTTTCGGATTGCTTTGTTGCCAAACCGTGAAAGGCCATTACCACTCGTCGACGGGCTGATTTATCCCGAAGGCTCTGGCTTACCCAGCGAAGTGATTGAGGAATGCAAAGGGGCATTATGGTCGATTGTCAAATTTGACGGTGCGCTCGCTAACCTTGCTGAGAAAGTTACTGATCAATCACGTAAAGAACTTGGCTACTCTTGGAATGTTGGGCCTTCGCAACATTTTGAAAGACGAAACTCTATAGAGCGGAAATTTGCTGATTTCGCAAATAGCATTTTTTCGCGAATGCCGTCTACCACGGGGCATGGTCCAGGCAAAGGTCGAGCCGATAAAGCTGAGCAAATTGCGGTTACCAAGCGAATCATCGCAGATGAAATCAGGCATATGCTTGATGTGGAGATCGCTATGTATAATGCTCTTCCTACCGAAGGTCTCTACATGTCCCCTCTAGACTATATCCGACAAAAAATCACGAACAACAATAACCATCTGATTTTGCGAAAGCTTCCCAATGCGCACTTTCAGAATGCTTCTGAAATATTACTCAGAAAGAAACGTGTGTTCGTCAGAGGTGGGCGGAGAACTGGCCGTGCACCACACATTCAGTTTGCGAGAGTTAAGTATACGAGCGAGCAATTGAGGCAGGCAGCTAGTCTGATCGGCAAGCAGATATACATTGAAATTTTTGAGGACGATATACGGTATCTGAGGGCATTCACTTTGCAGGGTGAGTCTTTGGGAATGTTGGTTGCTATGGGGCATTGGGCGGACATGAAACATAGCCTGGCCACCCGGCAAGCAATCAATAAATTGGTATCTGAACGGGTCGTTATTATCGCCAGGGGGCAAAATCCCGTGCAGGTGTACATGCAATATTTGACCACAAAAAGCAAAACCAGCGGGAAAAAGTCAAAATCCCCTCTCAGTACTCGACAGGCGACCGAGGCGAAACGACTATCGGATGAAACAGGTCTGAGTTTAAATATTCATGATCCAATAGAAGGCGCAGAGTATCCTTCAATTTTATCATTGGATCTCGAAGCGGAAGGTCACTGCAGCTTTGCACCGATGCCAGACCTCAACAAATTAATTGGCAAGAACAAGCTGAGGTGAATCATGTTGGTTCTTGATGATAAATCGCGTGCTGAACTTTTTCGCACCCATCCGGTCAAACGAGATAAATATACTATCCTGACCCCGATGATCAAGGCGTCATATGCGATGTTCCGGGAGAAAGTCTTTTTTAGGCACTCCGGTGCCTTTATGTTTGCCTCCCCTCGCATGGGGAAGACGCGATGCGCACTTGCCATCAAAGACTTGCTTTCTAGCGAGTTCCCTGATTCTTATGTTCTGTATCATACAATGGATAGTGAGCGAGCTACTTATCTGGTGCGCGATTTGTTGAGCTCGGCAAATTTAGCCGCTGCCAATCGAGAGAGTCGCGCAATACAACTAGAACGTTATATCGAGCATATCGCTGCCGAGTGCGAGGTCAGAGGCGGGGACCAATTTGTCCTGATTGTTGATGAGATGCAGTTGATGCTGTTGCAGGCATTTAACGACCTCTTGGTGGTCCATAATCGGCTTGATGCAAAAGGTATCAGCATGACAACCCTGGGCTTCGGCCAACCGCAGATCCTCGAAGCTCGAAATTTTTTGATTTCTCTGGAGGCCTTCAATCTGGTGGCCCGATTTTTAAGCGAGCCTGTACGGTTTGAAGGGTGCTTGTCGGCCAACGTATTTCAATCAATTCTTTACGACTTTGATGAGGTCACTGAATTTCCGCCAAACTCAGGGTGCTCTTATACCGATTTCTTTCTCCCGATTGCTTTCTCCAACAAATATCGTCTTGCAGCGCAGCACGGCGATATTTGGGATGCTTTGGTCCAGTTAGTCGGTGAAGACGTGCTGCCACGAATTCCATTTTCCTATATCATTCGCCTGCTGAATCACCTCTTGATTGTCAATAGGGCGAAAGACTCTCTGGATTTTAGGTTGTCGAGCAAGATGATTGACGTATCGTTGAAGGCGACCTTTCTAACAGACTTTTTTGAGTCCATGAGAATAAAATAGGATGCACAGGAGAGCGCTGAAGATTACGCTTGGTTGTAATAGGCCGCTGGCGCTTTCGTCATCGTGGCTTTTATTTGTCAAAGCGGCAGCAATCAACTACTTGTCACCCAACTATTTGGTCAATATTATGAGGAGGCCCGGCGTAAATTCAAGGGTCGATCCATATTACTGGACCTCGACATTTGTCGATATTCCATATCTGGCGCAGTGCACAGGGCTAGCGGAGCGCTTGTTGGATACCCTGTTCGTGGACCGCTATTCAAAATGTGTTCAAGGTGTGGAGCAGATAATCATCCGTCACTGTCCTGTGTGCATTGCGCAGGGCTATCACTCTGTGCTGTTCCAGTTCGCGCTGTTCGATACTTGCCCATGGCATGGCCATAAACTGATTTCTTGTGCCTCGTGCACTCGTGCCATCTCACAGAAACAGGGCATGCGCTTCACCTTGCATGAGGGGTACTACGAAGCTAGCTTGAAGTGTGGTCATTTTTACTTCAACTCAAAAGCGACCACTCGATTTGATTTTAATACTGATCAGCAGGTTCAAGCCTATCTAGAGAAAGCGTTTTTATGTGCCGAATGGTTGGAACGTTGCACCCATTCGAGTGCGCCCTTTGCACATGTTTTTGGACAGCTAACCTATGATAAGCACCTTGACGAAAGGCTTATAAAAATGATGTACCCGTGCTATTGTTGGGCGCTAAGCATTGGGTTGGCGTGTCCTTGGCCATCAGTGCTCGATGCGCTTAGCTACCCTTGCGCCGATTTCTCGATAATGCATCTAGGCGCTGCAAATAGAGGCAATACACAAGCAGTCGATCTTAAAATAGTGCTGAAAAGCATCCGCCGTCACCTATTCAAACAATTTGTACGCCCGCATAAGAAATGTTACTCATTGCTCTCTTCCTTTACCCAGAAGGACTTGCATTGTCTGGATGCAACTTGGGCATGCAGCGCTGCCTCGGCTTTTTTCGCCTGGGAGCGTTCGATTTCATATCTGGACGGGGGGGACTGGGCGGATGCGCCAAACAGGGTGTCCACGGGCTGGGCAGCGGCGCCAGAACAGGTCCACCAAGTAGCTTCATTATGGCTACTGCATTTTTATACCATCTGGGGTGGCATCGAACGAAATTGTCAGGGCTGCAAGTGTAACCATGATCGGTTTTCAGTCGAACTCGCTTCTTCCGTGCCACCGTTACGCCTGGGTGAAGATAGTGTTGTGATTTACAACTCTCAGGATAAATGCACTGACGTGTTACTGGCATTGCACTGCTCTGAAGCATGGTTGCGGACTGCTGCTTCGGTGCGTTGTGCGACACGGAGACAATATAGCGATATGGTCAACCACCGATCGAGAGAAACAGTGCAGTTCTGGGCTTATGTCGTACGGCCTGAAGTGTGGATGCGCTATTGGGTTGGAAACCAGCCAAGAACTGGCGCTTGGCGCCGTCCCGTTAGCGCCGGGTAGATGACATCAGGTCAATTTTGGCTGCTCCCACAGCCGGGGATCGTCACGCGCTTAGCTGACAGGCTGCCTGCTCTGTGTGCAATTCCGTGCGATCCTGGCCGACCCGCAGTGGTTGGTCAGTCAGACCACTGAGGGGTGCAAAAGCGGCCGAGCGCCGCTGGGCAATCGATCATCCGCGCGCGTTAAACGGAGCAATTCTAGGCGTATCAACCGTATCCGGCACCCCTTTACGCTTCGGGTATAGCCTCATCTCAAAGCCAGGCGCGACGCACCCACTGTGTGGCTGGCTGAAAGACCGCTCAGTCCGCGCGATAGAGTATCAACTGATCGCGAACGAGCGCCACGTTCCAGGCTGATTCCTCATAGTGGGTACCGTTGGCAAGATCAATCATGAATGTGGATCGGTCACCATTTTCCCGCAATTTGATGGCTTGTACTGGCACCATTGACCACATGCCCGAGCCATCGGGGCTGGGCACAACGCTCATGACGCGAGTCACGGTCGCGTTGGCTGGCAGACTCTGCAGGAGCTGCCGAAAATGTTCCACGCAGGAGACCAGCATCATCCGCTGAAAGTCGAAGCTGTTATCCAATTGGGTTACGCATACATAAAGCCAAGGTACGGCCAGCTCCTGCTCGACGATTGCCCATTGCCTGCTTCCGTCAGCGAAATGCAGGCTACCTCGAAGCTCAGCGCCTGGATGAGTCACAAACATGCAGGCCACCTCGTACCGAAAATGAACACTATAGATTGTAGTCCTTTAGTGTTCAATGTCGCTTCATCGTTCCTTTTGCAGGAGTCGCAAATGGAACTGAATGATGCTCTAGGTCGGGCATTACGGAATGCACGCCTCCGCAAAGGTTTTACCCAGGAGGATTTTGGCAGCATCAGCAGCCGAACGTATATCAGTTCCCTGGAACGCGGGATGAAAGCGGTCACCGTCAACAAGCTCACGTCAATCGCCGATCTGATGGGCGTGCACCCACTGAGCATCTTGGCCGAAAGTTTTGTGCTGCAATCCGGGGGCAATTTGGACGAGCTACTGGCCCGCGTCAAAGCCGAACTGTCTGCGTAGTGTTGACACTGGAATGCTTGGGTGCAGGCCTGCTGGTGATCGCTCGCCGCTTTACGAGCGCGCGCTCCTGGTTGATCTTGCGAGAATCGGTTCTGCAATTTATCGCGTTGACTCATTCAGCGCCGGCGCTATTCTCCCGAGTCATCGACGGTACCGAAGCCGAGTCCGGATCTCAGTAAGTTTCCCTCGTACAGACGCGTTTTGAGCTCACCGTGAGCGCTGCGGATCGCCAGCACTGTGGCGTCGATCTGATAGTGGGTGTCAGCTCGCTCAATACGGTTGACCTGCAATACGCTGCACAAGGTTTGGGTACCGCACAACCACAACGTTCGCGCCGAGCCCGAGGTTCCTTCGTGGCGATTGAAGACGAACTGGATGTCCACTTTATTGGCGCTGCGGCGCGCACGGACCAGATCCTCGCACGGATCGGGCGTGTCAATGCTGCTGAAGAAATGCCGCCCCTGGACAAAAATGATGTCACCGCTGGTGATCAAGGCGGGTAGGGTGCCGCGCTCCAGGTCATCGGAAATGTTCCGCGGCACGGTGTGCTCCAGCACGCTGGACAGCATCTGGACCATGTACTGGTACAAGTGGTGAGCGGACCTGGCGTTATAGGGCGCGCGCCCACGTTCATCCAGTTCAACGACGCCGGCGGCGGCACAGAGTCCGTGCTGACGAGCTTCTGCAAAGCCGGATAGGCGCTGCAGATCAACCCCGCAGGTCTTCGCCAGCTAGAACAGTCGCAGGTGATTGAAATACCACCAGTGGCATCCCTGCACCTGCGTCGATTGATGGATAGCGAGTCGGTCCATCTGAGCAGCTTGACGCTCCCACGCCAGCTTCGCAGCGAGCAGCCGTTCTGCCGACAGTGCCACCTCCAAGCCGCGCTGGCTGTGAGCTTCGCCATGATGCAGCGTACACAGCACGGCGAGATTGGCCGGCGAGTGATCGCGACTCTTGGCCCAGGGCTGGATGTGGTGAACCACTACCGGCCGGGTGGGGTCGCGACACACACAGCACAGCCAACGGCTGGCGAATAGCACTTGGATCAAGGACTCTGGCGGGATCGGCGGCCGCTTCCCCTTGTGCAGGCGGGCAATGGTCGGCTGATCGATGCTGAGCGCCTCCAGCGCGGCCACATCGCATTGCTGCAACTTGCTCAGTGTCCAGCCCATCAGCCGCAGGGCTTGGGCGAGGCGGGTGTCCATGCCCCTGGCCAGCAGTGCCAGTTCGGTTGGGTTCTTGGTCACTCCGGTGCTCTCTGACGCCGACGATGCGGTGGCCTGCCAGCGCGGGCTGCCATGTCAGTCCACCAGGATGCTTGGGCTGGCACGACCGCTGCCAATGTCGCTCTTCACGTACTCATCATCGCTTTCCCGGTGGGTGAGTATGCCGAGTTCGTAAAACTGCTAAGTGCGACCATTCAGCTCACCCACTACCTCGCCACGGGCGCCCGCTGGAAGGAGTTTCAGCTGGCTTCGCAGTTTCTCGAGTTTCTCCAACTGCACGTGTTTGATGTCCGAATGCTCCATTGATGTCTCCGAGGCAGGTTGAAATAAGCCCAGCTTACCGTAGAAACAGGCTGACTAGGCGAAAGCGAGCCTGTCCGAATGCGCTTGCGGTTCGTCCAGGTAGAGCGGCCCGCGCCCCTAGGTCGCCTTTGCAGTCACCTCTCCATTCGCGTCATCGGGTGGATCGGACTCATCAATACTGCGTTCATCGAACTGCGCGGCCATGGGCAGCAACTGACTGGCACGACTCCCCAGGAGTGAACCGGCTTGGAAGTAGCCCATCACGGTGCCGACGCTACGGTGCTCGGTCATCGCCATGACTTCGCCGAGTGGCACCCCCTGGCGTCCGGCCTCGGTGACGAAGCCCGAGCGAAGGCTGTGCGCCGCCCAGTCGCCGTCGAGGCCGGCCAGTACCGCGCGACGTTTGACGATCCGCGCGACCTGGTCACCGGACAGCCCAGCAGCCGCGACCCGGCCCCCTTTATACAAGCGGCGAAACAGCGGGCCCTCGCAGGCCGGTGCTACAGCGAGCCAGGCGTTCAGCGCTTGAGCCGCCGGTCCCTGCAGCGGCTTTTCCCGCCGCACGCCGCTTCTGTCGGTTTTGGTCGCCCCGAGTGCGTACAGCCAGGTGTCGGCATCCAGACGGCGCAGGTCTCCGATCTGCAAACCCACGATTTCCGAGCGGCGCCGGCCACCGCCGCTCCAGGCCAGCAACAGCAGGGCGCGATCGCGCGTGCCACGCACGCCGTCAGTGCAGGTGGCGAGCATCGCCTGCAGCGGTTCCAACACCACTGCGGTTTTCTTCCGCACGGATACGCCTTGGCGCGCCTGGGCCTTGCGTGCCTCTCGAAGAAGCGTCTTCACCGCAGGAGCCTCACTTGGGTTATCCCAGCTTCGCAGGCGGTGCCATTTAGCCAAAACTGCCAAGCGATGGCTAACTGTGCTGAACGACAGTGGCCCCGGCTTGCCCTTGACCTTGGCTGCAACTAGTGCAGCGTCGACGGCCGGCGGCAGCAGGTATGTCCAGCCGCCAGTAGCATCGGGCCTGGCCAAATGGTCGACGATGAATTGCACGGCGACCTCGGGTGGCAACGCACTGTCGCCGAGCGAGCGGCGATAACGCAACCGCAGCCAAGCGGACCAGTAGGTGAGGGCGCTCTGGTAGCTGCGCACGGTATTGGCTGCAGTGCCTGCCGCGATGAACGCCTCAGCAGCGGCGCGGGTGCTGTCGGCCAACTCTGCTAACACGAGCGGCTGGGAGGAGGGCATCTGTACCGGCTCTGTCAATTTCATCTCGCTCAACGCTGCAATAGGTTCGGATAACCTGTGGCTTATCAGACCCAATATACCTGGGGTGAAATACAAGCGGTAAGAGATCAGTTCATCGGGTGAGCCAATCCATACAGCGTCTAACGGCGGAATCTAGAAGGTCGCCTTGATGCAAGTTTGACCTCGGCACGGATTGCGTCTCGATTCATCCAACAACTTTTCGAGGGCTTCTTGACCGAGCTTGATTACACGTGCCGTCCCTTCTTGCAATCCGTCGCGATACGCATCGCATCAGGGAGCAGGGGGACGCTGTACAAAGCAAGCATGGTCTGCTCAGTGAACGGACGTGCTCGTTTTGCCGAAAGCGCGAAGCTGATAATCCGTCATGGCCTGAAATGCGGCTTCCGCTGTCAAGCGCAAGCGCTAGACCTCCTCGCCTGTAGCGTCTGAGGCTTCAGCCGCGTGGTAGTGGCGCATTGCTTAAACCGCTTCGGCGTACGCCGAATGATCGGGGAAAAGAACACGAAGGAGTTCGGGCATCATGAGGCTCTGGGCGAAGGGACTGAATCCACTCACCCGATACCAGCAATTGGTAATCCACGACCGTTTGGTACAAGCAATCGGCAAGCAGGCGCAGCCGGTTCAACTCATCAGCCGAGGCGCCGGAGTCTTCTGCCTGGTGGAGGGCCCGAATGGCCTCCAACGCCTCGCGCAGCATGGCTCGCCGGCCAATGCCATGCCTTCAACCGTTCGTTTCACAGCGTTCCTAAACGTCATTGCTCCTGAGTGTAGGCGTTGCTAGGTCCGCGCCCATCCCGACCCAAAGAGTGGATACTCCAGACTGGCGCAAGTCCACCTGCATTCAGACCCGGAAATTACCCATTATTCGCTGTTGTTCATTGGCTAGTTCATTCAGGTTGTGGCCAATCAGTGCAGCCTGTTCCGATTGCGCCGCTAAACCGCGCGTCACATCTCTGATCGCGACCATCGTCCTGCTCACTTCGTCCGACGCGACGCTTTGTTCTTCCGCAGCGCTGGCAATCTGCAAGGTCATCTCGCCGATGATTTCCACCTGAATGCCGATTCTGTCCAAAACCTGGCTGGTACGCTGCACTTCATCGACACTGCTTGCCACCTGCGATTGGCTATGTCGCATGGCATCGACTACTGATAGCGTACCAGCCTGAAGCGTCTCGATCACTTCGCGTATTTCGATTATCGAATCTTGGGTACGCCGTGCAAGATGTCGCACCTCGTCTGCGACGACTGCGAAACCACGCCCAGATTCGCCGGCACGTGCAGCTTCGATGGCAGCATTCAGCGCCAACAGGTTGGTTTGCTCGGCAATCGAGCGGATCACTTCCAGCACTCCGCCGATTTTCTCGCCATTATCAGCTAATGCTCCTACGTCAGTCATTGTCCCGTCGATATGCTGTGCCAGTTCGCTAATCGCCGTATTGGTGTTGCGGATGGCCTGTAAGCCTTCACGGGTCGCATCGTCCACCCTCGTGGCTGCATCGGCGGCGTGTGCTGCATTTTTGGCAACATCATGCGACGTTGCTGTCATTTCTTGCGATGCTGTGGCCACCTGGTCAATTTCGCGGAACTGTTGCTGCATAGCCACCGAACCTGCCCGTGCAAGTGAGGCTGACTCATCTGCAGCCGTCCGCGTAGCATTGGTTGATTGGTTAACCGCGCAGATGACCGGATGCAGCTTGTCAAGGAACCGATTGAAGGCGGACACCAATTGGCCGATTTCGTCGTCGGCTGCCGGCTGAAGGCGCAAGGTCAGGTCGCCATCACCGTCAGCGATTTCATCTAACGTACGTGCTACGCGGGCAATCGGTTTGATGATGACGTGGCCGAGCCAGGTGATCAGGCCCAGGCCGATCAGACCTACGGTCAGGCCTAGGAGCACCTGGGTGTGCATGCTGTGCAGGGTGACGTTATCCATCTGTTGTCCGAGCGCCTCCGCTGGAGCAAGCAGGTCAACCATAGGCACGGCCACAATTGCCATCCAACGCGTGCCATCCGGCGCGGCGAACGGGGTGGCGGCCAGCATGTCAGAGCCCTGCTGGAGGACGCGGGCATTCGGCGCATTGGCTACGCTCTCAAACCTTGCATCCACCTGCACCAGTGATTTGCCCAGGTTGCCCGCAGCCAGACTGTCAGCCGCCACTTGCAGGTCCGGACTGATCAAGAGAATGCGCGCTCGGCCGCCGTAGATGTGGTGTGTGGCCTCAACGACACGCGCTTGGAGGCTGGCGAGACTGATATCGACACTCATTACGCCCTGGACCAAGTCGGCGGCAAGTAGCGGTACAGCGACGGTAGCCATCAAGGTGGTAACACCGCTGCCGTCGGTGTAGCTGTAGGGGTTGGTCAAGCAGATACGGCCATGCTTGCGTGCGCATGTGTACCAGTAAGTAGCGCTGCTGCCATCGTCGAGGATCTCTTTTTCCGGGATGGTGTAACTGGGGATTCGAGTTGAGTGGTACACCGAGAAACGGCCCTTTTCGTTGCCTTCGAATGCGCGCCCGGCAAATGGCATGTCCATGGTGGTTGGTTCGAAGGCCACGCCCACCCCGAAAGGCAAGGGGTTCTCCTTTACCTGATTGGCCAATGCTGCACTGGTGCGTTGGCGCCTCATCGCTTCGTCGCTCAGGGCGCTACGTTCGAACATCAGCTGGCGGCTTAGTGTCTGACCAAACTCTGAAGCTTGCTGGAACAGCGCCGCGGCCTCGCGGGCTTGTGCATCGGCTATTTCGCCCAAATACGTCTGTGCACCTTTGCGGAGCATGTCGGTACTGGCCTGTTTGACCAGCTCAGCGGAACGTTCAGAAAGGTGCAAAGAGGTCAGGACTAAAGCGCCAACTGCAGCAGCCATGCACGACCCGGCTAGCACGCAGATCCGCCATTTCAATGAGATTCTCGAGAACACGTCCATGGTTTTTCCTGCTACGAACAGCATCGTCAATTGTTGTTATTTGGGACACACCCATGCGAAAAGGGCCGCTTGCGCGACCCTTATTTACGACCACCGGTGTCTTACTGAGCCTTGATGTCAGCCCACAGGTACGGTGCAATGGCTTGCTGATTCAGCGTGACGCCGAGGCCGACGTCAGCGGGCATAGCCAACTTGCCATCGGCAATCCGAGCTTCCGGAGCGTTATCGACGACTTGCACATACTTCGGCGAGTCGCTGAAGTACGGGTAGATCTCCATGGTCATAAAGTTCGGCAGGGTTACTGCGACCTGCATGGTCGCTGCGGTGCACAGCGAGCTGGCGCAGTTATGCGGCGCTACGCGCATGTTGTAGGCCTCGGCCATGGCTGCGATCTTCTTGGTTTCGCCCAGGCCGCCTGTGTTACCCACATCTGGCTGGACGATATCGACCACTTGTTTTTCGATCAGTCGGCGGAAGCCCTGACGGGTGTAGAGGCGCTCTCCCGCGGCCATCGACGCCTGGGTTGCCTTGGAAATTTTTTCCATGGCGCCCACATCGAATGCATCGCAAGGTTCTTCGATCCAAGTGATACCCAGGTCTTCATAGCGCTTGCACAGGCGGATGGTTTCGGCAGTGGTCATGCCACCGCTCAAGTCGATGTAGACCTCGGCCGCATCGCCGGTTACTTCCAGCAATTGCTTGACGCGCTGGTAGGCCAACTCGGTGAACTCGCGGTCGTGCGCACGACGTTGTACGTGTTGCAGGCGCCCCTTTTCGTCCTGGGTGGCGAGCGGGTAGCACTTGAGCGCCTTGTAGCCATCCTTCATCGGGCGTTCGGCCGCCTTTGCCCAGGAATTGGCGTCGAAGCAGTGGTAGTTCCATCCGTTGGCGTAGACCGGCACCTCGTCGAACACTTTGCCACCGAAGAATTCGTAAACCGGTAGCTTGGCGGCCTTGCCCTTGATGTCCCACAGTGCGGTCTCGATGGCGCTAATGCCGGCGAAAACGATAGCGCCGCCACCCTTGGCCCAGAACGAATTGTCGTACATCTTGGAGTAAAGCTCCTCGATGCGGAATGGGTCCGCACCGATCACTACACGCTCGCACAGGTCCTTGATCATGCCGGCTGCCGCAGTGGCGCCTAGTCCATAAGCGATAGCAGCTTCGCCGATTCCGGTGATGCCTTCATCAGTGGTCAGTTCAACGATGATCGGTTTGACGTAGCCGCTTTCAACCAGAAAGACTTTTGCCGCGATTACTTTCATGTGAGCTCCAGTGTGTCGCATAGATCTGCAAGCCAGGCTTGCAACGGGTTATTGGAAAAGCAGGCAGTCCATCGGGCTGCCCAAGGGAGGATGGTCGGCGCATAACCGGTCAATGCTGGCGAGTGCTAATGCCAGGGTTTTCAGATCGTGGCGCTGTTTCAGGGTGCTACTGAGGGTTTCAGCCAAGCATTCGCACGCCTGGGCATCCATGCCGCGAACGCTGATAGGCAAGGTGCTGAGTGTCAGCAGGTTGGGGCTGGCAGCCTCGCCGCGCCGTTCCAGTCGAATACCCAAGCGCCCCAATGCCGTGCTGGCTTGGCGGTTATTCAGTCGCAGGGGAGTGAGATCGAGCAAGAGCATTGCGGTGTCGCTGCCACCGAATAGCACCGACAACCCGCGGGCCTGGAAAACCTTGCTCATCACACGGGCGTTGGTCAGCGCCAGCTGATGCCGAGCCACTTCCAACGGGGCGTCGGCCTGCTGCAACCCGCGCAGCAATGCCCGTTGCATGCGCGGCGGCATGCGGGTCGGGTGACTGTGCAGAAACCCTTGCCGGATGCACAGGAATAGCCTGGCATCGCGGGTCATGAAAAAGCCGCCGCGTGGGCCTTGCAGAGACTTGTGCGTGGCCCCAGTGATCACATCGGCCCAGTGCAGTGGGCTGGGATGGATGCCAGCGGCAACAAGCCCGGCAATGCGGGAAATATCGATGACAAGGCGTGCGCCCACCTCATCGGCGATGGTCTTGAGGGCCCGGTAATCGAAGGGTCGGGTGTACGCTGAATAGCCCGCGACGATACAACGGGGCTGCGTCGCCCGTGCTTGGCACAGGAGCCCTTGGTAATCCACCAGCCCGTTGTCGTAACAGGCAGCCCGGCTGCGCACCAGTCGCGGTGTGTTGGCGGACACGTAGAGGGTGTCCAGAGTCAGTTCCAGCTCAGGATCCGGTAGGCACAGCACTGCATCGCCCGGGCTCAGCAGCGCTTTGAATACGGCGCGATTGGCTTGCCCGCCGCTACAGGGGTCAAAACTGGCATGGCTGGCGGCGAACAAGCGCAAGGCCACACTCTGCAGACCGCGTGCGATCGGCTCCGCCCTCTGATGCAAAATCGGTTGGCCTGGCGTGCGAAACGGCTCATGAGCCACCTGGGTGTTAGCCAGATCGTCAGTAGGAGAGAGGTTCAGCCGGTCGCGATCGGCGCGCCAGCCGAACTTCACGCTGGACATCAGCTCCTGCACCAACCCCTGTAATGGTGTAGCGATGACGCTCATTTCGGTCACTCCCGGCCATTCAGCGATTGGCGACATACTCGATCGCCTGATGCAGGCCGCGCCCCTTCCACAGCAGGCATTCGTTAAGCTCCGGTTCGCACAGACTGATGGACTCGATAAGGCCAACGAAAATGGTGTGGGAGAAGCCGTCAAAGCAGTTACCGATACGGCACACCATGCCGACCGGAGCGTTGCGCAGCACCGGCGCCTTGCCGTTGCCCAACGCCCAGTCCTCGACGGCAAAACGCTCGGCCCCCTTACTGGTGTTGAAGCGGTTGACCACATGGGCGTGGGCCGGGGCCAGCAGGCTCACACCGAAGTAGCCGTTATTGAGGATCAGGTCGTGGGCAGAGGCCGTCTTATTGATGCACACGATTACCGAGGGCGGTTCGGCCGACAGGCTGCACACGGCAGTAGCAATCAGACCTGCCGGTTGCTCATTGGCGAAGGTGGTGATAGCAGTGACGGCGCCGGCAAAGCGGCCCATGGCTTCTTTGAATTGTTGTTCGATCATGGCGATGTCCTCAAAAGTGCCGGCCGCACCTGCGGCCGGCCGTAGGTCAGGCGTGCATGCAGGAAACGAAATGCGTGTGCAAGTAACCGTCCAAGGCCTCGCTGCCACCTTCGGAGCCGTGGCCCGAATCTTTAATCCCGCCGTAGGGGGTTTCTGGCAGGGCCAGGCCCAGGTGGTTGATGGTCAGCATGCCGGCCTCGACGCCCTGGGTCAGGGCGTGTACATCGGCCTGACGACGGGTCCAGGCGTACGAGGCAAGGCCAAACGGCAGGCGGTTGGCCTCGGCAATGGCTTCGTCCAAGTGATGGAACGCACTGAACAGAGCCACCGGGCCGAACGGTTCTTCGTTCATGATGGCCATTTCGGGGGTGACATTGCTCAATACTGTTGGGGCGTAGAAGTGGCCCGGGCGATCCAGGCGCGCGCCGCCGGTTTCTATCCGGGCGCCTTTAGTTACGGCGTCCGCGACCAGGCGTTCGACTGCCTGCAGGCGCCGCTCGTTGATCAGCGGGCCCATCTGCGTCGAAGGGTCGAGGCCATCGCCCACTTTCAGCGCTGTCGCTGCGTCGCTGAACATCTCGACAAAGCGGGCGTAGACGCCGTCCTGAACTAGGAAGCGGGTTGGCGAAATACACACCTGCCCGGCATTGCGGAACTTGAAGGCGATCAGCGCAGAGCAGGCTGCTTCCAGGTCTGCGTCATTGCAGATGATGACCGGCGCATGGCCGCCGAGCTCCATGGTCGCAGGTTTCATGTATTGGCCGGCAAGGGCTGCCAAGTGCTTGCCGACGGGAACGGAGCCGGTGAAGGAAACCTTGCGGATGACCGGGCTCGGGATGCAGTGATCGGAGATCTCGGAAGGCACGCCATACACCAGTTGCAGTGTACCGGCCGGTACCCCGGCATCGGTGAAGCAGGCGAACATCGCCGCTGGAGCGGCAGGGGTTTCCTCGGGGCCCTTAATGATCATCGAGCAGCCAGCAGCCAGCGCCGGGGCAATTTTGCGCAGGATCTGGCTGACCGGGAAGTTCCAGGGAGTGAAGCCGATGGCGGGGCCGATTGGCACGCGAATGGCCTGCTGTGTGACGTTGTTGGCGCGGGACGGAATCACTCGCCCGTAGGTTCGACGAGCCTCCTCGGCGAACCAGTCGACCAGATCGGCAGCGCCGTTCACTTCCATACGGGCTTCGTCCAGCGGTTTGCCTTCTTCAACGGTAATCAGCGTGGCGATAGCTTCGGCGCGCTCGCGCATCAGACCTGCGGCTTTGCGCATCAACTTGCTACGTTCGAACACCGAGATTGCCTGCCAGGCCTTAAACCCGACCTGGGCGGCTTGCAACGCTTCGTCCAGGTCGGCGCGGCTGGCATGGGCAAAGCTGCCGATGGTGGCGCCGGTGGCGGGGTTGACCACCTCGCCCCGCACGCCGTCGCCGCCGTTGCGCCATTGGCCGTTGATCAGCAATTTCACCTCTGGATAGTTCATGACATCTCCTGACTGTTCATTGAACCCGGAAAATCACGGGATCTCTTGTTTGATCAGTAATGAGCAATCGCTATGCCAAATTTTTTTATCTTTAATTTCAGAAGCTTATGAGTGTGCCTCGGCTAATTCTCAATAGTGAGAAGGCATTCTCACGTGCATTTCAGGCCGCGCGTCACTGCGGGTCTGGCAAACAGGCAAAGCACCAGCAAGCTCGCTGTCAGGCACCAGAACGCGGTATGCAATGAGGTGATTTCAGAGAGGTGACCGATGAAACCAGGGCCCAGCAGCACGCCGAGGTAGCCGATGGTCGCCACGCTGCTCAGGCTGGCTGCCGCTGGCATGTGGTTCTGAGTGAGGGCGGCGCGGAACAGGATCGGCACCGCGTTGGCCATGCCCAGCCCGGCGAGGGCGAAGCCGATCAGTGCGCCGCTCAAGGACAGGGTTTGAGCCAGTACCAGGCCCAGCAGCGAAACAGCGGCGCCGCCGAGCAGCAGCACGCTGTCGCCAAGACAGCGGGCGAGCCGGTCGCCAATCAGTCGCGCACAGGTCATCGCCAAGGTGAAGGCGCTATAGGCCATGCCCGCCGACGCCAACGGCACGTTGTGCACACCCTTTAGATAGAGCGCGCTCCAGTCGAGCATTGCGCCCTCGATCAACAGGCAGATGAAGGCCAGGACGGCAATCAGCAGCACCACGCCCTTCGGCCAGAGGAACGAGGCGTCATCCAGCGCGTCCAGTTGACGGATCTGATGGCTGCGGGCAATCAGCAGGATCACCGCGGCAGTGCCCGCAGCAATGCACGAAGCCGACAACGGCGAGGCGCCTTGGTTAAGCATCAGCGTGACGCCTGCCGCACCGGCAAAGGTACCGGCGCTGAACAGCCCGTGGAAGCCGGACATCAGCGGTTGCCCTGCGGCCTTTTCTACCATGGCGCCCTGGAGGTTGACGCAGATGTCACCCAAGCCCAGGCAGGCGCCGAAAACGAACAGCGCCACAGCGAACTGCCAAGGCTCTGAAATGACTGAAAGCGCGACCAGCGCGACACTGAAACAGATACCCGACAGCTGCATCAGACGGCGCAGGCCCATGAACCGAGCGATACGGCCGGCGAAGGGCATGCTTAATAACGAGCCGAAGCCAATGCACAGCAGCAGGCTGCCGAACACGCCGTCATCTAGCATCAGGCGTTGCTTGGCGTAAGCAACCAGTGGTGCCCAAGCGGCCATGGTGAAGCCTACTGCGAAAAACGTAAGGCGGGTTGCCCGCTGGTAGGCGGGTGTTCCGAATATTGATTGCATGCGCGTTTCCTTTGAAGAAAAAAGGCCACCCGAGGGTGGCCTTCGTCAGTCGCACTAGAGTCAGACTTCGGCTTTACGGACTGGGTTGGTTTGCAGCTGGGCGGTGCCCTGCAGTGGTTGTGGCAGCAGCGAGCGACGGCCCTTGATGAAATCTGCCAGGCGCTCACCCAGCATCATTGATGGCGCACTGGTGTTCCCCGACACCAACTGCGGCATCGCCGAGGTGTCGCATACCCTCAAGCCTTTCAGACCATGCACACGGAATTCGGGGTCGACCACGGCCATGGCATCAGTGCCCATCTTGCAGGCGCCTGACGGGTGTAACGCCCCCTGCGCGGTTTCACGTACAAAGCGCACCCGTTCCTCATGGGTCGTCAGCGGCTGGCGAGGACGATGCACATGCGCCACGTACGGTTTGAGTGCTGGCTGTTCCATGATCTCCATGCCCAGGCGCACGGCCTCGGCGAGTTGTTCGACATCGTAGGGGTCGGACAGGTAGTTGGGATCGACCCGCGGCGGCGTGTCCGGATTGGCATCGCGCAGACGTACCGTGCCGCGTGAGCGGGGGCGGGTCTGGTAGACGTTGACTGTGCAGCCGTTGCCGCTAGGGGTGGTTTCCGCACCTTCCTCAACGCCTGCACCTGGCAGGAAGTGGAACTGCAGGTTAGGCAAAGGGTCGTTCTGGTCGCCGTACCACACCAGCCCGCCCTCGCAGATGTTCGAGGTAATCGGCCCGTTGCGGAACAACAGATACTGCAGGCCCGCCCAGGCCTGCCAATGGAGTTTCTTGTACTTGTCGTAGCTGTGTGGACCAGTCAGCTCGTAGATCAGGAACATATCCACATGGTCCTGGAAGTTTTCGCCCACGCCCGGCAGGTCATGCACAACCGGCACACCGACCGAGCGCAGATGGTCGGCCGGGCCGATCCCGGAGCGCAGCAGCAGGGTAGGCGAGCCCACCGCGCCGGCACTGACGATCACTTCCTTTTCGGCGCGCAAGACCTTGACCTTGTCACCTTCGCGATATTCCACGCCATAGGCGCGACCGTTCTCGACCAACACGCGCAGCACCTGGCAGCCGGTGCGAATCTTCAGATTGGAGCGCTTTCGTGCGGGGTTCAGATACGCTACCGCCGCACTGCAACGCAAGCCGTTGCGCATCTTCACTTGGTAGAAACCGACGCCTTGCTGTTTACCGGAGTTGAAGTCGGCGTTGAATGGGATACCCAGCTGCTGCGCAGCCTTCACCCAGCTTTTCGTCAGGTAATGTGTGGCGCGTTGGTCTGACACGCCCAATGGGCCGCCCTGACCGTGCGCTTCGCCGGCAAAGCGCTCATTGTCTTCACTGCGCTTGAAGTATGGCAGCACTTCCTTGTACGACCAGCCGGTGCAGCCCATGGCTTCCCAGTTGTCGTAGTCCTCCGGGCAGCCGCGCATGTAGACCATGGCGTTGACCGAGCTACCGCCGCCTAGCACACGGCCCTGCACCATTTCCGGGGTGATGCCGTTCTGTTCGCGCTGTGGCTCCAGCTTGTAGCGGGTCAGTAAGTTGCCCTTGGCCGTTTTGAAGTAGGTCACCGGCATGTGGATATAGGGGTTCCAGTCCCGCGAACCTTGTTCGAGCAGGGTGACCGAAACGTTCGAATCTTCCGTAAGCCTGGACGCCACTGCACAAGCAGCCGGGCCTCCGCCTACCACGATGTAATCAACCAACTTGGGTACTCCTTCTTATTGCTATAAGACGTCGTGCGATCAATGGGTGAGCACGACTACGGCTTCATCGGGCCAGGACAGCTGCACAAGGCTGCCTGGAGCATGCTCGATTCCGGTAACTGGGCGTGATTGCTGGCAGGTGAACAGGTTGTTGCCATGTTTCACCTGGTAGACCACGCGGTTGCCAATGAACACCACATCCTGAACCTCCCCAGCGAGGGTGTTGTGACCACCGCCCGCAAGGCCGGGTGTGGCGGCGCTCAGGCGTATTGCTTCAGGGCGGATCGACAGCGAGACGCTAGCGCCTTCAGTTGCGCGGCGCACCGCGCCGCGCGCCGCGAACATTGAGGTCGAGATGTCAGCAAAACCGCCGTTTACAGCACCCACGTGCCCTTCGATGATATTGGTGTCGCCGAAGAAGCGTGCGCAGAACAGCGACTCTGGTGCGGCGTACAAGTCTTGCGGCGAGCCGAGCTGTTCGATTTCGCCCTTGTTCATCAGCACAACTCGGTCGGAGAGGATCATCGCTTCGTCCTGATCGTGGGTGACGTACACGAACGTGGTGCCAGTTTCCTCATGAATGCGCTTGAGTTCCTTGAGCATGTGGTGGCGGATCTTCAGGTCAAGCGCCGCCAGCGGCTCGTCGAGCAGTAGCACATCGGGCCGGTTCACCAGGGCCCGGGCGAGGGCCACACGTTGGCATTGACCGCCACTGAGTTCATTGATCCAGCGGTTGGCAAAGCTGTCCAGTTGCACCAGGTGCAGCATGGCGTTCACCTGCTCTTTGATCTGTGCTTTCGACACGCCCTGCAGGCGCAGGCCAAAGGCAACGTTGTCGAATACGTCCAGATGCGGGAAAAGCGCATAACGCTGGAATACCATGTTCACGCTGCGCTTCTCCGGTGGCAAGGCCACCGCATCGTTTCCGGCGATCAGCAGGTTGCCGCTGGTCGGCGCCTCGAAACCGGCGATGATCCGCATCAGTGTCGTCTTGCCGCAGCCGCTGGGGCCGAGCAGCGTGAGGATCTCGCCCTGGCGGATGTCGAGATTGATGTCATTCAAGGCCTTGAAGGGGCCGAACGACTTGTGCACGTTCTTCAGTTGCACGATCGGACGGTTCATGGGCATCGACTCCAGTGGGCGAGGTTCGGTAGGAAGTTTTTGCGCGCTGTTGCAACCAGAAGGCGGCACCAGCAGCGAGAATCACGATCAGCGAAAGCGTGAAGGCAACCATGGACGCAGCATTGATAGTCGGGTCGACCGTACGCCGCATCATTGACCAGACCATCATCGGCAGCGTGGTGTCGTTGCCGCTGACGAATACGGTGATGATCAGCTCATCGAATGACAGGGCGAACACCAGGATTGCTGCGCCGATCAGGCTGGGCCGTAGGATCGGCAGGGTGACCATACGAAACGCCTGGATCGGGCTGGCACCTAGGTCGCGAGCGGCCTCTTCCAGCGACGGATCGAAGTAGTCGATGCGCGAGCGCAGGGTGGCGACGAAGAACGGCAGGGCATACAGCGTGTGGGCAATGGTCACGGTAAGCAGTGAGCGGTTCAGGCCCATCTGCGCGAACGCACTGAGTAGCGCGATGCCTAGAAACAGCCCGGGCAAGGCGATGGGGGCGGCGCAAAGGGTGGCAACAGCCTCGCGAACTTTGCCTTTCATGCGGATCAATGCCAATGCAACGGTAGCGCCAAGCACGGTGGTGGCCAACGATGCCAGGCTTGCTACCAGCAAGCTGTTGTACAGCGAGCTGCGGAAGGTTTCGCTTTCGAAAATCTGCACGTACCAGCGCAGGCTCCAGCCTTCGAATGGGAACACCAGCGATGCTGAGCTGTGGAAGCTGAACATGCCGATGATCACGATCGGTGCATACAGAAACAACAGATAAACCCAGAGATAGAGCCTTAGCATGGCTTGTGCTCCTGTTCATGGAAGCGCAGGCCAGGGGCCAGACGCAGTGCACGCAGCAGTTGGGTAAAGGCAAGGTAGATGCCGATGAACAGCCCCAGGGTGAGGAATGCCATCGCCGCGCCCAATGGCCAGTTGCCGGCGCTGCGGAATTGGTTGGCGATCAGCAGCCCGTTGGTTACCCCGTCACGCCCGCCCAGCAACTGTGGGGTGATGTAGTCCCCGGCGGCCAGGATGAAGGTGAACATGAATGCCGAAACGATGCCCTTGTAAGCCATCGGAATGATCACCCGCAGCAGTACTTGAGTACGCGTAGCGCCAAGATCGCGGGCCGCATCCAGATAGTCTTGCTTCACGTCGCGCAGCGCCGATACCAGCAACAACAGGGCGAAGGGGAACATGATGTGCACCAGAGTAATGATCGAGGCAAAAGGGCTGAACAGCAGAAACTCCAGCGGTTGCCGGATTAAGCCCCACTGCATCAATGTGCTGTTGATCAACCCGTTGGTGCCAAGAATGGTCCGCCAGGCATAGACACGTACCAGGTAGCTGGAAAACCACGACAGCAAGATAAGGTAGAACGCTGCGTTACCGCGGGCTCGGTAGACAATGTAATAGGCCGCCGGAAAACTCAGCACTACCGAGACGATGGCGGTCCACAGGCCGTTGTTCAGGCCGGTGATGCCTGTGCGCCAGAAGCCTGCCGCAGTCAGCGTGCGGGCGTAATTGTCGAGGTTGAATGTAGGATCGATCACGAATGATCGCGCCGTCCAGAAGCTGTAGAGCAACAGCAGTAAACAGGGGAAGACGAAAAACACCAGCATGAACGCCATCGACGGTGCAGCAAGCACCGAACTCAGTACAGTCTGGCGTTGGGCAATGTTCAGACCCATGGCAACTCCTCGGCCGCAAGGCCACAGCAGCCACGCCCTTGTGGGCGGCTTGATCGAAACCTCATTGTTGTAATGGGTGCCCCCCGGCGAAGGGGAGCCCCGTGCTTCTTCGGCAGTTCAAGGTGAAACCGATCGGGCGACTGCTCCGGTCGCCATGGCCGGGCTCAAGGGCCCGGCGCAGGTCACGCTACGTGCTTGAGCGTGGCGCAGTAATCGCGCAGTTTTGGCATGACCGAGTCACTCAGCAGACGCAGCGACTTCTGGTGCAGGGCTGGGTTTTCCCAGTCTTTTTGGGTAGTCAGGAGGGTGCCGAACGGTACACCGACGTAGTCGACGAAGGCCACCAGCTTGTCCAGCACGGTTTTCGGTGAGCCGGACATGACCATCCAGTCCAGGCAGTTATCGCGGGTTACATCGCTGTCCGGGATGTCGGCCGAAGGCTTGAGGATGCGCTTCATGTTGAACGCGGCCATGTCTTCGACGATGTAGTCGTAGTACCAGCCGTAGGAGCTGTCCGGGCGGGCCAGGTAATCAACAGCTTCCTGATCGGTGTCGGTCACCAGGATCGAGCGGGCGATGCGCCACATGGCAGGGTCTGGCCGGCGACCGACCTTCTCGCAACCAATGACGTACTGCTCCCAATGCGATTTCACGTGTACTTCGGGGATGAAGTTGGCGCTGACGATGCCCCAGCCGCGCTCACCGGCCTGGCGCGCGCTGCTCGATGACGGGCTCATGACAGAGATGGCCAACGGCGGGTGAGGCTGCTGGAAAGGTTTAAGCATAGGCCCAAAGCCCAGCGACGGGATGATGTTTTTCTCCAGCTTCACATTCCAGTATTTGCCCTGGATGTTGTAGGGCGGATCAGAGGCCCAGATCTTGTGGATGATGTCGACCGACTCGGTGGTCATCTCGGCGCGGTTGAGCTCCTGGGTGCCGAACAGTTCCATGTCCGAGACCAGGCCGCCAGGGCCTACGCCCATGATCAGGCGGCCGCCGCTGAGATGGTCGAACTGGGCAACATCACCGGCGACGGTAGCAGGGTGGTGTTGAGGCAGGTTGAGTACGCCAGTAGCGAACTTGATGTTCTTGGTGGCGTCGAGCAGGGTGGCGAAGAATTGCAGCGGGTTGGCCACGGGTTCAGAGCTGCAACTGTAGTGCTCGCCAACCCAGACTTCGCTAAAGCCCAGTTGGTCGGCGAGGATCGCGGCTTCGCGGTCCTGTTGCAGCATTTCGGTGTAGTTACGCCGCGGATCGTGCAGCGGCATCATGAACAGACCGAGTTCCATAGTATCTCCTGGCTTCGCTTGTTATTGGTGGTGTCGACGTCAGGGCAACCAGGCGATGCGTGGTCGCTGGCAGCCATCGGTACAGGGGTTCAGCAACAACGGTGCCAAGAGTGGCTGTATGTCTTAACTAGCTGATTTATATGTATTTATTTTTTTCTTTAGGGGGGTTTTTAAAGCGCTGCCGCATTGCTGAGACAGCGCTTGAATCAGGCTTCTCGAAAATGAGAAAGCCGTAGCATCGCTGGCAAGGGCCGTGTGACCCGGGCTACCGGCCCTGTAGTTGTGTTGGTCGGTCAGATCGCTGCCTGCAAGGCGATCTCAACAAGAATGTTTTCTGCCGCGAGGTTAGCCTCTACGGTGGCACGGGCAGGCAATGCCTCAGCGGGAATCCACTGCTCCCATACCGCATTCATTGCCGCAAAATCCTTCACCACATGCTTGAGCCACACCTGAGCGAAGAGGATCTTCGATTTGTCGGTACTGGCAATAGCCAGCAACTCATCGATACGGGCGAGAATCTGCTGCGTCTGCCCGGTAATGTCCTGGCTGCGGTCGACCGGTGTCTGTCCGGTGACATAGGCAATACCGTTATGCACCAATACATGGCTGAGGCGTTTTCCGTTGGGTTCGAAGCGCTGGATCATGTGGTTCTCTTTTTGGTTGATTGACAAGGGTTAACGCACACCAATGCGCAGGCCCAGTAAAGCCGGGAGTGCAGCAACGGTTTGTGCGGTGTACGAGGCACGCTGTTCGAGCTGCTCGGCCTCCTCGCAGGCAAGGATCGCCGCGCGGATGGCACAGGCACCTAGGTACTTGAAAGGTTCGGGCGGCAAACGAGGGACCCGGCGCTGGCAGAAGGGGGAGTGGTACCACTTGTCTTTCTGTTCCAGTACCAGCGAGGACAAGCACTGCCCGGCGATCCACCCAGCCTGTACGCCATGCCCAGAGAAACCTGCGGCGTAATGAATGCCTGGTTTGTAGGTCTTGAAGAACGGCACCCGGTCTGCGGAAACATCGATAGGCCAGCCCCAGCTTTGGGCGAAGCCTGCACGCGCCATGCCTGGCAGCAGCCGCTGCAGGCCGGCACGCGGGCGCTCCAGGCTTGCCGGGTCATGCCGCAGTTGCTCGGCGCCAGCGGCGCTGCCCCAGCCGATCGGCCCGGACCCGGAGCCCATCAGCACGCGGCCGTCACGGGTCCGGCGGAAGTAGTAAAGGAACATGCGCGCATCGTTCATGCCCATGGCCTTGCTCCAGCGCAACTGATGCAGGGCTTCCTCGCTAGGATTGGACATGCTTGCATAGCTGGAAAACAGGCTCATGCGGTTACCTACACCGGGCAGGCCGGCAAGCCCGACATTGGTAGCTAGCACCACCTGCCGGGCGCTGACCGCTCCGGTGCTGGCAATTACCCGGTGTGGCTTGCCCTCGTCGATGCGCGACACCGGCGAATGCTCATGGATCAACACTCCGGCCTCCAGCGCAGCGGCCTTCAGGGCAAGCACCAGACGCCCGGGGTGCACATTGCCGGCCTCGGGGAAGTAGATACCCGAACCGAACGCCGGGCTGGCCACCAGTTCACGCACCTGTGGGGCCGACAGTGGTTGCACATAGTTCTCCACCCCCAGCCCGGCGCAACCCTCGAGGAACTTGCGCAAGGCGTCTTCCTGCGCCGGGCAGGTGGCCACGCGCAGGTTGCCTTCCTCCTTCCACCACACGTCCCGTCCTGGCGCGGTGACAAAAGCCTTGAACGCTTGTTGCGCCTCACTGCCCAGACGTGCCAGTTCCAGTGCCGTATCCACGCCGAACGTACGAATGTTCGAGGGCAACGATTGCCAGTAGCCGTGGACAATACCGCCGTTGCGGCTGCTGGCGCCGTCGCCGACCCGCGAAGCCTCCAGCAGCCCGACCTTCAGATGCGGAGCACGGGCCTTGAGCAGGATGGCCGTCCACAGCCCGGCAAACCCGCCACCCACGATTGCCACGTCCAGCGCCACCTCGCCTTGCACAGGCTTTTGCGCAGCGCCGTGCGCCTGCTCGATGTCTTCGCGCCACCACGACCAGTCCGCGCGGCTCGCCCCGGGTACTGCCGTTTGCAGTTCCATGTTGTTGGCCCTCCTTAACGGGCGACCGGCATGGCAAATTCCGCACCCTTCTCGATGCTCTCCGGCCAGCGCTGCATGATCGACTTCTGTCTGGTATAGAAACGCACCCCCTCGTTGCCATAAGCGTGCATATCGCCAAACAGGCTCCTCTTCCAACCCCCGAACCCGTGCCAGGCCATGGGCACCGGCAACGGCACGTTGATGCCGACCATGCCGACCTCGATACGCCTGGCGAATTCGCGTGCGACATTGCCGTCGCGGGTGAAGCAACTGACACCATTGCCGAACTCGTGGCTGTTGATCAGATGGACGGCTTCGCCGAAGTCGGCTACCCGCACGCAGACCAGTACCGGCCCGAAAATTTCCTCGCGATAGATGGTCATTTCCGGAGTGACGTTGTCGAATAACGTAGCGCCAAGCCAATAGCCGTTTTCCAGGCCGGCTTCGGCAGGCGCGAAGTCGCGACCGTCCACCACCAGTGTGGCGCCAGCCTTGACACCCTGATCGATGTAACCGGTGATCCTTTGTAGCGCTGCGCGGCTGACAATCGGTCCCATTTCTGCCTTCAGGTCGCGCCCATCGGTAATGCGCAGCTCCCGTGCGCGCACGGCTAGCGCTGCGACTACCTGGTCTGCGACATCCCCTACCAGCACCGCCACCGAAATCGCCATGCAGCGTTCGCCCGCACTGCCATAGGCGGCGCCGATCAGGGCGTCGATGGTCTTGTCGACATCTGCGTCCGGCATCACCACCAGATGGTTCTTCGCCCCGCCAAGCCCCTGTACCCGTTTGCCATGGCGGGCACCGCTCTCGTAGATGGACTGGGCAATCGGGGTCGAGCCGACGAAGCTCACGGCCTTCACGTCCGGGTGCTCGATCAGTGCATCAACCGCTTCCTTGTCGCCCTGAACCACGTTGAACACACCAGCCGGCAGGCCCGCTTCCTCTAACAGATCGGCCATGAACAGCGAGGCGCTCGGATCGGTCGGGCTGGGCTTGAGCACGAAGGCGTTACCCGCCGCCAAGGCGATGGGGTACATCCACATCGGTACCATCACCGGGAAGTTGAACGGTGTGACACCCGCTACCACGCCCAGCGGCTGGCGCATCGTCCAGTTGTCCATGCCACGCGACACCTGGTCGGTGTAGTCACCTTTGAGCAGTTGCGGGATGCCGCAGGCGAACTCGAGGATGTCGATGCCGCGTTCCACTTCACCCAGCGCGTCGCTGAACACTTTTCCGTGCTCGGCAGTAATGATGCGGGCCAGGTCGTCCTTGCGCTCCTGCAACAACTGCAGGTAGCGCTGCAGCACCCGTGCACGGCGAATAGCTGGTGTTTCGCTCCAGCCGGCAAACGCAGCCTGGGCGGCGGCCACCGCTTCATCGACGGTTGAACGGCTGGCCAAGCCAACATGCCCGGTGATGTGGCCGGTGGCGGGATTGAACACTTCCTGATGGCGTTCGTCGCGGGAGATGCGGGCGTGATTGATGTAATGCGGGATCAGCGTGGTCATCGAGATGTTCCGTGCAGGGGCTGGGCAGGCAGCCAGCGACGGAATAAAGATAACCTTGGGTTTTGCGCCTAACGAGGCCATAGTTCAGAACTCATTGTCCGCACCTGAGAACAATCCCGATATGGAAAGCCATGAAGTCGAAAAACTCTGGGCGCACATCCACTGGCTGTCGGTGCTGGAGGAACAGGGCACCTATACCGCTGCAGCGGCGCGCCTGGGAGTGAGCAAGTCGGTAGTCAGTCAGCACTTGGCCGATCTAGAGAAAGCCACCGGTATCCAACTGGTCACACGTACCACCCGCAGTGTGCGCCTGACCGAGGCGGGGAAATCGCTGACCCGGGACGTGCGCAGCGCCTACGCACATATCGCGCGCAGTTTTTCCTCGGTGTGTGACGCGGCCGGCAGCGTGCAAGGACTGGTGCGATTGACCGCCCCAGTGGCATTCGCTAGGCAGCATCTGGTGCCGCATCTGGCCGGGTTCCTGGCACTGTATCCGCAGGTACGGGTGCATCTGGATGTCTCGGATGCACTGAGCACCATCGCCGCCGATGGTTATGACCTGGCGGTACGCCACAGCTTCCGCATACCGGAAACTCATGTGGCGTGGAAACTCTGCTCCACCGCCTCGGTGTTGGTGGCCACGCGCACTTACTTGGAGCGTGCGGGCAAACCGCAGGTGCCTGATGACCTGACCCGCCACAGCTGTCTGCATTACCCGCGCGGCAACGAGCATCCGGCCTGGACGTTCGAGCGCGGTACGCACCGCGTGACCGTGCCGATCACCGGAGGGTTTGCCACCAACAACAGTGAGGCATTGCGCGATGCTGCGCTGGATCATTTAGGCATTGCCCTACTGCCCGATTTCAGTGCCCATGCGGCGCTTGCCGAGGGCTCGCTGGTGCGAGTGCTAGGGGACTGGCAGTTGACGGGGGCGTTCGCTAGTGAGATCTATCTGGTGAGGCCGTATTCGCCACATGTGCCTCGGGCGGTGAATGTTCTGGTCAATTACCTGCGGGATAAACTGTTCCATGGCTTCGCGCTCTAGGCCGGGCTGGGGCGACGGGCTGCAGGCGCACACGTACGGAAAATGATTGATACTCTGGCGTGATTCACAGCAAACCTTGGCTATCGAGTTGCGCTGAACCAGGGAGGGAACAGAGCTAGTAACGTAGAGCAGGTGCTGGTGTCATTCTTGCATTACCGTTTGGCATGGCCGGCCTGGACATTGGGCCGGTAAACCCTGGTTGTTCAGCAGGTAAAAATAAAAATGATTAGCGTGCAGCAACACCTCGCTCGGATTCGCTCCGGCGCCGATAGCAATTCGCATGAGTTCGACCCCACACATGGCGAGGTCAGCCCGGTGTGGATTCGGGAACGCTGCAGTGATTCCTGGAAGCGTTGCCTGGAAGGCGGGCTGAGCCCCGACCAACAACTCCTGGTGCCCGTGGTCGAGGCTAGTGAAGTCCGCCGGTTGCAACTGGAGTTTGGTGAGCAGGCGTTCCAGCATGCGCTGAATACCCTCAACGGGTTGATGGATGTGCTCAGCGACGTGGGCTACCACGCCAGCCTAGCCAACGCTGAAGGGGTGATCATCGCCGAAAGCGTCAAACCCGCCCAGGCATTTTATTGCGAGAGCGATCGTATCGGTTCGATCTGGCGCGAAGAGGTGGGTGGTACCAACGGTATCGGTACCTGTATCGCCGAGCAGCGTCCGGTCGCGGTGTTTCGAGACGATCATTTCTACTACGACCTATCCTCGCAGGCCTGCGTCGCTGCGCCGTTCTACAATCCGGACGGCCAATTGCAAGGGGTGCTCAATCTGACTACCTGCAACCCCAACGTCGATCTCAATGCTCATCACATTGCCTACAAGCTGGCAACCCAAAGCTCCAACAAGCTGGAGCAACGGTTGTTCCGCATGCGTTTTGAAGACTGTTACGTCATCCAGGTTTGCGGCATCGGCGCCTTGGCGGCGTGGATCGCTGTAGAGGGGGGCGGGTTGATCATCGGCGCCACCCATGGCGCCCGTCGGCTGCTGGGCCTAGACGAGCGCCAGCTGGGCCGGCGCCGCTTGTGGGAGGTCATCGATTGCCCCCAGTCGGCCATTTCGCTGGAGATATTCCGTACCGCGACCAGCGCCCAACTTCTGCACTCGGCACAGCACCTGGATTTGTTGTTGGTCGCCGACCCGGTGCAGCAAAGCCGCAGTGTCGAAGTGGAACGGCCCAAGGCGCGCCCCCGGGTGGCCCGGGAAGTGGCTGGCTCGCTGGCGCGGTGCGCTGGGCAGGATTCGCGAATGCAGGACAACGTACGGCTGATTCGCAAGGTGATGAACAAGAATCTGCCTTTGCTGCTGCTGGGTGAAACCGGTGCTGGTAAGGACACCCTGGCCAAAGCCATTCACCAGGAAAGTGACCGCAGCATGGCGCCGTTCGTGGCGTTCAACTGCGCGGCGGTACCCGAGTCATTGATCGACAGCGAGCTTTTCGGCTACAGCAAGGGTGCCTTCACGGGGGCTAACAAGGACGGCAGCCAAGGTCGCTTCATGGAGGCAGATGGCGGTACGTTGTTCCTCGACGAAATCGGGGACATGCCATTAGCCCTGCAAACCCGCCTGCTACGGGTATTGGAAAGCGGCGAAGTCTCACCGTTGGGAGGTGGCAAGGCTGTGAAGGTGGACGTGCAGATCATCGCAGCGACCAATCAGCGCCTGCACGAGAAGGTTGCAGAGGGGGCTTTTCGAGAAGACCTGTTCTTCCGCCTATCCGGGATGATCATCGATCTGCCACCGCTACGCGAGCGCGAAGACAAGGCACAACTGATCGAGATGGTGCTGCAAGGAGTATGTGGCGACGAACCGGTGCCGGTGCTCAAGCCATCGGCGTGGAAAAAGCTGCTTGAGTATTCCTGGCCAGGTAATGTTCGCGAGCTGCGTCATGTACTACATCGCGCGGCATTGTTCGCCGAGGGCGCAGAGGTGCGCGCGACGGACATCGTGTTGCCGTTCGAAAACCGTATCCGGCCCCTTGCCGAGCGATTTACGCCGCCCCCGACTTCAGCCCCAGCGGTCGCGCCCAGTGATTATCCCCAGACCGATGCGGCCGAACGCGCTGCAGCGTTGGATGATGCCGCCGATCTGGTGGTACATGTCACCGGTGTGAATGCGCGTACTACCTTGGATCAGGTGGAAGCTAAGGCTATCAGCCAAGCGCTGGTAGCAAGTGCAGGCAATGTCGAACTGGCCTGCAAGGCGCTGGGCATGAGCAAGGCGACGCTGTACCGGAAGATCAAGCGCTACGGCCTGCGCCTATAGAGAATCTGCAGTTGCAAAAATGAGCCTGCTGTCTCAATCCTGAAAGACAGCAGGTTTTTTTGTATTAACTTAATGATTTGGTTGATGTTTTCATGTGTGGCACGGCGCTTGCTCTAGTGATTTGGAGTTCACTAACGGAGTAGAGCGCAATGTCCACTGCACCGCTGCCCAGGGTACTGCTGACTGATCCAGACAGCACTGAATTGCGTGCCCTGATCCGTCAAGAGGATGCGGATTTGCCGCTGCATTCTCTGGATGAGACCGCTGCACACCCGGGTTGCGATGTTTGGTTGGGCGCGCCTGATAGTGTCATCCAACTGTTCAGGCAGGGTTTACGACCGCGTTGGGTACAACTGACCTGGGCGGGGGTGACCCCAATGCTTGACCCCTCCCTGCCGCGCGGCTACCAGCTCACCCGTGCCAGCGGCGTGTTTGGCGCATCGATGCTGGAGTACGTTCTGCATCACATGTTGGGCCATGCCTGGCAGCGCGCCGAATACCCGTTCGCCCAGAGCCGCTTCAGTTGGCAGCCGACCAGCACCGGGCGTTTAACGGGCAAGCGGGTGTTGATCACAGGCTTGGGCAGCATCGGAGCGCACATAGCAGCCGGGCTGGCCGCGCTGGGCATGCGCGTTTCAGGTATTCAGCGCAATCCACGCCCGGTGGCAAATGTTCAGGAAGTCGGCAGTCTGGATGCTTTGTTGCCCATGGCGGCACAGGCCGATTACGTGATCAACGTGCTGCCTGACACTGCGCAGACCCGCGATCTGTTCGACAGCCGTTTCTTCAATGCACTGCCGGCAAGGGCCTTGTTCATCAATATCGGCCGTGGCAATGCAGTAGTGGACCAGGCATTGGTTCGCGCCCTTGAGCAAGGGCACCTGGCGGGTGCCGTGCTGGACGTGTTCCGCAAAGAACCGTTGCCGCCTTCGCACCAGTTCTGGATCACCCCCAATCTGGTACTCACACCCCACATCGCCGGCCCCACTGATGCTGCGGCGATGATCGACTTCTTTCTGTGCAACCTGCGCAAGTATCAGTCTGGCCTGCCCCTCGATGGACAGGTCGAGTTTGAGCGCGGCTATTGAGGCCCGAGCGGCCGATGCAACTTTCGGAGATAACCATAATGATCAGCCCGATCCTCTCTCGCCACCGCAACGTCAAGGCCGCCGTTGACGCTTATCGCCGCGGCAAACCCGTGATTCTGCTCGACGACGATGATCGCGAGAACGAGGCCGATCTGGTGGTCGCGGCCCAGAACATGTCGGTGCAGACCATGGCCATGATGATCCGTGATGGCAGCGGCATCGTCTGCCTATGCCTAGACGAGGCCACGGTTGACATGCTGCGCCTCAAGCCGATGGTCCCGCACAACGAGTCGCGTTATGCCACCGGCTTCACCGTAAGCATCGAGGCAGCGGAAAACATCACCACGGGGGTGTCTGCCCAAGACCGCCTGACTACCGTGCAAGCGGCACTGTCTTCGACTGCCTTGCGCCGACGCATCGTCAGTCCTGGGCATATGTTCCCGCTGCGCGCAAGGCGTGGCGGGGTACTGGAGCGCCGCGGGCACACTGAGGGCAGTGTGGAGATCGCAGTGTTGGCCGGCATGCGCCCGGCGGCGGTGCTGTGTGAACTGATGAACCCCGACGGCACCATGATGCGTGGCGCGGCGATCGATGCCTACGCAGCCCAATACAATTTGCCGATCCTGACAATTGCCGAACTGGTGGCATGCCGCCTGGAAATGGATATGGGCACAAGGATCGAACAGCCCGAACTACCTGCTCTGCGTGCTGCGCTGAGCCTCTGAAACCCAGTACCTCACCAAAAAAAATCCAACAGGAAGAACCTCATGAGCGTGCGTTTTACTCCCGATCACGAATGGCTGCGTCTTGAAGAAAACGGCGAGCTGACCGTCGGTATTACCGATTATGCACAATCGGCCTTGGGCGACGTGGTGTTTGTCCAGCTGCCTGACCTCAAGACTTACGCAACAGGCCAGGAGGTCGTGGTACTGGAGTCGGTCAAGGCCGCCAGTAACATCACCATGCCGCTGGCCGGGCACGTGGTTGCAGTAAACGACGCGGTGGCCCAGGAGCCGGAACTGGTGAATGCCTCACCGCTCGATCAAGGCTGGTTCTTCCGCTTCGTGCCAACCGATGGCAATGGCCTGGCCGGGCTCATGGACGAACTGGGTTATCAGGACTATCTGCGTCAGCAGGAGTGACAGACCCCATGAGCAAACGCATACAACTCGACACCCGCAACGAGTTCATTGACCGCCACATCGGGCCGGATGATCAGGCCATTGCGGCGATGCTGGAGGTGGTCGGCTACGACAACCTGGATGCTCTCATCGCCAGCGTGGTGCCTGGGACGATCAGTGGCACCAGTGTGCTACCGCTGAGCACAGGACAAGGGGAGGCTGAGGCACTGGCCGACCTCAAGCAGATCGCCAACCGCAACCGGCTGTTCAGCCAGCACATCGGCCAGGGCTACTATCCTTGTATCACCCCGGCCCCGATCCTGCGCAACCTGCTGGAAAACCCCGCTTGGTACACCGCCTACACGCCTTATCAGCCGGAAATCTCACAAGGGCGCCTGGAAGCGCTATTGAATTTCCAGACGCTGGTCAGTGACCTGACCGGTATGGACATCGCCAATGCTTCGTTGCTTGACGAGGCGACTGCCTGTGCCGAGGCAATGACCTTCTGCAAGCGCCTGGCGCGCAACAAGGCGCCGGCGTTCTTCGTGTCTTCTCACTGCCATCCGCAGACCATCGATGTGCTGCGCACACGCGCTGCTCCGCTAGCCATCGAGGTAGTGGTAGGGGACGAGTTCGAATTGGCGGCCGAAGACGTTGGCGCCTATTTCGGCGTGCTGCTGCAGTACCCGGCCAGCACCGGTGCCATTCATGATTACGCCGCCCTGGCAGCCCATGTGCATGACGCCGGTGCGCTGCTTGCAGTGGCCTCGGACCTGCTGGCCCTGACCCTGTTGACGCCGCCCGGAGAGTTTGGTGCCGATGTGGTGATCGGCAGTGCTCAGCGCTTTGGTGTGCCATTGGGCTATGGCGGCCCGCATGCGGCGTTCTTCGCCACCCGGGACAGCTTCAAGCGCGACATGCCCGGACGCTTGGTGGGGATCTCGGTCGACCGCCACGGGGCACCGGCGCTGCGCCTGGCCATGCAAACCCGCGAGCAGCATATCCGGCGCGAGAAGGCCACCAGCAACATCTGTACAGCCCAGGTACTGCTGGCCAACATCGCCAGCATGTATGCCGTGTATCACGGGCCTGAAGGGCTGAAAAGCATCGCCCGGCGCACCCACCGGCTGACCACCATCCTGGCCAAGGGCCTTGAGTACTTGGGCCAGCAGGTGGAGCAGTATTACTACTTCGACACCATCAGCGTGTTCGCGTCCCTGCCTGCCAGCGAGTTGCACCAGCGTGCCGCCCAATCGGGCATCAACCTGCGGGTGATCGATCACCAGCGCGTGGGCATTTCGCTGGACGAAACCTGCACCCCGGACTCGGTCGTGCAGTTGTGGATGCTGTTCGCCAGCCAGCCCCATCATGTGCCGGTGTTTGATGACGTGGCGGATGTTGCGGTGGCGCGTCTGCCTGAGCAGTTGCAGCGCAAGTCGGCGATTCTGGCGCACACGGTGTTCAACCGCTACCACAGCGAAACTGAGCTGATGCGTTACCTGCGCCGCCTGGCGGACAAGGACCTTGCGCTGGACCGCACGATGATCCCGCTGGGCTCTTGCACCATGAAGCTCAACGCCGTCAGCGAGATGATCCCGGTGACCTGGCCGGAATTCGCCAACCTGCACCCGTTTGCGCCGGCAGGCCAAGCGTTGGGGTATCAGGCGATGATCGACGAGTTGGAGGTCATGCTCTGCCAAGCCACTGGATACGACGCCGTGTCGCTGCAGCCCAATGCCGGTTCTCAAGGTGAATACGCCGGGCTGCTGGCCATCCGTGCCTACCACCAGTCACGCGGTGAGGGGGGGCGCGACGTGTGCCTTATTCCGTCGTCCGCCCACGGCACCAACCCCGCCACAGCGCAGATGGCAGGGATGCGCGTGGTCGTTGTCGCCTGTGACAGCCGTGGCAACGTCGATGTCGATGACTTGCAGGGCAAGGCATTGCAGCACAGCGACAAGCTGGCTGCGTTGATGATTACCTACCCTTCGACCCACGGGGTGTTCGAAAGCCGGATCGGCGAGATTTGCGACATTGTTCATGCCTCGGGCGGACAGGTTTACATCGACGGCGCGAACATGAATGCCATGGTCGGCCTGTGCGCGCCAGGGCAGTTCGGTGGCGACGTGTCGCACTTGAACCTGCACAAGACGTTCTGCATTCCGCATGGCGGCGGTGGTCCAGGAGTGGGCCCGATCGGGGTCAAGGCGCATCTCGCACCGTTCCTGCCCGGCCACGCTCAGCTCCAGCATAAGCAGGGGGCTGTGTGTGCTGCGCCCTATGGCAGTGCCAGCATTCTCCCGATCACCTGGATGTACATCCGCATGATGGGCGGGACCGGGCTGCGCGAGGCGTCGAGAGTAGCCATCCTCAATGCCAACTACATCGCCAGGCGCCTGGAGGAGCATTACCCGGTGCTCTACACCGGTGAAAACGGCCTGGTGGCCCACGAGTGCATCCTCGACCTGCGCCCGCTCAAGGACAGCAGCGGCATTGGTGTGGAAGACGTCGCCAAACGCTTGATCGACTTCGGCTTCCATGCGCCAACCATGTCGTTCCCGGTGGCCGGGACGCTGATGGTGGAGCCGACAGAGAGCGAGTCGCGTGAAGAACTCGACCGCTTCTGCGACGCCATGATTGCCATTCGCCAGGAGATTCATGCCGTCGAAAGCGGGGCATTGCACCGCGACGACAACCCGCTGCGCAATGCCCCGCACACCGCCCATGAACTGACCGGTGAATGGAATCACAGCTACAGCCGCGAGCAGGCAGTGTTCCCTGCCGGACACAGCAACGACAAGTATTGGCCACCGGTCGGTCGCGTCGACAACGTATACGGAGATCGCAATCTCGCGTGCGCTTGCCCGTCGATTGTGAGTTATCAGGACGTCTGAATTGGCTTTCGCAGGCCGCAACGGACCAGCCCGTTGCGGTCTGCCCATTGAACCAGGAAAACTCCCATGTTCCACAAAAGCCTGACCCTTACCGATTTTGATCCCGCCTTGGCTGCTGCAATCGACAGTGAGACCCGTCGCCAGGAAGACCATATCGAACTGATCGCATCTGAAAACTATACCAGCCCGCAGGTCATGGCAGCGCAAGGTACGGCGCTGACCAACAAGTATGCTGAAGGCTACCCGGCGAAGCGTTACTACGGTGGCTGCGAGCACGTCGATGTTGTTGAACAACTGGCGATCGATCGCGCCTGTGCGCTGTTCGGCGCCGATTATGCCAACGTTCAGCCACATTCGGGCTCGTCGGCCAACGCAGCGGTGTACCTGGCCCTGCTCAACGTCGGCGACACCATCCTGGGTATGAGCCTGGCTCACGGCGGCCACCTTACCCATGGGGCAAAGGTCAGTTCTTCCGGCAAGCTGTACAACGCCGTGCAGTATGGAATCGATGGCCAAGGGCTGATCGATTACGACGAAGTCGAGCGCCTGGCGCTGGAGCACCGGCCAAAGATGATCGTCGCGGGTTTTTCGGCCTACTCGCAGGTGCTCGACTTTGCCCGTTTCCGCCAGATTGCCGATCAGGTGGGCGCGTACCTGTTCGTTGACATGGCCCATGTGGCCGGCTTGGTAGCGGCGGGGCTGTATCCCAACCCGGTTGCTCTGGCGGACGTAGTTACGACTACTACTCACAAGACACTGCGTGGTCCACGCGGCGGACTGATCCTCGCCCGCAGCAACCCAGAGATTGAAAAGAAACTGGCTTCGGCCGTGTTCCCCGGCGCCCAGGGCGGCCCGCTAATGCATGTAATCGCGGCCAAGGCGGTGTGCTTCAGGGAAGCACTGGCACCGGCATTCAAGGCCTATCAACAGCAGGTGCTGGACAACGCGGTCGTCATGGCCGACGTGTTCAAGGCGCGTGGCTACGAGGTGATCTCGGATGGTACGCGCAACCATCTGTTCCTGGTAAGCCTGATTCGCCAGGGGATCACCGGCAAGGACGCAGATGCGGCGCTCGGCCGGGCGCGCATCACGGTCAACAAGAACGCGGTGCCCAACGATCCGCAGTCGCCCTTTGTCACCTCCGGCATCCGTATCGGCACGCCGGCGATCACCACCCGTGGCCTGGGTGTTACCGAGAGCCAGGCGCTTGCCGGCTGGATCTGCGACATCCTCGACCACCTCGGCGACGCCGATGTAGAAGCACATGTAGCTAGCCAAGTGGCAAAGCTGTGCGCTGCATTTCCGGTCTACGGGCTTTGAAATGGAGGAGAACGTGATGACGCTCAAACAAACCCCATTGCATGACTTGCACCTTTCACTAGGCGCAAAAATGGTGCCCTTTGCCGGCTACCAGATGCCGGTCCAATACCCGCTGGGAGTGCTCAAGGAACACCTGCATACCCGTGCTCTGGCAGGCCTCTTCGATGTCAGTCACATGGGCCAGATCCGTCTGGTCGGTGCGTCGGCGGCAAAGGCTCTGGAGTCCTTGGTGCCGGTGGACATCGTCGATCTTCCGGCAGGCATGCAGCGCTATGCGATGTTCACCAACGATCAAGGCGGCATTCTTGACGATCTGATGGTGGCCAATGCCGGTGACCATCTGTTACTGGTGGTCAATGCCGGCTGCAAGGAGCAGGATCTCGCTCACCTGCAGCAATTGCAGGGGCAATGCGAAGTACTGTCACTGTTCGAAAGCCATGCCTTGCTGGCCCTGCAGGGGCCGTTTGCAGCTCGGGTACTAGCGCGGCTGGCGCCGAGCGTCGCGCAAATGACTTTCATGCAGTTTGCGGCCGTTGAAATCTGCGGCATTGCCTGCCACGTCAGCCGTTCGGGCTATACCGGTGAAGACGGCTACGAGATCTCCGTGCCGGCGGAGCATGCCGACGCCCTTGCGCGCTTGCTGCTCGACCAGCCGGAGGTCGAACCAATCGGCTTGGGCGCACGTGACTCGCTGCGCCTGGAAGCCGGCCTGTGCTTGTATGGGCATGATATGAACTGCACGGTGACGCCAATCGAGGCCAGCCTGGGTTGGGCAATTTCCAAAGCGCGGCGTGAAGGTGGCGTGCGGGCAGGGGGGTTCCCAGGTGCTCAGCATATATTTGCCCAGCAACGCGAAGGGGTGTACCGCAAGCGTGTTGGCCTGCTGCCACTCGACCGAATTCCGGTACGTGAAGGGGTGGAGCTGTTCAGAGAAGATGGCGAGCTGATCGGTCGGGTTACCAGCGGGGGCTTCGGTCCGAGTCTGGAAGGGCCGCTGGCGATGGGCTATGTCGCTGCTCCGTATGCCGGGCTTGATAGCGTGATTTATGCGCAGGTGCGCGGCAAGGCGATTCCCGTGCGCGTGAGCAAAACCCCCTTCGTGCAACAGCGTTACTTCCGAGGCTGACGAGGCTGCGATGACCAGACCTACCGTAGCCCCCGAACCTGGGCAGTCAATGAGGGCCGGAGTAAAAATGCGCGGCGCCGACAAGGTGGCGCGCATTCCGGTGAAGATCCTGCCGACGGAGCACATACCGCGCAAACCGGACTGGATCCGAGTCGAGATAGCCGCCTCACCGGAAGTGGCGCGGATCAAGGCACTGCTCAGAAAGCACAAACTGCACAGTGTCTGCGAAGAAGCCGCATGCCCCAACCTCGGCGAATGCTTCACCGGCGGCACCGCAACTTTCATGATCATGGGTGACATCTGTACACGAAGGTGCCCATTTTGTGATGTCGGCCATGGTCGACCAAAGCCGCTAGATCTTGAGGAGCCGCGCAACCTGGCAATTGCCATCCAAGAGTTGAGGCTCAAATACGTAGTTATTACCTCGGTGGATCGGGACGACCTGCGCGATGGTGGCTCGATTCATTTTGCCACCTGCATACGTGAGATCCGTAGCCGCTGCCCTGATGTGCGCATTGAAACACTGGTGCCGGACTATCGTGGGCGCAGGGAAGTTGCGCTGGGGGTGACCGCCGACACGCCGCCCGATGTGTTTAATCACAACCTGGAAACCGTACCACGGCTTTACCGTGCAGTGCGGCCGGGGGCGGATTTTGAATGGTCGCTCGACTTGCTGGCCGGATTCAAAGCGCGCGTGCCGCATGTTCCGACCAAATCCGGGCTTATGCTCGGGCTGGGGGAAACGGACGAGGAGGTGATCGAGGTGATGGTGCGCATGCGGGATCATCAGGTCGACATGCTGACGTTGGGCCAGTACCTGCAACCTAGTCGGAACCATTTGCCCGTGCAGCGCTATGTTCACCCTGACCAGTTTGCACGCCTCGCGGAAATAGGCCGGCAGATGGGCTTCGCCAACGTGGCCGCAGGGCCGCTGGTGCGTTCGTCCTACCATGCCGATCAGCAGGTGCGCACAGCTTGACTGACGGGGCCTGTTGCAGGCCCCGCTTGGGGATGATGAGGGGGATTTATTTCGGCGTGTCTCAGCAATGAAAAGTAGCTATCTCATTGCTGAGACTTAATGCCATTGATAGCTCTTGGCAAACTTTAAGTGACCATAATTCAATAAGTTACAAGATGATTTGATTTTGGCACCGCTCTTGCTGAGTGAGTTTTGGCGCTCGAACCACCCTCTAGAGGTGCGCCGACGCCATAGCGTGACGAACAGCTTCAATCCTGCCCAATTCAACAACAATTCTTCAGGATAGGAATGCGCCAATGTCAGCAGATAACACAGGCCCGACGCGCCTCCCCGATGCGTCTTTGCTCAACCCCCATCTGAGTCGGCGCATGCTGATGCTGGGCGCTGCGGCGGTTGCCGCGGGCGCAACGCTCGGGCGCTGGATTCCGAATGCCCAGGCTGCCGTTGGCGGGCAACTGGATATCATGACGTGGGAGGGCTACACGCTGCAGAACGAAGCCGCGCAATGGATCAAACAGAACAACCTGCGCGTCAACGCCAGCATCATGGGCAGCCAGGATGACGTTACCGCCAAGCTCATGGGCGGCGGCGTGCGGCTTGACCTGTCGGAGTACTCCAACGGCTACAACGAGCTGTACAAAGGCCTGGGTCTGCTCAAGCCGATCGATGTAGCGCAGGTACCCAACTACAACCCCACAGACATCATCACCCGCTTCTACGACGGTGACATGTGGTTCTGGGACGGTCAGCGTTTCGGTATCCCCTGGACTTGGGGCGTGGACACCATCGTTGTCAACCCACAGGAGGTCAAGGAGCCGGTCACCAGCTTCAAGGACCTGCTACGCCCTGAGTTCAAGGGTCGTCTGACCTTCCTCGACAACCCGCTCACAGTATGGCCTTTGGCCGCCAAGGTGACCGGGTATGGCGACAAGTTCCCGAATGTCTCGCGCCAGGAGCTGGCCGAGATCTGGGATCAAATGATCCCCTACCGCGAACAGTGCCGCACGTTCGCCTCCAGCAACGGTGACGTGGCTTCCCTGTTCGTAGCCAAGGAGATTTCCGCGTGCTTCTGCACCTGGACTGCGGCCACCCTGCAGACGGCTAAACAAGGCGTGAAGACAGAGTACGTGTTCCCCAAAGAGGGTGGTGCGGTGTGGGCTGATGCCTGGTTCATCCCGGCGACCTCGGTGAATACCGAGTCGGCGCTGGCGTTCATCAACCAGGCTCTGGACCCACGGGTGCAGGCGGAGATGAGCAAGGCGGTCAGCTCTGCCGTGGTTAATCGCAAGGCCGTGCAATACATGGATGCCAGTACTCGTTCGCTGTTCGATTACGACCGTGTCGACCAGGTGTTGCAGCAATCGCCGCTCAAGGGGCAGCCGCCTCGCGAGTCGGAGATGTATGCCACCTATGACGACTGGTTGCAGGCTTGGGCATCGTTCCGCGCAGGCTTTTGACACTGCTGCCGGGTCGTCAGGCCTGGCAGTTTCATTCCGCAGCCAGCTGGCAGCGGTATCTCCGGCAGAATGGCACCGCAGGGCTTCAGCGGAACGCGTATTTTGCAGCTGTGCGTATTAGTGAGAATAAAAATGACCGACAAGACGTACGACCCGGTGCACTCACCAAAAAACATTTCGCGGGCGTTTCTGGTCTGCTGGGTTGCGCTTTTTGCAGCTGGCTTTGCCATGATGCTCAAGCTTTCGTTCGCCGGGACGCTGAAAGCAGCGTTCTTCGACACCACTTCGCCGCTGAATTCAGCAGCGTTGATTGGGGGGATTCTGGGCATTACCTATCTCGGCTTCACCGTCTGCAATACATTGTTGCCCCCCTTCATTGACGCCCTGAAAATAAAACGGGTGCTGTTTGCCGGCCTGGTCATCTTCAATGTCGGCTTCATCATCATGATCGTGGCTGAGCCGGGTACAACTGAAGCCTATGACACGCTCTGGCTGGGTGCTTTGCTGCATGGCGTAGGCTGGGGCTGCATCGAGTCGGTGGTCAACCCGGTAGTACCGTCACTCTACCCGGATGACAAGGCAGGCAAGCTAAACCGGCTGCATACAAGTTGGCCACTGGGCTGGATGTTGGCTGGCCTCTTGGCGATCAGCTTCGAGTCCGCAAGTTTCGACTGGCGCTATATGTTTGCCTTGTCGTTGCTGCCGGCTTGCTTTGCTTTGGTCATGCTGTTCTTTGTGCAGTTTCCACCGACCGAGCGAGTGGCCAATGGCGTGAGCTTCCTAGGCATGTGCAAGGAACTGTTCGTCAAACCGGGTATTTTTGTGCTGATCGGTATCATGTTCTTTGCGCTGGCTTGCGAGACTGTGCCGCAGAACTGGCTCGACATAGTGGTTGGCCAGATCTCCGGTATAAAGGGCACTTGGTTGCTGATTTACGTTGCTGTCGCCTACCTGTTTGCGCGCGGCCTTGCGGAGTTCGCGCTCAAACATGTGCATGCCGTGACTATCCTGTTGTTTGCTTGCCTGGCGATCTTTGTTTCGGTTCTCGGGTTGGCCATGACTTCCCATCCAGTGGTTACCATGGCGGCCACCGCACTATTGGGCGCGGGCGCAGCATTGTTGTGGCCGAACATGCTGGCAATCGTTTCGGAGCGCTACCCGAATACAGGCTCGCTTGGGATCGGCCTGATGTGCGCTGCGGGGATGGCCTCCGGGTACGTCGTGGTGCCTTGGATGGGCGAGCTGTATGACGGCTTCAAGGTTGCAGCGGCAGGTGGCAGCGAGGCATTCCAGGCGCTGGCTACCGAGTCGCCCGAATGGTTGGCTGCTAATGTGTATGCGGCTGCCCGTTCGTTCGAGCTGTTTTCCATACTACCGCTGGCGCTGGCGGGGTATTTTTTGATTGATTACATGCTCAAGGTGCGTGAAACACGGCAGCCGAAAAAAAACGAACTCCGCAGCAAGTACCACTACGCTAAATAAGCTGTTGCATCACCAGAAACCCGGGACGCTTCCCGGGTTTCTGCATTTCAAGGTTCTTTTCTTGGGGGCTGTAAGATTGGCGTGATGCCTGCATGAACCCTTCTGAAATCTCACCCTACAGTCTGGAAAGCCCGGTAGGCAGGAGGTCTGGCATGCGCAGCGCCCACACACGTCTCAATACTTCAAATTTAGCTGCATCCGTTGAAGGAGCGACGTGGCCGCCGGGAACGCACTTGGTCTCCGACCGCGCTGGGTTTCTGCATCATGGCATCTATGCGGGTAACGGTCTGGTTATTCATTACGCGGGACTTTGCGAAACCTTCCAATACGGCCCGGTGGAGGAGGTACCCCTCAGTCGCTTCGCGGCGTGTCACGCTGTCTGGAGCCTTGAACAGCCTGACTCCGACTATCGCGGGCAACAAGTGCTTTGTAGAGCGCGAGCTAGACTAGGTGAGTGTCGCTACAAGTTGCTCACCAACAATTGTGAGCACTTTTGCAACTGGTGTCTTCATGGCCACGCCCGGAGCGATCAGGTTCGGCGGTTCTGGACCAGTCCCTTCTATGCAATGAGGCTGATCCGGCACTTTATTCCGATGCTGCTGGGCTGGCGGACATCGCCTGTTTCTCACCCTTGATTCCACGCTGTGTAGCACATCTGAGAACGCCCCGAGAGGGTGCTGGCCTTGCGGCGGAGCTCGTCGGGGTAGTGGCGGTGGGCTTATACCTCCTTATGTTCGAGCGCCATAACGATTTTTCGATATTCTTTGACACCATGGGTACGGCACTCGACGGCGATTATTCCAAAGCATTCATAGGCGCAGCGCTGGTGGGCATCCTGATGGTCTACGGTTTTGAAGCTTGCGGCGAAGTGGCCGAAGAAATGCCCAACCCAGGTCGGCAGATTCCGCGCGCAATGATTCTCACCGTCGTGGTCGGTTGCAGTTCGGCGTTGCTATCTTTCGCCGGCTACGTTCTGGCGGCCCCCAATCTGGTGGAGATCGTGAATGGTCACATCGCTGATCCTATCCCCGCCATCCTGAACGACTCGATCGGCTTCATCGGCACTAAGATTTTCCTCGTCATTGCCCTCACTTCATTCCTGGCATGCGTGATGGGCCAGCAAGCATCCTCCAGTCGCCTGGTCTACTCGTTTGCGCGCGACAATATGTTCCCCGGCGCCAATCTCTTCGCCAAACTCTCTAAAAAGGGGCATGTACCAGTTTGGGCCCTGGTAGGTGTCAATGCGCTCTCGGCGCTGTTGCTGCTCTTTGTCTATCTGGTGCCTGACTCGTTGTACCGGGTGGCAAATGCTGGCAGGCTATGTGGCGTTCCAGATGGTTGTGCTCGCGGCACTGCGTGCGCGGCTAAAAGGATGGAAACCTGCCGGTACTTTCTCGCTGGGGCGGTGGGGGTGTATTATCAACCTGGGTGCTTTGGCCTACGGTGTGTTCGCCTGCGTAATTTTGTCGATGCCCTCCAATAACCCTGCTCTAGGGTTTATTGACCGCTGGATCGCACTTGTGGGGCTGCTGGTAGTGGTAGCTACCGGGTTGCTTTACATGATCATCGCCAAGCCACACCGCAACTCCACGGCGCCAGAAGGGGATGCGGTGAGATTGCCAACGCCATGCGCTCATGCAGCGGACGCATCGGGAGAGAGCCGACGTCCGAAAGTAATTTCCGCGTGATTGAAAAAACGGCCCGCTGATGCAGGCCCGGCAGCCCGTCAGTAAAAGCATGGGGCGGTTGAAGCCGCCCCATTGCGTGCTTATGATGCGTTGCTTGACAAATACATCTTCCCTGCAGGCAAGAACCATCGGCGCTACACAGCCTGTCTAGCGTTTATCCAAAGTTCAACAAGCCGGTTGTCGGGCTGGACGAGGCGGGGAACTTCCGGCTATGGGCCGCGCGTTATATGGACCCTTCGAATTGATCTGTACTCGTTACTGGTTCAGTATATGTTAGTCCGAATACTGAACTAATTCGGATGTCGCGATACTCCGTTAAATCGAACGCGATCGGCAACCTCACTCAGCGCATCTTGTTACTTCTTAACATAAACCTGAATAGTTTTTTCAAGGTTCTGGGCTACCGTAAGGTAGTAATTCCTAGCGGTTGCATTCACCTGGCGCTCTCCAAACTCCCTGAGTGCAAGCGCCTTGATTGATGTGGCTCGCTCATTTGGCTTCAGCGCAAGGATATAATGCGCTTACTCGGCGGCCCATTGGAACCCCTGGTTTCCATTGACCGTTGCGCCGTCCAAAACCTTCTGCGTTCCGCCTGCCATGGCGACGATCTTCTCAGCTCCATCTCTTTTGCGAGGGGAATGATACGACGGTGGGATCTTGAAACCTGGCGGGGCGACGTGGCTATAACTGTACGACACGTTTGCGGAACTCATCCGGAGTTGACCCGATCATTCGGTGGAACATTGCGATGAAAGCGGACGAAGTGCTGTATCCCAACTCCAGCGCGACGGTCTGCACTGGGGTGCCGTCCTCCAGCATCGAGAGTGCTCTAACTAGCCGCAGACGCTGCCGCCACTCCACAAATGACATTCCCAGGTCACGCTGGCAACGCCGCGAGAGCGTGCGCTCGGTGCTATGTACGAAACTGGCCCATGCTTCCAGAGGACGATTATCACCTGGATCCAGATGCAGTGCTTCGAGCACCTGACTCAGTGCCCGATCTTTAGAGATCGGCAGATACGTATCTCGACGCGGTGCCAGGCTTATCTGGTCTACCAGCACCTGCATCAACCGTGCGTCGTCATCGTTTCGAGGGTAATCAACCTGGCGCTCGACCAAGTCGGCAAGGATTGCCTTGATGATGGGACCGACCGCCAGCGTGCAGACCTCGGAGGGCAGTCTGACACAGCGTTCCGGGGCAATGTCTAGCACGCAGTAGCACACGTGGGGCCGAGTACTGGCGCCATGCTCAGCTCGAGGCGGAAGCCACAAGCCGTAATGTGGCGGTGTCAGGTACTCACGGTCGTCCACAGTCAACTCGATCACGCCGCTGAACGAGTAGACGAATTCGCCCCAGTCATGGCGCTCGGTAGGGTAAGACGTTACTTCCGTTAGACGCATGGTCCTTAACAGAACGGAATGCGGTAGAGGCGAGCTAATAGCGGGTAAAACAGGTGCAACGGCCATGTTGTCGGGAACCTTGTATGCGTTGTCTGGTTTTCGTTATTTGAGCTTATCGCGCCAACATCATACTTGCACCGTCGACAGGAAGTCTGGGTTGAGTCGGGTGGCTCCTCCTCAGGCGATTCTCCTGTTACGTACGATGCTCGTCACAAGGATAACCCCGATGAATGCTCTCGAAACACTTGAAAAACTACCTCGACTGAATCTGCGAGGCTTTACCTCACCAGTGCAACACCTAAAGCGGTTCAGTGCTGAAATCGGCGCCGAGGTATGGTGCAAACGCGACGATATCGGAACGGTGGGGCTGGCCGGTAACAAGGTGCGCAAACTCGAAGTGGAGCTGGCTTATGCGATCGCCCAGGGCGCCACTCATCTGGTTGCGGAAGGCTCACGTCTGTCCAATGCAGCGCGAGCGGTGGCGGCGGCAGCGGCGCAGATAGGGCTGAAATGCACCTTGGTACTTTGCCATGATGCGCCACGGGAGCCGGTTGGCAACCTGCTGTTGGACGGACTCTTTGGTGCCAACTTGCGCTTTGTGGGCAATGCAACCTGGGCCGAACTCGCCGACCACGCCCAGGCCGTGGTCACTGAACTGGAATATAAAGGGGAGCGTATCTATCGACTACCTATCGGCTGTGCCTCCGAGAGAAGCTCGCTCGGATTTGCCCTGGCATACTCCGAGCTTCGCGGGCAGATGGCCGCTCATGAGCGTTCGATCGGCACTATTGTGCATGCCAGTTCGTCGGGGGGCACGCACTCCGGACTAGTGTTGGGCAATGCCTTGCACGGTTCGCCAAGCAAGATCCGCGGTATCGTCGTCGCCGGTGATGTCTATGATGACGTACGCGGCCAGTACCTCGCTTATGCCCAAGGTGGTGCCCGCCTCATCGGCGCAGATGTGAGCCTGACACTTGAGGACATCGACCTCACGGAGAACTATCTGGGAGACGGCTACGGTCTGCCCGCACCGGGCGTGATGGAAGCCATCGACCTGCTCGCCACCACCGAGGGGATACTCGTAGACCCCGTCTACAGCGCCAAGGCAGTCGCGGCGTTGATCGACCTCGCGAAAAGGAGGGAGTTGGAAGGCCCAGTGGTTTTCTGGCACACGGGGGGCTATCACTCACTCTTCGATCCTCACTACGCACAACGCGCTTGGTCCGAAATCAAGCGACTTTCCACTGTGCGGTTGTAGTCCTCGCGAACGGGCTTTCATTGACAATGAAAACGCCGGTCCCGCTCACGCAAATCACTTAACCACTACAGGTGCCGATGGCCGGCCTGGGGACTTGTCTGGCCTGAAAATCCAGACGTCCGCGCGATGCCTCGGCATTCAAACAAAAACAATGTGGAGACTAACTGGAATGAGCGATAGCGCATCTTCCATGCGGCGAGGCCTTAGTGCTCGCCATATTCGCTTCATGGCGCTCGGTTCCGCTATTGGCACCGGGTTGTTCTATGGGTCCGCCTCGGCAATCAAGCTGGCTGGCCCGTCGGTGCTGCTGGCCTACATCATCGGTGGCATAGCCATTTACATGATGATGCGAGCCTTGGGTGAAATGGCCGTCCGCAATCCTGTATCGGGTTCTTTTGCCCAGTACGCAACTCAGTACTTGGGGAGCTTTCCAGGTTTTCTGACTGGCTGGAGCTACGCATTTTCCATGCTGGTGGTATGTCTGGCTGATGTGACCGCGTTTGGTGTTTATATGAGTTACTGGTTTCCAGACACACCACGATGGATCTGGGTCCTGGGCATTGTATTTTTCATCGGGGCTCTGAATCTGTGCAGCGTCAAGGTATTCGGCGAGTTGGAATTCTGGTTGTCATTGCTGAAAGTCACGGCTATTGCGTCGATGATCGTTGCCGGGTTGGCAGTTCTAATTTTCGGTATTAAGTTGGGCACTGCCAGCGAAGTAACGACCGGCTTAAGCAATTTGTGGCAGCACGGTGGCTTTTTCCCCAATGGCGTGAGTGGAATGATAGCCTCCTTCACCGTCGTAATGTTTGCCTTTGGCGGCATAGAAATGATTGGAATCACTGCGGGGGAAGCTAAAAACCCGCAACAGGTCCTGCCGCGCGCGATTAACTCCGTGCCGTTGCGTATATTGATGTTCTACGTGCTTACACTATTCGTTCTGATGGCCATCTATCCTTGGCCCAAGATTGGCAGCGAGGGCAGTCCTTTCGTACAGATATTCAGCGGCTTAGGTATAAAGTCGGCCGCTACATTGCTGAACATCGTCGTCATTTCTGCGGCGCTATCGGCCATTAACAGCGATATTTTCGCCGCAGGGAGAATCATGTACGGCATGGCTCAGAGCGGCCAGGCACCCGCCAGCTTTTCCCGCCTGTCACGATTCGGTGTGCCTTGGATGACTGTAATCGTTATGGCGACCGCCCTACTGTTGGGTGTTCTGCTCAATTATCTGTTCCCGGAAAATCTCTTCATGATTTTGGCGTCGGTGGTGACGTTTTCGATTGTATGGGTATGGTTGATGATTCTTTTGTCCCAGGTAGCAATGCGCCGGCAAATGACTCGAACTGAGGTTGAGGCCCTGCATTTTCCCGTGCCTTTCTGGCCTGTAGGGCCCGCCTGCGCAATTGTTTTCATGGTGTTCATTTTCTGTGTACTGGGTTGGTACCCTGAAACTCGCATGGCGCTCTATGTAGGTATCGGGTGGCTGGCATTGCTGTCGGCAGGCTATAAGTTAGGGGTAGTCCGTCCGAAAGGGACGCTGCTTAAGTCGCTCAAACTGAAGCGGTCTTGAGCCCTACGAGCCAGCAATTTAAATGCTCAGAGTCGGTCGTGAGGCAATAGTGGGACGCTCAGCCTTGAGATGTAGCGCCCGGACGGGGGCTATAGTCTGGCAATGCTGACTTATGAGGTGCTAGTAGCTGAACCGCAACCCGACCAACATGAAGAGCATGGTGCAAATGGATGTGGACTTCTGGACCGATCACGGCGAGGCCCTGGAAGAGCGCTTCATGGCCTGAGCAATTCGCTGAGTCCAGACTCTGGCTTGGCCGAAAGGCTTTCCGATGGCGCCGGTGACGGCGCCATCTGCGTTTTCACAGGGGCGATAACTACCGTCGAATGACAGAGAAGGCCACCACATCCGCAACCTCGCCAGCCCCCTCATCTCCCGGGGTGCGCATTGTCTACTTACCGTGACTCCCAGCGTATACAGCCAGGTGTCGACGTTCAGCCGGCGCAGATTCTCGACCTGCTGGTAGATCAGTTCCGAAAAGCGCCGATTGCCGTTACTCCAAACAGCAGGGGCGGCGCGATCAGGCAATCCTCACAGGCAGCCGGTGCAGCTAGCGGGCATGACCTGCAGTGGTTCGGGCACGATAGCGATTTTCTTCCTCACTGTAATTTCCGATGCGTCTGGGCCTTATTGGGCCTCGAAACAAGCGGCTGACCGTGCTGAAGGCCGAAGGATCGGGCTTGACCTTGACGCCCTCGGTAACCATATCCATCGGTAACAGGTGTCTCCAACCGGCATCCAACTCTCGGCGGCCGAATGGGGGTTATGCGCCAACACAACCGGCGCCAGCGGGACCTTCGCAAACTATTGGTTATCCATGTAATAAATCATACGTTAAATGTATTATTTTTTAACTTTCCGACATATTAGGTAGGATAAGATTTAATTATCAGACCTAATATTGCGGAGGGCAGGGCATGGCGGTAGGGGTACCGGAAAACGACGTATTTGCTGCAGCGGATGCGGTCCTAGCCCGCGGTGAGCGGCCGACGGTGGAGCGGGTGCGCCTTGAACTGGGGCGCGGCAGTCCGGCGCGGGTCGGTGCGTTACTCGACCAATGGTGGGAACAGCTGGCTGGGCGCCTGCGTGGCGAAACGCGATTGCCCGGACTGCCGGCGGAAGTAGCGCAGGCTTTCGTGGCCATTTGGCAGCAGGCGACCACCTTGGCTCAAGGCGTGGTTGAGCAGTCACTGAGCAGCCAGCGCCAGGTACTTATAGAAGAACGCGAGGCGCTGGGTGCGCTGGAGGCCCGCGCGCGCCTGGACGTTGCCCAAGCCCGGCAGCAGACGGCGGACGCAGTGACAGCGCGGCAGGGTGCGGAAATCCGCTTGGCCGACTTGGAGCAACTGCTGACCCAGCGCCAGGCGCAGATCGACGACCTTCGCAGCCAACGCGACGAACTGCAGGCGCAACGTGACGAGCTGCGTATGCAATTAACCGAGGTCCGCCAGCAGTTGCAGGGAAGCCGTGAGCAGGCTGAGCAAACGCGCAGCGAGCAGCAGCGCTACACCCGCGATGTCGAGGACCGCGCCTATCGCGAAATCGATCGAGCCCGGGAAGAGAGCAAGGGACTGAGCGTTCAGCTCAAAGACGCCAATGCTCGCGTTCATGCCCTACAGCAAGCACTGCAAGCGGAACAGCACAAACGTGATGCCGCGCACGAGCAGCGTGTCCTCGCCGAGGCTCACAGTACGGTGTTGAACCAGAGCCTCGTCCAATTGCGGCAAGTAGCGGCACAGGCAGAGGAACGTTGTAATATCCAGCAGATCGACCTGCAGCAGCTGCAGACAACGCTCGTCGAGGCACAGCGCAACGAGGTGATGCAGCAGGCGCGCGCCGACACCCTGGAGCTTCAACTCGGACAGTTGCGCGACGCTCTGCAAAAGAGTCCACCGCGCAGGCGCACTAACGCTATAACCAAATCCTGAAATCTCGACTGCCCGGATGCAGCCTATGGCTCATGATGAATTGAAGTTTGCCGATGACCGCCCGATCACGACGCAGGCGCAAGATCTACTGGATCGCGCTGGCTTCGCACAGCGCCTAGCGCTAGCGATCAACTCGTGGCAGCACCAGGAAAGCCTGGTGATTAGCCTGACCGGCGGGTGGGGCAGTGGTAAAAGTTCGATCAAGAACATGACGATTGAACAGTTAAAGGCAAGCCAAGGCTGCCAGCTGATCGAGTTCAATCCCTGGCAATGGGCCAGCCAGGATAGCTTGAGCAAAGCCTTTTTTGAGGAGATCTCGCGTGCCATACAGCGAAAGGACGCTAGCGAGCAGGACAAAAAACTGGCGAAGTTGTTGCGTCACTATGGCCGCTACCTGAATGTCGGCGCCAGCGTAGTCACTACCACTGCAAAATGGACACCGATCCTTCTCGGTTCGGCGCTGGTGACGACCGGCCTGGCCAGCGTCGCTCAAGGCAATGCGGCGCAGGTAGCAGTTGGCATTCTCAGCGCGGCTAGTTGGCTTGGCGCCGCTGGCCCGTGGCTGAAGAAATTTGGCCTGTGGGCGACCAATCACTCGAAGAGCCTGGAACAACAAGCCAAGGAGAACGCCTTAACGCTCAGTGAGATTCGCACCGAACTGCAGCAACTATTGAACGCTCGGCAGAAGCCATTGGTAATCGTGCTGGATGATTTGGATCGGCTGTCAGCCGAACAAATGAAAGCAATGTTCCAACTGGTCAAGGCCCACATGGATTTCGCCAATGTGGTATTTCTGCTGCTGTTTCAACGCGACACCGTGGAGCAAGGACTGACCAAGGTTGGCTTCGACGGTGCAACCTACCTGGAAAAGATTATTCAGGCTCCGCTCAGCGTTCCCACCGTGGCCGGAGGTCAGTTGCAGACGGTGTTATTCAGTCGGCTGGACGCGATCTTGGCGGAAGAGCCGCAACTGCAGCAGCGCTTTGACCAAGAGTATTGGCAGCAGGTGTTTGAACGTGGGATACGGCCGTTCTTTCGCAACCTACGTCATGTCTATCGCTACGCCTCGACCTTGGCGTTTCATTGCCGCCTTTTGCGTGGCACGGAGGTAGCAGAAGTCAATGCGGTCGACTTGTTCGCACTGGAGTGTCTGCGTGTGTTTGCTCCGCAGACCCACGCCCAACTACCGCACCACAAAGAGCTCTTGACCGATAGCGAGCCGTTCACACGCAAAGACCAGACACAGCGGGAACGTATCAATCAGGTGATCGATCAGTTGGTTGACCTAGCCCCGGAGCTTCATCAGTCGAACACGCGCCGATTACTGCAGACACTGTTCCCTACCCTGGATTGGGTGTTCAGCAACGGTGAGCACGACGAACTAACGAAGGCGCGCTGGCTGATCGATTCGCGAGTCTGCCGCGACGAGGTGTTCGACCGCTACTTCGAATTTTCGATTCCGCAACAGGATATTCCCAACTCATTGCTGCACGAGCTTGGCAGGCGTATCACTGAGCCCGAGTTTTTCACCACCTTGTTGACTGCCCACGAAGAAGACCGCCAAGCGGAAATTCTGCAACGCTTGCTCGGCTTGGTGGAAGAATTCCCGCTTGAGCATTCATTAGCAGTTGTTCAAACCCTACTGTACGCCGGTGACCAAGTGGGACGGCGGATGTCATTCACCAACTGGTCACCACGCCTGCAGGTCGCGCGTTTGCTGCGACTGTTCCTCAGGCGCCATGAGCAGGCAGCCGAACGCAGCCAGCTGGTTATCCAGGCTTTCACCTTAGGCATCGGTCTGGTCACGGTTAATCAGCTGTTGGCAGCAGAAACTGCGCTGCGGCGCAAGGGCGATGTCGGGGATCTCGACGACGAGGGTTTATCTCGTTTGAAGAGCGCTTACCTGCATTCACTCTCCCAGTGGGCTGACCGCGACCCGAACGCGTTTTTGGCAGATGCCGATGTTGCTACATATCTTCTGGACTGGAACCGATACGGAGAAGAGGGGGACGAAGGCCGACGCTGGGTGAATCAACACGTCGACTCCATCAGCCGATTTTTCCAGTTCGCACGCGGGCACCTCAGCAGCCGGACCTCGCACAGTGGTGGCGCGATGACCCGACTGGACTATGTCTCTCCGCGGGTGCTGGAGCAGGTGATGGGATTGGAGCGCTGTGCGCAATGGGTGACCCAAATCGACGAAGCGCCGCTCGCGGCCATGGATTTGCAAACACTTAATCTGGTTAAAGACGCCCTGGCGCGGCACGCGCGCGGTGATACGTCAGATTGGGTCGAATAGAGAAACCATAAGATGCTGATGCTAGAGGATACCGACCAGTTAATTTCTCCAAGCTAGCGTAAGCGTTAAGACCTCGCGCAAGAACCGTACCTAGGGTAGTTTTCGGTTAGTGCGGCAGGGTAGGGTGTATCGATGAAAAATCGTCAGCGTTAAGTCAAAAAGGGGTAAGCATGTATCAAGTGATAGGAATCAAGAACACTGCGTTGGCTTTCCTTGTCGTTACCCTTGCGATCTTCGCCCTGATAAATCATGGCAATATCATCACGCTTTTAGACCAGCCGCTAAATCTTCTGAAGGCACTGTCCAGCGCTTCGAGCATGGCGGGCTTTGTTTTTCTGATTCTCGGTGAAACCTTCATCTTTCCACTCTTGTGCAAGCTTCCATTTGTCCGGACGTACTTCCCGCCTATCGATGGCGTATGGGATGTCACGCTGCAGTCAAACTGGGGGGCGATTCAGCGCCTGAGCGGAAATCAGGAAGTTGAGGAGAAGATCTTTACGCAAGGCAAGGTAAAGATTTTTTCTCGTTTTTTCCGTGTACGTATGCAGTTTGAGTCGGTTGATCGCTATTCAAAATCCAGTACCGTCTGTGTGAGCGTTCAGCGTGACTGCCAACACGGTACGATTGAGCTCAACTACATCTACGAGAACCTGACCAGTAATCCAAAGATTTCCGACTGCAGCCGGCACAATGGTGCAGCGCGGGTACAGGTGAGTGATGAGGACTGGAATGTATCCATGGAAGGGGTCTATTTCACAGATCGAAATTGGAACCAGGGCTTGAATACTGCGGGGTACATAGCATTTGAGCGAGAGAAAAGCCGCCCTTGGTGGCGGTTCTGGGGAGCTAAAGAAAAAGCGTAATGGCAATGCGTCATAACACTATATGTTGTACTTTGTTGTGTTTATTGATCTATATGTTGCGCTGTGGCATCATTGGATCCAAGCCTCGACCGCTTCGCTTTACTGTGTGTAGTAACGATGACCGTTAGGTTGGGCGGGTCGGTGGGGCGGGCTTGTTTAAGTTTGGCGTGACGTCATCTGGACGCCGGGCGGCCTGCAAGCCTGCATGATGCTAGTGACCATTGAAGGCCCTAACCGAAAAGGAGTGGCGTCTTATGCCAAACCTGAGCCCGCTGCTGTACAGCTCCAACGAACACACTACGTTTTTGAAGGAACTGGATCTTGGGGATTCCGAGAGACAGAACATCAATTCCGCCAGATCAGATGTGCGCGATGCACTGCGCACAAAGCTCCCGGCTGCCCTTCGTGACCGGGGTTATGAAGGCAAGGAGTGCAATCCCAAGTTCTTCATTCAAGGTTCCTGGGCCTACAAGACCCTCAACCGCCCGTGCCAAACCCCGCCTCAGCAGTCTGATGTTGACGACGGCGTTTACTTGCCGATGAGCATCGTGACGGAGGAGAACCGGCCCACCATGGCAATCAAAGATTTCCGTGCTGCGGTGTGGGATGTTCTTAAACCGCTGTGCGATGAAAAAGGCTGGGAGCTTTTGTCCAAAGCCACGTGCTTGCGTGTGGAAATCTCCACTTTTGCGCACATCGACCTTCCTCTCTACGCCATCCCGGATGATCAGTATGAAAAGATCGTCGTCAGCATGGAGGAACGTAATTACACGCTGATCAAAGCACTGGCAACCGACTCGCAGCAGGATTGCTGGAAGAAGCTGCCTTCCGACAAGATCCTCCTCGCCTGCGAAGACAAGTGGATCGTTTCTGATCCGTTGAAAATGAAGGAGTGGTTCGAGCTGGAAATCTCGGACAAAGAGGAGCAGCTGCGCCGGGTGATCCGCTACATCAAGGCGTTTCGCGACAAGCAGTGGGACAAGGGCGGGCCGAGCTCTATTCTGCTGATGGCTGCAGCCTGCCCGCTCTTCGAGTTCCACTACAAGCGGGATGACCTGGCTCTCCTCCACGTTGTGAAAGGCCTGCCGGATGCGCTGCGCAATGGCGTGAAGAGCCCTATCGACTCCAAGGTCTACCTAACTGATGCACTAGGCGAGGAGGGAGTCGCTGAGGCTGCTGAGAAATTCACAACCTTTGGGACATACCTGGAAGCGTCGATTGCGGATAGCGCCCAAAAAGATATGGCGTGTCGGTGGATGCGTGACATGTTGGGTGATCGCTTCCCTGACCGTCCCGATCTCATCAAAGACCAGCCCGTTCAGGCGATGCCGACAGTGATGGCTGCGACCCCACCTGAGCGCGGCCCCTCTGAAATCGTCAAGCGTACCAAAGCGGGGTAGCGCGATGAGCGTTATCCCTGAACTGCTCGCAGCGCTGAAGCCGCTTGGGTTTAAGCGCTACGAAGAACAGTTAGGCGCGTCCACGCTGCTGCTCGAAGGCGTACTTGCTACGCGTTTCGGCGACGTGCCATGTATGGCATTGATCGACCGATCTTTTCAGACGTTCCCGCTTGTGCGATTAACGCCGGTACCGGAGCGCTTGCGTCCGATCGCACCACACGTTGGGGCGGACGGCTTCTTGTGCTATATCGCAGACGCGACAGCTGTCGTGGACATTTTCGATCCTATTGGCCAGACCCTGGCAGCCTTCGAGCAGGCAGCTCGTGTGCTTGATCAGATCATGGCGGGTGAACGGGTAGATGATCTGGCTGAAGAGTTTTTTGCTTTTTGGCCGGGCGAGCCGTTGTATGTTGATGTGAGCTCACGGCAGACCGGTGAAGGCAAACTGCTGCAAGTAGGGAAAGACTGCGCTATCAGCGATGATCCAGAACGCACATTAGCCAAGCTTAAACATCGACCTGGTGACCTGCGGGAGTTGGATGTCATAGTTGATAGGGTGACGACCAGAGCAGTGCCGAGGCCTACGCCTGATGCTTGGCCACCGAAAACCGTCAGGGAGTTGCTGGATTGGCAGGGGCAACTTGATGCTGCCTGTCGGCGCAAAATTGAAGCGCGTATTGCCAAGGCTTACCGAAAAGGGGCGGAGTTTGCGATTGTCGTGGTTGACTCGCCATCGATGACGTACGGATTTGCGACGTTTAATCTTCAGAAAAACCCTCGCGGATCGTCTCGTGATCAGCGTCTACCGATCTATGACTTAAGCATTGACCGACTTCGTTTGGTTCGCATTGATGACGCCTATGTGGTTCAGCGCAACATTCCTGGCTCAGCCACACTTGCCGGTAAGCGAATCGCGATAGTAGGCTGCGGAACGATCGGCGGGTATCTGGCTGAGATGCTAGCTAAAGCCGGGGCTGGCTCGCAGGGTGGTGAGCTCATGCTGGTCGACAACCAAAGGCTCGAACCGGGAAATCTGGGGCGACACCGGCTGGGCACAGATAAGTGCTTCCTGCCAAAGGCCACCTCAATGGCAGATGAGATCAAGCGCGTTATGCCAGCCTCGAATGTTCGAGCTATTACTCACGATGCTAGGGAGGTCAACCTGGAGGGTTTCGATCTGTTGATCGATGCTACAGGTGAGCAGTCATTGAGCCAGTGGCTTGCTTCATATCACTCACAAATAACTCCACTGCTGCACGTATGGATCGAAGGTGCAGGCGTCGCCGTCCGATCGTTCATCGGTATCCATGCCTCGGAAGGCTGCTATCGCTGTCTTTGTGACTATGAGAATCGAGGCGACTTCCACGCAGTTGAAGGCAGCGTCGAACCCATCTTCGCTGGGCAAGGTTGCGAAGGGCCCTATGTTCCCTTCCCCGCATCGGTGTCCATGCAGGCTGCTGCGCTGGGCTTCGATGCTGCCATGGCGTGGGTCGGCGGCAAGCACTGGCCAGGCCTATCCACCCGGGTGTTGAATAGAACCCACGAGCTTGCGACTGAAGACTGCACCATTCTCAAGCGACCAGGGTGTCCAGCATGCGGTTCATGACTACCTGGCGAAACCATGCAGATGAGCAGTTTGTGTACTTCAGTCAAAGCGTTCTCGAGGTATTCCAGCGCCATGTCCAAGAAGATGATGGTACGGAAGCCGGAGGTATCCTGCTCGGGCATGTGCGTGGAAAGCATCTTGAAGTATTGGAGGCCAGCGAGCCGACTCGACAGGATCTCCGTCTGCGATATTTCTTCGAGCGAATGATCCATGGTCACAAGAGCTTGGCAGACAGACGTTGGCAGGAGAGCAACGGTTTGGTGAGGTACATTGGGGAGTGGCACAGCCACCCGCAAGAGTTACCGAGACCTTCGAGTATCGATCTGGATGAATGGACGATTTTGGCCAAAGGGCGATCTGATCGACGCCCGTTGCTAGCAGTAATTGTGGGGCGGCAGAATCTGCATGTTGAACTGATGCATGCGAGCGGGAAGCGTCAGGAGTTTCTTACTGACTGAAATCAGCTGCATGGCTCATGCTCGCGGCAAGTTCTTCGGCCTGCATGTTGCGAAAAAAGCCAGCTGGCGGCGATAGGCGAGGGCAGGCAGATCCTGTTCAGTGGTAGATGCTGGGCTGCGCTTAAACAGAGCGAAGCGCTCAGGCAGGTACGTAGAGCGTGCTAGCTCTGGATTCAAGGGGGGCATTGGGGCAGTTGAGCATATCTTACTTATAACTCGACTAAATAGTCATTTAGTGGAGTTATAACCAGATGAAGAGAAAACGAGGCTGGAGGAGGTTAACTTACTCCCTCAAGCGATCGGTCATTTTAGCTAATCACTTGACAATCACCCCCTGGTGCGCAGTACAGACCTCCACAATCTGCCAGGAGGCGTGGGGGCTAATCTCCAGAGCTACGTTAGCGCGCCATGCATGCACCGTTCAAAATACAACCCGTACGAGAGCAAGTACCTGGTGGCCATGGTGACGTAAAAATACACCCTGTAAACCACTTTTTTTACGTGTTAACTACAGTGGTTTACACGTAAAAAAAGTGGTTTACAACCCCCGTAGATAGGCCTTCAAACCGGCATTTCACTGTGAAACGCGCCCATCGGAGAGCACAACGCTCTGACGCAAATGAACGGACCTGTCCACCATCAAATCTAGCGCTCATGAGATCCCGCCGCGGGTGAAGACATGCTCAGAGCCTCCCAGCCAGCCAAAAGCATGGTCCCACGTTCCGCAGCATCCCCGAGGTTCTAGACATCTGCTTGCGACCTCAAAAGACCAATGTACTGGCGACATCTATTACTGGTGGTGAACGTCGTCGTGGACAGTGAATTTTCGCATGTGCGGACGCGGTTCAGCATCGCGCCGGCTTGGACACCAGATGGTGGATACGGCGGTAACAGGAACTAACTCGTGAATCAGGAGGGAAGAATCGCCAGCACGTGAGCGACGGTCACACGAACGGCCCGCTGGCTGGAAGTAATTTTTGAACTCGGGGGGAAAACACCGCAGTTCATGGATTAGTTCCGAAAACGTCCTAAGAATTGCTTCCGAGGACTAGTAGCGTAGTGTTGATCGTCGGAAAAGTGATCTGCAAGCAAACCTATGAACGTGAGGCGGAAGGCATGATTTACGCGATTACTTACCGTTTTTTCGCTCATTTAGTTCTGAGAACTATCTAGGCCAGGGGCCTGGCTTCAAATCTGTCCACCCACGGCCCCGGTAACTCCATACTAAGATGCGCATAATGTATATTATGTTAAATCTTGTATTATTAGGAGCTTGCAGTCCTCAAGTTGAAATGCCTTGGATGCCATTGAGACTTACCGTCACGTTCCCCCTCCACCATTAAAAATCCACCTTTCCGCGACCCGCCTTGACCTCACTCCGCCTGGCCTTTCCTTCGAGGCGTCGTGTCTTGGACCCAAGGGTCGGCTTGGTGGGACGGCGTTTCTTCTCGGTCTTGCCGGCAGCGATGATCAACTCGGCAAGACGTGCCAACGCGTCTGCGCGGTTCTGCTCCTGGGTGCGGTATTGCTGGGCTTTGATAATCAACACGCCATCGCCGGTGATGCGACTGTCACGCAACGCCAGCAGCCGCTCTTTGTAAAACTCAGGCAGCGACGATGCCAGGATATCGAAGCGCAGATGCACGGCGCTGGACACCTTGTTGACGTTCTGTCCGCCCGCGCCTTGTGCGCGGATGTATGTCAGTTCGATGTCGGCATCCGGCAGATGCACGCTATTGGAGATGGTCAGCATGACATGGCCCTTTTGATTTCCCCCATTATCACAGCCTCCACGACTCTCCCATAGCACACCGCAGCCTTCCGTTTACAGTGTATGTGGCCACGCTGCTCGGGCGCGGCATTGTTGGGCATTACTCACGTTATGTCGTAAGGTAGCCGGTTGCCGAAAGAACCGTCATGGCCCTAGCCATGAAGGGCTTTCATCCTTTACAAGCGAAAGTGGTGAAGATGAACAAGCCTTTCATTTCGCTGTGCCCTGAAATCACTCGGGCACACGCGCTGATGCTGATGGATTGGTTGCAGGATGAGCGAGTCACCTGTTTTCTGAGCGATTCGCGTCACGTCTCCCGCTCCATCGAGCAAGCCATCGATCGGACGCAATTGCCGATCCTGACCCACCTGTTCAACCGTGGCGGCCGATTCTTCATCGCCTATGACCGGCATGACGCCCCGGTGGGTTTTGTCCGCCTCGTCAAGACCGGTTCGGATTGCGAGATCGTGCTGGCCATCGGAGACCGCAAAAAATGGGGCCGGCGGCTTGGTCTGCGCACGATCCGCGAAGGCATGAAACTGGCCTTCTTCGACATGCGCGCGGCGAAACTGATCGCCAAGATCCACCCTGACAACACGCGTTCGTTGCAAGCCTTCCTGCGCAGCGGCTTCGTGCTGGAGAGCGAAACGCCGACATTGAAGTCGTTTTCCATGACGCTGGCACGCTATCGCCAGTTATTGCGCGACGGTGTCGTCAGCGATTGCTCTGGGATCTACATCACTGAAATCGACAAAGCCAGGCTCGAGCGCTTGATTGCGCTTGAGCAAGGCCCGGCCGTTGTCGACCTCGAACATGAACTCGAGCGGGCCATTGTCGTCAAGCCGCAGAAGGTGGCGAGTACCGTTGTCACGATGAACTCCAGGGTCTTGCTGCAGCTGGACGATGAAGAGATCGAGGTCGCCTTGGTCTACCCTGAAGACGCGGACAGCGGCGCGGGGAAGCATTCCGTGTGTTCCGACATTGGTGCGGCCATTCTGGGCTACCAGGAGGGGGACGCCATCGACTGGCGAATTTCTGAACGCAATCGCCGGATCGAGATCAGGAAAGTGCTTTACCAACCGGAGACTGCGGGACATTTTCACCTGTAGCCACACGCTGGCTACAGTGCGATACACGATGGGCCTTGCTCGACACATCCCAGATAAACGCCATTGGCACCATGGCTCCACCACGCGGCGGCATCCCGCTCGCCGCATTCCCTCCGGAGCCTGCCATGAACCGAACCGCTGACACCGCCAAGCTGCATGGTTGGCGCCTGTTTTCCATGTTGTCCGTGCTGGTGCTCATCGCCGCCGCACTGGCCCTATGGGCCCAGCCGCAATGGGTGGATGCCCTGCGTAGCGCCATCAGGGTCACCGCGCGCACGTCCTTTGCCCTGTTCCTGGCGACGTTTCTCGCCTCGTCGATGGCAGCCCTGGTGCCCAGCCCATTGACCCGAGGTCTGCTGCGGGAGCGACGCTTCTTAGGGCTGGCATTCGCGTTCTCCCATGCCGTGCATGCGGTGCTGATCATCCTGTACGCGAACGGGTTTCCCGAATCGTTCTGGCATGGGCGCAGCGCCGTCACGAATATTCCAGGTTCGATCGGCTATGTGTTCATCCTTTTGTTGACAGTCACCTCCTTCCCCGCCGTGGCCAAGTTGCTCGGTGCCCGTTTATGGAAGGCGCTGCACAGCACGGGGACCTGGGTGATCGCCGGAGTGTTCCTGCTGTCCTTTTACAAGCGCGTGCCCATGGGGTCTTGGTATCCACTGGCGTTCGCGCTGATGTTCAGCGCGATCTCCTTCAAACTGACCGCCAAATGGGCCTTGCGTCTACGCCGCAACGCTCGCGCAGGAACAGAGCGAACCACAGTGGCTTGAGCGATGGAGATGCGGCTCGGGCGGCTCGAGATGCAGGTCCTGCTCTCCCCTGCTTTCTGGCGATTCCCGGCCCGGCGGGGTCGATTCAAAGCCCGAGCTCACTCAACCCAGGGTGATCGTCCGGTCGCCGCCCTAACGGCCAATGGTACTTGCGCTCGCTTTCGGCGATCGGCAGGTCATTGATACTGGAGAACCGCCGCTGCATCAGCCCGTTCGCGGCGAACTCCCAGTTTTCGTTGCCGTACGAGCGGAACCAGTTACCCGAATCGTCGTGCCATTCGTACGCATAACGGACTGCGATACGGTTATCCGCAAACGCCCACAGCTCCTTGATCAACCGGTAGTCGAGCTCCTTGTGCCATTTGCGTTCAAGAAATGCCTGCACCTGGGCGCGGCCTTCGATGAACTCGGCGCGGTTGCGCCAATGGGTATCCTCCGTATACGCCAGCGCCACTTTGGCTGGGTCGCGTGAGTTCCAACCGTCTTCAGCGCCACGGACTTTCTGGATGGCCGTTTCCAAGGTGAACGGCGGCAAGGGTGGACGCAGTGCTTCGGTCATTTCGGTGCCCTCTGTAAATGATCTGGCGCATTAAGCTATAGCTCAAGCAAGTCGACATCGCGTCACTTTTCTATTCCAAAACAGGTCACATTAATCAACTAAACCAAGAAGTTTGGTTATAAGATAGACCCATTCATTCTTTCCTCTCCCTCCCGCTCCCCTGCCAGAATCCATCTCGCCAGCGGTCTACCACCGCCGCTCTACAACGGGCCTTTCCTATCCGCAATCGCCCGCTCTCGCCCATCCCAGGAGCTGCATATTCATGAAGAAACTCACTGCCCTCACCGCCCTCGCCCTGGTCGTCCTTTCCGGCGCGGCCCATGCCGATCGCCTGGCGGATATCAAGCAAGCCGGCGTGCTGCGTGTCGCTGCCTTCGACAGCAACCCACCGTTCGGCTTCGTCGATGCCAAGAGCAAGCAGATCGAAGGCCTCGACGTGGATTACGCCAAAGCGTTGGCCGACAAGCTCGGCGTCAAGCTCCAGGTGCTGCCAACCAACCCGGCCAACCGTGTGCCGCTGCTGACGGCGAACAAGGTCGACCTGGTGCTGGCCAACTTCACCATCACCCCGGAACGTGCACAGCAGGTGGACTTCAGCATCCCCTACTTCTCCTCAGGGCAGCAGTTCATCGTCAAGAAAGGCAGCCTGAAAAGCCCGGACGATCTGAACAAATGGCGCGTCGGCGTCGACAAGGGCACGGTCAACGAAGGGGTGCTGCGCGACAAGTTCCCCGGCGCCAAGGTCATCGCCTACGACGACACGCCGTTTGCCTTCACGGCGCTGCGCAACGGCCAGGTACAGGCCATCACCCAGGACGGCCCGAAGCTGATCGGGTTGTTGGCCAACGTGCCGGACAAGGACAAGTACGAAGTGCCGCCCTTCACCATCTCCAACGACTTGATCGGTGTCGGCATCCCCAAGGGCGAGACGGCCCTGGCCGACTTCGTCAACCAGAGCCTGCGCGACCTCGAAGCCAACGGCCAGGCACAGAAGATCTACGACACCTGGTTCGGCCCCCAGACCAAGACCCCGCTCGCGCGCCTGTACAAGATCGGCGACAAGAGCTGATCGCGCCGCTGCAACCGCGCGCCTCACGCCCGTAAGGCGCGCGACTCGTTTCGTTCGCTGGAACCCCCTCGATGTTCGGTGACCTCCTCGCCCCGCGTTACCTGCTCCTGCTGCTCGACGGTTTCTTGATCAGCCTGGGCCTTGCCCTGCTTAGTTGCGTGCTCGCCACGCTGATCGGCGCACCATTGGCCATCGCCCGCCTTGCGCGCAGGCGGCGGTGTGCCTGGCCGGCGCGTGCCTATCTGGCCGCCTTTCGCAATACCCCGCTGCTGGTGCAGTTGTTCTTCTGGTACTTCGGTGTGCCGGCGCTGTTGCCGGAAACTCTGGTGGCCTGGCTCAACACGCCGCATCAATGGCTTGGCTTGCCGTGGCCTTCGTTCGAGTTCCTCGCCGCGGCCTGGGGGCTGACGCTCTATACCGCGGCCTTCGTTGCCGAGGAAATCCGCGCCGGCATCGCCTCGGTACGCCCGCAGCAGCGAGCGGCGGGCCTGGCGCTGGGGCTGCAGCCGGCACAGGTGTGGCGGGTGGTGGTGTTGCCCCAGGCGCTGCGTACTGCGCTGCCGCCGTTGCTGGGCCAGTACATGAATGCGCTGAAGAACTCCTCCCTGGCCATGGCTATTGGCCTTGCCGAACTGTCCTACGCCTCGCGCCAGGTGGAGACCGAGACCTTCAAGACCTTCCAGGCCTTCGGCGTCGCCACCCTCCTCTACATCGGTGCGATCGCGCTCATCGAAGCCCTGGGCCAAGCCCTGCAGCACAGCCGCCGCTACCGTCAGGGAGGGGCGTGAGCCATGGACTTCTCGGTGGTTGTCGACAATCTGCAATACCTATTGATGGGCGCCTATCCCGACGGGCCGATCGGTGGCGCCGTGCTGACCGTCCTGCTGGCGTTGTTCTCTGGCCTGACCTCAGCCGTGCTGGGCCTGGGGCTGGGTATCGCCCTGGCGGTGTTGCGTGGCTGGCCACGCTGGGTATTGGTGACGGTACTGGGGTTCTTTCGCGCCATCCCGGTACTGATGCTGATCTTCTGGAGCTACTTCCTGCTGCCGATCGTGTTCAAGGTCGACGTGCCGGCGTTGGCCACGGTGGTCTGCGCATTGTCATTGATCGGCGGCGCCTACCTTGCGCACTCGGTGTACGCGGGCATCCACAGCCTGCCCGCCGGGCAATGGGCGGCGGCGAAAGCCTTGGGCCTGCGACCTTGGCAGGTACTGCGTCTGGTGATATTGCCCCAGGCGTTGCCGATCATGCTGCCGTCGTTCCTCAATCAATGGGTCTCGTTGATCAAGGACACCTCGCTGGCCTACGTGATCGGGGTGGGCGAGCTGTCGTTCGTGGCGACCCAGGTGAGCAACCGGGTGATGGTGCATCCCACGGAAATCTACCTGTTCGTTGCCCTGCTCTACTTTCTGTTCTGCTCCATGCTCGACCTGTTTGCCGGGTCGCTCGCCAAGTCTCGTAGCCCGGGGCAGCCAAAGATGCACTGACGTTATTCTTGCCATGACCTGCAAGGCTTCAACGACGTCCACCCGATCGGTCGCGTTGGTACATCAGAGGATGTCGCTGACGTGATAACCTTCTTGCTTCCAAGGCCTGCTGGGTCACCGGCGCGATCAGGGACGTGGACGGCGGCGTGATGGCCGGTGGCAACTGAGTCGCGGCAATCGATCATGAAGGGGCCGGCCCAAAGCTGGATTACGCAGATGCTCGTCAACGAAGACTTCTCCCGCCGCGCCACCGTTTCACCCGATGACTACCAATGGGTGCCCTCGCCGCAACAGGGCGTCGAGCGGGTGATGCTCGACCGGCTCGGCGGCGAGCGGGCCCGGGCGACCAGTATCGTGCGTTACGCCCCCGGCTCGTGCTTCCCGCCCCATGGCCACCCTGGAGGCGAAGAGGTGCTGGTCCTATCCGGCACCTTTTCCGAAGGCGATGTGCACTACCCTGCCGGCTACTACCTGCGTAACCCGCCAGGTTCGGCCCACCAACCTTCCAGCGCCGAAGGCGCGATCATCTTCGTCAAGCTCTGGCAGATGCAGCCGGATGAAAGAACGCCCGTGCGAACCGACACCCGAGACGCCGCCAATTGGCAAATGCAAGGCGGCCGAGAAGTCTGCCCCTTGTTTGCCAACGACACCGAGCGCGTGAGTTTGCAACGCCTGCGGCCAGGCGCACCGTTGTTCGATGGAGGGGTGGCAAGCGCCGAATGGCTGGTCGTCTCCGGCCGGCTGGAAACCGCTGACGGGGCATTTGACCAAGGCAGCTGGATGCGCCTGCCGCAAGGCGTGTACCCGGACATGTTGGCCGGGGAACGCGGCGCCGTCGTGTATCTCAAGACCGGGCATCTGCCCCCGATACGCTGAGTGCGGCCAATCCGCCGCTATCTCAGTACGATGGCGCCGATACAGGCGCTTGTCCGGCAACGCGCTGCTCGCGATGTGCACCGCGCCAGCGGTGCTGCATTATGCACCCATCAGATCCCGTCGCGGGCCAGGTCCATCGCGAAGTAGGTCAGGATCAGGTCGGCGCCGGCACGCTTGATCGAGCCGATGCTCTCGCGCACCACCCGTGCCTCGTCGATGGCGCCGGCCAGGCCACCGAACTTGATCATCGCGTACTCGCCACTGACCTGGTACGCCGCCAGCGGCAGGCGCGAGGCGGCGCGGATGTCGGCGATCACGTCGAGGTAGGCGCCGGCTGGCTTGACCATCAGCACATCGGCCCCTTCCTGCTCGTCGAGCAGCGACTCGCGCACGGCTTCGCGGCGGTTCATCGGGTTCATCTGGTAGCTCTTGCGGTCGCCCTTGAGGGCGGTGCCGCCGGCTTCGCGGAACGGGCCGTAGAGCGAAGAGGCGAACTTGGTCGAGTAGGCCATGATCGCCGTGTCATGGAAGCCTGCACCGTCCAGGGCGCTGCGGATGGCCTGGACCTGGCCGTCCATCGCCGCCGACGGGGCAATGAAGTCGGCACCGGCGGCAGCGGCCACCACGGCCTGCTTGCCCAGGTTGGCCAGGGTGGCGTCGTTGTCCACGCCATGGTCGTGCAGCACGCCGCAATGGCCGTGGCTGGTGTACTCGCAGAAGCAGGTGTCGGACATCACCACCATTTCCGGCACGGTGTCCTTGCAGATACGCGCCATGCGCGCCACCAGGCCGTTTTCGTTCCAGGTGTCGCTACCGGTCGCGTCCAGGTTGTGCGAGACGCCGAAGGTCATCACCGACTTGATGCCGGCGCGGGCGTAGCGCTCGATTTCGCTGGCGAGCCTCTTCTCGGGGATGCGATTGACCCCGGGCATGCTGGTGATGGGCACGAAATCGTCGATGCCTTCTTCGACGAAGATCGGCAGGATCAGGTCGTCGAGGCGGAATTCGGTCTCTTGGAACAGGTTGCGCAACGACGGGTTCTGGCGCAGGCGACGTGGGCGGACGATGGGGAAGTTCGACATTGGAGCTCCAGACAAGTTTTGCTACCCGCCACCATAAGTCGTAGGGCCGCCACTGACCAGTCTTGACGTGAAGAATAAGTGTTGCGCCTCGGGCAACAAACCCGGGCGGGCGCGGTCTGGCGCCCGTTCCGGTGTCTGCTGAGCGACAATCGGTCGCAATCACCTGGGCAGTGGGTACAGCGCCTCGTCGAACTGCGACAGCTTGGGGAATTCCAGTGGCAGGTCGTCCGAGAGGTGGGTCAGGCGTTGCTGGTAGTCGTGCAGGAAGCTTTTGCGCGCCTCATCGCTGATGTACGGCACATGCCAGGCCACGAACGGCGGCAGCACCTCGAAGCCGACATAGGCCAGGGTGCCGCGCAGGATCGGCCGCAGCATGTCCTCCAGTGGCCCATGGATCGCGCCCTCGCCGAACATGTGCTCGCGTCCGCCCAGGGTCACGGTCACCAGTGCCTTCTTGCCCACCAACCCGCCCTGGTCGTAGAAGCGCTTGCCGCCGTAGCACACGCCGGAGACGAGTACGCGGTCGATCCAGCCCTTGAGCATGGCCGGGGTGGAGAACCAGAAGATCGGGAAGTTGAGTACCAGCAGGTCGGCCCACAGCAGCTTGTCCAGCTCGGCCTGGATATCCGCGGCGATGGAGCCGCTCTTGACCCCCAGGCGCTGCTCCAGGGCATACACCAGGTAGTCAGGGTTCTCACGCGTGCCGAAATCCTCGGCGCTGGCCACCGGGTTCCAGCCCATGGCGTACAGGTCGCTGACCTGCACCTGGTGCCCCTGGGCCGTGAAGGTCTCGACCGCCTGGTCGCGCAGGGCGGCGGTGAAGGATTTCGGCTCGGGGTGAGCGTGGACGATCAGTACGTTCATGAAGGTTGTCCTTGCACAGTTTGCAGGTTGGATTGCCCGGCCCGGCGGGCCAGCAGGCGGTTGAGCCAGTCGGGGTCCATTTCCGGTTCGGAGGAAAACAGCAGCCCGGTGTAGTCGTGGTACGGCGGCGCGAAGATGGCTTCTCGGCTGCCATGGTCGACCACTCGCCCGCGCTGCATCACCATCACTTCATCGGCGATGGCGCGTACCGTGGCCACGTCGTGGGTGATGAACAGGTAGGAAACGCCCAACTGGCGTTGAATACGGTCAAGCAGCTTGAGGACGCCCTCGGCCACCAGTTGGTCCAGGGCCGAGGTGACTTCGTCGCAGATGATCAGCTCAGGCTCGGCGGCCAGCGCCCGAGCGATGCAGATGCGCTGCTTCTGGCCGCCGGAAAGTTCGCGAGGCTGGCGGTGCATGTACTTGCCCGGGTCGAGTTCTATCATCTCCAGCAACTCGGCCACACGTTGATGCAGCGCCTTGCCCTTGAGCCCCAGGTAGAGGGTCAGCGGTCGACCGATGATATCGACGATACGCTGGCGTGGGTTCAGTGCGGTATCGGGGATCTGGTAGATCATCTGGATCCGCCGCAACTGCTCCTTGCTGCGCTGACGATAGTCCGCCGGCAGTGCCTCGCCGTCGTACAGCACCTGGCCGCTGCTGGCCGGCAACAGGCCTGTGATCAAGCGTGCGGTAGTGCTCTTGCCGCTGCCGGACTCGCCGATCACCGCCAGGGTCTGGCCACGGTGCAGCGTGAGCGAGACATCGTGCAGCACCGGCTGGGCGCCATAGCTGGCATTGGCCCGGCGGACTTCCAGCAAGGGCCGGGCGTGGGCCGGGCACGGCTTGACCTCGGTATGGAAGCTGCGCACGGCCCACAGCGACCGGGTGTAGTCCTGGCGCGGGCTTTCCAGCATGGTGCGGGTATGGGCCTCCTCCACCAGGCTGCCATGGCGCAGCACCATGATGCGATCGGCGATCTGCGCCACCAGCGCCAGGTCATGACTGATGTACAAGGCCGCGCTGCCGTAGGTGCGTATCGCATCGCGAATGGCGGTCAGTACTTCGATCTGGGTGGTGACGTCCAGAGCGGTGGTCGGCTCGTCGAAGACGATCAAATCTGGATGGCACGCCATGGCCATGGCGGTCATCACCCGCTGCAACTGGCCACCGGAAACCTGGTGCGGGTAGCGTTGGCCGATGCGTTCCGGATCCGGCAGGCGCAGTATCCGGTACAGCTCCACCGCCTCGGCCTCGGCGCGGACACGGTCGATGCCGCCGTTCTTCACGGCGGTCTCGATGTGCTGGTCGATCAGCCGATGGGCCGGGTTGAACGAGGCAGCGGCGCTTTGCGCTACATAGGCAATGCGAAGGCCGCGCAGGCGGCGCAAAGTCTCGGACGCAGCGCCCACCAACTCTTGGCCGTCGAAACGCACCGAGCCGCCGCTGATGCGGCAACCGTCACGCACATAGCCCATGGCCGCCAGGCCCAGGGTCGACTTGCCCGCCCCCGACTCGCCGATCAGCCCCAGCACCTCGCCTCGCGCGAGGGTCAGGTCGATGCCCTTGATCAACGGGTGCCAGGCGTCGTCATGGTGTCCGTCGATGCGCAGGTTCCGTATTTCCAGCAACGGTGTATTCATGCTCAGCACTCCTTCAGGCCACTGGAAGTATGCAGTACCCAGTCCACGACGAAATTCACGCTGACGGTGATCAGCGCCACGGCCAGCGCCGGCAGCAACGGGCTGAGTTCACCGAAGGTGATCAGCACCGCATTGTCGCGCACCATGCTGCCCCAGTCGGCGGTCGGTGGCTGAATGCCAAGGCCCAGGAACGACAAGGCACTGATGAACAGGAATACGAAACAGAAGCGCAGGCCGAACTCGGCGATCAAGGGGGCTGCGGCATTGGGCAGCACCTCGCGGCTGACCAGCCACCACAACCCTTCCCCACGCAGGCGCGCGGCCTCGACGAAGTCCTGCACCACCACGTTCATCGCCACCGCCCGTGCCAGGCGGAACACCCGGGTGGCATCGAGCAGCGCGATCACCAGCACCAGCGAAGTCGCAGTGGTGCCGACCACGCTGAGGATCAACAAGGCGAAGATCAACTGCGGGATGGCCATCAAGATATCCACCAGGCGCGATAACCCCTGGTCGACCAAGCCGCCCTTGACCGCCGCCATCAGGCCGCAGAAACCGCCCACCGCGAAGGCCAGTGCGGTGGTCAGGAAGGCGATGCCCAGGGTGTTGCGCGCACCGTAGATCAGGCGGCTGAACATGTCACGGCCCAGGTTGTCGGTGCCCAGCAAGAACTGCCCGCCCCAGGGCGCGAAACCCTCGCCGACCACTTCGGTCTCGCCGAACGGCGCCAACACCGGTGCGAACAGCGCCACCAGCACGTAGAGCAGGATCACCAGTACACCGAACTTGGCGCTCAACGGCGCACGTTGCAATTGCTTGAACAAGCTCATCGGCTACCCCTTGGGATGCATCAGGCGCGGATTGCTGGCGATCGACAGCACATCGGCAGTGGTATTGAGCAGGACGTAGGTGGCGGCGAAGATCAGGCTGCAGGCCTGCACCACGGGGATGTCGCGCTTGGCGACCGAGTCCACCAGCAGTTGGCCAAGCCCCGGGTAGACGAACACCACTTCGACCACCACAACGCCGACCACCAGGTAGGCCAGGTTCAGCGCCACTACGTTGATGATCGGAGCCAAAGCGTTGGGCAAGGCATGGCGGAAGATGATCCGCCCCGGCGAAATGCCCTTGAGCCGGGCCATTTCAATGTAGGGACTGGCCAGCAGGTTCACCAACGAGGCGCGGGTCATGCGCATCATCTGCGCGATCACCACCAAGGCCAGCGTCAGCACCGGTAGCAACGAACGCTGCAGAACCTCGCCCAAGGAGGCGTCCGGTGGCAGAATCGAGATGCTCGGCAGCCAGCCCAGGCTCACCGCGAACAGCAAGATCAAAATGTAGGCCACGAAGAACTCGGGAAACGAAACAGCGGTCAGGGCACTGGTGTTGAGCAACCGGTCGAACCAACTGTTGCGGTACAGCGCCGCGAGCATACCCAGCAGCAACGCCAGGGGCACTGATACCAATGCGGCCAGCAACGCCAGGCTGAAGGTGTTGCCCAGGCGCGCGCCGATCAGTTCGGCGATAGGCCGCTGGTTCGCCAGGGACACCCCCAGGTCGCCGTGCAGCAATTGCCAGGCCCAGTGGCCGAAGCGGCTCGGCGCTGGCATGTCCAGGCCCAGCTGGGCCCTCAGCGCGGCCACGGTTTCAGGGGTGGCGGACTGGCCGAGCATGGCCTGGGCGACATCGCCGGGCAGCATGCCGACGGCCAGGAAGACGATGACCGAAACCGCCAGCAGCGACAGCAGCCCCAAGGCCAGACGCCGTGCAAGCAATGAACCAAGGCTATTCATCATTGAGCTTCTCCAGGAACAACCAAAGGGTCACGCCAACCACCAGCGCTCGATCAAGCGCAGGCCGTCCAGCTCGCCATAGGGTGCGGTGACGCCGCCATGGGTGACTCGGCGCGAACGCGCCGCCACGGAGCTGGCGAACAAGGGCACGATGGCCCCGCCATCATCGCGGCACAGGCTCTGCATTTCGTCGTACATCTCCTGGCGCAACGGTGCGTTCATCTCTCCCCGGGCGGCGGCCAGCAACTGGTTGAAGCGGGCATTGTCCCAATGCGTCTCGTTCCAGGCCGCGCCCTTGGCGTAGCCGATGCTGAACATGCGGTCGGCGGTCAAGCTGCTGTACCAGAACGAGGTGGTGAAGGGCTGTTTCATCCACACGTTGGTGAAAAAACCATCGACCGGCTCGCGTACGACCTCGATGTCGATACCGGCACGCCGTGCCTGCTCCTTGAACAACACCGAGGCATCGACCGCGCCGGTGTAGGCAGCTTCCGACGCCTGCAAGCGTACCTTGAGCCCGTCCATGCCGGCCTGGCGCAGGTGAAAGCGCGCCTTGTCCGGGTCGTAGCTGCGCTGTTCCAGGGCGGCGTTGATGAAGCGGCTGCCGGGCTGGATCGGATGGTCATTGCCGATCTGGCCGTAGCCATGCAGCACCGAAGCCAGCAGGGCCTTGCGATCGATGGCGTACTTGAGCGCCAGGCGCACGTCGTTGTTGCGAAACTGAGGGCTGTCGCAAAGCATGGGAAAGGTGTAGTGCTGCGCGCCCTTGGTTTCCTCGATGACCAGCTGCGGGCTGCGCTTGAGCAGCGCCACGATCTTGAGGTCGACCTTGTTGATCACGTCCACCTGGCCGGTGACCAGGGCGTTGACCCGCGCCGTACCATCGGAGATGGCCAGCAACTGCGCGCCAGCGAAGTGTGCTCGGCCGGGTTTCCAGTAGTCCGGGTTGCGCTCCAGGTCCATACGCACCCCCGGCTCGAAGCGCTTGAGGCGATAACCACCCGTGCCGATGCTATGGCGCCAGTCGGCCACGCCGTCCTTGGCCGGCATGATCACCAGGTGGTAGTCGGCGACTACATAGGCAAAGTCGGCGTTACCCGCGTGCAGCTCGAATACGACCGTATCATTGCCCTGAGCGCGCACCTGGGCTACGTCGCCCAGCACGGCCTTGGCCGCCGAGGTGGACTTCTCGCCCAGGTGGTGCTGGATCGAGGCGACCACGTCCTGGGCATCGAGGGTCTTGCCGTCGTGAAAGGTGACGCCCTGGCGCAGGAAGAAGGTCCAGACCCTGGCATCGGGGCTGGACTCCCAGCGTTCTGCCAGTTCAGGGATCGCCGTGCCATCCACGCCGATCTCGCTGAGGGTGTTATACACCGCCGAGAAGCCGACAAAGGTGAAGGTGTCGCTCCACGAGCCAGGGTCGCCAGAGTCGGTGCTGCTGCCGCCGGCCAGCCCTAAGCTCAGGATACCGCCGGCCTTGGGTGTGGCCTGCCCGGCCCAGCTCGGCAACGGCAGGCCCAGAGAGAAGGCGCCGGCGACGGTCGCAGCGGCCCCGTACTTGAGAAAATCCCGACGCGGCAGGCCAGCTTCGGGTATCGCTTGAGTGATCTTGTTCTTGTTATCGCTCATGGCATCGCCTTTTTGAACCGCTAAGAGAAAGGTCGCGCACTTCGATGACTCATAATTGTAATTGTCATCGTGATAAATACATTAGACTCTATGCCGTGCCTCTGCCAAGTGGATTTTCACAGGGGTGTAGACTTCGATTTTCGACCCAGGAACCTTCGCCGATGAGCCAGTCGACGCGTCTGATCACCGCCTCCTATATCCTCTCGTTCGTGGCCGCCAACGCCCCGCAGAAGCTTCGCACCGACACCATCTCCAAGTGGGTCAAGGTTCACCCTGCACGGGTGCGCAGCCTGGCCTCGCAGCTGGTCAAGGCCAATATCCTCAAATCCTGGCGCGGCGCCCATGGCGGCCTGACCCTGGCGCGCCCACCCAGCGAGATCACCCTGCGCGATGTGTATGACGCCGTGCAGGAGAGTTCATTGATTGCCGAGAAGATCGACAACCCGTTCTCCGGGATGGAAGACCACTGCAAGGTGTATGAAGTGTTCACCCGGCTGTTCGCCATGCTCGAGGCGAACATGCGCCTGGACCTGGGATCGATCACCGCAGACCAGTTGTTCGTGGCGTTCGACAGGCCGGTGGACGATGCGGCCGCAGGATGAACCCGGTTCGCCGACGATTGGCGCGGCCCTGCCATCGCGGTTGCATGGCAAGGGCCGCGCCGTGGATCGCGGAGCAAGCGCAGGGTTGTGCAAGATCATGGCCCTGCTCGTTCAGAGCTGCACCGCCTTGACCTCGACGAACTCGCCCAGCCCCTCCTCGCCCCATTCCCGGCCATTGCCGGATTGCTTGTACCCGCCAAACGGCGCCCGGTAGTTGAACCCGGCCCCGTTGACGAAGCACTGCCCGGCGCGCATCTGTCGCGCCAGGTCCAGGCCGCGCTCGCGGCTACCGGCCCAGACCGCGCTGGACAGGCCGAACGGCGAATCGTTGGCCATTTCGACTGCCTCGGCCTCGTCGGCATAAGGGATCAGGCACAGCACCGGCCCGAAGATTTCCTCCTGGGCGATGCGCATGCGGTTGTCGACGTCGGCGAACAACGTAGGCGCCACATAGTAGCCCCGCTCGAAGCCCGTGGCGGTGTCGCCGCCGCACAGCAGCCGCGCGCCCTCCTCCTGGCCCAGGCGAATATAGTCCAGCACGGTGCGCCGCTGCCCGGCCGAGCACATGGGGCCGAGGAAGCTGCGTGGGTTTCGCGGGTCGCCCATGGCCAGCGCCTGGGTTTGCGCCACCGCGATTTCCAGGGCCTGCGCATAGCGCTCGGCCGGCAGCAGCATGCGGGTGAGCGCCGTGCAGGTCTGCCCCGAGTTGATCATCACGTCCTGCACGCCATGGCGCACGGCCGCTTCCAGGTCGGCATCGGCGGTGATCAACAGCGGCGACTTGCCGCCCAGCTCCAGGCACACGCGCTTGACCGTCGGCGCGGCGGCCTGGGAGACCCGTACTCCGGCACCGGTGGAGCCGGTGAACGACACCATGTCCACCTGCGGGTGCCGAGCCAGGGCCTCGCCCACCTTCGCCCCCGGCCCGCTGACCAGGTTGAACACGCCCGCAGGCAGGCCGATGGCGTCGATCATCTCGGCCAGCAGGAAGGCGTGCAAGGGTGTCTCCTGACTGGGCTTGACCACCACCGTGCAGCCGGCGGCCAAGGCCGGGGCCAACTTGCCGATCATCTGGTGCAGCGGGTAGTTCCAGGGGTTGATGAAGGCGCACACCCCCACCGCCTCGCGGTACACCAGCGAATTGCCGACCTCGCGCACCTCGTCCATCAGCCCGGCCAGCTCACTGTACTGCTCCAGGCCTTCGATGGGGCCGTCGACCTGGACCATCTGGCACCACTGCACCGGCATGCCCAGCTCGGCGGTGATCACATCGGCCATTTCCCCGGCCTTGGCCTTCAGTTGCCCGGCCAGGGCACGAATGTACCCGGCCCGCACACTGGAGGGCGTGCGCGACCAGGCGCCGAACGCACGCCGGGCGGCAGTCACCGCCCGATCTACATCCTGCTCGTTGCCCAGCGGGACACGGCCGATGGCAGCCTCGCTGGCCGGGTCGATGACCTCGGCCATGCCCTGCCCGCTCGGCAATTGCCAGGCGCCGTCGATATACAGCCGCGGGTACTCACGCATGGGCCTGCTCCTGCATCAGGGCCCGCGCACAACGGGCTATGCGCCGGCAGGCGTCGTCCAGCGCCTCGGCGCCGAGCACCAGGCCCAGGCGGATATGCCCGGCAGCGCTAGGCCCGAAGGCCTCCCCTGCCAGCACCGAGACGCCTTCACGGTCCAGCAGGCGGTCGGCGAAGGCCTGGGCGCTCAGGCCGGTTTCACGGATATCGACCATCACGAACATCCCGCCATCGGGCTTGAGCGCCTTGATGCCCGGGCAGCCGGCCAGGCGCTCGCAGACCAGGTCGCGTCGCTGACGATAGGCGTTGCGCATCGCCTCGAGCTCCGCCAACGGCTGCTCCAAGGCCACCACCGCGGCATCCTGGATGAAGTCGGGCGAGCCGTAGAGCATGCACAGGGCGAGGTTCTCCAGATGGCCGGCCAGCTCGGCCGAACCCACCACCCAACCGACTCGCCAGCCGGTCATGGCATGGGACTTGGACAGGCTGTTCAGTGTCGCGGTGCGCTCGGCCATGCCCGGCAGGCTGCCGGGGCTGATGTGCTCGCCGTCGTACAGCAGCTCGCTGTAGACCTCGTCGGAAATCAGCCACAGGTCATGGGCGATGCACAGCTCGGCCAGGGCCTCCCAGGTAGCGCGTGGCAGGCTCGCCCCCGAAGGGTTGTGCGGGCTGTTCAGGGCCAGGGCACGGGTACGGGGGGTGATGCGTGCCGCCACATCCGCGGGGCATACGCGAAAACCGTTCTCCGGCTTGACCGGTACCGGCACCACGGTAGCCCCACAGGCGCCGAACACGGCTTCGTAGGTGACGTACATCGGCTCGGCGACGATCACCTCGTCGCCCGGTTCCAGCACGCACTGGGCCACGCAGAACAGCGCGCACTGGGCGCCGGCCAACACGGTGACCTGGTCGGCATCCACCTTCTGGCCGCTGCGTTGCTGGTGGCGACGGGCGATGGCCTGGCGCAGGGCCAGCTTGCCGCGTACGTCCGAATAATGGGTGTGGCCGTTGCGCAGGCTGTCGATAGCTGCCTCGACGATGGGTGCCGGTGTGTCGAAATCGGGGTCGCCCACCGACAGCAACAGGATGTCCCTGCCCTCGGCCTGCATCGCCAGGGCGCGGTAGTGAATGTCCCAGGCGGCGGCACCGTCGCCGGCGATGCGTTGGGTCAGCTTGGAAAAGCGCATGGCAATCCTCCGTCAATGGGCACAGGCGTGCTTGAGTTCGACCAGGGTCACACCGTTGCGGGCAAAGCCCGCCTGCAGCGCCCGTTGCAGCTCGTCGAGGCTGCGCGGTTGCGCCACGGTGCAGCCGAACGCCCGGCCGAGCGCGGCGAAGTCCGGGTTGCGCGGCAACACGCCGATGGGTTCGATGTCCAGGCCGAGCATGTCGTCGCGGATCTGGCCCAGGGCGTCGTTGTTCCACAACAGCACCACCAGCGGGCGGTCCAGCTCCTCGACCGCGGTGGCCAGCTCCTGCGCGGTATAGAGGAAGCCGCCATCGCCCACCAGCACCAGGCCCGGACGGTCATCGCTGGCGAACATGCCGCCGATACCCGCTGGCAGGCCATAGCCGAGGGTGCCGTAGCCGGTGGGGTGCAGCCAGCTGCGTGGGGCGCGGCTGGTGAAGGCATAGTTGCCGGTGTAGGCCAGCTGGGTCATGTCGCTGCTGATGAAGGCGTTTTCCGGCAGCACGGCGGCTATACGGTCGAGGATCGCCTGGTGGATGCCTTGCAGCGGGCCATGGCCTGCGCGGATCGCCTGACGCAAGTTGGCCACCGCCTCGATGGCGGCGCCGGCGTCGCGCTGGATGTGCGGCAAGTGTTCCAGCAGGCCGGCGAGGGTCTGCCGGGCATCGCCATGCAAGGCCAGGGCACAGGGGTAGAAGTCATTGAACTTGCGCGGGTCGATGTCCACCCGCAACAGTTCGCCACGAAGCGGCAGGCGCTCACGCCAGAAATCGGTGTCGGCCATTTCCGTGCCCACCGCCAGCACCACGTCGGCTTCGCCGATCAGTTGCCAGCCAGCTTCCACGCACAGGCTGGCACCGGCATTCAAAGGCGACTCCGGCGGCAACAGGCCCTTGCCGGCCACGCTGGTGAACACCGGCGCCGCCAGGCGCTCGCTGAGCTGGCGCAGTTCGTCGGCCGCCTGCAAGGCGCCGCCACCGGCGATGATCATCGGCCGCTTGGCGGTGGCGAGCTTCAAGGCCGCCTGGTCCAGGCTGTCGCGATCGGGCAGGCCTCGCCCGGGGCGGCGCACCACCTCGGCGCTCCAGTCCCGAGCGACCGGGGCCGCCAGCACGTCCAGCGGCACGGAGATGTGCACCGGGCGTGGGCGCTCGCTGTCGAACACAGCCCAGGCGCGGGCGATCAGCTCTGGCAGGTCTTCGGCGCACAGGGCCACGGCGGAGAACGCGGTGATCGGCGCGGTCATGGCGCGCTGGTCCTGGGTCTCGTGCAGGCAACCCCAACCTTTGCCCAGGCTTGCGGTGTGGTTGACGCTGGAGATCACCAGCATCGGGATGGAGTCGGCGTAGGCCTGGCCGATGGCGGTGGCCGCGTTGGTCACGCCGGGGCCGGTGATGACGAAACACACGCCCGGCTTGCCGCTGACCCGGGCATAGCCGTCGGCCATGAAGCCGGCGCCCTGCTCGTGGCGGGTCAGCACATGGCGGATGCCACTGCCCGGCAGCCCACGATACAACTCCAGGGTATGCACCCCGGGGATGCCGAACACGGTATCGACGCCATAGTTGCCCAGCAGCCGCACCAAGGCCTGGCCGGCGGTCATGGAGGGTTCACGCATTATCGTTCTCCTTGCGGCTGGCCGAGGCGGATCAGCGCATCGACCGCGGTGGTGCCCTGGGCACCGACCATCAATGGGTTCACGTCCAACTCCAGCAAGCGGCCTGCATTCTCGCAGGCGTAGTCGGCCACGGCGCGGATCGCCGCCACCAAGGCGTCCAGATCGGCCGCCGGGCGCCCCCGGAAGCCTTGCAACAGGCCGGCGCTACGCAGGCCCAGCACGGCATTACGGATGGCACCGTCGGTGGTGGGCAACAACAGGTTGACGCTGTCCTTGAGCAGCTCGACCAGCACCCCGCCGGCGCCGATCACCAGGGCCAGGGCGAAGTCGTTCTCGCGCTTGATGCCAACGATCAGTTCGGCCAGTGGCGCCTCGGCCATGGGCTCGAGCAGCACCTGGTCGAACAGCACATTCGGCGCGTAGGCCGCAATACGCTCGCGCATCTGCTCGAGCGCTGCCGCCAGGGCGTTGGCATCACGCAGATTGAGCGCCACGGCGCCGGCTTCGGTCTTGTGCGGCAACTGCGCACTGACTGCCTTGAGCACCAGGGGGAAGCCCACCCCGACGGCATCCGTGACAGCCTGCCCGGGCGTGCTCAGCACACCGGCTGGTACCGGCAGGCCGAACGCACGCAGCGCCTGCTTGGATTGCCACTCGTCGAGCACGTTCGCCTGGCCATCCAGCGCCTGAGGGCACAGCGGCACCAAGGCCGACTCGCCCAGTGCCAGCAAGCGCGGGCGGTTACGTTGGTAGGCGACGATCCGCCCCCAGGCCGCCAGACCGTCCTCCACGCCTTGCAAGGCGGCGATGCCATGGGCGTGCAGGCGCTCGCGGGCATAGGCCGGCAGCAGCTCCGGGAAGGCCGAGGTGACGAAGCCGACCTTGCCGTGGCGCGCCAGGGCGTCGCAGTAAAGCCCCAACAGCAGGTCGCACTCCTTGCGCTCGCCGGTGAACTGCGCCGGGTAGTCCAGCACCAACATGGCTGCGTCGGCATCGCCGCGCAGGGCACTGTCGAGCATGCGCTCGAGCGCGGCGGCATCGCCCCAGATCGCCGTGGTGAAATCCAGTGGGTTGACCAGGTTGGCGTAGGCCGGAAGCACCTGGGCCAGTTCATCCACCTGCCCGGGTTCGAGCTTGGGCAAGGTCAGGTGATTGCGTTCGGCATAGTCGGCGATCAGCCCGGCGTCGCCACCGGAACATGCCAAGGCGATCAGGCGGCCATCCTTGGGCAGTTGCCCGCAGGCAGCGGCCTTGAGGGTTTCGACGAAGCTCACCGGGCCGCTCACACGGATCACGCCCAGGCGCTGGAACAGGCTGTCGTACAGCGCGTCGGAGCCCGACAGCGAACTGGTGTGGCTCAGCGCCAGTTCCGCGCCGATCTGCGAGACACCTGTCTTCAAGGCAATGACCGGGATGCCGCGCTCCAGAGCCTTGTGCGCGGCGCGGGCAAAGCCGGGCACGTTCTTCAGGCCTTCCAGGTGCAGGCCGATGGCCGTGACCCGTGGGTCGTCCAGCAGCACGTCCATCAGCTCGGCCACGCCCAGCTGTGCCTGGTTGCCGACCGAGGCCATGTAGGCCACCGGCAGCGAGCGGTCGCTCATCGACAGGTTGTAGGCGAAGTTGCCGCTCTGGGTCAGGATCGCTACGCCCCTCTCCACCTGCTTGCCGCCGTGGGCGACCGGCCACAAGGCAGCGCCATGCAGGTAGTCGAGCAGGCCGTAGCAGTTGGGGCCAAGCAAGGCCATGGAGCCGGCGGCCTCGAGCAGGCGCTGTTGCAACAGACGCCCTTGCTCGCCGCTCTCGGCGAAACCCGAGGCGTAGCAGATGGCACCGCCGGCACCACGATCGGCCAGGGCCTGGACGCATTGCAGGGTCAGGTCCTTGTTGGTGGCGATGAACACGGCGTCCGGTGCACACGGCAGGTCGGCGACGCTCGCCACGCATGGCACGCCGTCCAGGCTTTCGTGCTGCGGGTTGACCAGCCACATCTGGCCGGCGAAGCCACCTTCGGCGCAGCGCTTGAGCGCCCGTGCCATGCTGCGGCCGCCGACGAAGGCCAGGTGCCTGGGTGCCAATAGGCGCTTGAGGTTGTCACGAATCGAATGCGACATGGGGGTTCTCCAGGCCGATCAGCGCAGCAAGGGGCGCAGCAGTTCGCGGGAAATGATGTGCCGCTGGATCTCCGAGGTGCCCTCCCAGATCCGCTCGATGCGCGCGTTGCGCCAGATGCGTTCCACCGGCCCTTCATCCATCAGGCCCATGCCGCCGAAGATCTGCACCGCCTCGTCGGCGACCTTGCCCAGCACTTCGCTGGCGAACAGCTTGGCCATGCCGGCCTCACCGTCGGTCATGCTGCCCTGGTCCATCTTCCAGGCGGTGTGCAGGGTCAGCAGCTCCGCGGCGCGGATCTGCGTGGCCATGTCGGCGAGCTTGAACGACACCCCCTGGTAGCTGCCGATCGCCTGGCCGAACTGCTTGCGGTCGGCCGACCACTGCAGCGACAGGTCCAAGGCACGCTGTGCCTGGCCGACGCAGTTGGCGGCGACCATCACCCGGCCGGCGGTGAGCCAGGCGTTGGCCACTTCCCAGCCCTTGTCCACTTCGCCCAGCACCTTGCTGGCCGGCACGCGGCAGTCGTCGAAGAACAGCTCGTAGGTGTGGTAGCCCCGGTTGCTCACGCACTTGGGCCCACGGCGCACGGTCATGCCAGGGGTACCGCGGTCGACCAGGAAGGCGGTCACGGCGTTGCGCTTGCGCCCGTTGTGCTCGTAGGTGTCGGTGACGGCGAAGACGATGGCGAAGTCGGCATGGCCGGCATGGCTGATGAAGTGCTTGCTGCCGTTGATCACGAAGTCATCACCGTCGCGCACGGCGCGGGTCTTGATGGCGTTGGCGTCGGAGCCGGCGCCTGGCTCGGTGAGGGCGAAGCAGTCGATCTTCTCGCCTTGCACGCACGGCAGCAGGTAGTCGTTGATCTGCTCGTCCTTACAGGCCATGAGGATCTTCGAGGGGCGTGCGACAAAGACATGCAGGGCCCAGGACACCTTGGACAGCTCGCGTTCGATCAGCGCCTGGGACAGGTAGTCCAGGCCACCACCGCCGACCTCCTCAGGCATGTTGAAGGCGTAGAAGCCGGCGGCGATCGCCTTGCCGCGGATCTGCGCGGCAAGCTCGGGTGACACGGCATCGGCGCGGTCCACCTCTTCCTCGTAGGGCAGCAGCTCCTTGTTAACGAAGCTGCGTACCGCTTCCACCAACATTTCTTGTTCTTGGGTCAGTTGGAAATTCATCTGGAATGGTCCTGAAGAAGGTCGTGTAAGTGGTTATTTGCCAACGAAATGTGGTGCACGTTTCTCGATCGAAGCACGCAGTGCCTCGGCGCCGTCCTGGCTACGCCCGCACAGCAGGCCGGCAGCGAGCTCCGCCTGCAACTGCTCGGCCAGGGTGCGCTGGGCACCGTCGCGGATCAGGCGCTTGGTCTGGGCATGGGCGAAGGTCGGGCCATTGGCCAGGCGTCCGGCCAGCTCGGCGGCTACCGCAGGCAACTGGTCGTCAGCGCAAACCTCGCCCACCAGCCCGGCGGCCAGGGCACGTTCGGCGCTCCAGAGCTCGTCGAGGAACAGCAGGCGCTTGGCCTGTTCGCTGCCGATCAGCCGTGGCAGGTGCCAGCTGGCCCCGGCATCGGGGCTGTAGGCCATGCTGGTGTAGCCGGCCTTGAAGCGTGCCGAGGCAGCGGCGATGCGCAGGTCGCAGCACAGGCTCAGGTCCATGCCGGCGCCGACCGCGGTGCCGTTGATGGCGGCGATGGTGGGCTTGTCCAGGCTGTGCAGGCGCTGCATCAGGGCGTGGGCGGTCTCGGTCCAGCCGTAGCTTTCCAGGGCGCCGCGCGCTTCGGCTTCGGCCCATTCGGCGAGGTCTGCGCCTGCGCAGAAGCTGCGGCCGGTGCCGGTGAGTACCACTACCCGTACTACAGGGTCGGTGTTGAAGGCCTCCAGCAGCGTGTGCAGTTGTTTCAGGCTGGGGATGTCCAGGGCGTTGCGCTGCTCGGGGCGGTTTAGGGTGATCCAGGCAACGCCGGCTTCGACCTTGCTCAGCAGTGGCGACGGGCTAGTCATGGGAGGCCTCGATGTTGTTTGAGTGGTATGAGGGATCTGGTTTGAAGAGATACTAAACGAGTGTTCAGCAAGGCGGCAATCGAGGCTATATTGCGTGTAACAAATGAAGTTACGCATATAACTCATTGTTTTTTATTGATTTGAATTGACGACAAACGAATTCGATCGGTGCCTTGTTACAACTTTGTACAACTGAGGTTTTTGCAGTGCCTGCCCCAACGCAATCGCGGGACAAGCCCGCCCCTACAGGTGCTTCTTTTCCTGTAGGAGCGGGCTTGTCCCGCGATTTGAGCCTTCAGTTGAGGGCGCGGCTCAAACCCCAGGGGCGCTCGGCGCGAAAGCACCCTGGCGACGACGGTTGACCAGGAAATACGCCGCATAGCACAGGGCAATGAAGCCAAAGCCCCAGTACAACGACGGCCGCTGGGTCTCGTCCATGGCCAGGAACACGAACAGCGAGCTGCACAGGGTGATGCACAGCAGCGGCACCAGAGGGTACAGCGGTGCACGGTACTTCAGGTCCTCAAGCTTGCCGCCGTCACGCAGGTACGCCTTGCGGAAGCGGTACTGCGCCAGGGCGATGACGATCCAGGTCACGGTGCCGGACATCCCGCTCACCGCCATCAGCACCATGAACAGCGTGTCCGCGGCGACGAAGCTGGTCATCAGCGACACCAGCGCGAAGCACAGGGTGATGCTCAAGGCACGCAGCGGTACGCCACGCTTGCTCAACGGCGACAGGCTCCTGGGCGCCATGCCGGTCTTGGACATGGCCCAGAGGATGCGGGTGGAGGCGTACAGCCCAGAGTTACCCACCGACAGAATGGCGGTGAGGATGACGAAGTTCATCAAGTCCGCCGCGTAGGGGATGCCGACCATGTCGAACACCTGCACGAACGGGCTTTCCATCAGGCCGGCCTGCTCATGGGGCACGATGGCCGAGAGCACGGCGATCGCCAGGACATAGAAGATCAGCACGCGGAACACCACGTTGCGCACGGCACGCGGGATGCTCTTTTCCGGGTGCTCGGTCTCGCCGGCGGCCACGCCCATGATCTCGCAGCCCTGGAAGGCATAGACCACGGTCATCATCACCGCGAACACCGCCGACAGGCCATGGGGGAATACCGCGTCGCCGACCAGGTTGTCCAGCATCGGTGCCGGTGCCCCGTTGTTCAGCGGGATGCCGCCGAAGATCACCAGCAGGCCAATGACGATGAAGCCCAGGATGGTCGCCACCTTGATGCCGGAGAACCAGTACTCGGCCTCACCGAAGGCCCGGGTAGCCAGGGCGTTGAGGCCGAACAGCACGCCGACGAACAGGGCCGACCAGTACCAGATCGGCACGTCGGGGAACCAGCGGGTCATGAGCATGCCTGCGGCAGTGAACTCCAGGCCCACGGTGGTGGCCCAGCTCATCCAGTACACCCAGCCGATCATGAAGCCGGTGGCCGGGCCGATGAACTTCGTGGCGTGGGCCTGGAACGAGCCGGACACCGGCATCTGTACCGACAGTTCGCCCAGGCAGACCATCACCAGGTACATCAGCAAACCTGCCACCAGGTAGGCCAGGATCGCGCCCATCGGGCCGCCCTGGTTGATGGTGACTCCCGAACCCATGAACAGGCCGGTGCCGATCACACCGCCCAACGACAGCATGAAGATGTGGCGGCTCTTGAGCGCGCGGGTCAGCTGGATACCTTTGCGTTCGGTGGTGTCAGACATGGCGCACCTCGGCTGGGCAGGTACGCTGCAAAAGCAGTGGATTCAGGCGGGCATCAGCTTTACGGCAGTTCATTATTGTTATCTCCAATAAGCCTCATGGACCGTGTGGAGCACGGTTGCGATCGATTATTGGAAACGGATGTAAGGTGCCGTTGTACGAAAGGATCGAAGATGTAAAAAGTCGTAACTTTTTTGTACGTCAGCCCTGGATCAGGCGTTCCAGGGTGTCATGCGCTGCGGCAAGCTGCTCGGCCAAGGGATCCCCGAGGTCTTCGAGTGCCGCCAGGTCATCGGCCGAGGCGGCATCCTCCAGGCGCCGCAGCACCGCCGCCAGGCCACGAAAGCCCAGGGAGTCGCTGCTGCCCGCCAGGCGATGGGCCAGGTGCGCGACCTCGGTGCAGTCCCTGGCCTGCAGGGCCTGGGCCAGGGCCGCCTGGTGCTGCTCGATGGCCTGGCGCAGGCCCACCAGCAAGCCCTGCACCTTCTGCTCGCCGAGCAGCGTGCGGTGGGTCTGCAGCAATGCCCAGTCCAGGCTTTGCTCCGGCGCCTTGGCCGGCATCGTCGGCGCCGCCTCGGCCAGGGCCTGGCGCAGGCTGTCCAGGCGCAGCGGCTTGGCCAGCACGCCCTGCATGCCCGCTTCCAGGTAGCCAGGTACCTGTGCAGGCTGAACACCGGCGGTCAAGGCCAGGATCCGGGTATCGCGATTGGGCCCCGCCGTGGCGCGCAATTGCCGGCACAACTCCACGCCGTTCATGCCCGGCAGGTGCACATCCAGCAGGATCAGGTCGAAGCGGTGGCGCGCGCACATCGCCAGGGCTTGCCCTGCGTCTTCGGCAAAGCTCACCTGGTGGCCATCGCGGGTGAGCAGGCCGCCGGCCACGTCGCGGTTGAGCGGCACGTCCTCGACCACCAGGATATCCAGCGCCTGGGAAGCCTGGCGAATGGGCGCCTGGGCCTGTGGCTGCCGGCCGCGGGCAAGCTCCAGCTCGAACCAGAAGCAACTGCCCTGCCCCTCGGCGCTGTCCAGGCCGATGCGACCGCCCAGCTTTTCCACCAGGTGCTTGCAGATCGCCAGCCCCAGGCCCGTGCCGCCATAGCGCCGGGCCACGGCGTCGCTGGCCTGGGTGAAGCGTTCGAAGATCCTGGATTGCATGGCCGGGGCGATGCCAATGCCGTCATCACTGACTTCTACCCTCACCCACTGGCCCGCGCCCTGGTTGCCCAGCACCTGGACCTGGACGCTGACCTGCCCGTGCTCGGTGAACTTGATGGCGTTGGCCAGCAGGTTGCTCAGCACCTGGCGCAGGTACTGCTCGGCACCGTACTGGAAGGGGGCCAGTTGCGGGTCGACCTGGCAATGCAGGCTGTTACCGTTACCCACGGCCCGGGGCTCGAGCAGGGTCATGACCTCCTCGCACAGCTGACGCAGGGAGAAGTCGACCCGGTCCGGGCGGCTCTCACCCTCCTCCAAGCGTGCGAAATACAGCACTTCGTTGAGGATCGTGAGCAACCCTTCCCCGGCCTTGTACAACGCGTCCAGGCGTTGCCGGTCGAGGTCGTCCAGGTGCCCGCCGCGCAGTAGTTCAGCCATGCCGAGGATGCCGTTCAGGGGCGTGCGCAGCTCATGGCTCATGGTGGCCAGAAAACGTGACTTGGCCAGGTTCGCCGCCTCGGCCTCGTCCTTGGCCCGCGCCAGGCTCTCGGTACGCCGCTCGACCATGGCCTGCAGCTCGTCGCGTTTGTCCTGCAAGGCCAGCCGGTCCAGCTCGCGGCGCTCGATGTCGCTGAGAATCGCCCGGCGCATGTCATCCAGGGCATGGGCCACGGTGTCGATCTCGTCAGGGCGCGCCGAGCGACGCCGGCCCAGGCGCAGAGGCTCCTGCCACTGCCCGGCGCCGATACGCCGGGCAAACTCGGCCATCACCTGCAGGTGGCGCGTCACCAGGCGGTAGAACAATCCCGACAGCGCCACCGCCAGGCCGCACAGGAACACGCCCATCCATAAAAGGCTGGTGAGCCCGGTGGCGAACAGGCGCCGGTGCACCGCTCCCAGGTCGATGCTGACTTCCAGCTCGCCCAGGTGGCGCAACGGCCCCGAAGGCGGCTGGTAGTTCAACGGGAAGCGCTCGATGCGCAGCGGCCCCTTGGGCTCGGCCTCGCCGCGCAGCAATCGGAAGTCCTCGCTCTGCAAGCGCACCCGGGCCACATCGGAAAAGTCCACCAGGCCGCGTAACTGCACGTCCAGCTGCGCCTCGTCCAGGTCCCACAGGCTGCGTTCCAGGCTGGCCAGGTAGCCGGCGCGGATCAGGTCCATGCGCGCCTCGATGTCGCGCATTTCCCGGCGGTACTCGAAATACAGCTGCACGGAGCTTGCCAGCACGGTGAAGCACAGGCTGAACAGGAAGATGAACAGCAGCAGGCGGCGCAGCAGGCCATCGGTGTGCAGGCGGATCATCGTGCGTTCGCCGGCAGGTCGATCATGTCGCGGTAGGTCACCTCGCTCTGCCCCAGCCAGCCGTCGATTTCGCCGCTGTCGGTCATGCGCTGCAGTTGCGCGTCGATGGCGTCCATCTTCTGGCTCAGGGGTGAGTGGCGCGACACCGCGACACGCAAGTAGTCCACGCTCAGGGCCTTGGGCAGGGCCTGGATGTCCTCGGCACCGGGCAGGTGCTCGATGAACAGCTCGCCGGTGCGCCGCTCCTGGATGACGAAATCGATGCGCCCCCGGATCAGCTTGCCGAAGTTCTGCTGGCTGGAGGACACCCATTCGATGTTCTGGTGCCGTGCCACGAAACGGTCGAACTCGGCACCATAGCTCTCGCCGAACAGCAGCCCGCCGCGATAGCCGGCCAGGTCTTCGATGCGCTCGAAATGCACCGGCCGACGCCGGTTATAGAACACTGCCACTTCCTCGCGCAGCACCGGCACCGTGGAAAAGCGCATGCTCTGGTCACGCTGGTCGGTGTTGTAGGCCAGCACCACGTCGACCCGCCCGGCAGCAGCGTCCATCAGGCAGCGCTTCCAGTTGCCCAGCACCACGATCTGCATCTCGTAGCCCAGGCGCCCGAGCAGCTCACGTACCACGGTCGGCGCCAGGCCACGTACCTGGCGCCCGTCGCTCCAGGAAATCGGCGGGTAGACCGGGTAATCGCAATAACGGATGCGCTCCCCGGCCCCGGCCTGCAGGCTCAGCAGCACCAGGGCCAGCACCAGCAGGCGGGCCATGGGGTTCAGGCCGCCACGCTGGCGGTGAACAGGTAGCCGGTGCCGTGGATGGTGATGATCAGGTGCGGCTCGGCCGGGTCGTCGTGCAGCTTGCGCCGCAGGCGGCCGACCAGCACGTCGATGGAGCGATCGTTGGGCACCCATTCGCGGTTGCGGATCTGGTCCATTAACTGGTCGCGGGTCAGGGTATGGCCACTGTTGCGCAGGAACACGCTGAGCAGCTGGAATTCGCCATGGGTGAGCAGGGTTTCGCCGCCGTCGGGGTCGATCAGCCGGCGCCGGTCGGTATCGAGCGACCAGTCGGCGAACTGCTTGAGCGATTGGGTGCATGGCGGTGCTGGCTGGGCGACACGGGCATGGCGCACGCGGCGGATCAGGTTCTTGGCGCGCGATACCAGTTCACGGGGGTTGAGCGGCTTGATCACGTAGTCGTCGGCGCCGCATTCCAGGCCGACGATGCGGTCGATGTCGTCGTTGCGGCCGGTGATGAGGATGATCCCGACCTCCGAACGCACCCGCAGTTCACGGGTCAGGGTCAGGCCGTCCTTGCCCGGCAGGCGGATGTCCAGCAGCACCAGGTCGACATCCTGGCTGGTGAGGAAGGCATCGGCCTGCTCGGCGGTGGCGGCGCTGTGGACGTCGTAGCCTTCCTGGGACAGGTAGGCATGCAGCAAGTCGCGAATAAGCGGATCGTCATCGACGACCAGTACCCGAGGCGTCATTGCGTGTTGTCTCTTTTCTTATTGGTGTTGTTTTTCGAACCCGCGACGGCAGCGTACCCGTTACTGAACAGGCGATCAACAGCCCTCGGTCACACTGAAGCGCCGCCGCCCCCCTGCCTGCAGGCCGTCTACCCAGGCTTCGCAGATCAACACCCCCTGCTCCGGCGAGAAGGTTCCGGGGTTGAGCCCGGATTCGAGCCACAAGCCGTCGAGCAAGGCGCTCAGGCTGATGGCGGCAAGGTCCGCGTCGAAGCCCTGCCAGCCTTCCTCGCTGGCCAGCGCGCCCAGCAGGCGGCTCAGTTCGTTGCGGTATTCGCCGTAGGAATGGTCGTGCACCTGGTTGATGGCGTCAGCCGTTTTCACCGCGCCCCAGAACGCCAGCCAGGCATCGAGCAGTTGCGGGTCGAGCAGCTCAGCACAGAACGAGGCGCGAAAGAACGCCGACAACCGCTCGCGGGCATTGGGCGCTGCCTGGGCCATGGCTTCGCGCAGCAGGCCCATGACCCGCCCGGTCACTGCCATGTAGGCGTCGGCGACCAGTTCGTCCTTACCCGAATAGTGGTGGCTGATCAGCCCCACCGACACCCCGGCCTCGGCCGAGATCTTGCGGATCGAGGCGCCCTGGAAGCCGTGCCGTTTCAGGCAGGCAAGGGTCGCCTCGACCAGGTTGGCCTTGCGCAGTTCCGGCAGCATGCGGTTGTAGCGGGCTTCCTGGCTCATCGTGGTTCTCATCGGGACTAGTCTGGCTGAACGACTGTACAACAAGCCGAGCACCGTGATAAACCCTCCCTGCCACCGGCCCGGCGTCCATGCCCCGGGCCCCGACCACAACAACAAAAGCGGCTGCCATGAACGACCTGATCACCTACGCGCTGGACCAGGGCCTGCTGACCCTGACCCTCAACCGCCCCGACAAGCTCAACGCCCTGAACGTCGCCATGTATCGCCAGCTGGGCGACCTGCTGCGCGCAGCCGACGAAGACCCACTGGTCGAGGTCATCCTGATCACCGGCGGCGCGCAGGCCTTCAGCGCCGGCAACGATCTGCGCGATTTCCTCGACAACCCGCCCCGCGACCGCGACAGCCCTGTGTTCCGCCTGATGCGGGTGGTCATGGGCTTGGCCAAGCCGCTGATCGCCGCCGTCAATGGCCCGGCCATCGGCATCGGCACCACCCTGCTGCTGCACTGCGACCAGGTGCTGGTAAGCCGCTCGGCCAAGCTGCGCATGCCTTTCGCCCCGTTGGGGGTGTGCCCGGAGTTCGGTTCGAGCCTGTTGCTGCCCCGGCTGCTTGGCCACGCCCGGGCCGCGCGGTTGCTGCTGGCCAACGAACTGCTCACGGGTGAACAGGCTGTGTCCTGGGGCCTGGCCAATGAGCTGCATGAGGATGGCGAGCAGTGCCTGGCCGCCGCCCGGCAGCTGGCGCGCAAGCTGCAGGCCATGCCCCAGGAGGCCCTGCGCATCAGCAAGCGGCTGCTCAAGGACGGTTACCGTGCGCAGCTGGAGGCCACGGTGGAGCGTGAAAACCAGTTGTTCGTCGAGCGGTTGCAGAGTGCCGAGGCGAAGGCTGCGTTGCGGGCGTTGATCAAGGACTGAGCCTCAGCGCGCGAAGGCCCGGGCCAATTGCTCGATGATCAGGCGTATCCGGGCCGTGTGGCGAAGGTCCTTGTGGGTGACCATCCACACCTCGTAGAGATCCTTGCGCTGGCGTTCCGGCCATAGGCGTACCAGGCCGTCGCGCTCGCCCATGTCGATGGGAATCTCGCCGATACCCAGCCCTTCGGCAATGGCGCGGCGCACCATCAGGCTCGAATTCACAGCCGCCACTACCCGCCCCTGGTCGATCGCTTCATCGACCAATGTCGGTACCGGCCGGTCGCGCCAATACGGCTCGTACATCACCAGATCGTGCCCGGCAAAACCGCTGCCCGGCACCGGCTCGCCATGCTGCTGCAGGTACTCGGCGCTGGCATACAGCCCCATCGGCCAACTGGCGAGTTTGCGCAGGATCAGGTCCGGGTTGTCCGGACGCAGGAAGCGCGCGCAGCGCCGGCAACACGAAGTCGCAGGCCAGCGAGTCGGTGGTGGAGATCCGTACCTCGCCCGCGCCTTCACTGTCGACCCCGCCGATACGTCGGGTCAGCTCCAGTGCGGCACTTTCGACCTTTTGTGCAAGCGCGAATGCTTCTTCGCCGATGCTGGTCAGCTGGTAACCCCCCGGGGTTCGCAGGAACAGGGTCGAGCCCAGGTCCGCCTCCAGCGCGGCAATACGCCGCCCCACGGTGGCCTGGTCGATCCGCAACACCCGTGCGGCACGGCGCAATGTCAGTTCGCGGCCCAGGGCCAGCAGGATCCTGGCGTCATCCCAATTCATCGATGTTCTTCCTCGCAGCACATCTGCAACAAGGCGCCGCAAAATCGCCGCGCGCCCTCAACAACGCAGTTCCGTACCCTTTCATGCAGTCTCCTACACGAAAAGGCTGGAACCCATGAACAAACGCTTCGACATGATGGCCATCGAAATCAGCCAACCAGGCGCCCCCGATGTCCTCAAGCCCACTCGCCGGACCGTGCCCAGGCCTGGCGCACGGGAGGTGCTGATCAAGGTACGGGCAGCCGGCGTCAACGGCCCGGACCTGCTTCAACGCAAGGGCCTGTACGACCCGCCCGCCGGCGCTTCGGACATTCCCGGCCTGGAAATCGCCGGCGAGGTCGTCGCCTTGGGCCACGAGGTTCGGCATTTTGCCATTGGCGACCCGGTGATCGCCTTGGTGACCGGCGGGGGCTACGCCGAGTACGCAGTCGCCGATGAGCGCACCACCCTGCACCTGCCGGAAGGCCTGACAATGGTGGAGGCCGCCGCCCTGCCGGAAACCTTCATGACCGTCTGGGTCAACCTGTTCCAGCGTGGCGCCTTCAAGGCCGGCGAATCGGTGCTGATCCATGGTGGCGTCTCCGGCATCGGTACCACCGCGACCATGCTGGCCAAGACACTCGGCGCCTCGCGGATCTTCACCACCGTGGCCAACCCTGAACAGCAGGCGGCCAGCCGGGCCCTGGGCGCCGATGTGGCGATCGACTACAACCGCCAGGATTTTGCCCGTGAAGTGCTGCACCATACCGACGGCCAAGGCGTGGATGTGATCGTCGACATCATCGCCGGTGATTACGTGGCACGTAACCTCCAGGCCGCCGCCTTGAACGGCCGGATCGTGCAGATCGGCGTGCTCAAGGGCCCCGCGCCGCAGCTGGACCTGTTCCCGTTGCTGACCAAGCGCCTGACCCTTGTCGGCTCGACCCTGCGCTCGCGCAGCGCCGACGACAAGGCGCAGATCATCGCCCAGTTGCAAGAACAGGTCTGGCCTCATGTTCGCAGCGGCGCAGTCAAACCCCTGATCTTCCGTACCTTCGACCTCACCGAGGCAGGCAAGGCCCATGCCTTGATGGAAAGTGGTCAGCACATGGGCAAGGTGGTGCTCACCGTCGACGCTTGAGTTCAATCGCCCATGTCCGCCAGCTCGCCGTTGCGCAAGGCGACCCTGACCGCTTGTGCGGTCGTATCGACGCCAAGCCGACGGCGTGCCGAGCGCAGGTGGTTCTCCACCGTGCGCGGCGACAGGCCAAGGGTCGCGGCGATGTCGGCCTGGCGTCGCCCGGCAGCTGTCCAGGCCAGCACCTCCCGCTCACGCTCGGAGAGCTGGCGCACATCGCTGTCGACCGGCGCCTCCAGCAAACGACGGGCGGCCCAGAACGCCGCTGTCGCCAGCATGGTCAAGGCCAGCCGCTCACGCGCAGACGCGGCGATCCGCTCACCGCCCAGGCTCATCGCCCCCTCCAGCCCTGCCGGGCCGAACACCGGAACCTGCAGGCCATGGACGCCAGGGACACTGGGCGCGCGCACCACCCGATAGCGTTCGTTGCCGTCCACCGACACCTTGCTCCAGTAGAACGGTGCACGTGCGTGCAGGATATGGCGGGTCACCGGGCAATGGCGCACATAGCTTTCGGCATCCACCGGCGACTGGTCGCCGAACCAGTTGCCCTCCACCCAGTGGATGCGCTCGACCACCTCGTCTCGCGCTGCTGTAGCGGAGAACAGCACGAAGCGGTCGTACCCCAGTGGGCTGGCGTAGCTACGCACGGCGTCCTGAACGACCGTGAGCGCCGTGGCGCCCTCGATCGCCAAGGCGGTGGCGAACATACGCTCGACGCAAAGGCGGCTCATTCTGCGCCGACCTCCTCGAGCAGCGCAGCCGCCGCCAGCTTGCCGAGTGCGTTGCCGGCCAATGGGCTGTCACCGGTGAGCAGCTTGCGGTCGCGCAGGGTTGCACCCGAGATGTCCTGGTTGACGATTTCCACGCCCAGGGCCTTGAGCCGCTCGCCGAACTTCCAGGTCAGGTGGCCGGGCATGTAGCCGATGTCGGGGGTCTTGGCGTCCAGGTCATCGGGGAATGCGCAAATACGGTAACCGTTGTAGATGCAGCTTTCACGGCTTTCATCGAGCCCCGCAGCCAGCAGCGCAGCAGGCCCGTGGCACAGGGAGATCACAAACTTGTCCTGCGCGGCCGCCCATTGCAACACCCGCTTGACGTCCTGGCTTTCGGGCAGGCCGATCAACGCACCATGGCCGCCGGGGATGAACACACCGATATAGTCCGAATCCGGGCCCAGTGCCCGCTCGATCACATCGGCAAGCTTGAGCGGCTGCTTGAACGCATCCCGGTAGCGGGCATACAGGCCCTTGACCTCAACGTCCTGCGAAGGCATCGCCCAGAATTCGAACTTCACCGGGTTGCCCGATAAGGTCGCCACGTCGAAGGTGAAACCGGCCTTGTCCAGGTGATACATCGGCAGCAGGGTTTCCACGGGATGGTTGCCGGTAGAGAACATGGTCCCGTTGTCGGTCAGCAGATAGCGCTCGTCGGCACCGATCATCAGCACCTTCCAGCGACCGCCGGTGTAGGGTTTGGGGTAGTCGGCGCCACTGAGGTCGGACTTGGGCGCGGTGAACTGGCTGAGCGAATAAGGGGAAGGGAAGAACGCGTTATCTTCGGCTGGGTCAGGTGTGGGGCGCTTGTCGTCCTGGGGGCTCGTCATGGTGTTCTCCAGCTGGGTTGGATTGGCGAAGTCCATGCTAGGTGCCTGGTTGGCCGGCGACAATGAGGGTTTTCCCCCAATTCCGTTGACGCCAACCAGGCAGTCTAGCCCCGCGACAAGCTGCTCGTGCTGTTGCACTGGATGAGGATGCCTCGCGCCTCAGCGGCGCGCCACCTGCCAAAGCCTGGCAATGTCGGTCGCCCGCGCCTTGAGCAGTACCCCGGCCTCGGCACAGGCTCGCTCCAGGGTCATCGGCCCGCTGGCCAGGGCAAACGCGGCATCGATACCGTGGGCGTAAAGTTGCTGGTAACCCTCGCCGAGGGTACCGGCCAGCACCACCACGGGTACGCCATGGCGCTTGGCGACGCGAGCAACGCCCATGGGCGTCTTGCCGCGCAGGGTCTGGGCGTCGAAGCGCCCTTCCCCGGTGATCACCAGGTCGGCGCCTTGCACCAGCGCGTCGAGGCCGGCAAGGTCCGCGACCACCTCGACGCCAGGGCGGAAGCGAGCGCCCATGAACGCCTTGGCGGCAAAACCCATACCTCCCGCCGCACCGCAGCCTGGGAAATCGCGTACATCTTCGCCCAGCAGTTGCGCGCAATGGTCGGCGAAATGGCCCAGGGCCTGGTCCAGCGCCTGCACCTGCTCTGGGCTTGCACCTTTTTGCGGGCCAAAGATCGCCGAAGCGCCATGGGGGCCACACAGGGGGTTGTCGACATCGGCAGCCACTTCCACCTGGACTTCAGCCAAACGTGGGTCCAGGTCACTGGCATCGATGTGCGCCAAGCCGGCCAAGGCCTGCCCGCCTTCTGCCAGCGGTTGGCCGTTTGCATCCAGCAAGCGCAAGCCCAGCGCACGCAGCATACCGCTGCCGCCGTCGTTGGTGGCGCTGCCGCCGATGGCCAGGACGATACGCGTGGCACCGGCGGCCAGGGCGGCGGCGATCAGCTCGCCGGTGCCCCAGGTGCTGCTGCGGCAGGCGTCGCGCTGGCCGGTGGGCACCAGTTGCAGGCCGCTGGCCTGGGCCATTTCGATGATCGCCGTGCGGCTGGATGCCAGCCATCCCCAACCGGCTTCGACCGGCGCACCCAGCGGGCCACGCACCCTCTGGCGGCGCAGTTCGCCCTGGCTGGCGGCGAGGATCGCCTCCATGGTGCCTTCGCCACCGTCAGCCATGGGGCATTCGACCAGCTCCGCGTCCGGCCAGACTTCGGCCAGGCCGGTGCCGATGGCACGGGCGACACCGGCAGCGTCGAGGCTGTCCTTGAACGAATCGGGGGCGATGACGATTTTCATGGGGATTCTCCTGATCCAGATAGCCCGCATGCTGACAGGTGTAGCGCAAGGTGGCCTCTGGCGAATGCACAAAAGCGTGGTGGTGGTGTTTGGGCGAATGCCTTCGCGCCAGACTTCCCAAGGGCACGGCTCCCACAGGGTCGGTGAGCGGTACCGTTGTGGGAGCCGGCTTGCCGGCGATAGGACCGGACCAAGCGCTACACAGCCAGGCCTATTCCGCCGGCAGCAACTGCAACCCCAGATACAAGCTCAGCATGCCCTCCAGCCGTAATGGGTCCACCTCGCCGACTTCGGCAATGCGTTCCAGGCGGTAGCGCAGGCTGTTGCGGTGAATGCCCAGCGCGTCGGCACAGGCCTGGCTCTGCCCGTCGTGGGCGCACCAGGCGCGCAGGGTCGCCAGCAATTGCCCGCTGGTGTCCTTGGCGCGGATGCGCTGCAACGGCTCGAGCAGTTCGTCCAGGGCGTCATCGTTGCGGTGGCGCCAGAGCAAGGCCGGCAACCGGTAACGGCCAAGGCTGAGCAGGCGCTCGCCTGGCAGCACTTCGCGGCCATAGGCCAGCAAGTCGCGAATCCGCCGATAGCCGCGGCGCAACTGCTCCAGGCTGTGGGCCACGTTACCCAGGGCCAGGCGTTCGACCTTCCAGCCATGGCGTGCCAGGCGCTCCACCAGGCGCTGCTCGTCCAAGGCCACGCTCGCCGGGCGGCACCAGAGCAGCGAATGCCGTGCGGGGCTGACGCACCAGCTGTCCGGGAAGCGGCTCATCAACCAGCCGGCCAAGGTTTCCGCCGGTGGCCCAGACTCGAGTTCGAACAGGCAAGGCACCCGTGCCAACTGGGGTTTGAGCCCCAGCTGTTGGGCCTCGTCGAGCAAACGTGGCGAGTCGCCGCTGCTGCCCAACAGCAAGGCCAGCAGATCATCGCAGCGCTGGCGCCGCCATTGCTGCTCCACTTGCAGGTGGCGCTGGGCCAGGAGCATCTCGGCGGTCATGCGCACCAGTTCGCCATAGGTGCGCAACTGCTGTGGGTCACCCGTCAGGCCCAGCACCCCGATCAACCGGCCATCGAGCATCAAGGGCAGGTTCACCCCCGGTTGCACACCCTTCAGGCACTTGGCCGCGTCCACGTCCAGCTCGACGATCCGGCCGTTGGCCAGTACCAGTTGCGCGCCCTCGTGGCGGGTGTTGATCCGCTCCGGCTCGCCACTGCCGAGGATCAGGCCCTGGCTGTCCATGACATTGACGTTGCACGGAAGGATGGCCATCGCCCGGTCGACGATGTCCTGTGCCAGGTCGTGGTCCAGTTCGAACATGCAGGGATCCTTGGTAGGCTTTGGTCGCCGGCACAGCAGGCCGTGCCGGAGGCTGTGCAAAAGCACAAAGACAGCCGCGCTGCGCTCACCGAGACTCGTCAGGGCGAGCGCCGGAACAGGCGACGCGGCGACAACCATAACAAAAGAGAACCCGATCATGGCATACAGCCCCGCCCCTGACCAAGGCAAAGACATCACCCGCGATGCGCTCTACCGGCGCATCACCCTGCGGCTGATTCCGTTCATTTTCATCTGCTACCTATTCAACTACCTGGACCGCGTCAACGTCGGCTTCGCCAAACTGCAGATGCTCGATGCGCTGCAGTTCAGCGAAACCGTCTATGGCCTCGGTGCCGGGATCTTCTTCATCGGCTACGTGCTGTGCGGCCTGCCCAGCAACCTGGCGCTCAACCGCTTCGGCCCGCGGCGCTGGATCGCGGTGATGATGATCGCCTGGGGTAGCCTTTCGACTTGCCTGCTGTTCGTCACCACCCCCACCGAGTTCTACGCCCTGCGCCTGCTCACCGGCGCCGCCGAGGCAGGCTTCTTCCCGGGTGTGGTACTGTACCTTTCGCGCTGGTTCCCGGCCGACCGTCGTGGTCGCATCATGGCGCTGTTCATGTCGGCGATCCCGGTCTCGGGCCTGCTCGGTGGCCCATTCTCCGGCTGGATCCTCGACCACTTCGCCGCCGGCCAGCATGGCCTGGCCGGCTGGCAGTGGATGTTCCTGATCCAGGGCCTGCCCACCGTAGCCCTGGGTATCCTGGCGATCATGCTGCTCAGCGACGGCTACCAGAAAGCGGCCTGGCTGAGCCCAGCCGAACGCCAGCTGATCGAGGTCGACCTCAAGGCCGACGCTGCCTCCAAGCCAGCCGCGCGCGGTGATGGCGTGCTCGCCGTGCTGGGTAACCCACTGATCTGGACCTTTGGCTTCGTCTACTTCTGCATCCAGAGCGGTGTGTACGCGATCAACTTCTGGCTGCCGTCCATCATCAAGAACCTGGGCTTCGACAGCCCGCTGCTGATCGGTTGGCTGAGCGCCATCCCATACCTGCTGGCCGGGGTGTTCATGATCATCGTCGGCCGCTCGGCAGACCTGCGCAACGAACGCCGCTGGCACCTGGTGGTACCGATGCTGATGGGCGCCATCGGCCTGCTGATCGCAGTGAACTTCGCCCAGAACCCGACCATCGCTCTGCTCGGCCTGTCCATCGCCACCATGGGCGCACTCACCGGCCTGCCGATGTTCTGGCCGATGCCGACTGCCCTGCTCAGCGCCAGCGCCGCTGTGGCGGGCCTGGCGATCATCAACTCGGTCGGCCAGATGGCGGGCTTCCTGAGCCCTTACCTGGTCGGATTCATCAAGGACCAGACCGGCTCGACCGATGCCGCGCTGTATTCGCTGGCGGCGTTGATCGTGTTCGGCAGCCTGGTAGCGCTGCGGGCGACCCGTGCCGGTGCTCTGAAGGCCGTGCGCGCCGACTGACTGGCCCCTCCGATCGTCGGTTGCCTGCATCCCTCGTGCGACAAGGGCGTCAAATGGACCTGAACGGTTCCTTGGAGACGCCCCATGACCCAGCACAGCGTGGCCCGCCTCGACCAGCTCGACGAACACAAGCCCCTACGAGCCCAGGCCGGCAACGAAGAAATCATCCTCATTCGTCAAGGCGACCAGGTCCACGCCTATCAGGGCAACTGCCCCCATGCCGGCGCGCCACTCGAAGAAGGCGCCTTGTGCGGCGGCCTGCTGGTCTGTCCTTGGCACAAAGCCGCCTTCGCCGTGGACGAAGGCGCGGTATGCGAGCCCCCGGCCCTGGCGGACCTGCGCCGCTACCCGGTGCAGATCAAAGACGAGCAGATCTGGGTCGATGACCAGGCCCTGCCCGTAGACGACCCACCCCGTCACAGCGACGCCCGCTGCTTCGTGGTGATCGGTGCCGGCGCCGCAGGCACTGCGGCCGTGGCCACGTTGTTGGCCCATGGTTTCGGTGGTCGCCTGGTGTGGGTGGACCAGGAACGTCGGCCATCCTACGACCGTACCGCCCTGAGCAAATTCGTCATCGCCGGGCAGATGCCGCCCGACGAGGTCCCCGCCCTGCTGGCGCCCGACGCCCTGCGCCGCGGCCACCTGGAACGCGTGCACGGCAAGGTGCGCCTCCTCGATGTCGACAAACGCCAGGTGGTACTGGCCGATGGCAAGCGCCTTGACTACGACGCCGCCCTGCTGGCCACCGGCGGCAAACCCAGGCGCCTCGACATCCCAGGGGCACAATTGCCGGGCATCTGCCTGCTGCGCTCCCGGGACGACGCCGCCCACCTGCTCGACGCGGCCGAACCGGGGCAATCGGTGGTCATCGTCGGCGATGGATTCATCGGCCTGGAGGCCGCCTCGGCGTTGCGCAAGCAGGGCTTGAACGTGCATGTGGTGGCCCGCCATGACATCCCCCTGGCCAAGCAGTTGGGCGAGCGCATCGGCCGCAGCCTACGCGAGCTGCACGAACGCAAGGGCGTGGTGTTCCATGGCCCCACCGAGGTGCTGCGCTTCGAAGGCACGGACAGGGTCCAGGCAGTGCTGCTGGCCAACGGCGAGCGCCTGGAAACCCCGTTGGTCCTGCTGGGCGTCGGGGTCAAACCGGCGACTGCCTTCGTGCATGGTCTGGACCTGGCCGATGACCATTCGCTGGCCGTGAACGCCCAGATGCAGGCTGCCGAAGGCCTGTGGGCCGCCGGGGACATCGCCACCTTCCCGCTGACCGGCCGCCCGACGCGCATCGAGCATTGGCGCCTGGCCCAGCAGCATGGCGTCATCGCTGCCGCCAATATGCTCGGCGAGCAGCGCCGCTACGATGACGTACCGTTCTTCTGGACCTACCAGCATGGGCGTACCCTGGAAGTGCTCGGCCACGGGCGTCACTGGAACCGCATCGAGTACGTCGGCGAACCAGAACAAGGCAACTTCATCGCCCTGCAGTGTGTCAACGACCAGGTCGAAGCGGTGATCGCCAAAGGTTACTCCAGGGCCATGGCCGCCTTGTCGCAGCGGATGAAGCGCCCCCTGACCAGCCGCGAGGCGCGGGAATTGATCGATGCCTGGCCGGATTGAGAATCCGATTTGCCCTACGCACGAGCGCCCAACATTCTTGCGAGAGCGCCTTATCGTTGCCAGCCAAAGCCTTTCAATGCCCGGGGGATATGTGTAAAACAGCCCAACATTCCCAGACAAAAGGCCTTCAGCAATGATCTACCGTCCCCTCGGCCATAGCGGCCTCCAGGTCTCTGCGCTCACCCTGGGCAGCATGATGTTCGGCGAGCAGACCAGCACCGAGGACTCGCTGCGCATCATCGACAAGGCTTGGGACCAGGGCATCAACTTCATCGACACCGCCGACGTCTACAACGGTGGCCGTTCCGAAGAGATCGTCGGTGAAGCCGTGGCGCGCCATCGCCAGGACTGGATCGTCGCTTCCAAGGCCGGCTATGGCCCGGTGGACGGCGTGCCCAATCGCAGCGGGCTGTCGCGCAAGCACTTGTTCAATGCCCTCGACGCCTCGCTGACGCGCATGGGCCTGGACTACCTGGACATCTACTACCTGCACCGCGAAGACCACAACGTGCCGCTGGAAGAGACCGTGCGCGCGGTCGGCGACCTGCTGCAGCAGGGCAAGATCCGCTATTGGGGGGTGTCCAATTTCCGTGGCTGGCGCATCGCCGAGATCTGCAACCTGGCCGAACGCCTGGGCGTGGCCAAGCCTGTGGTCAGCCAGCCGCTGTACAACATCGTCAATCGCCAGGCCGAGCCCGAACAATTGACCGCTGCGGCCTACCACGGCTTGGGCGTAGTGCCGTTCAGCCCGCTGGCCCGTGGTGTGCTCAGCGGCAAGTATGCGCCAGGCTCCACACCCGATGCCGGCAGCCGCGCCGGGCGCCAGGACAAGCGCATCATGGAGGTCGAATGGCGTCAGGAATCGCTGGCCATCGCCCAGAAGATCCACGCCTATACCGACGCCAAGGGTGTGGGCATCGTCGAATTCGCCATCGCCTGGGTGCTGAACAACCGCCTGGTCAGCTCGGCGATCGTCGGCCCGCGTACCGAGGCCCAGTGGGACACCTATGCGGGTGCGCTGGATGTGAAGATCAGCGCCGAGGACGAAGCCTTCATCGATTCGCTGGTGACCCCGGGGCATGCCTCGACACCGGGCTTCAACGATGTGGCGCATTTCGTTACCGGGCGGTTGCCACGCGCCTGATCTTGAGAGCGGCGCGATCTCGGTGGGAGCTGGCGACAGCCTGCGCTCATAGAACAACGCATGGCCATTTGATTTGCGGCACCCTGTGGGAGCGGGCTGGCCGGGCCCGATATCACCGTCGCCTGGCAAGGGCTTCGCCCTTGATCGCGGGACAAGTCGGACCGCCGCACCGCCGCTCCCACAGGGCTGCATTGGCCAAGCGGAGCCTGGGCCGGGCGAGGAATATTGCGCCCATCAGCGCCCGACTTCGGCCGCCTGCGCCGGCCCTAGGTACTTCTGGGTCCAGGCCGCCAGCGGCAGCGGTGGTTGCTGCTCGACGATGCGTCGCCAGATCAGCATCAGGTCCTGGGCATTGAACATCGAACCCATGCCATCGCCCAGCCACAGCATGGGAGTGCCGGCGGTCCAGTGGCCTGTGTCGTCACGGCGGGCCATGGTAAAGCGGAAGGTGTAGTTGCCCGGTATGCCCATGCGCAGGTCGGTCACCACCAGGGCATCGCCCACCACGTCATAGCGCAGCCAGCCATCGGTGAACCAGCGCAGGCGTTCGTGCAGCGGCACGCCGTCGAGCACCTTGGCCGCCTCCAGGTTCAACGACTGGCGCTGCATCTCCGGTGGTTCGCGGTCGAACAGGCTGCTGACGCCTTCGTAGTAATGCCCATCGGGGGTCTTGGCCAGCACGCGCCATACCAGGCTGTTGAAGGCGATCGGCACAGCGCGCACCTCGGTGACGGCGATGCCTTGCTGGTCCAGTGCGAACTGGAAGCGCTGCTCGGCCGCCATGCGCCCGGCCAGGCCAAAGCCCAGGTAGGCGGTGCTGAACACCAGCGCCAAGGCCAACAGCGGGATCGCCCTGCCCTGCATACCCTTGAATGCCGCGTACAGCACGGCGCCGAGCAGCGGCACCGTGTACACCGGGTCGATGATGAACACCGCCGCCCAGCTTTCCGGGGTCAGGTGCAACGGCCAGAACAGCTGGGTGCCATAAACCGTGAAGGCATCGAGGATCGGGTGGGTCACCAGGGCCAGCCAGAACGCCAGGAACAGCCTGGGCCAGCGGTAGCCCTTCTCTGGCCAGCGCCTTCGGCCGATTGCGCTCACCAGCCAGGCCAGCAGCAGGGCCAGGCCGGTGAGGACGAAGATCGAATGGGAAAAACCTCGGTGGAAGGTCATCTGCGACACCGGGTCGGCGTAGCGGATGACCACGTCCAGGTCTGGAAGCGTGCCGAGGGCTGCGCCATACAGCAGTGAGCGGCGGCCCTGGATGCGCCCCAGCACCGCGCCTTGCAGCGCGGCGCCGAGGACGGCTTGGGTCAGTGAGTCCAAGGTAGAAATCCATGAAAAGTCGTTTTCAGGAAGCTACCTGCATCCTGGCGGGCAGTGCAAACCCTATCGCCGACAAATCCGCTGCCACAGGCTTTCCGACATCCTGCAAAGCACAGCCATGGCGGTGGGAACGGGTTTACCCGACGGTCAGGCTTGCTGCAAGGCCCGTGGTCGCCCGCTGCGCTGCTCGGCCTCCTTGTCTGTGGCCTTCTGCAGTTGGAAATCGAATGCAAGTTCCGCGTAGCGCCCTTGAACACCCCGCGCGCCGTCCTCACGGAAGGTGATCTCGCCCACCAGGCCATCACGGGTGGCATAGGCGAAGTCATCCCACAGGTAGCGGTCGCCGGCGAGGTTGATCTGGGTGGTCAGGTGTCGGTGCCCCGGCGCCGAGATGAAGAAGTGCACATGGGCCGGGCGCTGGCCGTGGCGGCCGAGCAGGTCAAGGCATTCCTGGGTGGGTCCCTGCGGGTCGCAGCCATAGCCCGACGGCACGATGGTGCGGGCGCGGTAGCGACCTTCAGCGTCGGTAACAATGCGTCGACGCAGGTTGTAGGCCGACTGGCTCTGGTCGAAGAACGAATAGGTGCCTCGGGTATTGGCATGCCACAGGTCGACCGTAGCGCCGGCCAAGGGGCGGCCCTGGGGATCAAGCACCTGCCCTTCGAGGAACATCACCGTGGCGACGCCGTCCTCGCTGCCGTCGTCCATGCGTGTTTCGCCCTGGGCCAGCGGTGCACCGGCAACGTACAGCGGGCCTTCGATGGTGCGCGGGGTGCCGCCGGTGAGGCCGGCCTGGGCGTCCTTGGCGTCCTGCAGCAGGTCGAGGAAATGCTCCAGGCCCACCCCTGCCACCAGCAGCCCAGCCTCGCCGCGACCGCCCAGGCGGTTCAGGTAGTCGACGGCATGCCAGAACTCGTCTTCGCTGATCTCGAGGTCCTCAATCAGCCTGGCGGTATCCTGCAGGACCCGCTGCACGACGCGCTTGAGGCGCGGGTTGCCCTCGTCGTTACCGAAGCCTGAGGCCTGTTCGAAGAATGCCTGGACATCGGCGGTGTGGGAGATCTTCACGGTCATGGTGGCGTACCTCGTCTTGTTCTTGTGCAAGGGTTCGAATCAACGGTCGTCGGCATGGATCGATGAGGGGTGGCGACACAGGCCGTGCACCTCGATGTCCATGTAGGGGAACAGCGGCAGTTGCATCAGGATGTCGTGCAAGGCCTCGACGCTGGGCACGTCGAACACGCTGTAGTTGGCGTACTGCCCGGCGATGCGCCACAAGTGGCGCCAGGAACCCTCGCGTTGCAGACGCTGGGCCAGTGCCTTTTCGTCAGCCTTCAAGCGCTCGGCCTGGGCAGGGTCCATATCCAGCGGCAGTTTCACCGTCATCTTCACGTGGAACAGCATGGGGGCTCTCCTTCAGAGGCAGTCAGGTTCAGCGGCGGGCGAAGCGCGCCAGGCGCGTCTCGTCCAGGGTCAGGCCCAGCCCGGGCGTACGCGGCACGTGCAGCTGGAAGTCGTGGTAACGGGGTGGCTCGGTGACGATTTCCTCGGTCAGCAGCAACGGGCCGAACAGCTCGGTGCCCCAGGTCAGTTGACGCAAGGTCAGGAAGGCATGGGCCGAGGCCAGGGTGCCGACCGACCCTTCGAGCATGGTCCCGCCGTACAGGGCGATACCGGCGGCTTCGGCGATCTGCGCGGTGCGAAGCACAGCACGAGGCCCGCCGTTCTTGGCGATTTTCAGAGCGAAGATACTGGCGGCGCCGTCGGCCGCCAGGCTGAAGGCGTCTTCGACGCTTTCGATGGACTCGTCGGCCATGATCGGCGCCGGGCTGCGCTGGTTCAGGCGCACCTGGCCGGCACGGTTGATCCGCGAGATAGGCTGCTCGACCAGGTCGATGCCGTTGTCGCCCAGCACCTGGCAGGCCCGGATGGCTTGGGATTCGTCCCAGTACTGGTTGACGTCGACCCGCACGCTGGCACGCTCGCCAAGTTCGCGCTTGATCGCCAGCACATGCTTGAGGTCCTGCGCCAGTGGGTTGGCGCCGATCTTGAGCTTGAACACCCGGTGGCGACGTACCTCGAGCATGTGCTCGGCCTCGGCGATGTCGCGGGCGGTGTCGCCGCTGGCCAAGGTCCAGGCCACTTTGAGGCTGTCGCGTACCCGCCCGCCGAGCAACTCACTGACCGGCAGGCCGAGGCGCTTGCCCTGGGCATCGAGCAGCGCGCTCTCGATGCCGGACTTGGCGAAGGTATTGCCTTTGGCCAGCTTGTCGAGCCTGAGCATGGCGGCGTTGATGTTGTCCGCCGCCATCCCGACCAGGGCCGGGGCCAGGTGCGCGTCGATGTTGGCTTTGATGCCCTCGGGGCTTTCATAGCCATAGGCCAGGCCACCGATGGTGGTGGCTTCGCCGATGCCCTCGACACCGTCGCTGCAACGCAGGCGCAGGATCACCAGGGTTTGCTGCTGCAGGGTATGCATCGCCAGCTTGTGCGGGCGAATGGTCGGCAGGTCGACGATGAGGGCGTCCAGCCGGTCGATGGTTGGGCTTGTCATGCCAGGTCTCCAGTCAGGTCATTGGAAAGGGTCATGCCTGAGCAGCCTCAGCCGAGGTCGCCGCCACCGACCGGCAGTGTGACGCCAGTGATGTAAGAGGCCTCGTCGCTGGCCAGGAAAAGGATCGCGCCGACCTGTTCGTCGATGGTCCCGTAGCGTTTCATCAGGCTGCTGGAGACGGTCTGGTCGACGATCTGCTGGTACCAGCCTTTCTCCAGCTCACTCTGTTCGCTGCTATTGCGCGGGATGCGCCGAGGCGGTGCCTCGGTGCCACCAGGCGCGGTGGCGTTGACGCGGATCCCACGCCCGGCGGTTTCGAAGGCCAGGCAGGCGGTCAGCGCATTCACCCCGCCTTTGGCCGCGCCATAGGGCACACGGTTGACGCCGCGAGTGGCGATGGACGAGACGTTGACGATGGCGCCACGGCCCTGCTCGAGCATGTAGGGCAGCGCGGCATGGCAACACCACAGGGTCGGGAACAGCGAGCGGCGCACTTCGGCCTCGATCTGCGCGACTTCGTAGTGCTCGAAGGGCTTGGCCCAGAGGGTGCCGCCGACGTTGTTGACCAGGATGTCCAGGTGGCCGAAGATTTCTACGGCCGTGGCCATGACACGTGCGCAGTCGGTGTGCTGCTCGAGGTCAGCGATCACGGTCAGCACGCCCTCCCCGGCCAGTTCATGGACCAGCTCAGAGCGGTCCACCGCCACCACCTGTGCGCCTTCAGCCTTGAGCCGCCAGCACACGCCCCGGCCAATGCCCTGGGCGGCGCCGGTGACCAGGGCGACCTTGCCTTGGAATCTGTTGTTCATATGCAAATCTCCGCTGCCCCGCCCCCACAGGAGGCGGGGGCAGGCAATAAAAAGAATCAGGCCGCCGCCGCGAACTTCTCGTAATAGAAGTTCGCCGGGGTGATGCCCTGCTCGCGGATGTACTGGCTGACCGCCTCGACCATCGGTGGCGGGCCGCACAGATAAACGTCCACATCGCCATCGTTGAGGTGGCGTGGCTCGATGTGCTGGGTTACATAGCCCTTGTGCGGGTATTGGCTGTCGGGATTGGCCACGCAGGCGCTGAAACTGAAATTGGGAATCTGCGCGGCCAGGGCCTGGAGGCGGTCGAGTTCGACCAGGTCGAAGTCGTTGGTCACCCCGTAGATCAAATGCAGAGGGTGCTCGCTGCCCTGCTCGGCGATTTTTTCCAGCATCGCCGTGAACGGTGCCAGGCCCGTGCCGCCGGCCAGCAGCAGCAAAGGGCGCTGGATCGGGCGCAGGTAGAAACTGCCCAGGGGCCCTGCCAGGGTCATGCTGTCGCCGGCCTTGGCCAGGCTGGTGAGGAAGCTGCTCATCAGGCCACCTGGCACGTTGCGGATCAGGAAGCTGACCTCGCCGTCCTTCTGCAGCGAGCTGAAGGAGTAGGCCCGGCTCTGGTCGCTGCCCGGCACCTTGAGGTTGACGTACTGCCCCGGCAGGAACGCCAGGCGGCTCAGTGCCTCCCCCTTGATCGACAAGGCAATGGTGCTGGCCGAAAGCTGGCGCACCTCGCTGATGGCCGCTTCGAAACTGGCCTGTTCGGTCTTGCACAGTTGCGACGAGGCCGGGATACGTACCACGCAATCGCTCTCGGCGCGCATCTGGCAGGTGAGCACATAGCCCTCGGCAATTTCGTCTTCGCTCAGGGCGTCTTCGATGAAGTTGTCGCCCAGGTCGTAACGCCCGGATTCGGCCTTGCACTTGCAGGTACCACAGGCGCCATCGCGGCAGTCCAGCGGAATGTTGATGCCCTGGCGGTAGGCGGCGTCGGCCACGGTTTCATGGCCGCTGGCCTCGATGAAGCGGGTGACTCCGTCTTCGAAATTAAGCGCGATCTGGAAACTCATGTTGCACCTCGCGGGCGAGCCTGGCCACGGTGCACCCGTTGGCACACCGAGCGGCTCGCGTGACCTCGGATCAGATGTGGTAGATGTCGATGACCTGACGCACGTAGTCGTTCTTGAGCACCACCTTCTTGGCCAGGATCAGCGGCTGCTCGCCGCGCAGGTCGAGGGTATAGAAGCTGGTACCGAAGTAGCTGTCGGTGGTCTTGTAGCGAAAGCTCAAGGTGTGCCAGTTGAAGCGCACCTGGCATTGCCCTTCGCCGTGCTCGACGATCTCGATGTTGCTGATGTTGTGGGAGGTGCGGGTATCCGGCACCGTGGCGCTGGAGCGCTCGGTCTTGATGCGGAACACCCGGTCCTCCAGGCCACCGCGGTTGCCGTACCAGATCAGCGAGATCTCGCGCTGAGGGTCTTCGGTGAGGGTGTCGTCATCGTCCCAGGACGGCATCCAGAAGGTCGCATCGGCGGCGTACAGCTCCAGCCATTGGTCCCACTGGGCATCGTCCAGGTAACGCGCTTCGCGGTAGAGAAAGTCCCGCACGGTGTCATGGATACTCATTGCACGGCCTCCACGGGAATCAACCGCTGTTCCTGTTCCAGGGCCTGGAGCAGGGTCTGCTGCCAGTACTTGTGCTGCAGCACGAACAGGCCTTCGTCCTCGGTGCGCACGCCCGAGAGCAGTGGCCGGAGCTCGATCTGCCGCGCCGCATCGTCGGCGCCCTCGACCCAGTGCGCAGCGCCACGGGACATGTCGTTCCAACCGCTGCCTGCGCCGTAACCGGTCTGGCAGGAGCGAAACTCCTCAAGGTCGTCCGGGGTGGCCATGCCGCTGACGTTGAAGAAGTCCTCGTACTGGCGGATACGCTTGGCCCGCGCCTCGGCGCTCTCGCCCTTGGGTGCGATGCAATAGATGGTGATTTCGGTCTTGTTCACCGAGATCGGCCGGGCGACACGGATCTGCGAGCTGAACTGATCCATCAGGTAGACGTTGGGATACAGGCACAGGTTGCGCGAGTTCTCGATCATCCAGTCGGCGCGGGCCTGGCCGAAATCGGCCGCCAGCTGGTCGCGCCGCTCGTAGGCCGGGCGGTCCTCAGGGTTGGCCCAGCGAGTCCAGAGCAGCAGGTGGCCATGGTCGAAGGAATAGAAGCCCCCGCCCTGCTTGGCCCAGGCGCCGGCGCTCATGGTCTTGATCTCGTCGCCAGCCTCGCGCTGCTTGCGTTGGTTCTGGGTGGCGGCGTAGTTCCAGTGCACGGAGCTGACGTGGTAGCCGTCTGCACCGTTCTCGGCGGTGAGCTTCCAGTTGCCTTCGTAGATATAGGAACTGGCACCGCGCAGCACCTCCAGGCCCTCGGGCGACTGGTCGACGATCATGTCGATGATCTTCGCCGACTCGCCCAGGTGCTCGACCAGCGGCTTGACGTCGGCATTCAGGCTGCCGAACAGGAAGCCACGGTAGGACTCGAAGCGTGCCACCTTGGTCAGGTCATGGGAGCCATCGCAGTTGAAGCTGTCAGGGTAGCCGGCATTGGCCGGGTCCTTGACCTTGAGCAGCTTGCCGCTGTTGTTGAAGGTCCAGCCATGGAACGGGCAGGTGTAGCTGGCACGGTTGCCGCGCTTGTGGCGGCAGAGCATCGCGCCACGGTGGCTGCAGGCATTGAGGAAGGCGTTGAGTTCCCCGTCCTTGTTGCGCGCGATGAAGATCGGCTGACGCCCCATGTTCAGGGTCAGGAAGTCGTTCTTCTCGGGGATCTGGCTTTCATGGGCCAGGTAGATCCAGTTGCCCTCGAAGATGTGTTTCATCTCCAGGTCGAACAGGCGCGGGTCGGTGAACATCTCCCGCTTGCAGCGGTAGACACCTTTTTCCCGATCGTCCTCGAGCATGGCATTGAGGTAGTCGAATCCCAGGGACATGGCCAGGGTCTCCATTTGTTATTGTTCAGGCCATGTCAGGTTAGGGCGGGGTCGGCAGGGGCAATATCCGGATCGTGCAGAGTGCTATCCGAATTGTGCAGGTTCACGTTCGCAGGGCCGCGCCCACGAAAGAGCGCTACACGCGGCGCTTGAGCGTCTCGGAGGGCAGCTCACCGAACTGTTGCCGGTAGCTGTCCGAGAATCGGCCCAGGTGCAGGAAGCCGTAGTCCAGGGCCAGCTCGGTGACATTGCGCACCGGGCAACTGGCATCGCTCAGGCAGGCGTGCACCTGTTCGAGCTTGCGCTGGCGAATGTACTGCCTGGGTGTGATGCCCAGGTGCCGGTCGAACAGTGCATAGAGCGAGCGCACGCTCATGCAGGCCTGCTCGGCCAGGCCTTCGGCCGAGAGCTCCAGCTTCAGGTTGCGGTCGATATGCTCGAGGATCCGTTCCAGGCCCGCCCCTGGCGAGCCGAGGGCTTCACGCAGGACATTGGTGTGCATCAGCGTCAACAGCTTGCTGGCGACGATCTGGCTGTAGTGCCCCTGCACCCGCGGTAACGCATCGCTCACCTCGGCTTCGTGACAGACCATGGCCAGCAGGTTGACGAAACCATCCAGTTCTTCGAGCCGGTAGTGATTGCGCAAGAAGCGCACACCGCCGCTGGGCCGTTGCCAGCGCTGTTCGTCGCAGATCGACTCGAGCAGGCGCGTGGGCACCTTGAGGATGAATTTCTCGCAGTCCTGGGAATAGGTGAGGTCCACCGGGTCGTCGGGGTTGATCAGCAACAACTCCCCTGGCACCAGGTAGTGTTCGCGCTGGTGCCCACGCCACAGGCAATGGCCGTTGAGCAGGATCTGCAGGTGGTAGATGGTTTCCAGCGCCGGTGAGGTGACCCGCACGCTGCCGCCGTAGCTGATACGACACAGGTCCAGCTCGGCGAACTTGCGATGGCTCAGGCTGGCCTGGGGGTGGGTGGTGCGGGACAAACCGATGCAATGCTGACCCACATGCCGGTTGACGTAGTCGGACACGGCATAGGGGTCGGCGTGGTGGAACACGCTGCTGCGCTCGCTCAACAGGCGGCTTTCCATAGGCAAGGCACTCGGCTTCGTTATTGTTCTGGTCGCCGCGCCCTACGGGCACTCAAGGCCCGTGGCCACGGTCGCTCACGGTCAGTCTATCGAGCCGGTGGTGCAAGGATACGGGCAGGCGACCACCGGCGGTGCCCGGCACAGGCTAAGCAAAAAGCCGGCGAGCAGGCAATGGGACCAAAGCAAAGGCTGTGCGAACAGCGAACGATCGACGATCAGACCTGTTCGATGATCGGACGGCCGCGTCATCTGTAGAACGGGGCACTGTGGAGCGGCTTGCCCCGTGATCAGGCCGGGCCCGATATCACCGTCGATTGTCCAAAGGTGCTACTGCACCGGCAGGAAGTTCATCAGCAACAGGCTCTGGGCGTAGTTCAGGCCGATGCGCCGGTAGCGTTCGTCGAGCATCTGGGCCAGCAGGTCCAGCCGCGCCACGATCTTGCCGAACTCCACGGCGAAGCTCAGGTTGCTGCCTTCTTCGGATATCTCGTTGGAGAACAGCAGCAACACCCCGTTGGCATCCTGGCGCTGGCTGAGCATCCAGGTGGCCTTCTCGATGTTGCGCGCAGCGTTGTTGACGAACAGCGGGTCGATGGTGTCGGTCATGTAGAACTCGGTGCGCCCGCCATGGGCGGTGATCACCATGCTGCCGATGGCGTAGATGAACGCCCCGACCCGGTCGCCGCGAAACTCCGGGCTCAAGGCGTAGCTCAGGGCCGCAAGGTCGCGACGGTTGCCCAATTGCGGCAAGGGCTGACGCTGCTCGATGGCCAGACGAATCTGCCGCTCGGCGGTGGCGGCGTCGAGGTAGCCGGACAGTTTCCATTGGCTGGGGTTGCGCTGGTAGAGCTTGTTCATCAGCAGATACAAGCTCTGCAGGTTGTCACGCATGGACAGGGTCGCCATGCGATCGACGCTGGTCTGGAACAGCTCGCTGGGCTTGCCGTCACCGAACTGGGTGATGATGTCGCGGCCCTGCTCCTGGGTACAGGCGCACAGCGCGAGCGTGGCGCCTGCCAAGAGCAGGCGCGAGGAAGATTTCAGCAGTGATACAACCATCGGCACCGGGATCTGAGGTCAACGGCTGGGGCGGACATCGGCCCAGCCTGGCCATGGATAGAGCCCGTAAATGCGAAAAAGTGCGATGGTGGGCAACACTCCGGGACTGCATTGCGGCCCAATCGCGACGCAAGACGCCCTCCAGGCCCTGTGGGAGTGGGCTTGCCCCGCGATTGGGGTGCAAAGCGCCCCCGCTGCTACATGGCGTGACGCAACATCTCCACCACCTGCGCATGCAGCGCCGGGTCGCCACACGCCACCACGCAACCGCCATTTTGCGCCGAGCTGCCATCCCAGGCAGTGATCACTCCGCCGGCGCCTTCGATGATCGGCATCAGCGCCTGCACATCGTACGGCTGCAGGCTGGCCTCGACGATCACATCGACGAAGCCCGAGGCCAGCATGCAGTACGCATAGCAGTCGCCACCGTAGCGCATCAGCCGCGCCTTCTGCGCCACGGCTTCGAAGGCTGCCTTGCGCTCGGGCGTGTCGAACATGTCAGGGGTGGTGCACATCAATGTGGCCGCGGCCAGGTCAGCGCAGGCCCGGGTCTTGAGCGGCGTACCGCTGCGCCAGGCGCCGCCGGGGGTGCCGACGAAACGTTCGCCGGTGAAGGGCTGGTTCATCACCCCCACGACCGGGCGGGTGCCGTCATTCAGGGCGATCAGCGTGCCCCACAGCGGCAGGCCGGTGATGAAGGCGCGGGTGCCATCGATCGGGTCCAGGACCCAGGTCAGCGGGCTGCTGCCGACGGCCGCGCCGTGTTCCTCGCCGAGAATGCCATGCTCCGGGTAACGGGCCAGGATCTGCCCGCGCATGGCATCTTCGGCGGCCTTGTCGGCCACGGTCACCGGGTCGTACAAGCGCCCGCCCTTGTCCTCGACGTCCAGGCTTGCACGGAAATACGGCTGGATCGCCGCGGCGGCGACATCGGCCAGCTGCTCGGCGAAGGCGCGGAATTCGCCAATCTGTTCAACGCTCAGGGACATGGATCGGGCCTCGATGTGGAGAAAGGGCTCGCATCATACCCCAGGTCCGGCGCGTCGGCTGGTCGGCCGGTAGGGTCTAGACTGAATGAGGGATTCGGCCATTTGGCCCGGACAACCAGCGCTGGCAGGAATGGGGGCTGCCGCACGTGGAGGTATGAGATGAGCCAGTTCAAGCGATTGTTCGTCATGCTCGGACCGCAGATGCGCCACACCCCTGCCCTGCAGCGGGCGGCGGCGCTGGCCGAGTCCAGCGGTGCACTGCTGGATATCAACGTGTTCGTCGACGATGTCGACACCTTCGGTCTGATGAGCGACAGTCGCGAACGTGAGCGCCTGCTCGAACACAACCGCCAATGGTTGGCCGACGAGGCCGAGCAACTACGCAATGCCGGGCTGGATGTGTCCACCGAGCTGCTGCTCACCCGCGACCCGTTGGGCAGCGTGCTGGAGCAGGTCGAACGCCTGGGCTGCGACCTGCTGGTCAAGGATGTGCAGCATGAGCCGGTGCTCAAGCGCCTGCTGGTGACGCCCCTGGACTGGCAACTGCTCAAGGACAGCCCCATCGCCGTGCACCTGGTCAGCGATATCCGCCTGCCGCTGCCCCGGCAGATCGCCGCTGCGGTAGATCTGAACTGCCACGAAGGTGCCGAGCATTTGGACGAACAGGTAATCCGATGCGCCCACGCCCTGGCCTTGCAGTGCAACGCCGAACTGCACCTGCTGCACGTCTGCGATGCGGCCAAGACGCATATTGCCGACTTCGGTGCCGGTACCGTGACCATGCCAGGCTTCGATGGCAGCGTGCGCACCGCCCAGCGGGCAGCCTTCAACCGCCTGGGCGACCATCACCAGATCGACCTGGAGCGCAGGCATTTTCTCGAAGGGCCGGCCATACGGGAAATCGCCCAGTTCGTCAGCCACAGCCGGGCGGACGTGATCGTCATGGGCAGCCACCGGCACGATGCGATGCGTACCTTCCTCGGCGGGACCACGGCCCATGTGGTGGAACACCCGCTGTGCAACGTGCTGGCGATCAAGGCGGTGCGGTGAGGCATGGGGCCCAAGCGCGAGGCAAGCCCGCTCTCATAGAACAACGCATGACCATTTGATTTGCGGCACCCTGTGGGACCGCCGCACCGCCGCTCCCACAGGGGCTGCATTGGCCGCTTGTTCTCTGCGCGACAGCGCAGCAGCCCGAAGGGCTGGGTAATCTCCCACGAAACAAGCGGAGCCTGGGCCGTATTGGCGATCAGAAGCCTTTGCTGTAGTACAGCGAGTAGGATTCGATACCGTCGTTGGGTTGCTTCAGGCCGGCATTGGAATAGTGCATCGCGCGAATACCGATCTTCTGCTCTTGCGGCAACTTGAGACCAAAGCCGATGCGGTCTTCGAAGTTGACCGAAGAGCCCAGGCGCTGGTCGCCGACATCGGTCTTGGAGAACGCGGCAAGGCCGATACCCGCCTCGATGAACGGGGTATAGGTGAAGCCGCTGAATTCATAGACGAACACCGGGCTGAACGACAGCGAGTGGGCACCACTGGCTTCACCGCCCTCCCAGTACGTATAGGCCGCATCCCAATAGCCAGTCAGGTGGCCCGTGTTGCTTTCGAACCACTTCTTGTCCCAGTCGAACGAAAGGCCGATGCGGTAGGTCATGTCGCCTTGGCCAGTGGCACCAACGGCGCCGGACACTTGTGCGGCCTGGGCCATGTTGGCGCCGGCCAAGGCCAGGACGGCGGCGGCCAGCGAAGCGGCGAGACGGGTTTTCATCAATGACATCTCCTGATGGTCTTCACGGACAAGCCGGTGCATTGCCTGCCGGCTTGTTGCCAGTCGGGGGCTCGTGCCCCTCGTTCTTGCTTGTCGAACCTGGTGCATCCAACCAAGTAACAAGGCGTAATACTTTTTCGATTATCGACCAGTTAAACAAAAAGTTGAAACTCATTTGCCACTAAGGTCGACAACAGACTGTTGCAGTTTTGTCAGCAATGCATTTTCAGTCATAGACCGATTCCTGGTGTTCTCCCAACAACCTTCGTTGCCGCGGTGTCGCCTCTTCCACGACTTCGGGATTGAACCGCCACGTCAAGTAAGGCGAAAACTTCTGCGCGACCATGCGCCGGCCATAGTGCACCTGAAGCATGTCGCGGTCTCGCCCGCCACTGCTGTTGGCCCCGCCGCTATGCCAGACATCGCTGCGAAATACCAGTGCGTCACCCGCCTGGCACAGCACCGCCCGTGCGCCCTGCCCCAGCCAACTATCCTCGCCATCACGGGGCGGGCGGCCGGCCCGGTGGCTGCCGGGCACGATCCAGGTCGGCCCCACGGCATCGTCGATATCGCACAGGTACACCTGGGCGGTAAGGATCTGCGCCGGTTGGCTGAAGTCCTCACGGGCACGTATCCAGTCAGGCATCTCCATCGGCAGATAGTCCAGGTGCAGCCCCATGCCGGGGTACCCCGGATGGCTGCGCCAGGCTGTCTGGCCGATCACATGGCAATCGGCGCCCAGCACCGCTTCAGCCAGCTCGATCAGCGGTGGCAGGTCGAGAAACGACAGCCACAACGGGTCGCGGTTGAATACGCACTTGTAGTGTTCGAGCAAGCCCTGGTAGTCCCAGTGCAGCGGTTGCAGGTCGTCGATGGCGCAACGCAGCAAGGCAATGCGCAGCGGGTCGAGTACGCCCGGAATCAGTATGTATCCGCGGTCATGCAGGGATTGCAACTGGACGTCCAGGTTCATGGCCATGCTCCGGCAGGCACGCTCTGAAGTATCAGAAGGGCGAGGATTCAGGATCGTTCAAAAAATATAGGCCCGATCCGTGGCGCCGTGTGACGACGGACCGAGCCTTGGCTGCTGAACCCATGGAGTACATGTGTACTCCAGCCTTTTTCTGGCGAGCCCTAACGCCAGTGCAGGTTCACATTGGCCGGCGCCTTGCCGTCCACTGTCACTTGCTGCTGCACGGTTTCGCCATCGGCGGTACCGGTCACGCGGTACTGCCCCGGCGGCAACTGCACGAACAGCAATGGGCCGACATCCTGCAATGCCAGTACCGGCTGGCCCTGGGCATTCTGGATGTCCACGGCGGCGCCGCTCTGGAACTTGCCTTCCGGGCCGATCGACAGGGTAACGTGCAGGTCATAGCCCGGGGTGCGACGCAGGGCATTGGCTTCGTCCTGGCCGATACCACCCTGCAGATAGCGCACGCCGTTCTGTTCCTGCGGCTGCAGGTGCACGCCTTGCGGATCGATCGGTGCGTTCAGGTCGGCCGCGGCGGCCAAGGTCCAGGGCATGACCAGGGCCACCAGCAGCGCCGCGCACAAGCCGAAATGATGGTTGCGCATGGTGCATTCCTCCCTCGAGGGATGGTCTACACAATGTTCGACGCCGTGCCAGCAGTGGCGTTCGAGCCAGACAGGGCCGCCCGTCAGGCCGCGCGGCGTTCCTCGAGCAGCTTGATGAACGTGCTCAGGCTGCGCGACACCGTGCCCCGGCGCCAGACCAGCCAAGTCCTGAGGTAGCGAAAATCCTCCGACAGCGGCCAAACGCTCACCGTGCTGCAACCGGGCATGCTGTCGAGCATGCTGCGTGGCATCAAGGCAAGGCCGGCACCGGCGCTCACGCAGGCCAGCATGCCGTGGTAGGACTCCATTTCATGGATCTTGCCCGGCACCGCCTGGTCCTGGACGAACCAGTTCTCGAAATGGTGGCGGTAGGAGCAGTTGGCGCGAAAGGCATAGATGCTCTCGCCGTTCACATCGCGGGCACGGCCCACCGGGGCATGGTTGAGCGGTGCGATGATGACCATTTCCTCCTGGAAAACCGGCATGCCCTCCAGGGTGGGGTGCAACACCGGGCCATCGACGAATGCTGCCACCAAGCGCCCAGACAACACGCCTTCGAGCATGGTCCCCGACGGCCCGGTGGACAGGTCCAGGTCGACCTTGGGGTAGCGCTGGTTGTAGGCCGCCAGCAGCCCGGGAATGCGCACCGCCGCGGTACTTTCCAGCGAGCCCAGGGCGAAGGTGCCCTGGGGGTCCTCTCCCGCCACGGTCAGGCGCGCCTCGTGCACAAGGTCGAGGATGCGCCGGGTGTACTCGAGGAAGTTCCACCCGGTCGGTGACAGGCGCAGGCGGCTTTTCTCGCGGATGAACAGGTCGACGCCCAGGTCTTCCTCCAATTGCTTGATCCGCGTGGTGAGGTTCGACGGCACCCGGTGGATCTGCTGGGCAGCGGCGCTGATGCTGCCGTGCTCGGCGACGGCCTTGAAGATTTCCAGTTGCACCAGGTCCACAGGCTTTCTCCATTCGTGAATGTTTCGCTCATTATTATTCAGTTTTCATTAACGCTGCACGCCACTAGTCTGGGCGCTCGCTGGACACAACAATGAGGAGCCCGCCATGAGCGAGATCAGCAGCCTGACCCACGCCATTTCCATCGACCCACACAGTGGCGAGCGGATCGGCCACTACCCCTTCGATACCGACGCCGCACTGGAAGCGGCGCTGCAACGCGCCAAGGCAGGCTTCGGCCACTGGCGTCAGGTGTCGCCGGGTCAGCGCAGCGAATACCTGCTCGCCCTGGCCTCTGCCCTGCAGGCCCGGCATGAAACCTTCGCGCAGATGATCAGCCGCGAGATCGGCAAGCCGATCACCCAGGCCCGTGGCGAAGTCAGCAAGTGCGTAGGCTTGTGCCAGTGGTACGCCGAACACGGCCCGGCCATGCTCGCGCCGGAGCCGACCCAGATCGAAAAGGCCCGCATCGAGTACCGCCCGATGGGCCCGATCCTCGCCGTGATGCCGTGGAACTTCCCGATCTGGCAGGTGCTGAGGGGCGCCGTACCGGCGCTGCTGGCCGGCAACACCTATGTGCTCAAGCACGCACCGAACGTGATGGGCAGCGCCTACCTGCTGCTGGAGCTGTTCAAGCAAGCCGGCCTACCAGAAGGGGTGTTCGAGGTGATCAATGTCACCCCGGAGGGGGTCACCCGTGCCATCAATGACCCGCGCATCGCCGCGGTCACCCTCACCGGCAGCGTGCGGGCCGGCATGGCCATCGGCGCCCAGGCCGGTGCCGCGCTGAAAAAGTGCGTACTCGAACTGGGCGGTTCCGACCCGTTCATCGTCCTGGCTGACGCTGACCTCGACGCTGCAGTCAAGGCAGCGGTCATCGGTCGCTACCAAAACACCGGCCAGGTCTGCGCGGCCGCCAAGCGCATGATCGTCGAGCAAGGCATCGTCGAAGCGTTCACGCAAAAGTTCGTCGAAGCCACCCGCCAGCTCAAGATCGGCAACCCGCTGGACGACGACACCTACATCGGCCCGATGGCCCGTTTCGACCTGCGCGACGAACTCGACGGCCAGGTCCAGGCAACCCTGGCCGAAGGCGCGACCCTGCTGTTGGGCGGCAAGAAGGCCGAAGGCGTGGGCAACTACTACGAACCCACCGTGTTCGGCGACGTTACCCCGCACATGACCGCCTTCAAGCAGGAACTGTTCGGCCCGGTGGCGGCGATCATCACCGCTCGGGATGCAGACCATGCCGTCGAACTGGCCAACGACAGCGAGTTCGGCCTGGCCTCGACCCTCTACACCGCCGACCTGGCTTTGGCCGAGCGCATGACCGCGGCGCTGGATACCGGTGGCGTGTTCATCAACGGCTACTGCGCCTCCGACCCCCGTGTGGCCTTTGGCGGTGTGAAGAAGAGCGGCTTCGGGCGGGAGCTTTCGCATTTCGGCGTACGAGAGTTCTGCAACGTGCAGACCGTGTGGCTGGATCGCAACTGATTCTGTGCGGGTACGGCATAGGTTCGCCGGGGTAGCTTTGGCGCCTGTGGAATCGAGCGCCGCCCGCGCGGCGTTCGATCTCATAGGCAGCGGAGCGGCTATGGCGAACGCTTGAGGGTCTCGCTCGGCAACTCCTTGAACAGCTCCCGATAGCTTTCGGAAAACCGCCCCAGGTGCCAGAACGACCAGCGCATCGCCACCTCGGCCACGGTCACGTCCCCGGCGCCATGGCGCAGCAAGTCACGCCTGGCCCCATTGAGCCTGCGCAACCGCAGCCACTGCCCCGGCGGCATGTCGGTGAACGCCTTGAACGCCTGCTGCAACTGACGCAACGACACCCCGGCCACATCGGCCAGCTCCATCAAGTTGAGGGTTTCTTCTGGGCAATCGGCCGCCCATTCGCTGACCCGGCGCATGATCGCCCGCGCTTCGTCACGCCGCCCCAGGGCATCGCCCTGCAGGCGCTGGCAGGCGTTGTCGAGGATGAACAGGCAGTCTTCCAACAGTTGCTCGGCCAGCGCCTTGCCCTCCAGCGGGTAATCGGCATCGCCCAGCCGCGTGAGGGTCGCGCTCAGCCAGCTGCCGAACAAGGCGTTCTGCCCACTGCCGAGGGGCACCATGAACAACCCGTCCAGCCGCTCCAGGTTCAACCCATGGCGCACCATGAACGCCTGGTCGAAGACCACCGCCACTTCCTGGTAGTTCTCCGGGGTGATCCAGATATTGCGGCTGTCTTCGTTGAGCAGGTAGAGGCTGTTGTCGCTGCGGTCGAAGCAGAACGCCAACGACCCGCTCGGCGCGCGGAAGAACTGTTCGACCCGCGTGTTCAGGCTCTCTTCGTAAACCTCCACCCCATCGAGCCCCAGACAACGCAGCTGGCCGTTGAAATGCCCGGGGGACATCTGCCGGTATTGTTGCTGCCACCCCGGGGTGGCGCGCACCTGTTCGGTCACGTCATGAGTATGGAAAGCCTGGACCTGCAAGGCATTGGCCGTTGTCACGCGCTCGCCCCTTATGCACTCTTTTGGTGCATTTGTTCGCGAAGAAAGTGGATAGATCGCCCCGAGGGGCTGCGACCAAGATAGACCTCAGCGCGTCGCCTGGGAAGATTCCAACGCGGACTCGCCCACAAAACCCAACCAAGAGGTCTGTATGAACGCCCCCTTCGATCAGCTGTCCGCCTGGCTGAAAGAACACCGGATCACCGAAGTCGAATGTGTGATCAGCGACCTGACCGGCATTGCCCGCGGCAAGATCGCCCCTACCGCCAAGTTCCTCCATGAGCGCGGCATGCGTCTGCCGGAAAGCGTGCTGCTGCAGACAGTCACCGGCGACTATGTCGACGACGACATTTACTACGACCTGCTCGATGCCGCCGACATCGATATGGTCTGCCGCCCCGACCCTGCGGCGGTGTACCAGATTCCCTGGGCGATCGAGCCCACCGCCATCGTCATCCACGACACCTTCGACAAGCATGGCAACCCGATCGAGCTGTCGCCACGCAACGTGCTCAAGAAGGTGCTCAAGCTGTATGCCGACAAAGGCTGGCAGCCGATCGTGGCCCCGGAAATGGAGTTCTATCTGACCCAGCGCTGCGAAGACCCGGACCTGCCCCTGCAGGTGCCGCTGGGGCGCTCGGGCCGTGCCGAGAGCGGCCGGCAGTCGTTCTCCATCGATGCGGCCAACGAATTCGACCCGCTGTTCGAAGACGTCTACGACTGGTGCGAACTCCAGGGCCTGGACCTGGACACGTTGATCCACGAAGACGGCCCGGCGCAGATGGAGATCAACTTCCGCCACGGTGACGCCCTGGACCTGGCCGACCAGATCACCGTGTTCAAGCGCACCCTGCGCGAGGCGGCGCTCAAGCACAACGTCACGGCCACCTTCATGGCCAAGCCGATTACCGACGAACCGGGCAGCGCCATGCACCTGCACCAGAGCGTGGTCGACATTGCCACCGGCAAGCCGATCTTCGTCAACGACGACGGCAGCAAGAGCGAGCTGTTCCTGTACCACATCGGCGGCCTGCAGAAATACATCCCCAAGGTGCTGCCGATGTTCGCACCGAACGTCAACTCGTTCCGCCGCTTCCTGCCGGACACCTCGGCACCGGTGAACGTCGAGTGGGGCGAGGAAAACCGCACCGCCGGCCTGCGCGTGCCGACCTCCAGCCCCGAGGCCATGCGCGTGGAGAACCGCCTGCCCGGCGCCGACGCCAACCCGTACCTGGCGATCGCCGCGAGCCTGTTGTGTGGCTACCTGGGCATGGTCGAGCGGATCGAGCCGAGCGCGCCGGTACAGGGCCGCGCCTATGAGCGGCGCAACCTGCGCCTGCCGATCACCATCGAGGATGCGCTGCAGCACATGGAAGACTGCCAGATCCTGCACCAGTACCTGGGCCGGCAGTTCGTCCAGGGCTACGTGGCGGTCAAGCGCGCCGAACACGAGAACTTCAAGCGCGTGATCAGCTCATGGGAGCGTGAATTCCTGCTGCTGAGCGTCTGAGCTTCGGGGCGCCTGTGGGAGCGGGTCTACCCGCCAAGGCATGGGTCGATAAGCGGCCTATTCGCCAGAGAACCCGCTCCCACGGGGTCTTTGCCCGCCAGCTCCGAAACAACACCGTAAACAACAAAGCCAAACGAGGTGTCGACATGCGTCATCTGCAAACCCTGATTCCCGCCGCGCTCACCCTGCTGTTCGGCGCGGCCGCCCAGGCCCAGCCCGAGGTCAAGGTCTACAACTGGACCGACTACATCGGCAGCACCACCTTGGCCGACTTCCAGGCCAGCACCGGCATCAAGGTGGTGTACGACGTGTTCGACTCCAACGAAACCCTGGAGGGCAAGCTGCTCGCCGGGCGCACCGGCTACGACGTGGTGGTGCCCTCCAACCATTTCCTCGCCCGCCAGGCCAAGGCCGGCGCCTTCATGCCGCTCGACCGCGCCAAGCTGCCGAACTGGAAGCACCTGGACCCGACGTTGCTCAAGCAACTGGAGCAGAACGACCCCGGTAACCAGTACGCTGTGCCCTACCTGTGGGGTACCAACGGCATCGGCTACAACGTCGACAAGGTCAAGGCGGCACTGGGCATCGACCATGTCGACTCCTGGGCGGTCCTGTTCGAGCCGCAGAACCTCGAAAAGCTCAAGCAGTGCGGCGTCGCCTTCATGGACTCGCCCGACGAGCTGTTCCCCGCCGTGCTCAACTACATGGGCCTGGACCCGCGCAGCGAAACCCCTGGCGACTACGCCAAGGCCAAGGCCAAGCTGATGGCGGTACGCCCCTACGTGACCTACTTCCATTCGTCCAAGTACGTTTCGGACCTGGCTAACGGCAACATTTGCGTGGCCTTCGGTTACTCCGGCGATGTGTTCCAGGCCGCCCAGCGCGCCGAAGAGGCCGGCAATGGCGTGAAGATCGCCTACAGCATTCCCAAGGAAGGCAGCAACCTGTGGTTCGACCTGCTGGCGATCCCCAAGGACGCGGCCAACCCGGAACAGGCCCTGGCCTTCATCAACTACCTGCTCGACCCGCAGGTGATCGCCAAGGTCAGTGCCACCGTAGGCTACGCCAATGCCAACCCCGACGCCCAGGCGCACATGGACACGGCGCTGGTGAACAACCCCGAGGTCTACCCGCCCCAGGCCGTGCTGGACAAGCTCTATGTGTCCACCACCCAGAGCCCGAAGATCATGCGCCTGATGACCCGCTCCTGGAGCGATATCAAGTCCAACCGTTGAGCCGAGCCCGTCATGCACACTACCCAACACACCGCGTCCTACTACGCCGCCACGGCGCGCCACAGCACGCCCTACCCCGCGCTCGAGGGCGAGCTTTGCGCCGATGTCTGCGTGGTCGGTGGCGGCCTGACGGGCGTCAACACCGCCCTTGAACTGGCCGAGCGCGGGCTCTCGGTGATCCTGCTGGAGGCCCGGCGCATCGGCTGGGGCGCCAGCGGGCGCAACGGCGGGCAACTGATCCGCGGAATCGGCCACGACGTCAGCGGCTTTGCCCGCTACGTCGGCCAGGACGGCGTGCGCTACCTCAAGCAGGCCGGCATCGACTCGGTCGAGCTGGTCGCCGAGCGCATCGCCCGCTATGGCATCGAATGCGACCTGCGCTGGGGCTTCTGCGAACTGGCCAACACCTCGGCGCAGTTCGCCGCCTTCAAGAACGAACAGGACGACCTGGCCGCGCTCGGCTACCGCCACGAGACCCGCCTAGTGGGCCCGGAGCGAATCCACGAGGTGGTCGCCAGCGACCAGTACGCCGGCGGCCTGGTGGACATGGGCTCGGGCCACCTGCACCCGTTGGACCTGGTCCAGGGCGAGGCCCGCGCCGCCGCGCAGCTGGGGGTACGGATCTTCGAGCAGAGCCCGGTGCAGCGCATCGAACATGGCCCTACCGTGACCCTGCACTGTGCCCGCGGCAAGGTCCGGGTCCAGAGCCTGGTGCTGGGCTGCAATGCTCACTTGGATGAGCTGGAGCCGCGCCTGAGCGGCAAGGTGCTGCCCGCCGGCAGCTACGTGGTGGCCACCGAGCCGTTGCCCGAACGCGTGGCGCATGCGCTGATCCCGCAGAACATGGCCCTGTGCGACCAGAAAGTGGGTCTTGACTACTACCGCCTGACCGCCGACCGCCGTCTGCTGTTCGGCGGCGCCTGCCACTATTCCGGTCGCGATCCGAAGGACATCGCCGCCTACATGCGGCCCAAGGTGCTCAAAGTGTTCCCGCAGCTGGGCGATGTGCGCATCGACTACCAGTGGGGTGGGATGATCGGCATCACCGCCAACCGCTTTCCCCAGGTCGGCCGGCTGAGCCAGCACCCCAATGTCTATTACGCCCAGGGCTACTCCGGCCATGGCCTGAACGTCACCCACTGGACCGCACGATTGCTGGCCGAGTCCATCGCCGTGGGCCACAGCCATGGGCTCGACGTGTTCAGCGCCGTGCCGCACCTGACCTTCCCCGGCGGCAAGGCCCTGCGCTCGCCACTGCTGGCCCTGGGGATGCTGTGGTATCGGCTGCGGGAGGTGTTGGGCTGATGTCGACGGCCCGTTCGCAGATGGGGGCGAACGGCTCGCCAGTTCAAGGAATGGCTATTCAACTACATGGCCACTGGCCAACTCGCAATGTCCTGCTAGCGTTGTTCTGGCCGCTCTCTCAAGGATGCCGAACCCATGAAAGCACTGCCCCGCGTCACCCTATTGTGCGCCGCCCTGCTGGCGCTGGCCGCCTGCTCCAGCAACCGCGTCGACCCCAGCGACTACTCCGGCTTCCTCAAGGACTACAGCCGCCTGCAGCCGGCGGAAAGTGCCTCCGGCGTGCCGGTGATGCGCTGGATCGATCCGAACGTCAAGGCCAGCCAGTACACCCACGTGTTCATCGAACCCAGCCAGTTCTACCCCAAGCCGCAACCGACCGAGGTGATCTCGGCCCAGACCCTAGGCCAGATCACCCGTTATTTCAACGAGGCAATGCGCCGCGAGATGGGCAGCGTGCTGACCCTGGCCAAGGCTCCGGGGCCCAATACCATCGTGGTACGCCCGGCAATCACGGCGGTGTCCACCAGCACCGAAGGCCTCAAGCCCTATGAGGTAATCCCCATCGCGCTGGTGATCGCGGCGGTCAACACCGCTGCCGGCGGCCGCGACCAGGACGTGAAGGTCGCCGTGGAAGCGGCCTTCCTGGATGGGGCCAACCAGAAGGTACTGGCCCAGGTGGTGCGCAAGGGCAGCGGCACGGAACTGGAAAACGACACCCAGAAGCTCACCCTCGAGGACGTCAAGCCCGTGCTCGACGGCTGGGCCAGCGACATGCGCCGCAGCTTCGTCGCCCTGCGCGACAAGGCCCGCTGACGCCCCTGCCCCTGGCGTGGGGCACCCTGGGCAAGCGAAACGGCCAAACCCGGTCTTTAATGGCCGGTAGACCGTGATCCGCACTCAGGACGAGCCCCATGCCACTGCTTGACCCCACCTCCAACGAAAGCAAGTATTCCAAACTCTCCAGCGCCGCCCTGATCGGCGCCACCACACCGACCAGCACTCGCCTGTGGGTACGCCTGTATCGCCCCGGGACCTGGTACCTGGCGGTGAGCGCCCAGCCACTGCGTGGCGACCTGGTTCGCCTGGGCGACCTGCCCGTGCCCCAGTACCTCAAGGGCCAGGGCATCAAGACCGTGTACCTCAAGGCCCAGACGCTGAGCTTCGAGACGGACGTGACCGGGGTGTTCGATGTCGACGGGCTGAAACCCGGCACTACCTACTACTACGCCTTGATCAGCGACGAACGCGACCCGGCCAAGGTGGGCCGGCGCACCGAGATCGGCGGCGACCGCCCACGCTTCTTCGTCACCCCGCCGCAGGCACCTGCTACCCTCACCTTCGGTTTCTACAGCTGCCACGATCCGATCAGCGCCGACGGCAGCGCCGGAGCCTGGCCCCTGATGCACCAGCAACTGGCCGATCAGCGCGCCACCTTCGTCATCGGCGGTGGCGACCAGGTGTACGTGGACACCAACAAGAAGAACGGTTTCCTGGACATCTGGGAATGGCTAAAGGACAACAAGGACGAACTGCTGCAGGCCTACAAGCAAGGCAAGGGCTACGACAAGCCCGGCATCGAGCGCTACCTGTGCAACCTCTACCGCTGGTTCTACCGGGTCTACTGGAATGTGCCCAGCCAGCGGGAAATCTACGAGCGTCTGCCTCAGTACATGATCTGGGACGACCACGAGATCATGGACGGCTGGGGCTCGTTGACCAATGCCGAGCGGCGCAAGCGCATCGCCCTACTGTTCGAGAGCAGTAACCACACCGCGACCAACCAGATGCTCGTCGACCTGATGTGGCGTGCCGCCTGCCGGGTGTACTACGAGTACCAGCACAGCCACAACCCGCCAACGCCGATCGACCTGAACGACCCCGACGCCTGCCAGTGGGACTACGCCTTCGAGCAGGGCCGTTCGGCCTTCTATGTACTGGACATGCGCGGTCATCACGACGTCGAGGCAGACGACCCGTACAAGCTGCTGGGCAGCGCGCAGATGAAGCGCTTCGCAAGCTGGCTGAAAAGCCCGGCGGTCGAGGCTGCCGATGCGGTGTTCGTGGTATCGCCAGTACCGGTCATGCATTGGCGCAATGCCGTGACCAACTACGCCGACATCGGCTCGTTCAAGGACGACTGCATGGACGAATGGGACCACAAGACCAACCAGGCCGAGCGCAAGCACCTGCTCGACCAGGTGTTCGCGACCCTGGGCGGCAGTGGCAAACCGGTGGTGTTCCTCAGTGGCGACGTGCATTGCGCCGCGGTGTTCCGCCTGCTGCACAAGCGCTACCCGACCGCCAAGGTGTTCCAGGTCACCTCCAGCGCCATTTCCCGGATGCCGGCGCCAGGCGTGCTGAAGCTGGCGATCAGTGCAGGCGGCAGCATGCCCGGAATCAACGACATTGTCTGCGAGCGCTGGTACGCCATGGCCGGCTCGAAGAATTTCGCCATGCTCCAGGTCCGCCCGTCGCTCGACGGCACCCAGACGGAGGTATTGGTGGAGCTGCATTGGCCGGGTGGCGATGACGGTGAGCTGACCAAGCGGCGTGTGCTGCTCAAGTGAGCCAGGGGCGACAGGGCTGCGAAGCAGCCCTGCCCGCCCACTCAAGCCACGAAGGAATAGACGATCGCCGACAAGGTGATCAGCCCTACCAACACCACGAACAGGTTCGACAGCCTGCCCGAGTACTGGCGCAGGCTCGGCACCTTGTGCACGGCATACATCGGCATCAGGAACAGCAGGCAGGCGATCACCGGCCCGCCCAGGCTTTCGATCAGGCCGAGGATGCTCGGGTTGAGCGTCGCGACCAACCAGCAGGCCAGCACCATGAATAACGCCGTCACCCGCTCCAGGCGCTTGGCCGGCCAGGCCTTGCCGCGCCCGCGCAGGCTCTTGATGATCATGCCCTGGAAGCCTTCGCTGGCACCGATGTAATGGCCCAGGAACGACTTGGTGATCGCCACCAGGGCGATCAGCGGGGCGACGAAGGCGATCACCGGGGTCTGGAAGTGGTTGGCCAGGTACGACAGGATCGAGATGTTCTGCGCCTTGGCCGCCGCCAGGTCGCCCGGGCTCAAGGCCAGCACGCAGCTGAAGCAGAAGAACATCACCGTCACCACCATCATCAGGTGGGCGGTGGCCAGGGTACGGCCGCTCTTGCGGTCGGCATCGGCACCGTAGCGGTGCTTCTGGTCCACGGCGAAGGCCGAGATGATCGGCGAGTGGTTGAACGAGAACACCATCACCGGTATCGCCAACCACAGGGTCAGCAGCAGCTTCGATGCGTCCAGCCCTTCATTGGCCTGGGCGAAGAAAGCGCCGTTCCAGTTGGGAATCAGGCTCAGGGCGAGCAGCAGCAAGGAGGCGACGAAGGGATAGACCAGTACGCTCATGGTCTTGACGATGATCTGCTGGCCGCAGCGCACCACGACCATCAAGCCCAGGATCAGCAACAGCGACAACAGCGCCCGCGGCGGAGCGGTCATCTGCAGTTGGTGCTCCAGGAAGCTGGTGAGGGTGTTGGTCAGGGCCACGCTGTAGACCAGCAGGATGGGGAAGATGGCGAAGAAGTACAGCAACGTGATGAGCTTGCCGGCACCTGTGCCGAAATGCTCTTCCACCACTTCGGTGATGTCCTCGCTGCCGCCTTTGCGGCCGGACAGCACGAAGCGGGTCAACGCCCGGTGCGCGTAGAAGGTCATGGGGAAGGCCAGCACGGCCAGGATCAGCAACGGCCAGAAGCCTCCCACGCCGGCATTGATCGGCAGGAACAAGGTCCCCGCCCCGATCGCCGTGCCATACAGCCCCAGGGCCCAAGTGGTGTCGTGCCGGTTCCAGCTGGTCGTGCCCTCGGTCGAAACCGGGGCGGCCGAATCCGCACGAATGCTCGTGGTGTTTTGTACATCAGTCATGGGTATCGCCTTGTAGTTGTTTTTGTTGCTCGGTACAGCGGGTGTTGCATTGTTTCGATGGCTCAGCACTCCACGAAGGCCACGGCCAGGCCGCCGCGGGAGGTCTCCTTGTAGTTCGCGTGCATGTCCGCGCCGGTGTCGCGCATGGTGCGGATCACCCGGTCCAGGGAGATGAAATGTTCACCATCGCCGCGCAAGGCCATCTGCACGGCATTGATCGCCTTGACCGCGGCAATGGCGTTGCGCTCGATGCAGGGCACCTGCACCAGGCCACCGACCGGGTCGCAGGTCAGGCCCAGGTTGTGTTCCAGGGCGATTTCGGCGGCATTCTCCAACTGCGGCGGCGTGGCGCCGAGTACTTCGGCAAGGCCGGCCGCCGCCATCGAGCAGGCCGAGCCGACCTCGCCCTGGCAGCCGACCTCGGCACCGGAAATGGAGGCGTTCTTCTTGCACAGGATGCCCACCGCTGCGGCGGCCAGCAGGAAGGCGACCACATCGTCGTCGCAGGCGCTGGGGTTGAATTTCATGTAGTAGTGCAGCACCGCCGGGATGATCCCCGCCGCACCATTGGTGGGCGCGGTGACCATGCGCCCACCGGCGGCGTTCTCTTCGTTGACCGCCAGGGCGAACAGGTTCACCCATTCCATGGCGCTCAAGGTCGAACCGATCACGTTCGGCTTGCCCAGCTCCTGCAGGCTGCGGTGCAGCTTGGCCGCGCGGCGCTTGACCTGCAGGCCACCCGGCAGGATGCCCTCGTTGCGCAGGCCGTTATCGACGCAATCCTTCATGGCCCCCCAGATCTTCAGCAACCCCGCGCGCACCTCGGCCTCGGGCCGCCAGGCGCATTCGTTGGCCATCATCAGTTGGCTGACGCTCAGCCGGTGGGCCTTGCACAGGGCCAGCAGCTCGGCACCGCTGCCGAACTCGTAGGGCAGGCTGACCTGGGCGGCATCGTCCTTCGGTGCATCGATCTCGCCCTGTTCGACGATGAAACCGCCGCCGATGGAGTAGTAGGTCTGGCTGAACAGGCTGCCTTGCCCGTCCATCGCTTCCAGGGTCATGGCATTGGGGTGATACGGCAGACTCTCGTCGAGCAGCAACATGTCACGGGCATACTCGAAGGCCAGCGGGTGGCTGCCATCGAGCAGCAGGCAACGCTCCTGCATCAGCTGGGCTATACGCGGCTCGATGCTGTGCGGGTCGATGCGGTCCGGCCACTGGCCCATCAGGCCCAGCAGGCACGCGCGGTCAGTGGCGTGACCAACGCCGGTGGCCGACAGCGAGCCGTACAGGCGCACCTCGACGCGGGCTACCCGCGCCAACAGACCACGCTCGCGCAGGGTCTGGGCGAAGGTTGCCGCCGCGCGCATCGGGCCTACGGTGTGGGAACTGGACGGGCCGATGCCGATTTTGAAGAGATCGAAAACACTGATAGCCATGCTAATGCCTGAGCTTGACAGCTTGTATGGCTGCTGCCCGCTCCTCCGGAAAAATTGAACGGTATTGCGAAGTTGCGCGATACTGCCGTGCATCTTTGGCAATGACCAACGAAAATTCCTAAGCAAGGCTTTAGCGGTACTAAACCATGAGGCGTCAACTCAATGGCCAGATGTTCGTCTGGCTGAACGTGTTTTCCTGTGCGGCGCGGCACCTGTCGTTCACCCGCTGCGCCGAGGAGCTGCACATCACCCCGGGCGCGGTCAGTCAGCAGATGCGCCAGCTCGAAGAGCGCCTGGGCTATCGCCTGTTCCTGCGCCGGGCCCGCGGGGTGGAGCTGAGCGCCGAGGGCCAGCGCCTGGCGCAGACCGTGGCCGAGGCCTATGGCAGCATCGAGGCCGAACTGCTGCGCCTGGATGCTGGCGAGATCCGTGGCACCCTACGCCTGCGTTCGATCCCCTCGTTCCTGGCCAAATGGCTGACGCCGCGCCTGCCACGCTTCCAACAACGCTACCCGGACATCGAGCTGCGCCTGGTGGCCGAGGACAGCAACCAAGCCCTGGACCCGGACGACTTCGACCTGGCCATCGACCTCAATGACGGCAGCTACCCCGGCATGCTCTCCACGCCGCTGCTGGACGAGCAGGTGTTCCCGGTGTGCTCGCCGGCCTTGCTGCGTGGTCGCCCGCCCCTGCACGGCCCGGCCGACCTGGTGCACTACCCGCTGTTGCACGACATCACCGCCTGGCGTGGCAGTTCGGAATACGCCGAGTGGGAGTTCTACCTCGAAGGCATCGGTGCCGGCAGCCTGGACGTGCGTCGCGGCCACACCTTCAACCGCAACCACCTGACCATCGAGGCGGCCATCGCCGGTGTGGGCGTGGCCATCGCCCGGCGTACCCTGCTCAATGACGAGCTGGAGCGTGGCACGTTGATCGTGCCTTTCGGCGTGCCGATCGCCAACCATAAGCGCTACATGCTGCATTACCCACCCGGAGGCCTGAGCCAGCCGGGGGCCCGCGCGGTGCATGACTGGCTGGTGGAAGAAGCGCAGGCGTTCCGGGCGTTGCATACGCCCCTGCCCGCTGTGTAGGCGCGCCCAAGGCACGATAGGCATCAGGGCGTCGTCGTACTGGCCATGTCGACCGCCTTGTCAGGTGTCATGATCTGACCTAGGTCGATGTGCCGGAAATCCGGCCTGGCCCCCAGCCGCGCGTTGAAACGTGCATTGAAGGTGAAGGGATCATGGGTCGGCATGTCCAATGATCGACCGTATATCGACGTCACCGCGTCTGCGTCATATCCCATCAGGCGCAGCAATGTCGGAAAAATGTTGTAGTGGCTGGAAGCGTCATGGTTTTGCGCCATATGGGCTTGCCAATCGAGTGATTCGACCTGCCGGCCTTGGATCAGCACCAGGGGAACCAGCCCTTCCTCGGCGACTGGGTCGCTGCCGCAATGGGTATTCAGGCCCGGGTTACCGCGCTCATGCAGGTCCTGACCGTGATCGGAGGTATAGATCACCACGGCTTGGCCCAACAAGTCTGCGGACGCGAACATGCGCCGGAAGAATTCGCCCACGTTCCAGGACAGCGTGTTCCGGTAGCTGTTTCGGTAGAGCACCCAGGCCTGGGGGCGTCCGTCGAAACCTTCACGCTCGCCTGTGTCGGCCACATCGGTGAAACGCCCACGCGGCAGCACAGGCCGGTACGTCATGTATGCGTCCGGGTACTTGTCATTGACCGGAAAGTGCGCACCAACCTTGTTGATCATGATGAACTGTGACGTCGGCTCGGCGAGCTGGGTCGTCAGGGCTTGCAGCGCAGCCATGTCCCGCTGTAGCACGGCGGTAACATCGAACTGGATGAACCGGTCGATATCCTGTTTTTCCTTTGCAGTCATCAGGTTCTGCAGATAACCACCCGTACGTTGGGCATCAATGTAGACCGTGCTCATTCCAGCTGCCTTGGCGTACTGCCAGATCGATGGTTGCGTCGAGTTGATCCTCAGGTAGTCCGCTCGGGTGCCACCGTAGCGCAACGTCACGTTGGTCTCGGCACTGCAGTTGGCAATGGATGCGGCATACCCGAAATCATGAATATCGACACCGGGTTGCGGCGAGGCCAGATGGCTAGTGATCCCGGCCGGCGTGTTCACATCCAGGTAATTGCCCGCGACGCTTTCATCGACGATCAGTACCACCTTTCTGGCCATCGGCGGCCCGGACCGATCAAGGCGAACGGGCTGGCGAGGGCCGACGCCATCGACCAACGACTCATAGCCGAACAGCCCCAGGTAAGCCAGTGGCGTATACATCACCGGCAGGCCGCGAGCGCCTTCGCCCGCACGCATGAACAAAATGCCCGTCAGCACACACAACCCCAGCACCGGCGCGATCGCCGGCAATAGCCGCGGCACGCGTGGCCACGGCCCCGGGCGCAGGCCGATACCAGCCAGTACCAACAGCGAACGGCCCACGGCAGCCAGGATCACTTGATGAAACTGGACAAACGCTTCCTGGACGAACCCGCCTGAATAGATCAGCGAGACGAAGGCACTGTAGGTCAGGTAGGCATGGGTGATGCCGGCATAGGCGTCGAAGAATGCGGCACTGGCCGCAAAGGCCACCGCCCATGTCCTGCGCAACCTGTCCGAACGGACCCAGGCGCACGCCAGCAAGGCCGCGACCAGCGCCACCCATAGCCCCAGGTACAGGCCCAGGGTCAGGCCCGAGCCCAATGCCTCGATGCGTTCGCGATAGCTTTCATGAAAACTTGCCAGATATGCGATCAGCAAGCCTGCCTTCATCCACCCACGCATCACGTGCCTCGCCTTCGTGTGTTTCTCAAACCGTAGCAGCTGGACCGCATTTCACAAGCCCGAATCGTCAACATAATGACGCATCGACGCCCACTTGAATTTGGCACTCCGCAGGCGTCTTCATAAACGAATCTATTAGCTGGAGACTACGTATTTCGCCACATGCAGCCGTTTATCGGATTCTTCCAGCAACGAAAAACCACTAGCTTTACGCGCTAACTCTCGGATCGAGAACGACTTGATGGCAATTAGCCGCGCAATTACATGTGCTAAGTGGACGCGCTAGTGCCATCCGTTTGACGCAAAGCCGGACAGCTGCGCTATACCCTTTCACACCTGTTTCATCTTCCTTACTGATCACACGAGGCGCCAGGCATGGACGTGAGTGTATTTGGCATTGGCTACGTCGGGCTGGTACAAGCCGCGGCCCTGGCGGATGTCGGTCATCGGGTGCTGTGCGTCGATATCGACGCGCACAAGATCGATCAGCTCCGCCAAGGGGTGCCCCCGATCAGCGAGCCCGGCCTCTCGGCCCTGCTTGAAGATAACATCGAGCAAGGACGGCTGTTGTTCAGCACCCAGGCCAGCGATGCGGTCGCCCATGCAGAGCTGATCTTCATCGCCGTCGGCACGCCGCCCGACGAGGACGGCTCTGCCGACTTGACCCATGTACTCGATGTTACCCGGCAGATCGCCATGCTGATGACCAGCGACCGCACCCTGATCGTCAAGTCGACGGTTCCCGTGGGGACCGCCGACCAAGTCTTGCGCGTGGCCCGGGAAGAATTGCAGCGCTTGGGCAAAGGCCAACTGCAGGTACGGGTCGTCTCGAATCCCGAGTTTCTCAAGGAAGGCAGCGCCCTGGCCGACTGCATGCGCCCGGATCGCATCATCGTCGGCACCCATGACGAGGTCGCGAGCGCGCAGCTCACGGAGCTCTATGCCCCCTTCTGCCGCAACCACGAAAAACTGATGTTCATGGACAATCGCAGTGCCGAACTGACCAAGTATGCTGCCAATGCCATGCTGGCCACACGCATCAGCTTCATGAATGAACTGGCCAACCTCAGCGAGCAGCTCGGCGCGGATATCGAAGCGGTGCGCAAGGGTATCGGCTCCGACCCGCGCATCGGCTACCACTTCATCTACCCAGGCTGTGGCTTTGGGGGATCGTGTTTCCCCAAGGACATCAAGGCACTGCTTCATACGGCCGAGCACAGCGGCATGCCTCTGCGCCTGCTGCAGAGCGTCAGCGAGGTCAATGACCGGCAGCGGCGGATCCTGTTCGCCAAGCTCAAGCAGCATCTGGGCGGCGACCTTGCAGGCAAGTCCATCGCTCTCTGGGGCCTGGCCTTCAAGCCGAACACCGATGACATGCGCGAGGCACCCAGCCGCTACCTGATGGAGTCCCTCTGGGCCGAGGGTGCCAAGGTGCGTGCCTATGATCCGGAGGCCATGGACGAATGCCGACGGCTCTACGGCTACCGGGACGACCTGCACCTGTGCGCCACACGCGACGACACGCTGCAGGACACCGATGCCCTGGTGATCTGCACCGAGTGGAAGAACTTCCGCGTGGTGGACTTCGCCCTGCTGGCCACCAAGTTGCGCACCCGGGTGATCATCGATGGCCGTAACCTGTACAACCCCGAACAAGTCGCGGCCCATGGCCTGCACTACAGCGGCATCGGCCTGCGCACCGTCCCGGCCCAGGAAGGGCGACCATGAAAGTCCTGGTGACCGGCGCCGCCGGGTTCATCGGCGCGCATACGTGCCTGCGCCTGTTGCGCGATGGCCATCAGGTGCTCGGGCTGGACAACTTCAACAGTTATTACGACCCGGCGCTCAAGCACGCGCGTGTGCAATGGGTCCGCGACCAGGCAGGCGATTTCGACCTGCGCTGCATGGACCTGTGCGACCGGGAGGGCATGGCCAGCCTGTTTGCCCAGGAGCGTCCGCAGGTCGTCGTGCACTTGGCGGCCCAGGCAGGTGTGCGCTACTCGCTGCGCAACCCCCAGGCCTATATCGACAGCAACCTGAACGGTTTTCTCAACGTGCTCGAGGGCTGTCGGCATCATCCGGTACACCATCTGCTCTATGCCTCGTCCAGCTCGGTATATGGCGCAAGCCTGCGCCTACCGTATCGGGTCGAGGATTCGGTGGACCACCCGCTGTCGCTCTATGCGGCAACCAAGAAAGCCAACGAGGCCATGGCCCATTGCTACAGCCACCTGTTCGGCATTCCTTGCAGTGGCTTGCGTTTCTTTACCGTCTATGGGCCGTGGGGGCGACCGGACATGTCGCCGATGCAGTTCGCCCGCTCGATCATCGAGGGCAAGCCGGTCCAGTTGTTCAACCATGGCCAGCACCGACGCGACTTTACCTATATCGACGACATCATCGAAGGCCTGGTGAGGCTGATCCCGCGGGCGCCGACGGCAAACGCCGACTGGCGGGCCGATGCACCCGACCCTGGCACCAGCTCAGCGCCCTGGAGGCTACTCAATATCGGTGGTCAGCAGCCGGTGGCGCTGCTCGACTACCTCGCCTTGCTCGAGCGCCATCTGCAACGCAAGGCAGTGGTCGAGCTGCATCCCTTGCAGCCAGGCGATGTGCTCGCCACCAGCGCCGACGCCAGCGCGCTGGCGCAACTCACAGGTTTCGTTCCCCAGGTCTCGCTGGATGAAGGGCTCGGACGCTTCGTCGAATGGTTCCGCGCGCACTACCCCTCATGGACCAGAAAACCGCATCCGCAGGACCAACAGCTACAGCAGCGGAGGGTGTTATGACCGGCCAACCCAGCGAAGCGCAATTGCACAACCTGTATCAGGACAAACGCCTGGACCCATTGCATCGCCAGCGCATCGACACTGCCATCCATGTACAAGGCAAAGGCTGGATCACCGGTCGTGCTGGCGGGCGCCCATGGAACCTTTCGCGGACCAATCGGGTGTTCTCGTGCCTGGCCGCCCTTGGGCTGCTGACCGCCCTGGCGCCTGTGCTGCTGGTGCTTGCCCTCCTGGTGAAGCGGTCGGGTCCTGGCCCGGTGCTTTTCGTGCAAAAGCGCACCGGATACCGGGGAAGGGGCTTCGGCATGTTCAAGTTCCGCACCATGGTCGCCGATGCCGAGGCCCTGAAGGACTCCGTACGCCACCTGAACAAGCACGGAAGCGACTCCATCGACTTCAAGATCGACAACGACCCGCGCATCACGCCGATCGGCCGCTGGCTGCGCCGCAGCAGCCTCGACGAATTGCCCAACCTCATCAATGTGGTCACCGGCGACATGCGCCTGGTCGGCCCCCGCCCCACCTCGTTCAATGCCTACCGCTACAAGGACAACCACCTGGCAAGGCTGTCCATTTATCCCGGCATGACAGGCTTGTGGCAGATATCGGGACGCAGCGACATCGATTTCGACCAACGCGTAGAGCTGGACCTTAGCTACATCAACGAACAGAGCCTGTTGCTGGATCTGAAGATCCTCTTCAAGACACCGTTCAAAGTGTTCACTGGCCATGGAGCAAGTTGAGATGGACGGTTCCACTTCGAGAAGCCTGAGTATCGCCCCTGCTAGCGAGACCAACCTGACCGCCACGGTACTGGACCTCGAGCAGCGAACGCTGCTGCTGACTGCGGCCAACGCCGGTACCGGCACCAGTACCAGTGCCTTGGCCTTCGCCGGGCAATTGGCAGCCATGACCACCGGCAATGTGCTGCTGATCGATGCCAGCCCAGGCGCCAACAGCCTCAGCCAGCAACTGGGCATGGGCAAGCTGCGCGGCTACACCGACCTGCTGTACGACCAGCAGACCCCGCCCCTGGCCCAGGACTGCGTGGTGCGACTGTCCGAACATCCGTTCGACATCCTCCCTGCCGGGACCTGGAAGCGCGACCGTGAGCACTTCGACCCCGAAAGCCTGCGCACGCTGCTGCGCCACCTGGGCGCTCACTACCGCTTCGTAGTCATCGATGGCGAAGCGGTGTATGCCAGCGCCGACAGCCTGGCGATCGCCCCATTGGTTGATGGGGTGATCCTGGTCGTCTGCGCCGAGCAAACCCGCTGGGAAGTTGCCCAGGCTGCCGCGCAACGCCTGGCCCAGGCCGGAGGCCGCCTGATCGGCAGCGTATTCAACAAGCGCAAGTACTACATGCCCAAGTGGCTGTACGACAACCTCTGAGAGGCCGCACAGGATGAATGCCATGAGATATCCATCGATAGCCTTGTGCCTGCTCGCCCTGGCTGGCTGCGCCAACCAGCAGAACCGCGAGATGCCGGTACAGATCATGACGGCCCCACCCGCCGAAAGCCAGGCCACTGAAGTCGCCCGCCGCGAGCAGGTATTGCGACCGCAGGACGTGCTGGACGTCATCTTCCACGTCAGCAATCGGTCGTCCGGTATGTACCGTATCCAGTCCGGCGACACGTTGGACCTTACCTTCATGGCTGCCAGCGGCCTCAATGGCAACCAGTTGGTGCAGCCAGACGGCACCATCACGCTTCCGAGCACCAACTCGGCGGTGCGCGTCGAAGGCATGACCACCGCCGAGGCCGAGAGCGCGATCCGTCAGGCCTACAACGACAAGCGGGTGTTCAAGCCCAACCGCGACCAGGTCACCGTGCGGGTCGTCAGCCCCATGACCGATGAAGTCAACCTCAAGAACGCACTGGCCCACCCCTCGACCGGCATGAGCCGGGAGATCACCGTAGGCAACGACGGACGTGCGACGTTTCCGGAGATCGGCTCCATCCCTTTGCAAGGCATGACCGTCAACCAGCTGCGCGACTATCTCAATGAGCGCTATGCCAGCCTGCCTGGACGCATGACGGTGGACGTGCTGCTCAAGTCCACCGCCGCCAATGAAATCTACGTGCTCGGCGAAGTCGGCCAACCCGGCGCCTTCCAGATCCGCCGCCCGGTCTCGGTGCTGGAGGCTCTGACCCTCGCCCGCGGCCCTACCCTCAAAGCCAAGCTCGGCTCGGTCGTGATCATGCGTCGCGAAGGCAACACCGTACATGCCGTGAACTACGACGTGGACAAGGCGCTTTCCGGCGGCACCCAGGCCCTGGCCTACCTGCAGCCGGAAGACATGCTCTACGTGCCCAAGACCACCCTGGCCAGCGCCGCGGAGCTGTCCCGGCAGTTGGCCGATGTGGTCCTGTTCCAGGGCTTCGGTTTCAGTTTCAGCTACCGCGTCGACAACAAAGAAAGCAGCGACTGACAGGAGCCACCAGCATGACCACGCAACCGAAAGAGAACTATATCCATGAGTTCTTTCGCATCTTCTTCGCCAACCGCCGGCTGGTGAAACGGGTGTTCCTGCTCTTCGCTCTGGCCGCCGTGCTGATACCGCTGGTGCTGACTCAGCGCTACGACATCACTGCCGAAGTCATCGTCCAGTCGAAGAAGCTGTCGCAGAGCGATACCAATTCGGCATTGGCGCAGGAGGCCGACCAGTTCATCCCGCCGTCACTGGCCGACATGGAGACCGAGAGCAATATCCTGCGTTCGCCTGCGTTGATTCGCGAAACCATCGACCAACTGCGCCAGCAAGGCCATTACGCGACCGAGCCGGGCCTGCTGCAACGCACTGTGTTCGCTCCGCTGGACAAGGCGCTCGTCGAACCGCTGCGTCGCTGGTTCTCCCAGCCGGAGGCGCAACCACGCGATACCGTACTCGATATCCTCACCGACCAGGCCATCAAGGACCTGGAAGTCGAAACCCTGCCCGGCTCCAACGTCATTTCGATCCTGTACAGCGCCGAAGACCCGAAGCTGGGCACCTTGTTCGTCGCAAAACTGCTCGACAACTACCTGAAGAACCGCCAGGACCTGCAGTCCAACGAGCTGCCGGAGACCTTCTACCAGCAGAAGAAACTGCATTACCAGACTCGCCTGGGTGACCTGGAAAGCCAGCGCATGGCGCTGTTGTCCGCCGCCGGCTCCTCCGACCCCAAGGAAGAGATCACCTTCCGCCTCAATGCGATCAACACCGAGGAGGAAGCGTTGAACCTGCAACGCGACCGGCAACTGCAGAACCGTCGATGGCTGGACTATCTCGAGCAGAGCCTGGCTTCGGCCGGCAAGGCTCGAATGGCCGACTATGCCTTCCCATACGCCTTCACCACCACGGTCGACAATGTCGCGTTCGAGGATCGGGAGATCAAGCAGATCGGAGAACAGCTGACCATCCTGCTGGCCCGTTACAACGCCGATGCCATGGTGTTCCAGCCAGGCGCGGAGCAGATGCAACTGGCCCGTCAGCAGATCGCGCAGTTGCGCTCGCAGTTCCTCAAGATCGTCGAGAACCGGATCCGTGAGCGCCGCCAGGATCTGGCGGTGAGCGCGCAAATCATCGAACAGAAGACGCAACGCATCGCCCAATACAAGGAGCGCATCGACCAGTTGCGGGAGACCCAGAGCAAGACTCGGCAGCTGGATACCGAGATCGATGCCCTGCACAAGGCGTTTTCGACCTACGCCCAGCGCTACGAGGAAAGCCGAGGCCAAGGCCTGTTCGATGGCAGCCAGTCCAACGCCAGGATCCTCAGCGCGCCCTATGAACCCTCCGCACCTGCGTTCCCCAAGCCTGGCCTGATCATTCCACTGGGCATGCTCACCGGCCTGCTGCTGGCAATCGCCATGGTCTATGTCAAAGAGTTCTTCGACCACCGGTTCAAGCACCCGGCCCAGATCGGCCATGAGCTTGACCTGCCCGTGCTGCTGGTGATCAACGACCAGACCCCGGCCTTGCCCAACCCGCACCGGACGTGGACGCTGCCACGGCTCGTCCATTGGGTGCGCAATTGAACGCCGTCATGCCTACACAAGCGCCCGTGATCCTCCACTTGCTCAGCAGTGGAGGGTTCTACGGCGCCGAGCGCATGCTTCTGGACCACTGTCTGGCGACCCCCGGCCGACATCGAGTGCTGTTCCTCGATGGCCCGGCCGAGCTGATCGAACGGTTCCAGGCGGCCGATATCGAGTGCGTGGCGTGCCGGGGGCTTGGCGCGCTGCTGCGCTACCTGGGCAGGCAACGCAGCGAGCGGCCCTTGCTCAACACCCACAATTTCAAGGGCCAACTCTATGGCTGGTATGGCGCCTTGCTGTGGGACCTGCCACTTGTATGCACCCAACACGGGTTCACGCCGCGCAGCCGCAAACAACGCCTCTATACCTGGTTGAGCCTTCAGCTGTGTCGTACCCCAACGGTCAGGCGAGTGGTGTGCGTGGCCCGAAGCATCGCCTCTATCCATCGCAAGGCGGGTGTCCCTGACGCCAAGCTGGATGTGATTCCCAATGGGCTGCCCGAGTGTCGCGCCCTGCCCGCGCGGCATGCCACCGATCGCTGGCGGGTCGGTTATGTGGGGCGCCTCTCGGGCGAAAAAGGCCCGGACCTGTTTCTCGACGCACTGGTGCCCCTGTGCCTGCAGCACCGCCATGTCGATGCCGTGTTGCTGGGCGAAGGGCCAGATCGCGCGGCACTGCAGGCACGCATCGATGCGGCCGGCCTTGGTGTGCGCATCACGCTGCCCGGCTACCAGCGCGACATGGCCCACTGGATGGCGCGCCTGGACGCTCTGGTAATCAGCTCCCGCACCGAAGGCACGCCCATGATCCTGCTCGAAGCGATGCAGGCCGGCGTACCCGTGGTCGCGTTCGCCGTGGGCGGGATTCCGGATGTCATCGAACATGGCCGCAGCGGGCTGCTGGCCGCCCCCCTGGCAGCCAGTGAAATCGCCCGGCACCTGGAAGCCTTGATGCTCGATGCCGGCCAGGCGCAGGAGCTGGCAGCACGAGCCCGACAGGTCCAGCGCGAGCGTTTTCACCTGCCCACCCTGGCACAACACTGGCACCGGGTATACCAAGGTGCCGTCAAGGAGGTTGCCCTATGATCATCCCCTTGTCGCTGGTGGGCATCACGGCCCTGCTGTGCCTGGGCTTGCTGGCCAGTCCCTATCCTTATCTCGCACCCGCTGGCGTGGTTGGCCTGGCGGCGGCCCTGCTGCTCTACCGCAAACCAGCCTGGGGGCTGCTCGCCATTGCCGCGCTGGTGCCTCTGGAAGGCCTGCTCAAAGACGGCCAGGTCTCGCTGGCCAAACTGGTCGGTATCGGCCTGGTGCTGGTACTTGGGCTGCAACTGGCCGTGCGCAGGATGCCGATGGAACGCCTGGGCAGTAGCCACTGGCGCCTGCTGCTGCCCTTCCTCGCCCTGTGCCTGCTCAGCCTCTGGACCAGCGAGGACCAGGCGCTATCGCTGGGTTACCTGCGCGAACTGCTGGTGGGGCTGGTGGTGTTCGTCATCACGCTGCTGTTGGGCCGCGACCTTCACCTGGCGACCTGGGCCCGGTTGATCACGGTCAGCGTCTGCATCACGTGTTTGTTCGCGATCTTCTCCACCCGGTACCAGGAGCAGGGACGGGCCTCAGCCATGCTCGACCCCAACGCCTTCGCTCTGTTGATCAGCATTGCAGTCCCGCTGGCCTTGTGGCTGGCGATCCAGGCGCGGCGCTGGCCGACCAGACTGTTGTGGGGCGCAGCCTGCCTGCTGCTGCTGGCCGGTATGACCAAGACCGAGTCTCGCTCCGGCCTGGTCGTCCTGTTGATCAGCCTCGCCATCCTGCTGCACAACTACCGTGAACGACTGTCGGCTATCCGGCCTCGTCACTTGGGCTTTGCCATGCTGGGCCTTGCCATTGTTCTGCCCCTGGGTGCAGTGGTCATGCCCAAGGGGTATGTCGAACGCATCCAGTCGCTGGCGCAGCTCAAGGCCGGCGTCAATGCGCATCAGGACGAATCGCTTGGGCGACGTGCCTCCTACCTGGTCGTAGGCAAAACGATGATCAGCCAGAACCCCTTGCTCGGTACCGGGCCTGGCACCTTCCCGCTGCATTATGCAAGTACGGGCTTCGCCAAGGCCTTCGCCCCCGTCAAGGCCAAGACCACCGATCTCTACCGGCGCGCCCACAATACCTATCTCGAACTGGTCACGGAGGTCGGCATACCCGCCGTTCTGCTCTTCATCGGCATGATCGTGCTGGCCCTGCACAACCTCTGGAGGGCACGCGCGGCCTGGCGCCGCTCGGGCAACCTCGACAGAGCCGACCTGATGACGCACCTGACCGTGAGCATGCTGGCGATCGGGATGTTCCTGATGTTTCTCAGTGCCCCGAGCCACAAGTTCCTTTGGATGATGCTGGGCCTCTCGAGCGTGCTGGTGCGCCAGGCCGAGCAGGGAGACTGGGTGGAGGCCGAACGATGACCAAGGTCAGCATCATCGTGCCGATGTTCAACGAAGCCCGGCACATCGAACGGACCCTGCAGGCCGTCGCGCGAGCAGCCCGATTCAGTGGCCTGGCACATGAGTTGATTGTCGTGGACAACGGCTCCAGCGACGGTGGTGCAGCTATCGCGCAACGCCTGGGCGCCAAGGTGCTGGTCGTTCCGGGTGTGACCATCGGTGCTTTGCGCAACCGCGGGGCCGAGGCCAGCCAAGGGGACTGGCTGGCATTTCTCGATGCCGACATCGAAGTGCCGCAAAACTGGCTCACGGTACTGATGGCGTTGTATCGCGACGGGGAAGGCGACGTGCTGGCCCTGAGCTGCGTCGCCCCAGGCAAGGCCCCCTGGTACGCCCGCGCCTGGCAACGCCGCACTCTGCCTGCCAATGACCACCTGCGTGACAGAAACTGGCTGCCGGCGCCCAACCTGCTGATGCTGCGAAGCTGGCACGAACGGGTCGGCGGTTTTGACGAACAGCTGCGAACCGGCGAAGACAGGGACTTCACGCTGCGCCTGCGACAGGCAGGTGCACGCTTGCGGATGGCCAGGCAACCGAGCGTGCTGCATTGGGGTTATGAACACAGTTGGAGCGAGTGGCTGCGCAAGGAATTGTGGCGCCAAGGCAGCCATCTGCAACTGTTGCGTCAGCATGGGCCAAACCTGCGTCTGCTGCGCTTTCCGCTGTCTTCGCTGGCCTTGTGGGTGGTGGATGGATCGAGCCTGCTGGCCCTCGGAGCGGGGCACCCCTCCCAGGCCCTGCTATTGCTGGCGCTCGGCGCACTGCCGGCCCTGGCCCTGAGCCTGCGCCAGGGCTTCAGGCAAGGAGACTCGCTGTTGTTGCTGCAATTGTGGGGCCTGCACTGGATCCGCCTGCACCTGGCGGGAGGTGCCCTGGCCCTGAGTCTGTTCAACCTTCAGACAAGGAGGCCCGCCCGTGGCTGAGGTCATCTTCTGGTCTTGCCTGGCCTTGCCGGTCTACGCCTGGCTTGGCTACCCATTGCTGCTGGCCCTGGCTGCACCGCTGTTCCCACAGCGTCGCTATCCCCCTCTGCCTGCGTTGCGTGTCAGCGTGGTGATCGCCGCGCACAACGAACAACGGCATATTCAGCAGAAGCTTGCCAGCGTGTTGCGCCAGCACTATCCAGCAGCCGAACTGCAGGTAGTGGTCGCCAGCGACGGCTCCACGGACCGCACCGTCGAGCTGGCCCGGGCCGTACCCGGCCCCTGCGTGCGTGTACTGGACCTCCCTCGCCTGGGCAAGCAGGGGGCATTGAACCACGCCGTAAGTGTCTGCCGTGGCGAGATCCTGGTATTCACTGATGCAGACAACCAGTGGGCGGACGATACACTCGGCCTGCTTCTGGCCCCATTCAGCGATCCGACCGTCGGTGCGACGGCAGGCCATATGATCATTCCCCGCCCCGGCAAAGGCTTGAGCGTGGGCGATAGCCTGTACCGCCATTACGAGGCCTGGGTGCGCAACCTTGAAAACCGGACCGGGTGCATGGTTTCGGCTGACGGCGCCTTGCTCGCCCTGCGACGGGAGCTGTATCAGGCGATTCCCGCCCAGGTCAACGACGACTTTTTCATCAGCACCTGCGCACCCGCGGCAGGCAAGCGAATCGTCTACGTGCCGGAAGCCGTGGTGCTGGACCAGGGTGTAGACGAGGCCAACAAACAGTTCCGCAGGCGCCAGCGGGTAACGGTTGGCGGCCTGCTGAGCCTGGCGGCCCGGCGAGATCTGCTCAATCCGTTGCGCCATGGGCTGTATGCCATCGCCTTGCTCAGCCACAAGCTGATCCGCCGGCTTGCGCCGGTCTTGCTGTTGCCCCTGCTGCTCGCCAACCTCTGGCTGGCAATCGAACCCGGGCCCTATCGAATCGCCCTCGCCCTCCAGCTCTGTGGCTATGCCATTGCCGTCGTGGGCTTGTTCGATCGTCGCCGCCGCCTGCCCAGGCCATTCCGGCTGGCCGCGTTCGCCCTGGTCACCTTGGCCGGCATGACCGTCGGGCTGTGGCAATACCTGCGCGGGCAACGCTACACCCAATGGAATCCCGATCAGAACCGATGAGCCAGGCCCATGTCGATCAAGACTCCTCTCAAGCAGGCCCGTGGTTGGCTGTACCTCAGATCACCGAGCCACCGCGCCCAGTTGCGCGAGAGCGGTACGATCCTGATGCTCCATCGCGTGTTGCCCGACGATGCCAGCGCAGCGTTACCGCATCGCAATGAATTGTGCGTCGGCATGCAGGCGCTGGACAGGCTGCTGCGCTGGCTGAAACGGCATTTCGAGTGTGTGAGCCTGATGGCGTTGCTCGGGCGCGAGGGCGAGACGGGCCTTCGCCCCAAGCTGGCTCTGACCTTCGATGACGGTTGGCGCGACAATGCGCTCAACGCGTTCCCCCTGCTGCGCCGCCATGGCGTACCGGCGAGCATCTTTCTTTCCACCGACTACATCGGCAGCAGCCAGCGCTTTTGGTGGGAGAGCATCGGCGAAACCTTGTGGGGCAGCCACGGCGAATCCGCCCGCCGTCGCCTGGCCGGGCAATTGCACGCGCTCGGCCATCCATTGCCCACCGGCTATTTCGCGGCCAACCACCAGCACCTGCGCAGCCAAGTCCTGGCCGGTTATCTCGAAAGCCTCAAATACCTTAGCCACGCTGCCCTGCAGCACCTCACCGATGCATGCCCGCCGGAGTCCGTGCCCCAGGCAATGGACTGGCCACAGGTCCGCGAACTGGAAGACTCGGGCCTGGTACGCTTCGGCCCCCATGGTGCAAGCCATGCACTGTTGCCTGGGCTCGACGACCAGCGCCTGGAGGAGGAACTCAAGCGCAGTCACGCGGCGCTGGCTCATGGCTGCCGAGAGCCGTTACCGGTGTATTGCTACCCCAACGGTGACCATGACCAACGGGTACGTGCCCGTGTCGCGGCACAGGGTTATCCGTTCGCGTTGAGTACGCGTACCGGCATCTGCAGCAGGCACGATGACCCGCTTGCGCTGCCGCGCATCGGCGTCAGCCATCACACAGCCAGCAGCCCCTCCCTGCTGGCCTGGCGACTGAGCCGCGGAGCCAGGCCATGACCCGAAGCCCGTATCTGCGCCAGATGTTGCTGAGCGTGGCCACCAAGTTGGCGATGATCGTGCTGCGCCTGTTGCGCAACGTGCTGCTCGCCAGGATTCTGGGCCCCAGCGAGCGCGGGCTGTTCGCCTTGCTCAGCGCCCTCCCCGAGCTGATCGGAGCCGCCACCTGCGGCGGGCTCAACAGCGCCGTCGGCTACCGGGCCGCCAAGCGCGGCGACATGGGCCTGCTGCTTACCCAGGTGCTGCTCTACGGGTGTCTGTTCGCCGGGCTGCTGACCCTTGCCTGCATCTTCCTGGTACGGACGTTCGGCGCGCAACTGGACGTGACGCTCCAGCTCGGCCTGCTGATCTGGCTGTTGCTGTTGGCAGTGCCTGTCACCGTGCTCAAGAGCGGCTTGCTCACTTTGCACAATGCCAGCGGCGGCGTCGATGCCTTCAACGCCTTGCGCCTTGCCGAATCGCTGCTTCCGTTACTGCTGTTCATCGGGCTGTTCTGGATGTGGCACGACCGAGCCCTCGAAGCCGCCTTGATCAGCTGGCTGGCAGGTCTTGGCCTGGTCGTCCTGCTGGGCCTGTACTGGCTCGCTCGCGAACAACGCCTGCGTCTGCGCTGGGAGTGGAGCGGACAGCGGGCACTGCTGGCCTATGGCGGCAGGAGTCACCCCGACGTGCTGTTCCAGCAACTGATCCTGCGCGCCGACTACCTGCTCATCGGCGCCTTCCTTGGCAGCACCGCTCTGGGCCACTACGCCATGGCCAGTGCAGCGGCGGAATTGTTGCTGGTCATTCCCGAGGCGGTCACTACGCCGTTGATGAAGCGTCTGCTGCGCCAGGACAGCGACATGCAGCGCCTGACACCGCTCGCTCTACGCCTGACCGCAACCGTGATGCTGTGTGCCTGCCTGGCAATGGCCTTGTGCGGGCATTGGTTGATCAGCCTGTTGTTCGGCGATGACTACCTACCGGCCTACCCTGCACTGCTGGCCCTGTTACCGGGTTTGCTGGGCCTATGCCAGGCGAGCATCCTGCGCCTGGACCTGTTGGGCCGGAACCGCCCCGGTACGGTGTCACTGATGATGGGCGCCGGCGCGGCGCTGAGCCTGTCGCTCAACGTCCTTCTGATACCGGTCTGGGGCATCGTCGGTGCGGCGGTCGCCTCGTCCTGCGCCTACCTCGCGGTGGCCCTGGCGATGCTGGTGCTGTACTGCCGACTGAGCGGCACCTTGTTGCGCCATACCTTGGTGGTCCTGCCCAGCGACATCGCCCCGCTGCTGCAGATGTTGCAACGGAGGCCGGCATGAGGTGTCTGCTGATGTTCTGCCTCCTGGTTTGCCAATGGGCCCAGGCCGCCGATTTGAAATGGGACGGCGTCCGCGATGGCAGCCTGTACCTGATCCCCGGCCAGGAGGACCAACTGCGCCTGAGCTGGTCACCCGCCTGGCAAGCAGATGCCAACAATGAACGTATCTACCTGATCGACGGTCGAGGACAGCTGCGGGGGGACCGCCCGATTCCGGCCGAACAGGTGCGTGGCGACCAATCCTGGCAACTGCGACCGGACGACGGCCCCTACCGGCTCGAGATCCCCGGGTACAGTTTTCGCAGCTACCAGATCAAGCACCAAGGAACTACCCGAGCTCTGTTCGCGCCGGCCAAGGTACACTTCTGCGCCGAGGTCGGGCCGGGTGTAGAACTGTATTTCCGAGTCAAGGCCGGCGAGCAGGCCGTGCTGGCAGGCAAGTACCATGCAGGTATACGCCGCCTCCAGGCCCAACGCGTCAGTGACGGGCGCAAGGTGGTGGTCGAACTGAAGCGTCACCCGGCCTATTGGCAGTTCGACCGCCAGCCGCTTCCGGCCAGCGATCGCGACGAAACCTGGCGGCTGCGCCTGCTGGGTCGAGGCAAGGCGGCGTTCTGGCTTGACGGCACGGCCAACTTGTTCGCCCAACGCAGCCAGGATCTCGTCGACCTGGTGCAAGCCGAAGGTCATGTGAAGTTACAGGTGCACGAGCGAAAGCTCGGTCCCTCGCCCGCACTGGGCGTTGCACTCCCCTATGCCATGCCACCGCCCTCCAGCTATCAGGTGCTGGCAGCCCTGCACCCTCAGGCAGCCGGTTTCTACAGCATGACCGATGTCATGGCCGAGCGGCCCACCCATGAGGATGCCTGGCGCCAGCTCTACCAGCAGCGCTTCTCCATCAATCTGGACATCACTTTGCTCGCGGCTACGGGGCGACGCGCCGACCTGGCCGTCGACCAGACCACGCAAAAGGGCCTGGATGCCTGGCTGGCCGCGACGACCAGGCTGGGCGGCAAAGGCCTGCATTACTTGAGCTTCGCCGACGAGCCCAACCTGAACTACCCCGACTACACCACGTATCGCAACCTGTTCCGGGGCCTGGCCGAACAGGTACGGGCGTTCCCCGGCGCACGTGAGGCCGGGGTGAGAATTGCCATGCCAGCGTCTTCGCGACTGCTCGGTGGCCCGTTCACTCACGACAGCAAGTCGCGGCGTGGCATTGACTGGGCGCGCCGGTTGCTCCGCGAGCAAGGCAGCACGATCGACGCACTCGCCTGGCACGAATGGATGGTCCGCGACCTCCTGGCCACCCGCACCTATCGCGACAGCGTGCGGCAGGCCGCGGCCCTGGTCGGTTTGGACAGCAGAGGTCGTCCAACCAAGGCGCTGCTGCTGGACCAGACCAACCTGTCCAGCGGATCAAGCCTGAGCCCCTATGAGCAGGACACCCACTATGCCGCTGTCTGGTGGAGTTCCGTGGTCTTCAATGCGTCGGCCGATGGCCTGCTGACCCTGCTCAACTGGTTCCACGTCGCCGACGAAACCGAATGGCCCAAGGGCATGGTGCGCATGGAAGCCAACGACCGATTCGTACTCAAGCCGGTAGGCCTGGCCCAGCAGTTCATCCAGCGTCATTGGCTGGCATCCGTGCTGAGCCTGGAAAACGACGCCTTCGAGGTCGATGCGCTGGCCATGGCCGACGACAGGCAGCGCAGCCTGTTGGGGGTGAACAAGGTTGAGCGGCTGCAGCAGGTCGAGGTTGCATTGGGAACTTGCGCCCGGACTCGCCTTGAGTTGCTCGGCCCCCATGATCGACAAGACAACGCACCGTTCAGCTGCGAAAACGGCCAGCTCCGTTTCCAGCTTCCCGGTCAGACACTCTTCGCACTTACCTGGACCGCGTCATGAGACGCACCACGCTCAACGTCGGGAGGACACCATGGCTACGCTGACCAAGATCCGTAACAGCATCAAGCGCAAGGGGCTGCGCAACAGCCTCGCCAGTGCATACCAGCGCTACATCTACCAACACCGCGAACTGCTCTGGATGGAGCGGGACCTGGTCAGCCCGGTACCGCCCCACAACCTCAAGCCCTACCCACCCGTGCAAGTCCTGCCCATCACCGTACACAACGTCCAAGCGTTCACACGCTACTTCGGCCACTACATCGAAGCCATGCGCGAGCTGATTGCCGAGGCCTACACGGGGCTGATGTGCGTGGACGAGAAAGGCGACACCGTAGGGTTCATCTGGGGCAGCACTCGCCATTACCACGACAGGCATTACTATGGCTGCTGGTTCCCGGTGCAGCCCGGCGAGTTCTTCGAGTTTGGCGGCGAGCTGACCCGCAGGTACTGGGGTACCGAGCTTTCCGTGGACATGCAACTGGCCTTGTGGAAAGCCATGGCGGCCCAAGGCTGCACCAAGGTGGTCGATGTCTGCGAAGAAGGCAATATTCCCGCCCTGAAGCTGCACATCCGCATGGACTACCACGAGCAAGGCCGTATTACCCATGTCCACTGTCTGTTCGGTCGCTGGAAGTTCTTCCGTGAAACCCGTTACACCGGATCACGGCTCGAACCGTTGCGCAAACCGGCAACCCCTTCGGCTGCGTTCACGGTGTCCTGACCGTGGGTTTGCAACTGAGGTGGTGCGACTCGCTGCTGGATGGGCATTTTCCGGCGGCCGAATATGAAGCCCTGCGGCTGCGGGTAGTCCGCAGCACGCCGTTCAACCACCTGGGCTGGCAGCAAGCCGCCGAGGCCAGCCTGGACGCAGGCCAACAATTGCAAATCTTGCTCGGCTATCGCGATGGCCGGCTCTGCCTGTGCCTGCCGCTGGTTCGACAGCAGGTGCGTTTCGGCCTGCTGCGCGTCCCTGTGGTCCGGCATCTTGGCTATCCCTTGAGCGACCGCATCGCATTACTTATCGACCTTCCGTCCAGCTTCGCCGACCACGTCCTGCGGGCCATCCGCCAGAAGCTGCCCCATGCCCTGCTGCAGCTCAATGAGCTAGCAGGCGAGCTTGATGACTGGCAGCGACAGTGGGCCTTGGCAAGCTCGCACTTCGAACGGCAGCTGTCTTGCAAGGTTCCGACGCACCGTATCCAGGAATCCGATCGTCAGGAAGTAAGCGGCCCGCCACGTTACAAGCTGCGCCGTGCGCGCAAACGTCTTGCACTCTGTGGCGCACGGGAACGGCGGGTCACCCCGACGGTAGAGACCATCAATGAAGTACTCGATGCCCTCAGCCGCGTCGAGCAGGCCAGCTGGAAAGGCGAGGATGGCGTCGGCATCTTTTCAGGAGACCGACGCCGACAATGGATGTACCTGGGACTTTCTGCCATGGCTGAGCATGGGCTGGTACGGGTGGTGCTGCACGAAGTGGACGGTCGATGCATCAGTTACCGTCTGGGCCTGCTCGAACATGGGCGGCTCTACGACTACAACCTGGCATTCCTGCCCGAATTCCATGAACTGGGCAGCGGCCGGGTCTTGCTCGAAGAGTGGCTTCGCTGGGGCCTGGACGAGGGCTGGCGCTGGCTGGACGCTTCGAGGGTGAGCCTGGACAATTCCAGCCATCAATTGCACGAGCGAATGACCGACCATGTCGAACAGTGGCGCCTGAACAGCTTCAGCTGGCGACTCGACGGTATCTGCCTGGGCCTGGCCATGCGTTGCTGGCATTGGCTGAAGCCGCACCTGCGTAACGGTCGTGCAAAAGGTGCGAACAAGCGAGGCAAGCAACCTGCTGCGATACCCGATGCGGCATCGTAGATGAAGGCTACCTGAGATTCAGTGCAGGTGGCCTTGCCGCTGATTGTCGCCACGTTCGGCCAGCCATCGCGAGAACGCCTCCACCGGCATCGGCCGCCCCAACAGGTAGCCCTGCCCCTGGTCGCACCCAGCGTTGCGCAGGAAGTCATATTGCGCCTGGGTCTCGATACCTTCGGCGGTGATCCGAAAACCCAGGGCGTGGCCCAGGTCGATGATCGCGCAGGCGACCGCCTGGGCATCATCGTCGCCTGGCAGGTCCTTGATGAACGCCCGGTCGATCTTCAGGTGATCGATGGGCAGGGCACGCAGATAGGCCAGCGACGAATAGCCGGTACCGAAGTCATCCACTGCCGTGGCCACACCCATGGCCCGCAATTGTGCGAGCACTGCGCAGGCCTGCTGCTGGCTTTCCATCAGCAGGCTTTCGGTGATCTCCACTTCCAGCAGGCTCGCCGGCAGGTCGTAGCGGGCCAGGGTCGTGGCCAGGCTGGTGACATAGTCGCTGCGCTCGATCTGCAACGCCGCCACGTTGATCGCCATCGACCCGGGCAGGCAGTCGGCGGCGCGCCAGGCGGCCAACTGGGCGCAGGCCAGCTCCAGCACGCGCTCACCCAACGGAATGATCAGGCCGGTGCGTTCGGCCAGGGGGATGAACTCGGCCGGCGACACCAGCCCGCGTTCCGGGTCACGCCAGCGCAGCAATGCCTCCACCCCTTCCACGCGACCACTGAACAGGTCGAGCTTGGGCTGGTACCACAACTCGAACTCGTCATGCTGCAAGGCCCGGCGCAGGTTGCGCTCCAGCTCCAGGCGCTGCTGCAGGCGCTCGGTCATGTCCGGGTGATAAGGCCGCCAGGCATTGCGACCGCCCTCCTTGGCCGCATACATGGCGGTGTCGGCATGGCGCAGCAGGCTGTCCACCGTCTCGCCATGCTGCGGGCAGCGGGCAAGGCCGATGCTGCCGGTGACCAGCGCGGCATTGCCGTTGAGGTCGAATGGCCGCTGCAGGCAGCGCAGCAAGGCGCATACCTGGTGGCTGACCTGGCCCTGGCTGCCCTGAAGCATGAACACGAACTCGTCGCCGCCCAGGCGGCAGAGCCGGTCGGCGCTGTCCAGCTCCTGCAGGAAGCGCGCCGTGGCCTGCTGCAGCAGCAGGTCGCCCATCGGATGGCCCAGGCTATCGTTGACCTGTTTGAACCCGTCGATATCGAGGATCAGCACGGCCAGCCCATGGTCCCTGGCAATGGCCTCTGCCAGCTGTTTCTGGAACAGCACGCGATTGGGCAGGCCGGTGATGGTGTCGTAGTGGGCCAGGCGTTCGAGCTGCGCCTGGGACTGGCGGAGCTCGCGGTTGCGCTGCTGCAACAGGCGCTGGTTGCCGTTGAGCTGGGCAACGAACAGGCTGAACAGCCCCGTGCAGGTCAGGGCGAAAAGAAACAGCGGCGAGGCGAACAGGCCCAGCACCGGCCAGCCATCGCGAGGCGCGGCGGCCATCTGCCAGTGCCCTCCTGGCACCGTCACCAGCTGGCTGAGCAGCGGGTCGTCGAACAGCTGCGGATCGCCCCAGATCAGCGCACCATCCGTGCCCTTGCCGTCCGCCCCGCGCAGCGCCACCTGAATATCCATGTCCGGGCGCAGGCCTGCGGCCCATAGCAGGCTGTCGATATCGGCGACGATCGACACATTGCCCCAATAGAGCTTCACCCCTCGCTTGCCGGAGACGAACACCGGCCGCCGATAGATCAATGCCCGCCCACCCTGGTACAGGCCGACCGGGCCGGCCAGCACGGCCTCGCGGTGCTCACGGGCCGACTGCAACATGGGGAACTGGTCAGGCAGCCGACGATAGTCCAGGCCTAGGATCGACTGGTTGCCTTGCTCGGGATAGACCGCGCTGATCACATCGTCCGGTGCCAGGGCGATGTGGTGCATGTAGGGCACCGACTCGAGCGCGTCCTGAGCCATCCCGTGGAAATGCCCAGGGCTGATTCGCCCATCGGTGGAGATCAGCTGGGCGATGCCTTCGGCCTCGGCGAATGCCGCCCGCAGCTGCGCCTCCAGGGCGCTGCGCACTCCGGAAAGGCGTGCGGCAATGTTGGCCAGCTGCTCGCTTTGCTCGCGGCGCATGTCCAGGTGCCCGAGCGCGACGGACAAGCCGATGCCCACCAGGGCGAAGCCGACCGGCAGCAAGCGGTGCACAGTGCGCCGCAGCCTGCCTTTGCAGGACGGCGGCTGGTCAGGGGATACGTGGAGAGTTTTCATTGGGCGGAAATCGGCGGCGATTAATTGTGTATCGGCCCGGCAAAGGCAAATTTGAGCCAGACTGGTGTTTTTCTTCCAGTGGGTGCATGCTCGCAGCTGAAGCGATTCACCTACCCAAGAACAAACGAGGTGCAGTACCCATGGACCGTCTGCTCGATTCGCTGTTTCCCGCCCCCGACGCTATCCCCGAGGCTTGGCGCCTGGGCGAACCCCTGGAGCAACGCGACTACCTGGTCGGTGGCCAGCTCAGGCGTTGGGACGGCCCGTTGGCCACGGTACGCAGCCCGGTCTGGCTCAAGCACGGCGACAGCGAACAGCAAGTGATCCTCGGCAGTGCCCCGCTGCTCGACGCCGATACTGCCCTCACCGCCCTGGATGCCGCCGTACAGGCCTACGACAAGGGCCGTGGCGCCTGGCCGACGATGCGCGTGGCCGAGCGTATCCAGCACGTCGAAGCCTTCCTGGGGCGCATGCGCGAACAGCGCACGGCGGTGGTCAAGCTGCTGATGTGGGAGATCGGCAAGAACCTCAAGGACTCGGAAAAAGAGTTCGACCGCACCTGCGACTATATCGTCGACACCATCAATGCCCTCAAGGACCTCGACCGACGGTCGAGCCGCTTCGAACTCGAGCAAGGCACGCTCGGCCAGATCCGCCGCGCACCGCTGGGCGTCGCGCTGTGCATGGGCCCGTACAACTACCCGCTCAACGAGACCTTCACCACCCTGATCCCGGCGCTGATCATGGGCAACACCGTGGTGTTCAAACCGGCCAAGTTCGGCGTGCTGCTGATCCACCCGTTGCTCGAAGCCTTCCGCGACAGCTTCCCGCCAGGGGTGATCAATGTCATCTATGGCCGTGGCCGCGAGACGGTCAGCGCCCTGATGGCCAGCGGCAAGATCGACGTATTCGCCTTCATCGGCACCCACAAGGCCGCCAGCGACCTGAAGAAACTGCACCCACGCCCGCACCGTCTGCGTGCGGCCTTGGGCCTGGATGCCAAGAACCCCGGTATCGTCCTGCCCCAGGTGGACCTGGACAATGCCGTCGAAGAAGCAGTCACCGGCGCCCTGTCGTTCAACGGCCAACGCTGCACCGCGCTGAAGATCCTGTTCGTGCACGAAGATGTGGTCGAGCCGTTCCTCGAGAAGTTCCAGCGCAAGCTCGCCGCGCTCAAGCCCGGCATGCCCTGGGAGCCGGGCGTGGCCCTGACCCCGTTGCCCGAGCCCGGCAAGGTCGACTACCTCGACGGCCTGGTGGCCGACGCCACGGCCAAGGGTGCCCGCGTGCTCAACGAGGGAGGCGGCACCAGCCGCGGCTCGTTCTTCTACCCGGCCCTGCTCTGCCCGGTGGCGCCCAGCATGCGCGTCTACCACGAGGAGCAGTTCGGCCCGCTGGTGCCGGTGGTGCCCTACCGCGACCTGCAGACGGTGATCGACTATGTGCTCGATTCCGACTATGGCCAGCAGTTGAGCCTGTTCGGCAACGACCCGCAGACCATCGGCATGCTGGTCGATACCTTCGCCAACCAGGTGGGCCGCATCAATATCAACGCCCAGTGCCAGCGTGGCCCGGACACCTACCCGTTCAACGGCCGCAAGAACAGCGCCGAAGGCACCTTGTCGGTACACGACGCCCTGCGTGTGTTCTCTATCCGCACCCTGGTGGCCACCAAATTCCAGGAAGCCAACAAGGCGCTGATCAGCGAGATCATCCGCAACCGCCAGTCGAGTTTCCTGACCACCGACTACATCTTCTAGCCGAGCAGCCTCTAATAGGGAAAAGGCATTTGCGCATTTGCCGAAACTGTACAAACATACAGCCTCGGTAAATGCGTGAAGCCTGTCGCGGATATATCTGCGGCGGGTCGGTACTGACCTTACCTGAAGGAGGAACCTTGCAATGGCGGTCAAACCTGTTCCCGAAGGACAACACAGCATCACGCCCTACCTGGGCATCAAGGACGCAGCAAAGGCCATCGAGTTCTACAAGCAGGCCTTTGGTGCGGTGGAGATGTTCCGTCTCGAAGGCCCCGACGGCCGCATCGGCCATGCGGAGCTCAAGATCGGCGATTCCTCGCTGATGCTCGCGGACCCCTGTGACATGGAAGGCGGGCTCACCGCCAGCCAGTCGCTGGGCGGTACTGCCGTCGGCCTGCACCTGTATGTCGAGAACTGCGACAAAATCTACGACCAGGCCGTCGCCGCCGGCGCCCTGGCCCTGCGCCCGGTGCAGGACCAGTTCTACGGCGACCGCAGCGGCACGCTGAAGGACCCGTTCGGCAACCTGTGGTTCGTCTCCACCCATAAGGAAGACCTCAGCCCAGAGGAAATCCGCGCCCGCGCCGCCAAGCTGTTCGGCGGCCAGTGAACCACAAGCTGCGAGCTTCAGGCGTTCGGGTTGAAAGCGCCCTGACTTTGCCGGAAGCTTGAGGCTCGTAGCTTGGAGCTGCTGAATGCGAATCATCGAAAAGAACGCTGCGCAGGTGCGCAGCCTCACCCCGGCCGAGGAGGAACTGCTGGTCGGTTTTGCCTCCGGTACCCTCGCCGGCCCGCGCCTGTTGCAGGCCAACCAGTGGCTGATGAAGGTACGCAGCGCCAACCAGTGGCTGGCCTGCGACTGCCGCCGGGATGCCATGCCAGTGCTCAACGTCAGCCTCAACGGCAATACCGGCACCCTGTTCCTGCGCAACAACCCGGACACCCCTGAGCATACCCCCGGCTGCCCGTTCACCAAGGTCGAGCGCGAAACCGGCGAACGTAGCGAGCAAACCGCCGTGCCTGCCGCCTGGCTGCCGCCGGATACCCCGCTGCGCCTGCTGGGTGATTTCAATCGGGCGGGTGTCGGCGGCCCCGGCGCCACGACGGAGCGCCGTGAACAGCAACGCTTGCTGTCGTTGCTGCTGACCTGGATCGAAGCCAGTGGCTTGAACGTCTACGCCACCCACCTGAAGAAGGACCTCACGGCCCAGTTCGCCGACCTGCGCGGCGTGGCCGGTCGCTACCCGCTGGTGGAGCGGGTACCGGCGAGCAACTACCTGGAAACCCGCCTGGACATGAAGCACATGATGATGCTCAAGTCCCGCCTGCGTGACGCCACGGCCTTCGGCAACCACCGCCGTCATGGCCTGCTGCTCGACTGCATCGACCAGGTCAAGGGGCGCAAGCTGTTCAACGCCCGCACCGAGGACGGCTTCGACTTCCAGGGCCACCATCTGTTCTGGGACGGTGGCCGCACCAGCGGGCCGTTGCTGGCCCTGGCGCTCTATTCGCCAACCACCGCCGGCAGCCATTTCTATGAGCTGATCCACGTCGCCAGCGTACCGGTGCTGTCGCGCGGGCATCTGTTCCCGGTGTACCGCGACGAAGAGCGCGAGCCGCTCAAGGCATTGGTGTCGCTGATCGACTGGATGGCGGGCAAAGGCGTCAAGGTGCTGATGCGCCGGCCGGTCATCGGTGGCCAGGTGATGGATGAACTGGTGCTCACGTCGGACCAGGACCGGGTGCTGTCGGTGTCCCTGCTGGCGCAACCCATCGGCCCTGAACCGGATGCAGAGAATTTCAAGCGTTATGCCGACTTCAAGAGCCTGGAGACGTTCCGCAAGTATGTGGCAGGGTTCTTTATGCGTGAGCGGTGACCGCCGTTATGCTCGACGTGAGAGGCCCGGGATTGGTAAATCGCGCGCCGCCCGCACGGCACGCGATTTCCGCCCACCCCATCCTGGCCCGAACACCATCTGCCCTGGCTAGAACGCCGCCTTGAAGATCGCCTCGATCTCTGCCTGGTTCGCCGGCCGCGGGTTGGTCAAGCCACAGGCATCCTTCAGAGCATTGGCCGCCAGCACCGGTACGTCCTCCACCTTGACCCCGAGCTCCGCCAGGCCGGCCGGAATGCCAATCGCCGCCGCCAGGTGCTCGATGGCTGAAATCGCTGTACCTGCGCCCTGCTCTGCGTCCAACCCACACACCTTCACACCCATGGCCTTGGCCACATCGCGCAGGCGCGCGGCACTGACCTTGGCGTTGAAACGTTGCACATGGGGCAGCAGGATGGCGTTGCACACCCCGTGCGGCAGGTCGTAGAAGCCCCCCAGCTGGTGCGCCATGGCATGTACGTAGCCCAGGGATGCGTTGTTGAACGCCATGCCGGCGAGGAACTGGGCATAGGCCATGTTCTCCCGTGCCTGCAGGTCGTTGCCATCGACCACGGCCTGGCGCAGGTTGGCGCTGATCAGGGACACGGCCTTGAGCGCGCAGGCGTCGGTGATCGGCGTGGCGGCAGTCGATACGTAGGCTTCGATGGCGTGGGTCAGGGCATCCATGCCGGTGGCGGCGGTCAGCCCCTTGGGCATGCCGACCATCAGCGCCGGGTCATTGACCGAGAGGATCGGCGTGACATTGCGGTCGACGATGGCCATCTTCACGTGGCGCGCCTCGTCGGTGATGATGCAGAAGCGGGTCATCTCGCTGGCGGTGCCGGCGGTGGTATTGATGGCGATCAGCGGCAGTTGCGGTTTGCTGGAGCGGTCGACGCCTTCGTAGTCGCTGATCCGCCCACCGTTGGTCGCGCACAGGGCGATCCCCTTGGCGCAGTCGTGGGGCGAGCCGCCGCCAAGGGACACCACGCAATCGCAACGCTCACGCTGCAACAAGGCCAGCCCGGCCTCGACGTTGGCGATGCTCGGGTTCGGCTTGGCGCCGTCGAATATCACCGAATCAATGTCGCGCCCGGCCAGCAAGCCGGCAATACGCTCGGCCACGCCGGCTTTCGCCAGGCCCTGGTCCGTGACGATCAGGGCCTTGCGCAGGCCGTAGCCGGCGATGGCCGCCATCGCCTCGTCAAGGCAGTCGATGCCCATGATATTCACGGCGGGGATGAAGAAGGTGCTGCTCATGGCCGGATCCTCTTGGAAGGTCTGTCTACCCTTGAGGATCCGCCTGCTGGCGCGGGACAGTATTGACCCAGCGCAACGCACAGTCAGCGAACACCACCGAACCTGTGGGAACGGGCTTGCCCTGCTATGGGGCCGAGCCTGCCCGACACTCAGCCCAGGAACAACCGGTAAGCCGGGTTCTCGGTCTCGTCCCAATAGCGATAGCCCATCTCGTCCAGGGCCTGGGGCAACCCGGCGAGCTCCTCGCCAGGCACCTCCAGGGCCGCGAATACCCGCGCCTCGGCCGCACCATGGTTGCGGTAATGGAACAAACTGATGTTCCACCGTTTGCCCAGCCGCTCGAGAAAGCCCAGCAACGCTCCCGGCCGTTCGGGGAACTCGAAGCGCAGCACCCGCTCCTGCGCCCCCGGCGCGGCATGCCCGCCTACCGTATGGCGTACATGCAGCTTGGCCAGCTCGTTGTCGGTCAGGTCGAGCACGTTGTAGCCCTGCTCGCGCAGGCTGGCCAGCAACGCCTGGCGCGGGTCGTGTTGTGGGTGGGTCTGCACACCGACGAACAGCCGCGCCTCCTTGCCGGGGTAATAGCGATAGTTGAACTCGGTGATCTGGCGCTTGCCCAGGGCCTGGCAGAAGGCCCGGAAGCTGCCCGGGCGCTCCGGAATGGTCACGGCGATGATCGCCTCGCGCTGCTCGCCCAGCTCGGCACGCTCGGCCACATGGCGCAGGCGGTCGAAGTTGACGTTGGCACCGGAATCGATCGCCACCAGCGTCTGTCCGCCAACCCCTTCGCGGGCCACGTACTTCTTGATCCCGGCCACCGCCAGGGCGCCGGACGGCTCGGTGATCGAGCGGGTGTCGTCGTAGATGTCCTTGATCGCGGCGCACAGTTCGTCGCTGCTGACCGTCACCACTTCGTCGACGAAATGGCGGCACAGCTCGAAGCAATGGGCACCGACCTGCGCCACCGCGACGCCATCGGCGAACGACCCCACTTGCGGCAGGATCACCCGTTCGCCGGCAGCCAGGGCCGCTTGCAGGCAGTTGGAGTCCTCCGGCTCGACCCCGATCACCTTCACCTCCGGGCGCAGGTACTTGACGTAGGCGGCGATGCCGGCGACCAGCCCGCCGCCACCGACCGGGACGAAGATCGCATCCAATGCGCCCGGGTGCTGGCGCAGGATCTCCATGGCCACCGTGCCCTGGCCGGCGATCACGTCCGGGTCGTCGAACGGCGGCACGAAGGTCGCGCTCTGGCTGTCCGCCAGTTGCAAGGCATGGGCCAGGGCATGGGGAAAGCTCTCGCCATGCAGCACCACATGGCCACCGCGCGAGCGCACGCCCTGGACCTTGAGCTCCGGCGTGGTGGTGGGCATGACGATGGTCGCGCGTATTCCCAGGTGCGATGCCGCCATCGCTACGCCTTGGGCATGATTGCCCGCCGATGCGGTGATCACCCCCCGTTCCCGTTGCGCCGGGGTCAGCCGCGACAGGCGAGTGTAGGCACCCCGGATCTTGAACGAGAAGGTCGGCTGCAAGTCCTCGCGCTTGAGCAGCACCTGGTTGCCAAGGACGGCCGACAGCGCCGGGGCCGGTTGCAGGGGCGTCTCGATGGCCAGGTCGTACACAGGGGCACTGAGAATGCGGCGAACCTGCTCCGACAGCAGTTGCTGGGGCGAGGTGCTACGAAGGCTGACGCTAAGGCTGGTCATCGATGACTCCTGATGGTTTCAAGTACCCAGGAGCCGGAAAGAAAAAACCCGCCTCCAGGGCGGGTTCGGTGCACGTACGCGCTAGCCCGCCAAGCGAATAATGGCGGTAATAATGCTGATGGCGCGACGCTGCGGGAATCTGTTCATGGGCAGGAAACTTATCCTGCCGCCAGGTAGCGAGTCAACACCCCTGCGAACCTTCTCGGGCCTCCTGGGCAGAAACCGGAACGTCGAAGACCTTGTCGAAGCCCCACTGGAACACGAAGGCATAAACGAAGAAAAACAGGAACAACGCCAGGTTGGTTAGCAAGGCCGCCCACAGGCTGATATCCATCCAGTAGGCCACCAGCGGCAGCAGGATCAACACCAGCCCGCCTTCGAAGCCCAAGGCATGCAGCAGCCGGCGCAGGAAGGTTCGGCTGCGCTTGTCCTGGCGCGCCTCCCAACGTTCGAATGCCCAGTTGTAGCCCATGTTCCAGCTCATGGCGATGGCCGACATGAGGATCGACAGCACCGTCGAATGGGCCATGCCCGCATCGAACATCAGCGACAGGGCCGGCGCTACGCAAGCCACGGCGATGACTTCATAGAGGATGGCCTGGACCACCTTGCGTGCCTTGCCTTGCATGAACGGCTCCTTGGTAAGAAAGCGTACAAAGTTACAAGCTGAACGCTACAAGTAAAAGCTTGTAATACATCTCGTAGAGAAAATCGCACTAACGTACTAGAATAACCGTTTCAGCATATGACCACCCTTCCCTGGCATTCCAGCGCATCGGGCTGATACGCGCCCTTCTCCTGGATGCTGCTGCGCTCCGAACGTCTGGCGTCGGCGCGTGTCGATATTGGACAACCCCACATTTGACTGCTTGTCTTTGACGTGCTGCAGCGCGCGTCACTTCGTCCAGGGAATAGAACGGAGGATTCAAACCATGGCACATACCGTCATGATGGTATTCGGTACCCGCCCTGAAGCGATCAAGATGGCCCCCCTGGCTCGCGTGTTGCGCCAATGGCCCGGGATCGACCTGCACATCTGCTCCACCGGTCAGCACCGGGAAATGCTCGAGCAGGTGCTGACCGCCTTTGGCCTTGGCGTCGACCAGGACCTCAAGGTGATGACCCACAGCCAGACCCTCAACGGCCTGTCCCGCGACCTGCTGGACAAGCTCGACAAAGCCTACGAACAGGTCAAGCCGCAGATCGTCCTGGTCCATGGCGACACCACCACCAGTTCCATCGCAGCCCTCGCCGCCTTCCACCGCCAGATTCCCATCGGCCACGTCGAGGCGGGCCTGCGCACCGGCAATCTCAGGCAGCCCTGGCCTGAGGAAGCCAACCGTCGCCTGACCGGCGTACTGGCCGACCTGCACTTCACGCCTACCCGCGACTCGGATGCCAACCTGATCCGCGAAGGCGTGCACCCCGACCAGATCGAAGTCACCGGCAACACGGTGATCGATGCCCTGTTGTGGATGCGCGACCACCTGGCCGCGCAGAACTGGCAACCTGCCGCCGACTCGCCGCTGGCCGTACTGCACAACGACCAGCGCATGGTGCTCATCACCGGCCACCGCCGGGAGAACTTCGGCCAGGGCTTCGAGCGCATCTGCAAGGCGCTGGCCCAGTTGGGCGAGCGCTACCCCCACGTGCAGTTCGTCTATCCGGTACACCTGAATCCGCAGGTCCAGCAGGCGGTCTACGGCGTGTTGTCCGGGCGTGGCAACATCCACCTGGTACCGCCCCAGGACTACCCGCATTTCGTCTGGTTGATGAACCGTGCCGACGTGATCCTCACCGACTCCGGCGGCGTGCAGGAGGAAGCCCCCGCCCTGGGCAAGCCGGTGCTGGTACTGCGCAAGGTCACCGAGCGCCCGGCGGTGCTCAAGGGCGGCACGGTCAAGCTGGTGGGCACCGATACCGATCAGATCGTCGCCCAGACCAGCCTGCTGCTCGATGACCCCGAGGCCTACGCACGCATGGCCAGGGTGTACACCCCCTTCGGTGACGGCCACGCCAGCGAGCGCATCGCCGAGCGCCTGAGCCGCTGGTTCGATGAACAAGCCGTCGGGCGGGGCGACGCATGAGCCTGGCCTTCGTCGACTTCCTCGTCTATGTGCTGTTCGGCCTGAAGCTGCTCGCCATCGCCCTGGCCAGCCTGATGTTCCTGCTGGGCCTGGACGACCTGTTCATCGACATCTGCTATTGGGGCCGCAAGCTGATCCGGCGTTTTCGCATCTACGACCGCTTCGAGCCGGCCGACGAGAAGCGCCTGTTCGAAGTACCGGAAAAACCCCTGGCGATCATGGTCCCGGCCTGGAACGAAGTGGGCGTGGTCGGCGAGATGGCGCGCCTGGCCGCCTCGACCATCGACTACGAGAACTACCAGATCTTCGTCGGCACCTACCCAAACGACCCGCAGACCCAGGCCGACGTCGATGCCGTGTGCCTGCACTACCCCAACGTGCACAAGGTGGTCTGCGCGCGCCCCGGCCCTACCAGCAAGGCCGACTGTCTGAACAACATCATCGACGCGATCCTGCGCTTCCAGCAGGACGCACGCATCGAGTTCGCCGGTTTCATCCTGCACGATGCCGAAGACGTGATCTCGCCCATGGAACTGCGCCTGTTCAACTACCTGCTGCCGAACAAGGACATGATCCAGATCCCGGTCTACCCCTATGCACCGGAATGGAAAGGCTTCACCGCCGGGCACTACGTCGATGAGTTCGCCGAGAACCACGGCAAGGACGTGATCGTACGCGAGGCATTGACCGGCCAGGTGCCCAGCGCCGGGGTCGGCACCTGTTTCAGCCGCCGCGCCATCAGCGCCCTGCTCGAGGATGGCGACGGCATCGCCTTCGACGTGCAGAGCCTGACCGAAGACTACGACATCGGTTTTCGCCTCAAGCACAAGGGCATGAAGTGCATCTTCGCCCGCTACTCCATCACCGACCCGGCCTTGGCCCTCAAGCAGGAATGGCGCTGGGGCATGAGCCGGCGGTTCTCCCAGGTGATCTGCGTGCGCGAGCACTTCCCGCGCGACTGGCAACACGCCATTCGCCAGAAGTCGCGCTGGATCGTCGGCATCGTGTTCCAGGGCACCAGTAACCTGGGCTGGAGCCGCAAGGGCGCGCTCAACTACTTCCTCTGGCGCGACCGCCGTGGGCTGTTCGCCTACCTGCTGAGTTTTTTGGTCAACCTGTTGCTGCTGGTGTTGCTGGCCATCTGGCTGGTGACCACCATCGCCCCTGAGTCGTGGCGTTTCATGTCGATCCTGGGCGACAGCTGGCTGCTGTCCACCTTGCTCTGGCTTAACGGCCTGCTGCTGATCAATCGTCTGTTCCAGCGCGGCTGGTTCGTCACCCGCTACTACGGCATCGGCGAAGGGCTGTTGTCGGCACCGCGCATGATGTGGAGCAACTTCGTCAACTTCTTCGCCAACCTGCGGGCCCTGCGCCAAGTCATGGAAATGGGCGATTCGCGGCGCGTGGCCTGGGACAAGACCACCCATGAATTTCCTGCCATCGCCTCGCCCGCCCGCATCCCCCTGGGCCAGCGCCTGGTAGCCAAGGGCCTGATCACCGACGAGCAGCTGCAACAGGCGATCACCAGCCCGGTGCGCCGTCGCCTGGGACGCGAACTGCTGTTGCGCGGTTGGCTCACCAGCGAGCAGCTGGTCGAGGCCCTGGCCGAGCAGATGGACATGCCCTGGGCTCCCCTGAACCCATTCAAGGTTTCGCCGCAACTGATCGCCCAGCTGCCCCGACGCCTGGCTACCCACTACGGCGTACTCCCGGTCGCCGAGGACGGCGAAACCCTGGTACTGGCCAGTGAAAGCCCGGTCAGCCAGGTCTCGCTCGGGGTCATCAGCCGCCAGCTCAAGCGCCCGGTCAGCAATCGCCTGGCGCCCCAGGGCCGGGTCGCTCTAGGCCTGCACCATCACTACCCCAGCCCATGGCAGAAGGAGGAAACCCGGCAGATGCTCGCTGTGCTGGAGCGCAACCAGGACGATGCCGCGCTGCTGGAACGGGTATGCGTGCACCTGGTCATGCTCGGCGCCCTGCTGCAAGTACGCGGCATGGTGCCGGTGACCCTGTTCAACCAGGCGCTGATCGACTTCGACCCCGAGCACATGACCCTGGGCCAGCACCTGGTCGCCCGCGGCATCATCACCGAGGACGTGCTGCAGCAAGCCCTCGCCGAACAGGCCAGCGAGCAGCAGGCCGCCTATGACCTGACCCGGGAGGTGGCATGAAGCCCCGTCTTTCCCTGACCCTCACTGGCCTGTTGCTGTGCACCGCCTCCCTGCCCACGCTGGCCGCGCCGATGAGCGACTTCCAGCGTTTTCGCAGCTACCCGTTCATGGAGCGCAGCTACCGCGAAGCGCAGCGCGACAACTGGCAGGAAGTCGAACGCCTGACCCGCCACGTGCTGCAGCGGGTGCCCAACAACGACGAAGCCAGGGCCCTGCTGATGCAGGCCCTGGCCCACCAGCGCCGCTACAAGGAGGCCGAGGCGCTCGCCGAGCAGCTCGACGATACCCCCGAGCATGTCGATGCCTTGCTCGAGCTGCGCTTGACCTGGATCGAGCAGGACCCGCCACCGGCCAGCCAGGTCGAAGGCTGGCTCGCCAGCAGCGAAGGCCTCCAGCGGGTGCGCCTGTGGCAGGCCTATAGCCTGAGCCTGGCCAAGTTCGGCGGTGCTGCCCGCGCCCTGGACTGGCTCAACCACCTACCACCGCGGGACGACGGCATGGTCCTGCGCCTGACCCGCGCCAACCTCGCCGAGCAATTGCGCAACTGGGGCGAAACCATCGAGCAATTGCAGCCGCTGGCCGAGCAAGGCACCTTGCCGGTGCAAGACTGGCACCGCCTGGCCAATGCCTATATCCAGCAAATCGACGAACAAGGCCTGCAGAAGCTGCTGGCCAGCGCGCCGTCCGAGAAGGCCGCCAACGAGGCGCGCCTGGCCATGGCCAACCGCGCCATCGCCGTCGGCCACAACCAGCAGGCGCAACGCTGGCTGCAGGCTCTGCCCAGCGAGCAGTTGCAACAGCCCGCACAACGCCGACAATTGTGGGAGTTGGCCCGTGAAGGCGACGACGCCGCCTTGGTGCGCACGCTCAGCAACGAACTGCAGCGGCCCTGCCTGGAAACCGTCGACTGGCTTTCCCGTCACGACCCGCAACAGGCCCGAGAACAGTTCGCAGGCTGCAGTGCCAGCGCCGACCCGCATGCCCATGCGGTGCTCAAGCAGCGCTTGTATGGCGACCCGCCTGCCCCGCCCCAGCCGCGCACCGCCGCGCAATGGGAGCAGCGCTATCGCCAGACCGGCGACCTGGCCGCCCTCGAACAGGCCAGCTATCTGTTGCTCGAACAAGGCCACCCGGAGCGCGCCCGACAGCTACTGGTACCCGCCTACGATCGCCGCCAGGGCCACCTGACAGCGAGCCTGCTGCAACGCCTGGCCAACCTCTACGCTCGCAACGACGCGCCCCTGGATACACGGCGTATGCTGGGCCTGGTGCCCCGAGTCGATGCTGGCACCCGTGCCCAGCTGCTGGGCCGACTGGCCGAGGCCGGCCAATGCGACGCCGTGCGCCAGGCGGTACCCACGCCCACCGAGGCCGGCCAGTACCGCGCCCTGGGGCGCTGCGCCATGCCCGGCCAGCCCGGGCAGGCAGTGGTCTACTACCAGGCCGCCGAACGCCTGGGCGACCCGGGCAGCCGCCTGCCGTTGGCCTATGCCCTGGAAGCTGCCGGCGATTCCGAAGCCGCCGCGCCTATCTGGCGCAACCTGCCTGCCGACGCCTGGAACGACAATGCGCGGATGACCGCCGCCCAGGGCGCGCTCAATGCCGGCGATGCCAGCGCAGCCCGTGCTCATTGGGACGCAGCCGCCCACCAGAGCGCCGACGACTGGGCCCTGGGCGCCGCCATCGCCCAGCGCCAGGGCAACCCGGCCGAGGCCCTGGAATTCCAGCGCCAGGCCCTGGCCCATGCGCCCCGCGCCGACCACTACTACGCGGCGGCCAACACCGCACAGCAAGCCGGCGACAGTGCCCAGGCCATGGCCTGGCTGGCCGAGGCCGTGCGCCTGGCACCCGACCAGCCACGCTACCGTGCCGACTATGGCATGCGCCTGGCGGGTTCGGCGGACAGGCAGCAACGCCGGGCCGCCATTCCCTACCTGGAGCGGGCCACCCGCGATTTCCCCGAGGACTACCGCCTGGGCGAGACCCTGGCACTGCGCTACGACGAAGCCGAGGACAGCGCCGCGGCACGCCGTGAGCTGCGCCGAGTCATCGACGTGGAACAGAACCTGGTGGACGGTGACGACGAGTACGGCAGCCTCGAGTCCCGCAAGTACCGCCAGCGCCGCGCCCACGAAACGCTGTCGCGGCGGGACACGGTCACCCTGGCCAGCACCTGGTCGCCCGCTGGTACCTCGACCAACGACAAATTCCTCGAGAACGGGGCACGCAGCACCGAGCGCCGGGCCCGTTCGCAGAACGTGCAGATCGCCATGTGGGACCATGCCCTGGGCGAAGAGCCCAGCCGCAATGGCAGCACCCTGTCGGTCTATGGCCGCGTGCTGTTCGGCGGTCAGAGCCGCACCGACTACGCCCAGAGCCTGGGCACCGGCGTCGGCCTGCGCTACAAGCCGTTCGGCCAGGCCAACCTCAACCTGTATGCCGAGCTCTATCACCAGCGCCAGGTCGATAGCGACCACTACACCGGGCTGAGCCTGGGGGAGCTGCTCAGCCCGGCCAAGGTGGGCGGCAACTGGGGCGACCTGCGCCACCATGCCGAATCGAGCAATGACCTGCTGCTGCGGGCCACCGCTTCGTTCCTCGACCAGGGCGATTGGCGCAACGACTGGCGAGTGGACGAGGACCAATGGAACGAGCGTTTCCTCTACCTGGATGCCGCCTGGTGGACCCGCGCCGGCGACCATGCGTGGTTGTCGCGCTACCAGCAAGGCCACGCTTGGAAACTGCCTGGCAACTCACCACAGACGGTCATGCCCTATGGTTTCCTCGAGTTCGCCAGCCAGGACCCGAGCAATGACTGGCGCCAGGACCTGCGCACGGGCGTGGGCGTACGCTGGCAGTGGTGGTTCGACGACGACCGCTACAACGCCTACCGCGGCTCGCTGAAAGTACGCGCCGAATACCAGCAGTCGCTGGGCGGCAACCTCTACGAGCGCGCCAATGGCGTGCTGCTGGGTGTGGAGTTGACCTTCTGATGCGCACGATTCTGATGATTTGCATGCTTGCCCTGTGCCTGCCGGCCGTGGCCGACCAGCGTCTGTTCTACCAGCCACTCAACCGCGACGCTGCCGTGACGCCCAGCCAGTGGCAACAGGTGTGGCGGGACACCAAGGCCCAGGGAGGCAAGACCCTCATCGTGCAGTGGACCGCCTACGGCGACAGCGACTTCGGCGGCGCCCAGGGCTGGCTGGCCAACAGCTTGCGCGAAGCCCAGGCCCAGGGGTTGGAACTGGTGCTGGGGTTGTATATGGACCCGGCCTACTACCAACGTCTGGAAGAGCTCGATGGCGAAGGCCTGGCCAACTATTGGAAGGCTCAACTGGGCCGCGCCCTGACCCAGTACAACCAGGTCCGCCAGCACTGGGACCTGCCCGTCGCCGGTTGGTACCTGCCCCTGGAGCTGGACGACCTGCATTTTCACGAAGCCAGCCGCCGCGACGCGCTGCATCGTCAGTTGCAGGCCTTCAACCGGCAGTTGGACCAGCCGTTGCACCTGAGCGCCTTCAGCGCCGGGCACCTGGCGCCGCGGGTCAACGCGGCCTGGCTGGGCCAGTTGGCCGAGCTGGGTTTGACTGTATGGTGGCAGGACGGTGCGGGCACCGGTCGCCTGCCGGCGCAAGTACGCCAAGCCTATGAACAGGCCCTGCCCTGCCGGGTGGGCATCGTGCGCGAGGCATTCCGCCAGATCAGCGCACCGGGCCAGCCATTTCGCGCCGAGCCGGCGCAACCGGCGCTGGTGGGCGGATGCCATGCCGAAGCGGTGTTCGCCTTGCGCTACCGGCCTTGGGCGCGTGCGCTGCCGTTGAATTGAGCGAGGGTCTATCGCGGGACAAGCCCGCTCCCACAGCCCCGCACAGCCCGTTGGGGCCGTGCAACCTTTGTGGCTGGCGGCAGCCTGCGATGGGCCGCAAAGCGGCCCCTTGAGTCTGGAGGGGTTCCACCGTTTGAAGGCTTGGGGCTGCTTTGCAGCCTATCGCAGGCTGTCGCCAGCTTCCACCCAGATCGCGGCGAAATCCCTGTAGGAGCGGGCTTGTCCCGCGATTGGGGCGTTACAGGCTATCCCGCCGGCAGGCGAATCCTGAACTGCGCTCCCCCCAGGGCCGACTGCGCCACAGTCAAGGACCCGCCCTGCCCTTCGATGGCCCTGCGGCTGATCGCCAACCCCAGCCCGAAGCCGCCAGTGTTGCGGTCGCGGCTGCGGTCGAGGCGGTAGAACGGCTGGAAGATCCGCTCACGCTCCTCAGGCGGGATGCCGATGCCGTCGTCTTCCACGGTCAACAGGCAGGCGCCATCGTCCTCACGGCGCAGGCGCAGCAGCAGGCTTTCATCGCAGTAGCGCATGGCGTTGCGCACCAGGTTCTGCACCGCGCGGGCGGTCAGCCTGGGGTCCAGGACGAACCGTGGCAGGTTGTGCTCGGCGCGCACCTCCCACTGAATACCCCGGCCGTCGAGCTCCTCGGCGAACCCACCCAGCACACTGTCGACCAGCTCCAGCAACGACACCTCGACCCGCTCACGCGCCTGGTCGGCATTCTGCAGGCGGCTGTAGGACAACAGCTCCAGCACCAGCTCATCCAGCTCGCGCACATGCCCCACCAGTTCCAGCAGGCGCTTGCGGCTGGCCGGTGGCACTTCGTCGAACAGCAGCACCAGGCCGAAGTCCAGGCGGGTCAAGGGGGTGCGCAACTCATGGGACACTGCGTTGAGCAGCTCACGCTGCTGGTTGACGTGGCGCTCCAGGTCGCTGGCCATGGTGTCGAACACCCCCGCCAGCTCACCGATGTTCGAGCGTGGCGAGATGTGCGTGCGTTCGGACATCTGCCCCTGCCCCAGGCGCCTGGCGGTTTCCTTCAGGCGCTCCAGGTCGCGCCAATGCGGCCATACCCACAGCAGCAGGCAGCCCAGCAGGGCAGCACCGATCAGCACCGTGACGCCCCAGGACAGCAGGTTGATGTCGATCGGGTCGGGGGGGGTGTGCAGGCTCACCAGCCATTGCGAGTCCAGCGGGGCCAGGGCCGTGTCGTAATAACCCCAGTCGCCGATACGCACCACGTTCAGGCCATGTTCCAGGCGAGCCTGCTCCTGCACCGTAAGCCCCGCCTGGGCCATGGGCAGCAGCTTCACCTCCAGGGGGGCGAAGCTCTGCGCCAATTGCTGCTCGACCGCTGGCCATTGATCGGGCGGTGCCTGGCGGAACTGGCGGACGATCAACGACTGCACGCCCTTGGTCTGCTCCAGGTTGTAGGCCATGAAACGGTCATGGAACAGCGCGACGATGGAGTCGGGTATGAACAGGATCGCCCCGGCATAGGCGGCGATGATCACCAGGTACAGGCGCACCAGGATCTTGAGCATGACGTGTCAGTACTCCCACTCGACCCGGCTGAACAGGTAGCCCTTGCCCCAGACGGTCTTGATCTTGCGGGCTTCGCCGGCGTTGTCGTCGAATTTGCGCCGCAGCTTGGAGATCGCCACGTCCACCGAACGATCGGTGCCGTTGAACTCGATGCCTCGCAGTTGCTGGAGGATGCGGTCGCGGCTGAGCACCTCGCCGGCGTTGCGCGCCAGCACCACCAGCAGGTTGTACTCGCCGCTGGACAACTCCACTTCGTCGCCCCGCCAGGTCACCACGCGTTCAGCCAGGTCGATGCGCAGCCCGCCGATCTGGATCAGGTCGCTGTCCAGCCGAGGCTCGTTGACACTGCTGCGACGCAACAGGGTGCGCACTCGGGCGAGCAGCACTCGCGGCTCGCAGGGTTTGGTGACGTAGTCGTCGGCGCCCATCTCCAGGCCCAGTACCTGGTCATGGCTGTCATCGCGGGCCGTGAGCATGAGAATCGGCAAGGTCTGCGACTCCTGGCGCAGCAACCTGCACACCTGCAAGCCGTCCAGGCCGGGGAGCATGAGGTCGAGCACCACCAGGTCCGGCCGTTGCCGGCGGAACTCCTCCAGCACATGGTCGCCCCGGGCGATCACCCGGACATGGAAGTCGTTGCGTTGCAGATAGCTGGCGATCAGTTCGGACAGGGCGCTGTCGTCTTCGACCAGGAGAATGTTCGGCATAGATGTGAAGAAGGAACAGGGTTGGCGATGAGGCAGGATATAGAATCCACGCACGATCAACGCCAATTCTTACACTTTTTCACATTCGCCCTACAGAGCTTCACAGCCAGGCGCGCAGCGGCTGCCTTAGCATAGGCACTGTCATTTCTGGAAGATCCGTATGTCCATTTCCCTTCCCTTTCGCCTGCGCCCACTGGCGCTCCTGGCGCTGCTGACCTTGTCGCTGGCCGGTTGCGACGACGCCGCCGACCAGGATGAACAGGCGCCCGCGCCCCAGGTGCGGGTGGAAACGGTGCAGGTCCAGCCCCTGGCCATCAGCACCGAACTCAGTGGGCGTATCCTCGCCCCCCGTACTGCAGAGGTCCGTGCCCGGGTGGCCGGCGTGGTGCTCAAGCGTGTGTATCGCGAGGGCAGTGACGTCAAGCAGGGCGACGTGCTGTTCCTGATCGACCCTGCGCCGTTCAAGGCCGACCACGACAGCGCCCGCGCGACCCTGGCCAAGGCCGAGGCCAACCTGTACCAGGCCCGCCTGCAGGAACAGCGCTACCGCGAGCTGGTCGACGACAAGGCGGTCAGCCGCCAGGAATACGACAACGCCCGGGCCACCTTCCTGCAGGCCGACGCCGAAGTCGCGCAAGCCAAGGCCGCCCTTGAACGGGCTCGCCTGAACCTTGGCTATGCCACGGTCACCGCGCCGATCTCCGGACGTATCGGCCGGGCCTTGGTCACCGAAGGTGCGCTGGTCGGCCAGAACGAGACCACGGCGCTGGCGATCATCCAGCAATTGGACCCGATCCATGCCGACGTCACCCAGTCGACCCGCGATCTCAATGCCCTGCGCCGTGCCATGCGCGCCGGCGAGCTGCAACAGGTCGGCCAGGACCAGGCCCGGGCCACGCTGATCCAGGACGACGGCAGCGCCTACCCGCTACCGGGCAAGCTGCTGTTCTCCGACATCAGCGTCGACCCGAGCACCAACCAGATCACCCTGCGCAGCGAGTTCCCCAACCCGGACTTGGACCTGTTGCCCGGCAGCTACGTGCGCGTGCGCCTTGAGCAGGCCCTGCAACCCAAAGGCATCAGCGTGCCGCAGCGGGCCATCCTGCGCGATAGCGCCGGGGTGCCGAAGGTGCTGGTCGTCGACCCACAGCAACGCATCAGCGAACGCCAGGTGGTGCTCGGCAACGCCCAGGGCGACCGCTGGATCGTCAGCGAGGGCCTGGCACCCGGCGAGCGCGTGGTGATCGAGGGCCTGCAACACGTCAAGGCCGGCGACCAGGTCCAGGTCGCCCTGCCCCAGGATGGCCTGCCCATCGTCCAGCACAACGGCCAGTGAGGGCCTGATCCATGCCGCAGTTCTTCATCGACCGCCCGGTGTTCGCCTGGGTGGTCGCGCTGTTCATTCTCCTGGCCGGGGCCTTGGCCATTCCGCAGTTGCCGGTGGCCCAGTACCCCAACGTGGCGCCTCCCCAGGTGGAGATCTACGCCGTCTACCCGGGCGCCTCGGCGGCGACCATGGATGAAAGCGTGGTCAGCCTGATCGAGCAGGAGCTCAACGGTGCCGACAACCTGCTGTACTTCGAGTCCCAGAGCAGCCTGGGCAGCGCGACCATTACCGCCACCTTCGAGCCGGGCACCCACCCGGACCTGGCCCAGGTGGATGTGCAGAACCGCCTGAAGGTGGTCGAGTCACGCCTGCCCCGGCCGGTGACCCAGCAAGGCCTGCAGGTGGAGAAAGTGTCCACGGGCTTCCTGCTCCTGGCCACCCTCACCTCCGAGGACGGCAGCCTCGACGAGACGGCCCTCTCGGACATCCTCGCACGCAACGTGATGAACGAGATCCGCCGCTTGAAGGGCGTGGGCAAGGCCCAGCTGTATGGCTCCGAGCGCGCCATGCGGGTGTGGATAGACCCGCAGAAGCTGATTGGCTTCAACCTCACGCCCAACGATGTGGCCGCGGCCATCGCCGCGCAGAACGCCCAGGTGGCTCCGGGTAGCATCGGCGACCTGCCGGGGCGCAGCACCCAGGAAATCACCGCCAACGTGGTGGTCAAGGGCCAGCTGAGCACGCCCGAGGAGTTCGCCGCGATCGTCCTGCGTGCCAACCCCGACGGCTCCACGGTGACCATCGGCGACGTCGCCCGGGTGGAGATCGGCGCCCAGGAATACCAGTACGGCACGCGCCTGAACGGCAAGCCGTCCACTGCCTTCAGCGTGCAACTGTCCCCCGGCGCCAATGCCATGGAGACCGCGACCCTGGTGCGGGCCAAAATGGAGGAGCTCTCGGGCTACTTCCCCGAGGGCGTGCACTATGACATCCCCTACGACACCTCGCCGTTCGTCAAGGTCTCGATCCAGCAGGTGATCAGCACCCTGTTCGAGGCCATGCTGCTGGTATTCGCGGTGATGTTCCTGTTCCTGCAGAACCTGCGTTATACGCTGATCCCGACCCTGGTGGTGCCGGTGGCGCTGATGGGCACCTTCGCCACCATGCTGGCGCTGGGCTTCTCGGTGAACGTGCTGACCTTGTTCGGCATGGTCCTGGCCATCGGCATCCTGGTGGACGACGCCATCGTGGTGGTGGAAAACGTCGAGCGGATCATGGCCGAGGAAGGGCTGCCACCCAAGCAGGCCACGCGCAAGGCCATGGGCCAGATCAGCGGGGCCATCGTCGGCATCACCCTGGTGCTGGTGGCGGTGTTCCTGCCGATGGCCTTCATGAAAGGCTCGGTGGGCGTGATCTACCAGCAGTTCTCGGTGTCCATGGCGGTGTCGATCCTGTTCTCGGCATTCCTCGCCCTGAGCCTGACCCCTGCCCTGTGCGCCACCCTGCTCAAGCCGGTGGCCAAGGGCGAGCACCATGAGCGCAAGGGCTTCTTCGGCTGGTTCAACCGGCGCTTCGAGGGCATGAGCAACGGCTATCAGCGCTGGGTGGAACACGCCCTGGCGCGCAGCGGCCGCTACCTGCTGGTATACGGGGCGCTGCTGGCGGTGCTTGGCTACGGCTTCAGCCAATTGCCGACCGCCTTCCTGCCCACCGAGGACCAAGGCTATACCATCACCGACATCCAGCTGCCGCCCGGGGCCAGCCGCATGCGCACCGAGCAGGTGGCCGCACAGATCGAGGCGCACAATGCCGAAGAGCCAGGCGTTGGCAACACCACACTGATCCTGGGTTTCAGCTTCTCGGGCAGCGGGCAGAACGCAGCATTGGCGTTCACCACGCTCAAGGACTGGTCCGAGCGCGGCGCCGACGACAGCGCGCAATCGATCGCCGACCGGGCCACCGCAGCCTTCAGTCAGCTCAGGGACGCGGTGGCCTATTCGGTCTTGCCGCCGCCGATCGACGGCTTGGGCGAGTCCACCGGCTTCGAGTTCCGCCTGCAGGACCGTGGCGGCATGGGCCACGCGGCGTTGATGGCGGCACGTGACGAGCTGCTGGCCAACGCCCGCAAGAGCAAGGTGCTGGTCAACGTGCGCGAGGCCTCGCTGGCCGAGAGCCCGCAGGTGCAACTGGAGATCGACCGCCGCCAGGCCAATGCCCTGGGTGTCTCGTTCGCCGACATCGGCGCAGTGCTCGATACTGCCGTGGGCTCCAACTACGTCAACGACTTCCCCAACCAGGGCCGCATGCAGCGGGTGGTGGTGCAGGCCGAGGGCGACCAGCGCAGCCAGGTGGAAGACCTGCTGAAGATCCACGTGCGCAACAGCAGCGGCAAGATGGTGCCCCTGGGCGCCTTCGTCCAGGCCCGGTGGGTTAGCGGCCCGGTGCAACTGACCCGCTACAACGGCTACCCGGCGGTGTCGATTTCCGGCGAGCCCGCCGCCGGCTACAGCTCCGGCGAGGCCATGGCCGAGATCCAGCGCCTGGTCGACCAGCTGCCGGCCGGCGCCGGCCTGGAGTGGACCGGCCTGTCGCTGCAGGAGCGCCTGTCCGGCAGCCAGGCCCCCTTGCTGATGGCCCTGTCGCTGTTGGTCGTATTCCTGTGCCTGGCGGCGTTGTACGAGAGCTGGTCGATCCCCACCGCCGTGTTGCTGGTGGTGCCCCTGGGCGTGCTCGGAGCGGTCCTGGCGGTCACCCTGCGTGGCATGCCCAACGACGTGTTCTTCAAGGTCGGCCTGATCACCCTGATCGGCCTGTCGGCGAAGAACGCCATCCTGATCATCGAGTTCGCCAAGAGCCTGGTGGACCAGGGCCAGGACCCGGTAGACGCCGCCGTACAGGCCGCCCGCCTGCGCCTGCGGCCGATCGTGATGACCTCGCTGGCGTTCATCCTCGGCGTGGTGCCGCTTGCGATCGCCACCGGGGCGAGCTCGGCGAGCCAGCAGGCCATCGGCACCGGTGTGATCGGCGGCATGCTCAGCGCCACCCTGGCGGTGGTGTTCGTGCCAGTGTTCTTCGTGGTGGTGATGCGCCTTGCCCGGCGACGCCAAGCCAAGGACAGCCAGACGGTGACCCACCAAGCCTGACTGGACAACACTGGCCTGACATGGGAGGGTTCCCGGCATCGACTGCCTGGAACCCTTTTTCATGTCCACTGCCCTGCCCCCTTGCTCCACGTTGATTCTTGCCGGCGGTCGCGGCCAGCGCATGGGCGGCCGCGACAAGGGCCTGCTGCCCTGGCGGGGCGAGCCGCTGGTGGCGCACGTACAACGGGCGGTGAGGCCGCTGTGCGACGATGTGGTGATTTCCTGCAATCGCAACCACGAGGCCTATCGGGGCTATGCCGACCAGTTGGTGTCCGATGCCGAGGCGGATTTCCCCGGGCCGTTGGCCGGCGTGATCGCCGGGCTCGCGGTGGCGCGGCATGAGTGGGTGGTTCTGCTGGCCTGCGATGCGCCCCTGGTCGACCGGGCATTGATCGAGGGCCTGCTGCGCTTGGCCGTCGAGCACGACAGCCCGGCCATGGTGCGCCAAGGTGGCTATTGGCAGCCGATGTTCAGTGTGTTGCCGCGCAGGGTGCTGCCCGTGCTGGAGCAGGCCTGGCGGGAGGGCGAGCGCAGTTTGCAGAAGGCGCTGTTGCGCGGGTCGGTGCAGGGGTACGAGTGTGCCGAGGACGATGCCAGATTGAGCAATTTCAACTGCCCCGAACGGCTGGAAGAATAAGCTGCCTGGGCCGCCCCAATCGCGAGATCCTGCTCCCACAGGCTCACCGCAACGTTACATACTGTGGGACCGGAATTGCCCCGCGATTGGGCTGGCACGAACTACGCAACTTACCGGCCGATTTCCGAGATACTGATCTCACGCATCCTGAACTTCTGCACCTTGCCGGTCACCGTCATGGGGAATTCATCGACAAAGCGGAAATACCTGGGCACCTTGAAATGCGCGATGCGTGCCTTTGCCCACTCGCGCAGCTCGTCCTCGCTGGCCGTGTGCCCAGGGTGGAAGCGGATCCAGGCCACGATCTCCTCGCCATACTTGCTGCAAGGGATGCCGACCACCTGCACATCGGCCACTGCCGGGTGGGTGAAGAAGAACTCCTCGAGTTCCCGCGGGTAGATGTTCTCCCCGCCCCGGATGATCATGTCTTTGCTGCGCCCGACGATGCGCACGTAGCCGTGCTCGTCCATCACCGCCAGGTCCCCGGTGTGCATCCAGCCTTCGCTGTCGATGCTCTCGAGGGTGGCCTTGGGGTTGTTCCAGTAGCCGAGCATCACGCTGTAGCCACGGGTGCACAGCTCGCCGATCTCACCGCGGGGCACAGTGGCGCCATCGGCATCGATGATTTTGCTCTCCAGCCGTGGCTGGGTACGGCCCACCGTGGTCACGCGCAGTTCCAGTTCGTCTGCCGGGCCGGTCTGCAGCGACACCGGGCTGGTCTCGGTCATGCCGTAGGCGATCTGCACTTCAGCCATGTGCATTTCGCCGATCACCCGGCGCATCACCTCGATCGGGCAGGTGGCGCCGGCCATGATGCCGGTGCGCAGGCTGGACAGGTCGAAGTCGCCACGCTGCGGGTGGTCAAGTTCGGCGATGAACATGGTAGGCACACCATAGAGGGCCGTGGCCTTTTCCTCGGCCACGGCGCGCAGGGTGGCCAAGGGATCGAAGGCATCGTTGGGGTAGATTAGGGTGCTGCCGTGGGTCAGGCATCCCAGGTTGGCCATGACCATGCCGAAACAGTGATACAGCGGTACCGGCACCACCAGGCGATCATGCTCGGTCAGGCCCAGGCTTTCGCCGACCATGTAGCCATTGTTGAGGATGTTGTGGTGGCTGAGGGTCGCACCCTTGGGAAAACCGGTGGTGCCGGAGGTGTACTGGATGTTGATCGGGTCGTTCACCCCTAGCCCTGCCTGGCGTTGGGCCAATGCCTGGCCGCTGACTTCGTCTGCACGCACCTGCAGCGCCTGCCAAGCCAGGAACCCACGCGGCGGCTCGTCGGCCAGGCTGACCACCCCACGCAGTTCCGGCAGGCGCGCGCATTCGAGCTCGCCGGGGCGGCTGTCCTGCAGCCCCGGCACCAGGCCGAGCAGCATGGCGTGGTAGTCGGAGGTCTTGAAGGCACCGGCACAAATCACCCAGCGACAGCCCGACTGGCCCAGAACGTAGTCCAGCTCGCTGCTGCGGTAGGCCGGGTTGATATTGACCAGGATCGCGCCGAGCTTGGCACTGGCGAACTGGGTGATGTACCACTGGGCGCAGTTCGGCGCCCAGATACCCAGGCGGTCGCCGGCCTGCACGCCCAAGGCCATCAGCGCCCGTGCATGGCGATCGACGGCCTCGGCCAGGGTACGCCAGGTGTAGCGCAGGCCTTGGTGATGGACGACCAAGGCTTCACGGTCGGGGAAGCGGGCGACGGTGGTGTCGAAGGCGTCGCCGATGCATTGGCTGAGCAAAGCTTTGTCTGGATTGCCTTGGGTGTAGCTTGGCTGAGGCATGGGTGCTCTCTTCTTGTTCTGGCGTTCATCGATCGACCTCTTCGCGGGTACCCCGCTCCCACAGGTTCATCGCTGACCATGTGGCAGCGGGCTTGCCTCGCGATGAGGGCAGCACTGCCTGCACAGGACTACCGGACGAACACCTGTGTGGTGGTGATGGCCATATCGCCCCCTGGCAGCTTGATGTTCTTCACCTTCTTCAGGGTCTGCGGGTCGAACACCGCGATGTCGTTGAAGGTCCCGGCCAGGTACAGCTTGCTGCCAGCTCGGTCGAAGGCCACGCAGTAGTAAGTGTGGTCCAGGTTGGCGGCCTCGATCAGCTTCTGCTGCTTGATGTCGTAGCGCGCCAGGCGGTTGAGCACGCCGTACATCTGGTTGGGGTCCTTGGGCGAGCGCAGGCCGGTGAAGTACAGCTCGGTGAGGTCGGCGAACTCCTGGGTGTGGGTCTTGCCGGTCTTCAGGTCCACGCTCAGGTAGCCATACAGCAGCGCGGCTTCGTTCGGGTCCTGCTTGGCATCCTTGAACCTGGCCACGGTGTAGAGCATGGAGAACTCGTGCAGGCCCGTCTGGTGCGGCCAGAAATACAGTACATCCGGGGCGCTGTAGCCTGGGCGGTTCCAGTTGCGCAGCGCCAGCGCCACCTCGTACTTGCCGGTGTTCACGTCCATCTTGTAGATGTCTGGCCCGGCGACATACAGGCTGCCATCGTCGGCTGCGCGCATCAGGTAGACCTGGCGCGGCATGGGGAAGCTGCGCACGGGCTTGGCGCCTAGGCCGTCGGCCGTGCGGAACACCTCCAGGCGCGGAGGCTTGACCACGTAATGGTCGTTCAGGCGCTGGGTCGGGTTGACCGTGACATACACCTCCTTGCCGTCGGGGCTGATGGCGAAGGAGAACATCGAACGGCCGATTTCGCCGGGCACACTGGACAGGTTGGCGTGGAAGGTGGTGCCACAGGTATCCAGGTCGATGCCGTAGATATCGCCGAAATGGTTATTGAGCACGTAGGCGGTGCGTTTGTCCGGCGCCATCATCGCCGTGCCGGGGCCGAAAGCATCGGGCATGCGGCAGGTCTTGTAGAGCGAGTCGCTGGCCACGTCCACCACATGTAGGTTGTTCGGGTAGTTGGTAGCGATCAGGTACTCGTGGCCGGCCTTGAGGGCGGGCCCCGTGTCGGCGGCCTGGGCCATCCAGGCGCCGGCACAGGCGGCGACGGTGAGCGCGAGCTGTGCGCAGAATCCAGCTTTCATGCGGTTTCCCCTTGTCGTTCTTGTCGGGCCGGTCATTTGTCTTTCGGGAACACGGTGCCGAGGTTGCGCCAGTCATCCTGGGAGTTGGTCGCCTGGGCGTTCCAGTCCTGGTAGGTGCTCATCATGTCCGGCACCTGGGCCGGCCACCAGCAGGGGTCGGAACAGCCATACAGGTCGGCCTCCATGGGTTGGCAGAGCGAGGTGACGCCACCGAAGGCATCCACTTCCCAGCCCGGATCGGTGGTGGCGGTGCAGCCGGCCACCGCGCTCATGGCCACCACCTCTTCGATACGGTCTTCGGCGGCGGCCTGGTCAAGGATGCGGGCCTTGTTGTTCAGGGGCTTCAAGTGCTTCATGTCAATGCGCCTTCCGCGGGGTGATGTAGCGATCGATGAAGGCCGGGTTGCCGGCCATGATGCGGCTGTAGACTTCGATGCCGAAGTCCACCCAGTCGCGCATCAGTTCGCAGTAGTGGTAGGTCGGGTGGGTGGGGTCGCCGTAGCGCGCATAGCTCTCGTGGTAGCAGCCGCCGGAGCACAGGTTGCGGATGCGGCAGCTTTCGCAGCCGGTGCCGCTGCGGTCAAGGCGCTGGGACAGGAAGTCGTTGAGCTGTGCCTGCTTGACGCCCTGGTGCACGTTGCCGAAGGTCGGCAGGCTGGAGCCGGTGAAGCGATGGCACAGGTTCAGCTCGCCTTCGTGGTCCACGGCCAGCATCTTCAACCCGGCGCCGCAGGGCAGGGCCTTCTTGTGCCCTTCATGGATGTCGGTGATCAGCTGGTGCAGGTTGGAAAAACCGATGCTGCGGTGTTCCAGCGCTGCCTCCAGGTAACGCCGGCCCAAGGCCTTCATGTTGGAAAAAACCTGCACCAGTTCCTCGCCGGTCAGGTTGAAGCTGGCCATGTCGCCCGATGTCACCGGGGCAAAGCCCACCTCGGCGAAGCCCAGTTCGTTGAACAGGTGGTTCCAGATGGTCTCCACGTCGGTGATGCCCCGGGTCAAGGTGACCCGGGCGCCGACGGGGCGGCTGCGGTAGCGCGACAGCAGCATGTCGACCTTGCGCCGGACTACGTCGTAGGTGCCCTGCCCGCCCACGGTGATGCGGTTGCGATCATGCACGGTCTTGGGCCCGTCGATGCTCACCGACAGGCCGAAGCGATGGGCATCGAGCCAGTCGACGATCTGCTCGGTGAGCAGCGTGGCATTGGTGGTCATGATGAACTCGACCTGTTTGCCCGCCTCGGCGAACAGACGTTCGCAGTAGGCGACCATGTGCTCGATCAACGGCCGGTTGGACAGCGGCTCGCCGCCGAAGAACACCACGCTGTAGCGTTGCTCGTCGGGCGACTCCTCGAGCAGCATCTGCACCGAGGCTTCGGCGGTGGCCGCGCTCATCTTCTTGCCGGCCGAGGGTTTGTCCAGGTCTTCCTTGTAGCAATAGGTGCAGCTCAGGTTGCAGCCGGTGTTGACGTTGAGCACCACGGTGTTCAGCGCCGTGCGCTCGACCTTGCGCAGGGCGATCTCCGGCGTCAGCGGCGAGCCGTCGCTGACCAGCTCCAGGGCGATCAGCTCGCGCAGGGTGTCCTCGATATCCTGCCCGGCGAACCGCTGGCCCAGGCGCTGCACCAGTTCCTCGACGGAGCAGCCCTGCTGGCGCAGGGTATCGATGATGCCGCCGGTCACCGCGTCGGCGGCGAACAGCGAGCTGCTGGGAATATGGAAGAGCATGCGGTCGGCATCGACCTGCACTTCGTGCAGGTTGCGTTCGACCAGGTTCAATAGTGCGCCCATGGCGACCTCTCGATGATTCTTCAGCCCGTTTTCATTGCATGCGCGACAACCGCCCCCTTAGGGCAAGGGCGGGTTGTTCCAGCGCTGCACGGTAACGATCATGTGGCCTTCACCCTTCTGGCCACCGTCCTCGAGTTCGGCGATGACCTTCAGGTTGCCGGCGTTGTTGGTCATCATCTTGCGCTCGGGGTTGGGGCCGGCGCCGGCCGGCATGAAGATGCCGTCGGCCTGCATCTTGCCGGCGAATTTCACGTCCTCGTCTTCGTCGGCACGTTCGTTGAACGGCTCGACCGTCCACCTGGCCGGCAGGTAGCCGATGCGTAGGGGCTTGCCGCTGGCGTCCTTGCCCCAGGCCTCGGCCTCGAAGCGGCCCTGGACCTTGGGCGTGGAGCCGCCGTTGTCGCCGATGCGGGCGATGGAGAAGGCAGGCACCACCTTGACCTCCTCGACTTTGTCGTAGACCGCCAGGTTCGCGCCCTTGAGCGCGCCGACGGCCACCTCACGCTGGCCCGGTGCGGCATCGGCCGCAGCCCGAGCCTTGACCCGCACCAAGGTCGGTGTGGACTCCAGCACTTCGGTCACCTCGACCCCCGCCCCCAGCACCGGCTTGCCGGACAAGTCGCTGCCGACCAGCGTGATCTCGCTTTCGCTGCCGGCCTTGATGTACGCCGGCTGTACCGCCAGCAGACGTGCCTTGCCCGCCTTCACGGCGGTGAAATCCAGGCCTCGCTCGTCGTGATCGGCCTCGAACATGCGCCCCGTCATCTCGCCGTCCAAGGCTGCGAACACCTGGCGCAGAGTGCTGTCGCCCACCTTGACGTTGCCACGCCACTCATAGCCGTTGTAGAGAATCGCCGAGCCGCTGCCGTTGAATGGCGTGCCGTCGGCGTAGGTACCCCTGACCTCGACCTTGAAGGTGTCGTCTTTATCAGCGGTCACACTCATCACGCCACGCACATCGCCCTTGGCCAGCATGTGCCCACTGAAAGCCCACTGGCCCGGCAGGCCATCGGCCTTGGGCCGGGTCTTCAGCCATTGCGCCCAGGCCGGGTTGTCGAGGGGATAGCGCTTGGCCAGGGCCGGGACCATCTGCGTGAGGGCGATGTCCAGCCAGTCGCGGTCGCGGGCCTGGGCCTGGTATTCGAGGGAGGGCCATTGGCCGAGGTGGAAGTTGACCAAGTGCTCCCATTCCTTGGCCGGGCGGCGCTGCAGCGCAACGCGCGCGCCAGAATGGCAGCGGCCGCACATCTGGCTGGTCTGGTCATCGAAGTGCTCGACGGTATTGAGTCGGCGCTCCATGGCGTAGCGCACGCCTTCGGTTTCGCTGGGCGCCAGGCCCTGCTTGTCGGCCAAGTACTTGACCAGGGTGCGACGGTCATCGTCGCTGATCTGCAGGCCATGCATCACCTGCATGCGGGCGATGCTCATCAGCCAGCCTTCCGGGGTCTTGCGCTGGTGGCTGATGCGGCTGTAGTTGTCGTTGCCTTCGGGGGTATGGCACCCCATGCACTTCGATTGCAACAGGCTCGGGCCCTGCTCGGCCGCCATGGCCTGGGTGCTCAGCAGTGCGGCGGCGACCAGCGCCAGTTTGCCCGCATGCCGCCGGAGTCGAGTCGTCTTCAAGGTCAGACCTCCACGGTGTTGTTCTTATCGTTTTCGCACGCTCGGGTACTGCAGGTGCATGTGGCCAGTGCTGATACAGAAACTGTGCCAGCATCAACAAAATCCTGTTATTTCAATTGGTTGAACGGTCTTTCCAATGTGTTTCATATCGCCATCAGCGAGCCGGAACGTCCCATTTCGCGACAGGCTGTTTCAGCTTGAGACAACCGCTTCGCGGGGTAAACCCGCTCCCACAGGGCCGGCGCCATCGCAGGGCTGGTAGACACAGGTTCACCCCGCGAAGGGGCGACCCAGGCCACCTGTTTCATCCGCGTCTCACCCCGTCTCAATGTGCAACAGCATAGCCGCCCGTTCCCTGCCCACCCCTGGGGTAAAACCCTTGCCACGCAAGCCATTGCCACCTGCCATCGAACCTTGGCACGCCCGTTGCGCTTCTGCCCGTCACACCCACTGACACGAGGCACCAAACCATGCATTGCGACCTGCCCCTCCTGCCCGCCACCCGCGCCTTCCTCGCACGCAAGCTGAAGATGCGTATCGGCGCCGACTGGCAGGACGCCGCCAGCGGCCGGACCATGGCCTTGCGCAACCCGGCCACCGGCGAAATCCTCGGCCAAGTGCCTGCAGCCGACCTGCAGGATGTGGACCGGGCGGTCAAGGCTGCGCGCCAGGCCTTCGACGACTCGCCCTGGAGCCGCCTGCGCCCACGCGAGCGGCAGAACCTGCTATGGCGCCTGGCCGACCTGATGGAGCGCGACGCCCAGGTGCTGGCCGAACTGGAATGCCTGAACAACGGCAAGAGCGCCGTGGTGGCCCAGGTGATGGACGTGCAGCTGGCCATCGACTTCCTGCGCTACATGGCCGGCTGGGCCACCAAGATCGAGGGCAGCACCGTCGAACCCTCCCTGCCGCTGATGCCCGACGAGCATTTCCATGGTTTCATCCGCCGCGAGGCGGTGGGCGTGGTGGGGGCGATCGTGGCCTGGAACTTCCCGCTGCTGCTGGCCTGCTGGAAACTCGGCCCGGCGTTGGCCACCGGCTGCACCCTGGTGCTCAAGCCCGCCGACGAGACCCCGCTGACCGCCTTGAAGCTGGCCGAACTGGTGGATGAGGCCGGCTACCCAGCCGGGGTGTTCAATGTGGTCACCGGTACCGGCCTGAACGCCGGCGCGGCCCTGAGCAGCCACCCGGAGGTCGACAAGCTGACCTTCACCGGCTCCACCGAGGTCGGCAAGCTGATCGGCAAGGCCGCCATGGACAACATGACCCGCGTCACCCTGGAGCTCGGTGGCAAGTCGCCGACCATCGTCCTGCCCGATGCCGACCTGCAGCAAGCCGCCGCCGGTGCTGCCACGGCGATCTTCTTCAACCAAGGCCAGGTGTGCTGCGCAGGTTCGCGGCTGTATGTGCACCGCAAGCACTTCGACAACGTGGTCGCCGACATCGCCGCCATCGCCAACGGCATGAAGCTCGGCAACGGCCTGGACCCGACCGTGCAGATGGGCCCGTTGATCTCGGCCAAGCAGCAGGACCGGGTCACCGGCTACATCGACCTGGGCCGCGAGCTGGGCGCCACCATCGCCTGTGGCGGCGAGGGCTTCGGGCCGGGCTACTTCGTCAAGCCGACAGTGATCGTCGATGTCGACCAGCGCCACCGCCTGGTGCAGGAGGAAATCTTCGGACCGGTGCTGGTGGCCATGCCCTTCGACCATGTCGACGAAGTGGTGCGCCTGGCCAACGACAACCCCTACGGGCTGGGCGCGAGCATCTGGTCCAACGACCTGGGCACGGTGCACCGGATGATCCCACGCATCAAGTCCGGTTCGGTATGGGTCAACTGCCACAGCGCCCTGGACCCGGCCCTGCCGTTCGGCGGCTACAAGCTGTCCGGGGTCGGACGCGAGATGGGGGCCAATGCCATCGAGCACTACACCGAGCTCAAGTCGGTGCTGATCAAACTTTGACCCAAACCCGCGCCCACAGGTACGACGCTGGACATATGGGCGCGGGGTTGCCCCGCGATTTGACCTTGCAGACTACATAACGATTGCGCCAAACCAGAACAAGAAAAATGGAGCTCCCCGATGATTCGAATATCCCCGCTTCCCCTGACCCTGCTGCTCACCACAGCCCTGCAAACCGCCACCGCTCACGAGCTCTACAACCACAACGGCACTGTCCTCAATGCCGACCTCGAAGCCCTGTTCGGCATCTTCCATAGCGACAAAAGCTTCAACCAGGCCGGCAATCGCCAGCCCGGCAGCAGCGCCTGGCGCGAGGGGTACGTCAAGTATGGCGTGAGCGCCAGCCAAGCACTGGCCGGCCGGGGCACCGCGTACGGCGCCTTCAGCCTGCTCAGCTCCGCCACCTGGGGCGATGGCGACGCAGCGGGCCTTAGCCTGGGCGACGAGCGCCGCACGGCCGTGGAGGATGCCTACTTGGGCTGGCGCTCGGGCAACCTGTTCCCGGCCTTGGGCGAGGACGGCATCGATGTGTCCGGCGGACGCCAGGTGGTGACCCTGGGGGACGGTTTCCTGATCCAGGGCGACCCGGTCAACCTCGGCAAGGTCGACCTGGGCGCCAACTTCAACCGTGGCGGTGCGTACTACCTGGCCGCCCGCAAGGCCTTCGACCGCACCGGCGTGCTGCGCCTGGGCGGCAGCCAGGGCTGGCGCGGCGACCTGATGTGGCTCAAGTCCGACAACCACTACCAAGCCGACACGGCCTTGGCCGTGGGCAACCTGGAGCACGTCGGCGAGGCCGGCACCGTAGGCCTGAGCTGGATCCGCGGGCTCGACGTCGATCAGCGCTACGCCCGGATCATGGGCCTGGAGCACCGCGACGGCATGGACACCTACAGCCTGCGCGGGCGCGGCAGCCTGGGCGTGAAAGACCTGGAAGTGGCCGCCGAATATGTCACCCAGGACCGAACCGGCGGGCGCGAGGAGGCCGGGTACGTGGAAGGCAACTGGACCTTCTCCGCGCTGCCCTGGTCACCCACCGCCACCTACCGCTACAGCCGTTTCTCCGAGGACTTCGACCCGCTGTTCTTCGGCATGAGCCGTGGCTATGGCACCTGGTTCCAGGGGGAAGTGGCCGCCAACTATGCCGGGCCATTCAACAGCAACACCCAGGTGCATCACCTGGGCCTCAAGGCCAAGCCGCGGGACAACCTGACCCTCGGGGGGGTGTATTTCGACTTCGATACCCTGGACACCGAACAAGGCAACTTCGGTGGGCGCGAGGTGGACCTGTATCTGGAATGGATGGTCAACGACCACCTGCTGATCAGCCCGCTGGTGGGGTTCTATACGCCTGAGCGCAGTGCCGACAATGGTGGCGTGCAGCTGGGCGGACGGGACACCGGGACCTATCTGCAGGTGCTCGTCGGGACGTTCTTCTAGCCTGCCAGGGACCGCTGCGCGGTCCTTTCGCGGCATAAGGCCGCTCTACTGGGGCTGCGCGGGCTCTTGCAAGAGCGTCCCTGTGCCGCGAAAGGGTTGCAAGGCAGCCCCTGCCACCTCACCGATACCCCTGCTCGCCCAACCACCGCAGCACCATCGCCCGCTGCCCCGCAGGCACCTTGCCCAGCACCTCGTCCAGCGACGCCCCTTGATGCAACCCCTGCACCACCGGTGCCAGCTCGACACCCTGCACATGCCAGATTCCCAACGGCTGGTCCGCCGTCACCACCACCTCGGCCTGCGCCACCAGCCCATCGCGCAGCACCGGCCGCTGCTCCACCCGCACCGCCTGCCAATGCGCGGCAACATGCATCGGCTGCGCATCCGGCCACGCCCGGCGCCGCGCCCAGAAGTCATGGCCAGCCTTTTCCAGTTCCTGGGCATAGAAGTCCCGCCCGGTGCGGGCAAAACGCAGGAACAACTGCTCCACCCGTGACTGGTGGAACTGCCGGGCCAGGGCCGCACGCGCAGGTTCGCGCAACAGCGTGTTGATCACCACCGGGGCCTGCAACGCCGACGACAGCGACTGGAAGATCCCATTCCCCGACAGTGGGTCCACGGCCATGGCCGCATCACCCACCCGCACCCAGTCCATCCCTACGCAGTCGCCCGCCAGAATCGCCGTGCTGCTGCGAGCGACTACCTCGCTGGGCCGCAAGGCCTGCTCGTCGAATAGGTGTGCCACCAGCGCCGACTGCCGCCTGCGCGTGGCACAGTATTCGGGCAATGCGGCCTTGCCGGGCAAGCCGGCGGCATCCAGGGTCACCTGCCAATAGCAGCGGCCATCGGCCAACCGTGCCATCCAGGCCCAGCCGTCCTCCAGGCTCTGCACCGCCGAGGCGGGCTCGCCCGGCGTGGACTGCCAGAGATTCAACAAGCTGACGGTCTCCGGGCCGCGCAGCCGGTCCGCGGCCAAGGGCGCCTGGCGGCCACGGGCTTCGACCAGGAACTGCCCGTGCAGCACCTGGCCGTCGACCAGTTGTACGTGGTAACCGTCCTGGTGCTGCACGTCCCGCACTCGGCCTTCGACCAGGGTCACCCCGGCACGGCACAGGTCGTCACGTAACGCATGGTCGAAACGCTGGCGGTCTAGCAGGTACTCCTGGTTCATTCGCAGCTGTTCGCCGTTCCAGTGCACCTGCCGGGTCGCCGGCACCGCCGCCTGGCGCAGGGCATCGGCCAGCCCGGCATGGCGCAGCCCTTCGAGCACTCGCTGGGACACCCCCTCCACCGCGGCGAAACGACGCCAGTCGGAGATCACCGTGACCGGATAGCCAAGCCGACGCAGCCCCAGGGCGGTCGCCGCACCGGCCGGGCCGGCGCCCAGTACCAGCACCCTTGGCTCAGCCATCGCCGAGACGCCTGCGCTCTGGTCCGGTATAGGCGGCATCGGCCCGCAGGTGCGTCAACACGTGCTCGCGGCCAAGGCCCGGACGCGCAGCCAGCCAGGCGGCGATTCGCCCACTGAGCGCTGCGCAGGCCAGGCTCGCGCCCGCCATGGTCCGCCCACCCACCGGGCCGCCCAGGTCGGCCTGGGCGCTGCCCAGCCAAGACCACTGCTCTGCTGCGCAACGGGCATCACCGGTGATGCGTATCACGCCCGGATAACAGGCCGGGTATACCGGACTGCCCTGGGCCGGGCTGGAGGCGCACAGCACCACGCCGGCCGCCTGGGCCTCGGCGCAGGCCTGGCGCAACACCGGGCGGTCCTGGTGCAAGCCCAGGCTCAGGTTGACCACGTTCGCGCCCTGCTCCACCAGCCACAGCAAGGCGGCGGCCACCTGCAAGGCGCTGGTGCTCCATTGCTGGTCGAAGACCTGGGCCATCAGCATGGGCAATTCACCAGCCTGCGCCTGCACACCGGCCAACACCGCGCTGCCGTGGCCAAGGCGATCGGGCAGCAGCGCCCCTTCGCGCAGCATGCCGTCCTCGAGCCAGAACCGCCGTGCCGCCAGTAGCTGGCCGGCCTGCTCGGGCGAACAACCGCTGTCGATCACGCCAACCCGTACGTCACTGGCCATGGCCCGCCACCTCCCGGGGCAGGACGCGCAGCTGGCCATCGTGCAGATGCAGGTGCAAGTCGGCATCGGCCAAGGTCGAGGCGCGGTGGCTGATCAGGATGCGAGTACGCCCGGCGAACAGCTGGTCGATGGCGGCGATCACTTCGCGCTCGGTGGTTTCGTCCACCGCCGAGGTCGCCTCGTCGAGCACCAGGATCGCTGGATCCTGCAACAGCGCCCTGGCGATGGCGATGCGTTGCTTCTGGCCGCCGGAAAGCTGCTGGCCACGCTCGCCAAGCAGGCCGTCCAGGCCCTGTGGCAGGCTTTGCACGAGACTGTCCAGCCGGGTCAGGCTCACCACCCGCTGCAGGTCGGCCAGGCTCGCCTCGGGTGTGCTGTATGCCAGGTTCTGCGCCAGGGTGCCGCGAAACAGCACGATGTCCTGGCTGACCACCGCGATGCGCCGACGCAAGGCCGACAGGCCTAGCTCGCGCAGGTCGATGCCGTCGAGCAGGATGCGCCCGGCATCGGGGTCGTAGAAACGCTGCAGCAAGTCGATCAGGGTCGACTTGCCCACCCCCGAGGCACCGCTGACGGCCACCTTCAGGCCACCCGGAATACGCACGTCCACCTTGCCCAGCACCGCGCCCTCGCGCCCGGCATGGGCAAACGCCACCGCCTCCAGGCGCAGCTCGCCCGGCCCTTGCGGCATCGGCTGCGGGTTGTCGGCCTCGCGCACCGTCACCTGCGCCTGCTTGAGCTCCATCACCCGCCCCAGGCTCACCGCCATGCGCTGCACCGCTACGTACAGTCCCAGCAAGCTCTGCACCGGGCCAACGGCCATGGCCAGGTAGGTGGAAAAGGCGATCAGCGCACCCAATTGCCACGTGCCTTGGATGACCCACCAACCCCCGATCATGAAAGCACAGGCCCGGCACAGCGAGGTCAGGGTACCAGGCACTGCCTGGGTGAAAAATTCGGCGACCTGCACCTTGAGCAACTGGCCCATATAGCCCTGGCCGAGCCGCTCCAGACGCTCTGCCTCGCGGTCCTGCTGGCCGGCCGCCTGGATGAATTTCATCGCCGGCAGCGTCTCGACCAGGAACGACGACACATCCGCCGAGCGCTCGCGCAGGCTGCGCACTTCGCGTTCGACCTTGCGTCGCATCCAGCGCAACCACAGCACTTCGATCGGGACCAGCAATGCCAGCAGCAGCGACAGTTGCCAGGACAGCACCAGCATCAGGCCGACCGCACCGACCAGGCCGATCACGCTGGACACCGCCGAGAATAGCGAGTCCACGGCAAAACGCTGGATCTCGGCGACATCGCCGTCGAGCCGGGAGAGAATATCGCCGGTACGCCGTTGCCCGTAGAACCCCGGCGAGAGCTGCTGCAAGTGGCGGTACAGGTCGTCGCGCAGGGCGAACAGGATGCGCCCGGACAAACGGGTGTGCAGGTAGCGGTTGATGCCCGACAGCAAGGTGCCGAACAGCCCGGCGCTGATCATGATCGCGGCCATATGCCAGAGGGTGGTGTAGTCTCGGGCCAGCAAGCCGTCGTCGATCAGCGTTTTGACCAGCCAGGGTTGAGCCAGGGCCAACAGCGACGCGGCCAGGGACAAGCCCAGCAACACCGCGATGGCGCGCCGCTGGGGGCGCACGAAGCCATACAGCCAGGCCAGGGCCTGGCGCATCAGCACGGGGTCGCTGGTTTCCACCAGCCGCGCGAACAGGCCGCCCATGTCAGCCACGCAGTTGCTTGAGCTTGCGATACAAGGTCGCCCGGCTGATCCCCAAGGCTTCGGCCGCTGCCGAGACATTGCCCTCGTGCCGGGCCAGGGCACCGCGGATCAGGTCCAACTCGTTCTCGCGCAGGCTGCCCGACGGCGCCGCGCCGCTGGCCAGCTCGTCCAACAGGCAGTCGGTCAGATGCTCCAGGCTCAGCACCTGCTCGCCGTCCTCGCGCATGGCCAGGGCAGTGCGCAGCACCATTTCCAGCTGGCGGATGTTGCCCGGCCAGTCGAAACCATCGAGCAGCTCGGCCAGGGCCGGGTCCAGGGTCACCCCCTTGGCGCCGAACTTGTGCAAGAGGCCCTCGACGATACCCGCCAGATCGTCCCGCTCGCGCAGCGCCGGCAGGCGCAGGGAGACGCCGTTCACCCGGTAGTACAGGTCTTCGCGAAAATGTTGTTCGGCGACCAGACGCTTGAGGTCGCGGTGGGTGGCGCAGATCAGCGCCACGTCGATCTCCTGCTCCTCGCCGGCACCCAATGGCGCCACACGTCGCTCCTGCAGTACCCGCAGCAAGCGGGCCTGCAGCGCCAGGGGCATGTCGCCGATCTCGTCGAGGAACAGGGTGCCACCGTGGGCCTGCATCAACCGCCCGACCATGCCACCCCGGCGCGACCCGGTGAAGGCGCCCTCGCGATAGCCGAACAGCTCGGACTCGATCAGCCCTTCCGGAATGGCCGCGCAGTTGACCGCTACGAACGGCTTTTCCGCTCGTGGGCTGGCCTGGTGCAGCGCGCGGGCCGCCACTTCCTTGCCGGTACCGGTTTCCCCAAGCAACAGCACCGGCAAGCCGTTGACCAGCCCTTGGCGGGCCATGCGCAGGCCGCGGGCCAGGCGCGGGTCGCCCCCAGCGAGGGCCTCCAGGGCAAGCGACTGGGCAGCCTTCGCAGGTTTACCAGGCGCCACGGCGCCGTTGATGCTGCCATGACGCGGCAGTTGCAGGGCGCGGAAGAAGAACTCGCCCTTGGCGCTCTGCACGCTGCTTACACCGCCCTGCCACAGACGTGCGATGAAGGCTGGCGAGCGTTCGCCGAGCAGGTCGCTGCTGCGCCGGCCGATCAGTGATTGGCGCGACACCTGCAACAACTGGCAGGCGTTGTCGTTGGCCGCCACCACTTCGCCGTCCAGGCTCAGGGCCAGCAGCCCTTGCCACGCACTGGCCAGGTACTGCGGGCGGCTGTGGAAGGCCAGCACCAGGTGTTCGGGGTGGCACAGGCCGAACAATCGGCCCTCGATGTTGCCGGCTGCGAGCATCAGCGCAGTGAGGTTGTCCTGGGGTTGGGTCATCACCCCTTCGCGGGTGATGTCGAGCACACCGATCACTTCGCCGCGCGAGTCACGCAGCGGCACCGAGGTACAAGAGAACGGGCTCAGGCGGTCGAGGTAGTGCTCGCCGCAGTTGATCAAGGTGGGCCGACCTTCGACCACTGCCGTGCCGATGGCGTTAGTGCCGCGCAGCGACTCGCTCCAGCAACTGCCCGGGTGCAGGTCGCGCAGCCCCTCGCGGCCGAGCACCTGGGCCCGGCCTTCGATGGCCAGGACGTTGGCCTGGGCATCGCCGAGGATGACGATGCCGCTCTTGCCCTGGCGCTTGACCAGGTAGTCCAGTTCCGGGGTCACGGCGTCGATCAACAGCCGGTTGTGTTCGAGCAGCGCGCTCAGGTCATGGCTGGCCCCCGTGCCCAGGCCCACCTGCTCGTTCTGCAGGCAGTCCAGGCCGTGGCCAAGGCTGCGCCGCCAGGAGGCGTCGATCTCCTCGCGCAGCATCCCGGAAGGGAGCTCACCTTCATTGGCCAGCTTCAGGCGGGCCTGGCGGGATTCGTGCAATGGGTCGCAGGCGTTTGTTATAGGTAGTTGTCGCGCCATCGTTTACTCCAGCTGTGCCCCTGCATTAGGGAGCAACGGGCTTCGGGACTCGTTGCAGTGTGCGTCAGAATCCTCGCGCCGTCATCCGGCTGGGGTGGAGCGTGGCATAAAGCTTACGTTTACGTAAAGGTCGAAAACAAAAGCATCCTTCCCTTCGACTGGCACAGCTTCTGTGGGAGGGCTGGGTTACTGTCCATAGGAACGGGGGCGATCCTGCAACGGGTGGTCTTGCCCCCCGGCATTCCCCAATGCTGGGGACCACAGCCCAACGGCCTCCCCAGCGAAAGCCATCCCATCTCGCTACAACCACCGCCCTAGAGCCTCTCAAGCGCCCCATCAAAATAATTGGCACGGCTGTTGCCGATCCCTCATCAGACGCCCCAACCCATGGGCCCGTTTGCAGGAGGGTTTGACTCATGCACCGATTGACACCCCACCCGCTGGCAGTGGCGATCTTCGCCAGCATGCTCCAGCTTCCGGCCCAGGCTGCGCTCAATGCGGTCGACCAGGGCGCTCCCCTACCCGAGAACGGCGGCTTCGCCGCCTGGTACCAGGACACCCATGGCCGGACGCTCGACCTGTGCCTGTCCAAGGCGGTGAGCTCCCGAGCGCCCGCTACCCCCGGCGCACCGTCGTACATGTGCACGCTGCTGCCGACCCCCGGCGTGTTCGACGATACGAAGCCGATCGCCTTCCCTACCAACTTCCCCGACGAAGCCTTCTGGTTCACCGGTGACGCCTCCATCGTCGATGCCGCCCGGGGCATCGACCTGGGCTACGTCTCGGCGATCGAGGCGGCGTTCAGCGCCGAGGAGCCCAAGGAAGGCGACCAGATCAGCTTCGCCCGGATACGCATTCGGGTCGACGTACCGACCGCCGGGACCTACATCATCACCCACCCCTACGGCGTCGAGGTGTTCGACGTGACCACCCCGGGCACACGGGCGATCAACATGACCCGCGACATCGGCATCGGCTCGCCGGGCGACTTCACCGGCGCGCTCAAGGGTGATGTCGGGCCATTCCTGCGCAGCGTCAACGGCCCCTACACCGAAACCAACCCGGAAACCGGCGCGAGCGAGCAGTTCGTGGGCGACCCCAACCTGGAAGAGCGCGTGACCGGCAGCCCGTTCAATACCAACTACGTGCGCATCGAAGGGCCCAATGGTCTGGACCTGCGCACCGAACTGTTCGCCGTGTCCGGCAAGCTGTCCACGGTCAACCTGCCAACCCCGCTGCTGCCACAGCGCAGCACCTATTCACGGCACTTCGAGAATGGCGACTTGCGCGCTCAACAGGATGTCTTCGTCATGGCCCCGCCACCGCCGGCCACGGTCACCCTGACCAGCCAGACGCCCAACCTGCCACTGAGCGAAGCCAATGGCACCGGCACCTGGTATGCCCAGTCGGCGCTCGACCCGACACTGCCCACCAGCCTTGGCATCACCGCCGACAACAGCGTGGCCATCCCCACCAGCAGCGCCACCAGCGCCAACTTGCCGCTGACCGACCTGGTGACCATCACCCGCGCCGAATACAGCCTGTCCAGGGCCGAGCTGACCCTGGTCGCCGCCACCAGCGACGAGACAGCGCCCCCGACCCTCACGGCCCACACCGGCAACGGCGCGCTGATCGGCGACCTCGGCGGCGAAGGTGCGGTGAAGACGCTCACCCGTGGGATTTCGCCACTTCCGCCGGCCACGGTGCAAGTCACCAGCGCGCATGGCGGCAGCGACAGCGAAGACGTGGTGCTGGTGCCATGAACAGACAAAGGCCCCGCCTTCAAGGAGGCAGCATGAATACTTGGCCACGCCGCGCGCTGTACGCAGCCGGGCTTTCCCTTACCCTCTCCGGCGCGGCCTGGGCCACGCTCACCGAGGTCGACCCAGGCCCCTACACCCTTGCCACCGGTGGCTACCCGATGTGGTACAAGGACGCCAGCGGCCTGTCCCTGGAGCTGTGCCAGTCGCGTGCCACCAGCTCACGGGCACCGGGCGCGCCAGGTGCACCGGCCTATATGTGCACCCTTCTGCCAGAGCCTGGCGTGTACGACGACACCTTGCCCCTGGTGTTCCCGGACAACTGGCCACCGGAGATGTTCTGGTTCCTGGCCGAGACCGATATCCCTGCAGTCGGCAACAGCGGCTATGAACTGGAGGTCTATGTCGCCGGTATCGAGGCCGCCTTCGCCGCCGAGAACCCGGTCGATGGCGACCAGCAGAGTTTCGCCCGTATCCGTATCCGCGCCTCGGTCCCTACCGCCGGTACCTACACCATCACCCACCCGTATGGCGTCGAGACAGTCGTGGTCAACACCCCTGGCCGGCGGGCGATCAACATCACTCGCGATATCGGCATCGGTGCGCCAGGCGACTTCAGCGGTGCCTTGCGGGGCGATGTCGGGCCGTTCCTGCGTAATGCCAGCGGGGCGCTGTATACCGAGATCAACCCGGACACCGGCGCGCTCGAGTCCTTCGTCGGCGACCCGAACATTTCCCAGGAGGTCATCGGCAGCCCGTTCGACACCAACTTCGTGCGCATCGAAGGCCCGGCCGGGACCATCCAGACCAATGTCTTCAGCCTCTCCGGCAAGGTCCTCGACCCACGGGCCCAGACGCCAGCGACTCTGGAGCGCGCCACCTACCAGCGCAACGGCAATGGCACCCGCGTCGAAGTCTTCGCCAAGGCCCCGGGCGATGCCAGCGTGTGCATGCGCTTTGGCCTGGCACTGGTCGGCTCGCCCGCGACGCCCTGCCAGTTCGACCTGCTGCCCGACAGCAACGGCCTGTTCTTCGGCCATCAGCTGAACCAGGAAGCGCCACCCTCGGTGGTGGTGGTGACCGCGACCAGCCCTGACCCGGACACCCGGCCGACGGCCTTGTCGAGCAAGCTCACCGACGTGGTGAAAGTCAACACCGCACGCTTCGACTGGGCCACCAAACGCCTGGTGATCGAGGCCAGCTCCAGCGACGAAGTGCAGGTGCCGGACCTGGTCGCCCAAGGCTATGGCCGCCTGTCCAAGGGCGGCATCGTGCAGACCCTGACGGTCAACGACCTGGCCCAGCCCCCGGCCAGCGTCACGGTGAAGTCCGCCGCCGGTGGCAGCGATGTCGAGCCGGTGGTGGTGGTCGGCAATGCGCCGGTCGCGGCCGAGAACCAGCCACCGCTAGCCCAGGCCGATGTCGCCAGCACCAGTGTCGGCGTCCCTGTCACCCTCAGCCTGCTGGAGAACGACAGCGACCCGGACGGCAACGTGCCGCTGGTGATTGCCGACCTCACCCAACCCGGCACCGGCCTCGGCTCGGTCGTGACCAACGGCAGCACCGCGGTCACCTATACCCCGCCATCCGGCGCCACGACCGCCTTCACCGCCACGTTCAGCTACCGCGCCCAGGATGCCAAGGGCCTGAAGTCGGAACCGGCCACAGTGACCGTCAACGTCGCCCCCAACCAGGCGCCAACCGCCGTCGCGGACAGCGCAGCGACCTTGGGCGTGCCACTGACCATCAACGTGCTTGCCAACGACACCGACCCGGAGAACAACCTGCCGCTAGCCGTGGCCAGTGTCGGCCAGCCAGCTGCAGGTCAAGGTACGGTCAGCACCGATGGCGGTACCGTCACCTATACGCCACCGGCCACGGTCACCGCGCCTTTCACCACCACGTTCACCTACGTGGCGCGTGATGCCCTGGGCGCCTTGTCCGGTAACGGCACGGTCACCGTGCAGGTGTCGCCACGCCCGGCCCAGGAAACCTTCACGGTGACCACGGCGACAGTCACGGCGCGTTCCAACAACCGTTTCAACTGGGATATCGGCGGCACGTCCTCGGTGACCACCGGCAACACCGTCACGGTGCAGGTGACCACCCCGAACGGCCTGGTGACCCTTGGCAGCGTGCCGGTACCGCTGACCGGACGCTGGCGCCTGATCGTGAGCAATAGCACCACCATCGTGCCATCGGCCAACCCAACGGCGACCATCACCACCAGCCAGGGCACCACGCGCACCGTACCGGTGGTCGTGCAGTAGCCCAAGGAGGACGCCATGAAACGCCTGAACCCCTTGCTGCTCTGCCTGGCCCTGGCGGGCCAGGCCCTCCAGCCAAGCTGGGCCGATGACCTGATGGACAACGCTGACCTTGCGGTCGGCAGCGACCTCGGCGAACCGGTGATCGTGCGCCTGCTGCCGGCCGGCGCCGGCCAGGTGGCGGTGATCGAGCAGCAGGGGTCGGGCAACCGCGCCGCCCTCGACCAGAACGGCCAGGCTCTGCTGGGCCGGATCGTCCAGGCCGGGGACGCGCAGGAGGCGTACATCCTGCAGGAAGGCAGCGACCTGATGGCCGCGATCGTCCAGCAGGGCCAGGGCAACAACGCCGCGATCCGCCAGAGCGGCAGCAACAACAGCGCGTCGATCGAACAGATCGGCAACTACAACAACGCCAGCATCGAACAACGCGGCACGGGGCTGACCAGCGCCGTGACCCAGGCCGGCAACGGCCAATACGTTCAGATCACCCAATACCGATAGACCTGGAGGCACCACCATGTTCAAGCTCGCTCCCTTAAGCGCCGCCATTGTCCTGGCGGTCGCCGGCCAGGCCATGGCCACCGACAGCGTCTCGGAACAGTCCCAGCAGGGCACCGAGAACATCGCCGAAGTGCTGCAGAACCTGGCACCGAACGCCACGATCATTCAGGACCAGACGGGCCTGGGCCACAACCACATGGCGGTGCAGGACACCAGCACCAGCCAGATCGAGCAAACCGCCACCGGCTCCTACAATGCCGGCTACGGCGACCAGATCTTCGAGAACGGCAGCACGCTGACCCAGAAGTCCGGCGGCAGCGGCAACGACAACTTCGCCAGCCAGTCCCTGGGCGCGGAGAACCAGTCACTGCAGATCCAGGACGGCGTGGGCAACCGCTCGCAGGTGTTCCAGGACTCGCAGATGGGCGCCAAGGCCACTACCGAGCAGAAAGGCAGCGGCAACGATGCGGTGGTCGAGCAGCTGTTCAGTGGCAGCGGCAACAAAAGCCTGATCAAGCAGGAAGGCACCGGCAACAGTGCCGCCGCCGAACACCTGTTCCACGAGAACGGCGAGATCAAGATCCAGCAGATCAACAGCAACGCCAGCTGGGCCTATGGCGACCAGCGCGACGGCCTGGGCGGCGTGCTGGAGATCCATCAGGTCGGTACCGCCCACAACGCCGAAGTCTGGCAAGACACCCAGATCGCCAGCAGCGCCAGTGTCTACCAGCAAGGCCAGAACAACGAAGGCTACATCGACCAGAGCTTCGGCCAGGGCAACAGCGTGAGCCTGTCCCAGAGCGGCCAGCGCAACGCCAGCTGGTCGGACCAGTTCGAGACCAACCAGTCGGTCACCAGCATCACCCAGAACGGTAATGACAACCTGCACTTCACCTACCAGAACGGCGACAACCACAGCCTTGTCATCAGCACCACCGGCAACGGCAACAAGATCCAGGCCAGCAACTGGAAAGGCGACCGCGCAGGCGGCCAGTTCGGCATGGGCCAGCAGGCGCAGATCACCCAGAACGGCTACGGCAACACGGTGAACATCACCCAGAACGGCATGGAGCAATTCGCCAAGCTCGGCCAGAAAGGCACCGACAACACCATGCTGACCAACCAGGCCGACAGCAACAACGAGCTGTATTTCGAACAGAACGGCACCGACAACCTGCTGATCGCCGACCAGCGCGACAACAACAACTATGCCGCAGGCCTGAGCGCCGGCAGCGACAATAAGGTCACCCTCGACCAGTCTGGCCAGTACAACCAGAGCTACACCTACCAGCTGTACGGTAGCGGCAACGAAGCCACCATCAAGCAGGTCGACAGCGCCAACGTCGCCTACGTGACACAGGGAGGCACCAACAACCAGGCCTTCGTGGACCAGAGCAGCATGAACCAGAGCGCCACCATCACCCAGTACGGCACCGCCAACCTGGCCACCGTCACCCAGCAATAACCCCCTCCCCCTTGGACCGCGGTGTTCCCTCTCCCTGGCGCCGCGGTTCCTTTTTCCTGCGATTTCTGTGGTGTCTGTGCGATCGAGGCAAACCTCTTCGCGCAACGACGTTACAATGGCCGCACACCCAACCGGCGCCGTCACCATGATCCAGTCCGACCTCGACCTGTTCGGCCCCCAGCCGCAACGCCTAGCCAGCCATACCGTGCTTCTGCCCGGTTTCGCCCTGGCCGAGGTCGAGACGCTGCTCGATGCCCTGCGCCCGGTGCTGCGCGCCGCGCCCTTCCGGCACATGCGCACCCCTGGCGGCCTGCACATGGCCGTGGCCCTGACCAATTGCGGTGCCCAGGGCTGGGTCAGTGACGAACAAGGCTATCGCTACAGCCCTACCGACCCCAGGACCGGCAAGCCGTGGCCGGCGATGCCCCAAGCGCTGCTCGATCTCGCGGCACGCGCCGCCGATGCAGCCGGTTTCGAGGGGTTCGTGCCCGATGCCTGCCTGATCAACCATTACCTGCCCGGCACCCGCCTGACCCTGCACCAGGACCGTGACGAGCGCGACTTCGGCCAGCCGATCGTGTCGCTGTCCCTGGGCTTGCCAGCGGTGTTCCTGTTCGGCGGGCTGCATCGTTCGGACCGGACCCAACGGATACCCTTGAGCCATGGCGATGTGCTGGTGTGGGGTGGCGAGGATCGCCTGAGGTATCACGGGGTGATGCCGATCAAGCCTGGTATGCACCCGAGGATGGGGGAGCGGCGGATCAACCTTACATTGCGCAAGGCCAGGTAACGCAGTCGCAGCACAAGCCGGAGCTCCGAACGCTGTAGGAGCGGGCTTGCCCCGCGATCAAGGGCGAAGCCCTTGCCAGGCGACGGTGATATCGGGCCCGGCCCAATCGCGGGGCAAGCCCGCTCCCACAAGCTCCTGCACAATCAGGCAGCAGTGCCCTACTGCTGCTGATACTGGCTCAGGTACTTGTCCAGCACCGCCTTGTCGCCGCTGCCATCGCCCGCCACCTGCCACAGCCGACGCTCGATACCCTGGGCCAACAGGTGGCCTACCGCCGCCTCGATGGCCGAAAGCACGCACAGCTGGGCCGGCTCGTTGGTGGTGTAGCCGACCTCGGCCTCCAACAGCTTCTTGAATTCGATGAACTTGAACACACCGGCACTGCGCCCGACCGAATAGATGGTCTTGCTGGTCATCACATTGGCCAGCACCTGGCCGCTGCGCACGTCCACCGCCCGCAGGTTGACGGTGACCTGGTCGACCCGGTACTCACGGGAGATGTCGATACCCAGGTAGCGGGCACCCTCGCCGCCGCTGCGTACGTTGGTGTCATAGGCGATGATGCCGCCCTCGAGCATCAGGTTGGCCGCCTGCAGAGGCGGCAGTTCGCCCTGGATGTTCAGCGGCACGTCCGGCTTCTTCTGCGAGGCGCGGATGATCTTGCGTTCGGTCAGCAGGTTCTGCAGCCCCTCGCGTTCGAGCACCACGAACCAACCGCTGGCATTGAGCGCATCCATCAGCATACTGGCCGCCCCCTGGGTGACGCTGGTGGAGAACGAGCTGGCCGGGGTCGGCTTGTACTGGCCGGTCTGGTCGCGGAAGCCGTACACCACCGCCATCAGCCTGCCCTTGGGCCGTGGCATGTTGATCAGGTCGTAGTAGGTCGAGGCGCGCGGCGTCAGGGTAGGGATCGCCCCGTCCTGTTCGGCGGGCATGGGCTCGCGTAGGCCGCAGCCTTGCAAGGTGGCGAGGATCAGCAATGTGCTCAGCAGGCGTTTCATGGTCGTTCTCCCCTATCGGCCTTCCCTCTCAGGGGTTAAGGCCACTGACCTCGATGATCGAGACTTCCCCTGTCGCACGGTCGGTGACCTTGATGCTCAGGGCCCCGGAATCGTCGATCACGTCGATCAGGAACGAGTCCGTGGACATGCTGCCGGTGGTGCCGTTGCTGATGTTGTCCAGCAACTGCGAAAGCAACCGGGATTCGAGCTGGTTGCTGAAGCGCTCCAAGGCCGAGGTGCCGGCGAAGGCCGAGGCGCGGTCCTTGAGGTCCGGATCCTCGTGGTCGTTCTGCGCCTGGGCGTTGTTGAGCAACCAGGTCCCGTTGAGCGGGTTGCCGCCGAACGCTGGGTTGACCGGGGTGTACACCAGCTCCGTGGCCTGGATGGGGCCGACGAAGGCGCCGGCCAGCAGGCAGGCAGCGATACAGCGGGGCATGCGCGTGTTCATAGCTCGTCCCTCTCCAGATCAGTGGTGTCCTGCAGCAGGCGTTGCAGCTTGCGCTGGATGATTTGCTGCTTGACCAGGTCCGCCGCCGCGACGGCCTCGTCTTTGAGTTGCGTGGTGTTGGGCGGCAGGAAGCGCCGGTACAGCACCTCGCGTTCGTACTCCACCGTCACCAGGCTGCCCCAACGGGCGTCGGGGCGTTCGCGCACCACCAGGTTGAAGTCCAGGCGGCTCGTGGCGCGCAGGCGGTCGGTGAAGTCGTTGTAGAAGTCGTGGCCAATGTGCGAAATGGTGTTGTCGACGATGAAACCCATCATTTCGTCCTCGGCGCCGGCCCGGGCCGGCGTGGGCATCCAGGCGGCCAGCAGCAGGCACAGGCAACACAGGGCGGCGCGCGCGTTCATGGCGTGTCTCCTGGGCCGGTGTGGGTGCGGGCGCCACCGCCGGCCTCGGCGAAGGGCTGCTCGGCGACGAACTGCCAGTCGCTGTAGTGCTCCAGTCCTTCGAAGCCGGACCACTGGGCCTCGAAGCCGCTGCGCTTGAGCGGCGCGGCATCGGAGCTGCTGTAGACGCCGGTGATGCGGCCATCCACCGAGCGCAGCAGGCCCCATTCCTGGCCGTTGGTGACCGGGTCCGGGTAGAGCCTGCGGATGTGCCGCTGTGGCGATGGGAAGCGATTGTCCTCGAGCAGGTCCTCCAGGGCCTGGGGGTACTGGGCCAGGCCTGGCGAGGCGCGGTAGTAGCTGCGCAGGGCCTGGGCATACTGCCCGCCGACCCACAACAGCTGGCGCTCACGCTCGCGCTGGGCATTGGTGGCCCACAGGGTCCCGGTGGCGGCCAGGGCCATGCTGCTGACCGCGATCAGGAACAGCACACCCAGGTAGGTGAAGCCCGCGCAGGCCTTACCATTCGGCATAGAGGCTGCCATCACGCGCCCTCCCTGTGGCACCGCTCTTGATATCGGCCACGCCGCCGCTGACCCCTTCCGGCGGCGGCACCAGCTTCCAGGCATCGCTGCGCTCGGTGAGCGGATCGACCGGGGTGTTGCGCAGATAGCGTTGTTCGACCAATTGCTCCAGCGACTCGGGGTAGCGGCCGGTGTCGCCGTAGTAGTGGTCCAGGGCCTCGCGCAGCACCGCCAGGCTCTGGCGCAGGGTCGCCTCGCGGGAGGCTTCCAGGCTGTTGAAGTAGCGCGGCATGGCGATGGTCATCAGGGTGGCGATGATTGCCATGACCACCAGCAGCTCGATCAGGGTGAAACCGCGGTTGCGCTTCATGGCCGTCACCATTGCCCGTAGGGGATGCCGTTCAGGCCATTGCCGCTGGCCTTGGAGTACACGTCGAAGACATCGCGGCCTTCGCGTGGGTTGTCGGCGCTGCTGTCGTAGGCGCGCAGGCCCCAGCCGCCTTCGTCCTCATGCTTGGCCGCCAGCAGCGGGTCGTGGGGGATGCGGCGCAGGAAGTAGAACTTGGCACCCTTGGCACTGCGCACGTCGCGTACGCCCTCGACCAGCACCTGCAGGCTCGGTGGGTAGCCGCTGCTGTCCAGGCGCTTCTCGATGTAGCCGGCGTCGAAGGCGCGCTTGTAGGCGTCGATGGCATCGCGGATCTGGTACAGCGCCTCGCGCAGTTGCTGCTCCTTGCCGCGACGCACCACGGTCTCGGTCAGGGGCGCGGCCATGGTCGCCAGCAGCCCGAGCAGCGCCAGGGTCAGCACCACCTCGATCAGGCTGAAGCCCTGCTGTTGGCGTTTCATGGCAGCGGGTCCGCTTGACGGGTGATGGTCGCCGGCACAGTGGCCACGGTACCTTGCGGTTGCGAAGCGTCCGGTTGCGAGGTTTCAGGCTGTGCCACCGGTGCCATCATCTGCTGGCGCACCTGCAGGCTCGACTCGGTGCCGGTGGCGAACTCCATGTCCGACGGGCTCTGGTACGGCAGGTTGCGCACGATGCGCGGGGTGATCGCCAGCACCAGCTCGGACTTGCTCTTGTCGTCGCGGTTGCTGCCGAACAGCCGGCCCAGTCCAGGGATGTCGCCGAGGCCAGGGATCTTGTTGCCGCTGGAGGTCAGGTCGTTGCGCACCAGGCCCGCCAGTACCTGCGTTTCGCCGTCGTGCAGGCGCAGGCTGGTCTGGGCGTTGCGGGTGTCGACCTGTACCGGGATGGTGCCCTGGCGGGTCGGCTCCAGAGGGGTGGCATTGCTCACTTCCAGGGCCACCTTGATCGCCACTTCGTTGTTCAGGTGTACGGTGGGCTGCACTTCGAGCTTCAGGCCCACGTCCAGGTAGGTGACGCTCTCGGTGATCACCGGGCCTTGGGTCGACGGCACCGAGGTGGCGCTGATGATCGGCACCCGCTGGCCGATGTGGATGCGCGCCTGCTCGCGGTTGCTCACGCGGATCACTGGGCTTGCCAGGGTGTTGATGTCTTTGTCGGCCGCGTTGATCTTGGCTTGGGGCGCCGGGGCGATGCTGATGCGGCTCGAATCGATGCCGCGCAGCTGATCGAGCACACTGACCGGGTTGCCTTCGTCGTTGAGCACGCCGAAGGTGTTGGGCCATTGCAGGCCGAGGTCGAGGATGCGCGAACGGGCCACTTCCATCACCTCTACCTCCAGCACCACTTCCGGGTTGGACTGGTCCTGGGACTGCAGCAGCTTCTCGGCCATACGCACGGCGTCGGGGGTGTCGCGCATGGTCAGGGTGTTCAGGCGCTCGTCGACGAACACGTCGCGGGTCTTGAGCATGGTCTTGACCATGTTCAACGCAGTGTTGGCGTCGATGCTGGTCAGGTAGAAGGTGCGCATGACCAGTTCCTGGTAGTCCTTGGTCTTTTGCGGCGAGTCGGGGTAGATCAGCAGGGTGTTGTCGTTGACGATCTTCTGGTGCAGCTGGTTCTGCTCCAGCAGCAGGGCCACGGCGTCCTCGATGCGCACATCACGCACGAAGATGGTGGCTTTCATGTCCGGGCGCAGGTCCTTGTCGAAGATGAAGTTGATCCCGGCGACCTGGGCCAGGACCTCGAAGATGGTCTTGAGGTTGGCATCGCGAAACTCCAGGGTCACCGGCCGTTCCAGCTTGCTGCGCAACTGCGGGTAAGGCTGGGCGGTGCGTGCCTGGACGTTCTCGATGTCGCTGCGCAGGGCGATGCCCTTCTGGTTCTGCGGGTCCAGGCGCAGCACTTCGCGCATGTAGCGCTCGGCGCCGAACAGGTCGCCCTGGCGCAGCGCAGCCTGGCCCATGGCCACGCGCTCGTCGAGGTTACGCACCAGCTCCAGTTGACGGATGCCCTCCTGGGCCCGGCGGTTGTTCGGCTCGATGGTCAGTACCCGGCCATAGCCCATGCGCGCCCCGGCGAAATCGTGGCGGATGCGGTCGCTGTCGGCCTGGGTCAGCAAGGCTTCCACCGCCTGCTGGCGACCGTGGGCCAGGGCGATGTTCAGTTCGGTATCACGTGGGTCTTCGCGCAACGCCTCCTCCAGCATGGCGATACCCGCCTCGTACTGCCCTTCTTTCATCAGGTCCGCGCTGTCCTGGCGCGTGGCGTTCGAGCCGCAACCGGCCAGGGCCACGCAAAGGGCAAGAAGCATGAACGGAGCAGGCTTGCACAACTTCGACGGCTTCATGGTGCGCTCCCGACAGACAAGGTCTGTGACTGGTGCAATGGCAGGTAGACCAGGTCCAGCTCGGTGGCCGAGACCCGGTCGAGGCGGTAGGTTTGATCGATCACATCGCCCTGGCGTACGACGTAGAGCTTCTCGCCGCTCTGCAGGAACACCTGCTGGTCATCGCGGTCGCCCAGGCGGCCGATGAACTGGAACGGCAGCACCGGGGCGGTGGGCGCAGCCGGTGCCACGGGGACAGCGGCCGCAGGTTGCTCGGTGACGGTGGCCAGGTTCCTGGGCAGGGTCCATTGCTGGGGTGGGAACAGGTCCCTCGAAGGTTGGGCTGGCTTCATCGCCGGCAAGCCGGCTCCCACCTGGGTGGCTGCGCCTTGCAGTTGGGTGGGAGCCGGCTTGCCGGCGATTGGAGCCACCTCCTCCTGCTGCCCGAACCAGTGCCCCGGGGCCCAGGCCAAGGCGCCTGAAAGCCCGAGGAAACCCGCCCACATCACCGCGCGCTGAATGTTCATCACGACCTCGACAGGTAAAGGGTCATGCGCAGGCGACCATTGAGCTCGCGGTCGCCGATACGCTTGCGCTGCAGCTCCAGGTCTTCGAGCACCAAGGTCGGCAGCTGGCCAAGCAGTGCCTGGAGGAAGCCGCGGATCTGCGGGTAGCTGCCTCGAACCGGCAACACGATCTGGTACCGCGCCAGCTGGGTCTTGGGGTCCACACCCAGGGCGTACTCGCCACGGGCCAGGCTGATGCGTTCGGCACTGGCCAGGTGATACAGGCGCTCGATCAGTTCGCTGGCCTGGGGCTGACCGGGCAGCTGCTGGCGCAGGCTGTCGAGGGCCTGCTGCTCGGGCTTGGCGGCCACCTTCAGCTCGCCGCGCCTGACCCGCTGCACCTGCACGCTGGCGTCGGCCTCGCTGGCGCGCAGTTCACGTACGCCCTGCCACTGCGGCAACACCCAGGCGAAACCGACCAGCACGGCCAGGGCCGTGGTCAGCAGCGCCGCGCCACCGACACGGCCCAGGCGGGCCAGGTGTTCATGAAGGATCAGGCTAGGGACGCGCATGGCCGGTCTCCCAGGTGGCGGTCAGGTTGAAGCGCACCGGGTGCTCGGGCTGGCCGGACACCACCTCATGGTTGAGCAGCGAGACATCACGTAGCGCCTCGCTGCGCTCCAGGCGCTGGTGGTACTGCAGCATGGCTTCCAGGTTGCGGGCCTCGGCAGCGATGCGCACTTGGCCCTTGCGTGCATCGGGGGTCAGTGTCAGCAGCGCCACGTCTTCCTGGGGCTGGGCCTCGAGCATGGCGAACAGTTGCTGCCAGGGGCGCTGCAGCTGTTGCGAGACGCTGCGCATCTGTGCCAACTGCTCGGCCTGCTCGCGGCTGGCTGCGCTGCCCTGCGGCGCGCTGTCCTGTGGGCGGCGGCCCAGTTGCTGCTCAAGCCGGTGGACCCGTGCTTCCAGGTCCTGCCGTTCACCTTCGAGCTGCTGCTGAACCAGCAGCAGCGCAGCCAGTACGGTGCACCCCAGGGCCAGTGATGCCCAGGCCATCGGGCTGCTGCGGGGGGGCTGGAATTCCAGGTCGAGGCGGCGCATGTCAGGCCACCGCCCGCCACATGGCGCACAACGGGTCATTCTCGGCGGCCGGCTGGCACAGCTGTACCGCTGCCAGCTGCGGCACGTCACCCCGGCCAGGCGCATGCAGGTACACCCGTGGCAGGTGTTCGCCATACAGCTCGCAGGTACGGTCGATCAATGCCTGCAAGGCCTGGTCGCTGTCGGCGCAGCCTTGGCTCAGCACCTGTTGCCAGGCCCCGCCGGCGGCCAGCAGCAACACGCTGCGCCGGGGCTCGGCCAGGACGAAGAGGAAGTCGCCCTCCTCCAGTTGCGCCGAACAGCTGTTGTAGGCGGCCATCAGGTACGGCTGCACCGAGCGCAGGACCAGGCGATTTTCCCGGCCCAGGGTCTTGAGTGCCTGCAGCAGTGCCTCGGGCAGCGCTGTGGCGATACGCGCGGCACCGGCCGCTTCCGGCGAAAGGACGATGCGCCAGTCGTCCAGCGGCTGGCCGTAGAGGTTCTCGAAGCAGGCCCGGGCATAGGCATCCAGCTCGCGCGGATGGCCGATGGCATCGCTCCAGGGCACCAGGCAGAAGCGGCTGTAGCGGGCCGACAGCAGCACCTGCAGCCGGGCACCACGGGACGCATGCTCGGCCAGCAGCTCGGCCAGGGCGGCGATGGCCGGCGCCCAGGCCGGTTGCCCGGCGTCGCAGGCGAATGCGCGGCTGCCCAGCCACTGGTGTTGGTTGGCGTGCCAGCGACCCAAGCCGACACCTTCGGCGCCGAGCACGGCGCAATAGCGATCAGGCGATAAATGTGACACGGTTGATCTCCTCAAGCGTGGTACGGCCCTCGCGGACCAGGTCCAGGGCAGATGCGCGCAGCAGCCGCAGGCCGCGCTGGCAGGCCAGCGCCTTGATCTGCGACAGGGGGCGGCGCTCGACGATCATCTGCCGCAGGTCGTCATCCAGGTGCAGCAGTTCGGCAATGGCGCTGCGCCCGCGGTAGCCGCTGCCGCGGCACTGGCCGCAGCCTTGGGCGCGGACGAAGGACCAACCGGCGACGCCTTCGCGGGTCAGCCCGGAGGCGGTCAGGGTTTGGTCGTCCGGCTCAGCACCGACTGCACAATGCGGGCAGACCAGGCGGATCAGGCGCTGGGCCAGCACGGCGTTGAGCGCCGAGACGAAGCTGTAGGGGTCGACCTGCATCTGGCTGAAGCGGCCGATCACATCGAAGACGTTGTTGGCATGGATGGTGGTGAACACCAGGTGCCCGGTGAGCGCCGACTGCACGGCGATCTGCGCGGTGTCCGGGTCGCGGATCTCGCCCACCAGGATCTTGTCCGGGTCGTGGCGCAGGATCGAACGCAGGCCACGGGCGAAGGTCAGGCCCTTCTTCTCGTTGACCGGGATCTGCAGCACGCCGGGCAACTGGTACTCCACCGGGTCTTCGATGGTGATGATCTTGTCCATGCCATGGTTGATCTCGCTGATCATGGCGTAGAGGGTGGTGGTCTTGCCGCTGCCGGTGGGGCCGGTGACCAGGATCATGCCGTAGGGTTCGGCGGCCAGCCGGCGCAGGGCCTGCAGGGTGTGTTCGGCAAAGCCCAGGGCCTGCAGCTGCACGCCACTGACCCGGTCGGACAAGTCCTGCTTGTCGAGCACCCGCAACACCGCGTCCTCGCCGAAGATGCTCGGCATGATCGAGACGCGGAAGTCGATCTGGCGCTCGCCCAGGGCGACCTTGAAGCGGCCGTCCTGGGGCACGCGCTTCTCGCCGATGTCCAGTTCGGCCATGACCTTGATGCGCGAGATCACCTGCTCGGCAAACGCGCTGCCGCTGGCCTTGCCGGCACCGTTGAGCACGCCGTCGATGCGGTACTTGATGGTCAGGCCCTGGCCGGTCATACCCAGGTGAATGTCGCTGGCATGCTGCTTGAGGGCATCGTAGAGGGTGGCGTTGACCAGCTTGACCACCTTGCTCTGGTCTTCACTGATGCTGGCCAGGGACAGGCGCTGCAGCGGGTCGGTCTCGCTGCCCGGCTCGGCGTCGTGCTCCAGGGCATCGACGGCATGGAAGCTCTCCTCCTGGCGGGCCAGGAAGGTGGCGATGTCGGCGGCCTGGGCCAGGTACAGCGGCGCTCCTTGCAGACATTCGTCGATCCAGGCCAGGCGGGCGTGGTCGAAGGGGTCGGCGAACACGCCGATGATCTGGCCCTGGTGCTGCACCAGGACGAATTCGCGTTTCAGGCACAGGGCCAGGCTGGCCCGCTCGAACAGCGGGGTGCTGGCCAGCAGCGCCTGGCTGTCGAGCACCGGGTAGTGCAAGGTGGCGCCCAGGCGCCGGGTGAACGTGGCCGGCTCGTCGCAGGCCAGGCGGGCCAGGCAGTCGAGCAGGCGTTCGTCACTAGCTTGGAGACGGGCCTGGGCAAGCAATTCGCGGGAATAGCCCGTGGCAGGGATCGGGTTGGCTGCAACAGAGGCTTCTGACATGGCCTGCGACTCCGCTCAGGGGCGCGTCGCAGGCTGGCTCGGGGATGCCGGGGTGGCCGCGGGCGCCGCTATTCCCCGTTGAGCAGGTCGTCGTCAGGTGCGGGCGGCCTGGTGCCGTTGCGTCGGCGGTCGGCCAGTACCCAGCTGCCATCGTACATCTGCAGGGGGAACGTCTGGTTCCTGTTCTGGCGTCGTTCGACGAAACCCTCGGCCTGTTGCTCCGCTGCCCGCGGCTGACGCTCCGTGCCGGTCAGGTCGGATACCGCGCGGGCCAGTTCCAGCAACGGGAACGGCTTGAACAGGACATGGGTCACGCCAAGTGTGGCGGCCCGCTCACGGACCTCGGCGGTCGGGTGGGCGGTGATCAGCACGAAATAGCACTGCCTGTTCCTGCGCACGGTCTCCAGGACCTGGAACCCCTCCATGTCGGGCAAGCGGTAATCCAGCACGATCACGTCCGGTGCCAGGCTTTGAGCCTGGGCGATGCCACTGGCACCGTCGTGGGCGACATGGACTTCCAGGCCTTGCGTCTGCAGGTAGGCCTGCAGGTTTTGCGCAAGGGTCTGCTCGTCATCGACTACCAATACTGTGTTCACCAAGGTCGACTCCCAAGAACTGCCCGGTTACCCGGTCTCTGGAGTTCAGCCTTGTACAGGCTTGAGCATCCTTCGTGCCAGGCGTGAATAGTCATGTCGCACCACTGTAAGTCGTTGATTCCATTAGGCCACCCAACGGGTGGCGGCAGGCTCTCCCCAAATACGGGGAAACTGATGGCATTTGGCCCCCTGCGTTATTCCCCAGGAGTGGGGAAAAGGCAACGCCAGGTGTCTCAGTCATCCGCTCGTTCAACCTTCGCCCCTTCGCGCAGGCGCTGGCGCACCGATTGGCGTGCCTGGGCCTGCAGCTGGCCGACGAGCGCAGCCCTGGCCCACACCAGGCCCTGCTCACGTTCGACCGGGATCTCACGCGTTTGGTTCTGCATCCCTTGCATACGTTCCTTGTTGGCTAGATAGAAGGCCTCGACCTGTGCCTCGGTGGGCTCGTCGATGGCCGTGAGCTGGGCATACACCTGTTGCGCGGCCATCTCGTGACGAGTGTAGTCGGCGTACCCGGCCCTATCGAAGCCGGCATCGGCCAGACGGCGTTCGAACACCGCGGGGTTGCCGAAGGCCTGTTCGACTTCACCGACCCGCGCCGACACGGTTTCGTCACTGACCACGATGCCACGACGCTGGGCTTCCTGCCACAACAGTTCCTTGTCGATCAGCTCGTCCAGGGCCTGGTCGCGCAGGCGCTTGTACAGGGTCGGGCTGCGGATGCTGGTCAGCGCCCGCCCCTGGTCCTGGAGGTACTCGGCGAAGTAGCGCTCCAGGCGCGTGACACTGATTTCCACGCCATTGACTCGCGCCGCGGCGAGGTCCGCCTGGCTGACCGGGGCCAGGCCCAGCAGCAGGCACAGCAAGAGGATTCGCATGGCAACCTCCGTTCAAGGTGTGTCCGGCATCGCGCGATACGCCGCCGCGGTATGGAACTGCGGACCGGGCAGCGTCACTTGCACCACATGGGCCCCGACCAGGCCTTGGCGCCGCCCCGGGCCGAAACCCAAGGCCGGGGTCAGGCCGGTCTCGACGTCATGCAGCCCTTCCAGGGCCTGTACCAGCTGTTCGCGGCTGGCGTCGCGGCCCACCTGCCTGAGGGCCTCGGTGATCAGCACCAGGGCGCACCGGGTGCTGACCTGCAACGACGCCTGGCGGCCGTCCAGGCCTTGGCGCTCACGCAGCCCTGCCAGGGTGACGAGCCCTTGTGGCGTCCAGTCCGCCGGGACGAAGGGATAGGCCAGGAACACGCGCTGGGACCACTGCGCCGGTAGGTTCGGCAAGGCGCCGGCGACCTGGCTTGAGGCAGCGAATAGGTAGGGTGTGCGTCCGGCCGCCTGCAGAGCCGTCGCCAGCTCGGCAAATGCCTGGGCGCGGCCGAGGAAGACGATGCCCTGGCCCTGCACCGCCTGGCCAGCGAACGCCTGCACAGGGCCCGGTGCCCAGCCTGCGGCCAGCAAGCGCTGGCGCACGGCGCGGGCTTGCGCGGCCTGCTCCGGCCCGGCATAGACCACCTGCAACCCCTCAGGCGGCAGGCCCAGGCCGGCCCGGGCATGCCCGGCCAGGCTCAGCAACTGCTCGGGCAGGCCGGGCAAGGGGTCGAATATCTGTGGGCTGGCGCCGCTGCGGGGCGTGCTGCCGACCAGCGGCACACCGCGTCGTTCAAGTGCTGCGGCCAGCTCGTCGTCGAGCATGGGGGCCAGCGGGCTGACCAGGGCGAAGACCTGTGCCTGGTCCAGCAGACTGCCCAGCGCCTGCCTGGCGCCTTGCGGGTCGCTGCCGGGGTCGCGCACCACCAGTTCCAGACGCCGCCCATGAATACCGCCCTGCTGGTTGAGTTGCGCCAGGCCATCCTCCAGTACCGCGCGCACCACCCTGCCCGCCTCGGCCAGCGGCCCGCTGGCCGGCAGCAGGGTGCCCAGGCGCAGCACGTCCGGCTCGACGCCGGGGTCGCGTTCCTCGCCCAGGCGCTTGAGGTAGGCCGTGAGGTTACGCTGGTCGGCCAGGGTCAGTTCGAAGCGCGGCATGGCCGGGTCCAGGCGGTTGCCCGCCGGGTCCAAGCCCTGCTGAATGGCCCGGGCCAGGCTGGCCTCGGCATAGGCCGGGTAGCGCCTGCCATTGGCCTGGCGCTCGCCCTGCCCCATGGCCAGGCGCTGCCAGTCCAGGTTTGGCGGGCGCACTCCACCCTCGGCGCGGCCACGCCCGTCATTGCCATGGCAGCTGGCACAAGGCAGTACACTGGCCGGCACGCTCATGTCGCTGGCACCTACCCGGGCCAGCAACTGGGCATCGCTGCTCGACAGGCCTTCGCGGTACAGGCGCTTGCCGGCCTGTTCCTGCTCGGTCAGGTCCAGGGCCACGGCTGCGCCGGACAGCAGCAACCCCAGGCACAAGGCCAACCACGCCCCTGTAGGAGCGGCCCAGTGTCGCGAACCAGGCAACCGGGTTGTGCCCGGTTGACCACAAGTGCAGGCTTTGCGGTCGCTTCGCGCCCGTTCGCGGCACAAGGCCGCTCCTACAAGGGATGTGTACAGGCTCATGGCACTCACCGGCCTGCCAGGGGTTGGGCCAGCAGTTGCATGCGCTGGGCGATGGCCGCGGGCGGTGCGTCGGGGCGGATCTTGCTCCAGCGCTTGCCGGCCACGTCGCCGGCGATCAATTGCGTGGAATGCTGCTCGGGGCTGGGCAGGAACTGCCCCAGGCGGCCCAGCACCAAATCGACATTGGCCTTGTCACCGGTCAGGAACAGCCAGTTCGACCCGTCCACACCCTGTTTGCGGGCGAAGGCCTTGAGCGCGGCCGGCGTGTCGTTGAGCGGGTCGCTGCTGATGGATACGAAGGTCACCTGGCTCGCCAGCTCCGGCCCCATGGCCTCGCGCACTTCGCGCAGCTTGCGAGTGATCAACGGGCAGGCGTCGTTACAGTGGGTGAAGATGACATTGAGCATCACCACCTTGTCCTTGAGCACATCACTGTAGAAACGCAGCTCGCGGCCATCCTGGTCCTTGAGCACAGTGTCGGTGAACCAGGCCTGTGCATCCCGGGTACCGCTGCCGCTGACCATCGGCTGCGGCGCCGGTTGCGGGGCCGGCCCGGCCGGGGCATGGCCTTCGTGGGCCATGGCCACCGAGGCGAGGATCCACAGGCAGCCGACCAGGGTCAGCCAGTCAAGGCCGCGCATGCCGATACGGCGGGTGTTGGTGGTGCTCATGGCTGTCCCTCCTGCTGGCGATCCGGCCCGCCGGCGATGGCGGTACTCTTGGCGTGTACACGGCGAGCGCTGAGGCGGTTGATCTCGGCGATCAGCACGGCCGGGTCGGTGAAGCCGTAGTAGCGTGTCCAGTGGCCGCTGCGCCCGTCACCCACAAGGATCAGCGGCGGGTGCTGGCTCAGGTCGGCGCTGAAGCTGCCCAGGCCCTTGAGGGTCTCGGTGATGGCGTAGGGCGAGCCGGTCAGCCAGCTCCAGCCCGGGCCATGCTGAAACGCCTTGGCGTAGCCGAGCAGGCGCTTGGAGTCGTCGCGCTGCGGGTCGACGCTGATCGACACCAGCTGGATCTCCTCGCCGACCCGCCCGCCCAGTTGCTGCTGGACCTTGGACATGATCGACGACACCACCGGGCAGACCGTGGTGCAGCTGGTGTAGATGAAGCCCATGACCACCAGGCGGTCGCCCACCAGGTCCTTCTCCAGGCGCACCGGCATGCCGTCCTGATCGAGCAGCGAGACATCGGCAAAGCGCACGCTGGCCTTCTCCTGGCGGGCCGCCGGCGGTTGCGGGGCATGAGCGCTGTGGTCATGCCCGGCATGGGCCTGGGCCAGGTGGCTGGTCATCAGCAGGCTCAGGGCGATCAGGTTGCAAGCGAGCTTGGCGTTCATCGCACACTCCTTGGGTTCCCTTGGGAAGCGGTAGAGGCTGCGGCCGGCAGGACACGCAGGCTGGTGTAGTTCTCTTCAGCGAAGGTACGGCCAAGGGTCGGCGACTGCACATGCAGGTACCAGGCACCGGCCTCGGCCAGTTGCAACGAGCCCTGGTACACGCCGTCGCCCACTTCTTCGAGCGGCAGGCTGCGAGGCATCGAGGACGGCGCCAGGAAGTAGCGCAGGCTCAGGTCACGCAGGCCCAGGCGCGGCTCGCCGTTGTCGTCGAGGATGCGCACCCGCGCGACGAATTCGCTGTGCTGCAAGGCCGGCTGGCCGTTGCCGAGGAACTGGGCGTGCACGCCCTTGCGCTTGGGTGCATCCGGCGATGCCGCCACGCTGGTGCTGAAGCAATGGATGATCTGCGGCTGGTTGAGCAGAAAAGCCACGTCGAAGCTGCCCGCCGCCGGCAGCTTCACCGTCGAGCCGTACACCCCAGGGGCCAGCTCGCGCAAGCTGCGGTCGATGACGATGGCGGCACGGGCCTGGTGGCCACGGTTGTTATAGCCGGACATCGGCGCATTCATGCCTTCGGCATAGAAATAGGTGGTGTTGTCCACCGGGTTGACCACGAACACCGAATTGTCGTCGCGGGCAACCGACAGCCCTTGGGCCAGCGGCAGGTCGCCGGCCTGGCGAGGCGCCGCGGGGCCTGCCTCGAAGCCCTGGACGATCGGCTCGCGCCCTGCCCCGAGGCTCGACAGGTTGATCATGCTGACTTTCGGCGAGGCCAGGCCACGCACATAGGCATAGCCTTTGGTGAAGGTCAGCTGGTACGGCTCGGCTGCCACCGGGATACGGTGGATCAACTGATCGTTGCTGGCATCGATCACCAGGGCCTGGTTCTCCAGGGTGTTGAGCACGATGCCGTAGCGGCCGTCGTCGCTGAACTGCATGGGCCCAAGGCCAGGCTCGGCCTTGACCGTATGGCGCAGCTGGTGGCTGCGGGCGTCGATCACCCGGACCGTGCCCTCCTTGCCATCGGCCACGTAAACCGCCTGGGACAATGCCGAATAGGCCACCGACAGCGGGTGCGGGCCGACCTGCAGGGTCTTGGCCAGGCGCATGTCGGCGGCGTCGATGATGCTCAGGGTGCCTGCGTCGCGGTTGCTGACGAAGGCATAGCGCGAGTCGTTGCTGAAGGCGATCTCGTGGTGCCCGGAGCCGGTGATGAACGACTTGAGCATGCCGCGGCTGGGCACATCGATCACGGTGACCCCGCCCTTGGCCGGGTCGCTGCTGTTGTTGCCCACCCACAGCCGGCGCTGGTCCGGTTGCAGGGCCACACGCAGCGGCTGCTCGCCCGCCTCCAGGTTGGCCACGCGGGTGAAGGTCTCGGTGTCGATCACCGCCACCTGGCCCTGGTCAGGCATGGAGACGAACACCTGCTTGTCATCGCCGGTGGCCACCCAGTCCATGGGCCGGCCCGGCAGGTCGATACGGGCCAGCGTGCTGGTCACCCCGCCCACCGAGACCGTGGGGTCGATCACCGTCAGGCTGGGGTCCTTGTTCAGCACCAGCAGGAAGTAGCTGTTGAGATCGAGCAAAGGGCGCGCGCCGATGCTGCTCTTGAGGAACAACGCCACCCGCGCCTTGCAGCTGCTGTCGCGGTCGCCGGCCGGGGCCGACTGTGCCGGGTCCAGCCAGGCCCCCGGGGCCATGCCCGAGAGCGGCTGGCCGCTGGCCTGGTCGCTGACCTTGAAGCGGATGTTGGCGAAGCTGCCCTCGCGCAACGCGCCACCGTCCAGGGGCCGCGCCTCGAACTCCACGGTCACGCCATCGCGGCTGAGCCGGTGCAGGCCCTGCGGGTCCGCAGGCTCCTGCAGCAGCTCGCGGGGGTCGCACCAGAGCTTGTCGTAAGCAAGCCCCAGCCCGATCAGCGCCACCCCCAGCATCACCCCCAGGTACGCCGGACGATTCTTCTTGTTCATGCGCGTTCCCCCTTCTCTCATTGCGCCGGGGCGGTGGCCGGTGGCGCTTCGTTGGTGACCCGCAGGATGCCCCACAGCCCCGAGAGGTTGCCGTAGGCGCCATAGTCGCGGAACAGGTAGTCCCCCGGCACGGCGTTGGCCCCACCGGCGCTGGGCAGCATGAAGCTGAAGTGCGCGGCCGGCAGCACGCTTTCCTGGGAACCCACGTACATCGCCATCGGGTTGTAGCCAAAGCGCACCGAGCCGATGCCAGGCAGCCCCAGCGGGTAGCCATCGACGTCGCTCTTCTCGGCCTGATAGGCATGCAGCGGCCACAGGTGCCCGTCGAGCTGGTAGATCATGCCGCGGCTGCCACCGCCAGGCATGAGCACATGGCTGCGCAGCGGCTGGCCAGGCTTGGCCCAGAGCACCGGGGTCTGCGGGTCGCCGCCGACCAGGTCGTTGCTGTAGGCCATGTGGGCATTGGGCACGTCACCGAAGCCCAGGCCTGCGGCGCGGCCGAACGGCGAGTCGGGCGCCATGCCAAAGCGCAGCCACAACGGTTCGGTCTTGTAGTTGACCGCCATGTTGCCGTTGTCCTGCGGGTCGGCAGCCGCGCCGTTGCCCTCGGTATTGATGCCCTCCACCGGCCGGCCATCGGCCCAGCGCATGTTCAGTGCGCGTTGCCACACCGTGACGAAGTCGCGGTACTCCGGCTGCCCGTTGGCCTTGACCGTGGCCTGGGCACGGCTGGCGCCGTCCTCGGTCCAGGTCGCACCCTGGGGCAGGATGCTCATGGCCCCCACCAGACCCTTCTGCGGCTGCTTGATCAGGTCCGCCGGGGTTAGGTTCAGGCCGCCGAACTCGATGGCGGTAGTGTTGATGTTGTCCACCGTGCGCCCCAGTTGCAGCACCGGCTTGCCTTCACGCTCCAGGTGGCCGGCGTAGTACTGGTACACCTTGGTCGGGTAGGCGCCGCTGTTGCCGGCCCGGGGCGGTACGGTCTGCACCGGGTTCAGGCCCACGTTGGTGCCATCGGACTTGGTGATGTCGTAGGCCAGCAGTTGGGCGTGCAGGCCGACATGGCTGGACGGGCGCATCTGGTTGTTGTTGAAGGCCGTGGAACCCTCGCTGTCGTTGCGGTCGCGCTTGACCACGCCGTGCATCACCGCGGTGCTGGCCAGGTCCGGCATGACCAGCGGCAGGCGGTTCTCCAGGGTGATGCTGATGCAGTCACCGGCGTTGGCCCGCAGCACCAGCGGCTCTACCGGCACCCCAGGCTTGAGCTTGCCGGTGGTCGGGTCGAGGTCGGCCTTGCGCACGTAGAGGATCGCGGTCGGATCGTGCAACGGCGCGCTGTGGCCACCGATGGTGAAGGTCTCGCCATCCTCCGGGTCGACCCCGCTGACCAGCGGGATGCTGGTGCTGCGGCTGTTGAACACCAGGGTGCCACCATTGGCCTTGAGCGGGCCACCGACGTGCTGGCCGACCCCGCCCGGGTCGGCGATGCTGACCCCGTGGCGGTTCTCCAGGATGTCGTTGGCCAGCGCCGCGACCACTTCATAGTTGCGCTTGACCGTCGGCCGGCTGCCGATGCCGGTGGCGTTGGCAGTGGTCTTCGGGCAGATGCCGTCGAACGCCACGGTGTTGCGCATGGCCACCGGCTGCGGGTTGTTCGGCAGCGGGAACAGGTCCGGGCGTTGGGCGGTGTAGTTGCGCATGATGCCCCAGATGCCGTTCCAGTAGCCCTCCAGGGCCGCATCGAGGGAATACAGGTAGTCGCCGTTGGTGGCCGCCGAGCTGGAGATCATCGAGACCGGCGCCATGAAGCCCAGTTGCTCGGAGATGCCGACCATCTGCGAGGATTTCCACCCCGAGTTGGAACTGTTGCCGAAGCCGGAGCCGTTCTGCAGCCACTTCACGCCGTGCAGGGTGACGTTGTGCTCCTCTTCATGGCCGCCGGCATGCATGCGCAGCCGCACGTTGTCGCCCGAATAGGTGCGCAGCATCGGCGTGAACGGGTCGCCCGGCTCGGTGCCCAGGTTGACGTGCGGCGGGAACAGCGTGGTGCCTCCGGTCGGTCCGACCGCCGAGGTGATCGCTGACGGTGCCAGGTTCATCGCCGGGATGGCGCGGTCGGTACGGGTCTGCAGGGCATAGGCCAGGTCACCGCCCAGGCCGTCGGCCTGCATGCCACGCTTGCCGTCCGGACCGACCTTGTTCGGGTCGAACACCCGCAGGGCCAACGGCTCGTTGCGGTAGTTGACGACGAACATGCCCGGGTCATCCACCGAGATCGCCTGTGGGCACGGGCGGCTCGGGCAACCCGGGGCCAACCCGCCACGGGACTCGACGATGGCTTCCAGCAGGTTGGAGGCCTTCTGCCGTACGGGTGGGTTGATGGCGTAGCGGAAGCTGTCGGCGGTGGCCGGGTAGGCCTGGGCGTCCGGCTTGCCGTCGGGGCCGGCGCCTACGTATACGCCGGCCTCGTAGGCATGCTGGAAGTCGCTGTACTCGAGGAAGAACTCGCGGTAGCTGTCGTTCTTGCCATCGCCGTCATGGTCGCCGGTCTGGATCACCGCCTGCCACGAGGTCGGCCCGCCATCCTGGCGAGTGGCCGGGTTGTACAGCTTCTCGCCGGTCTCGGCGTGGTACCAGGTGGAGCCGGCAGGCTCGGCCAGCACGGTGGCGTACAAGCCCAATTGCTGGTGGGTCGATGGGCCGAGGTGGTCGTGGGTGAAGATGGTGCCCAGACCGCGGTCGACGTTGTGCACGTTGACCAGCGGGTCGGCGAACCAGCGTTGCATGGCGGTGCGTGCACCGAGCCAGTCGGCCCGGCCGAAGCGGCCGAAGTACGGGTGTTGCTTGGCTTTCGGGCAGGCCGCGGTGCCATCGCGCGGGTCGCCTTCGGTGCAGCCGTTGAAGCTGCGGATGGCCTGGATCCGCTCGACCACACTGCCAGGCGAGAGGATGCCGTCTTCATAGTTCCAGCCGTTGGCGGCACCGTCGGCAGCGGTCAGGTCCCACTTGGGCAGGTGGATGTGCTGACCAATCACATCGGTGGGGGTACGGACCTGGTAGTCGTCCATTTCATAGAACGACGGGATCAGGTTGGTGTGCTGGTACATGGTGCAGTCGAAGGTGTTCATGCGCATCACCAGCGGCTCCGGTGGGCGCTGCTTGGTGATCACCGGCCAGGCGTCCTCCCACAGGGCCAGGATGCGCGCCTGCGGGAAGTGGTAGCCGACCTTGTTGTACACCGCATCGAACTGGATGTTGGCGCCTTTGTAGATGCGTGGGCGGTCGGCGGTGAAGGTCGAGCCGCCACGGAAGCTGATGCCGCTCAGGCTTTCCCCACTGAAGAACTCGCCCACGCCCGAGGACTGGGTCAGGCGCTTGCCACGGTCGTCCATGCACGGTTCGTAGTACGGGGCACCGGCCGTCGGCAGTGCACCATTGGTGCGGAAGTTGCGTGGCACCGGCTCGCTGCCCGGAATCAACGCGTAGCTTGGGTGCTCGGCCTGGGCGTGGAACTGCATCGCCGCCTGTTCGACATCGGTGCCTTCTTCAGGGAGGTAGATCGGCTTGGCCTTGTGCACCACCTTGGAGAAATCCAGCTTGGTGGTGGTGGTCACCGCCTCGCCTCCGGCGGAGACGCCATCGAGCACGTGGCGGCCCAGGCCACCGTCCCAACCATCGACCTGGTTGGGGTCGAGGTTGGCCCACAGGGCCTTGCCGCTGTTCTTCAGTTGCTGGGCCAGGGCCGGGTCGAGCATGTCCAGCGGCGGGGTCGGTGGGCGCTGGCCGACGCTGGTTTCCATGCCGCCGACCCAGAACGGATAGCCGGGGTTCTTCAGGCTGCCGTCTGCATTGCGGTTGCTCTCACTGCGGTCGACCAGGGCCAGGGAGCCCACGGCACGCGGCGCGGCGGCCTCGTCCAGATGATCGTCATCGCCCTCCTCGGCTTCATCGTCGTCATGCTCGGCGACCAGGGTCTCGGCCAGCTTCGGTACCACCGTGACCTTGCCGGGCATCGGTGCCATGGCCTTGCCAGGCAGGGGCACGATCGCCGGGATCGGTGTACCGGCGACGATCTCGCCATCCGGCAGGGCCCGGGCGCCGATCGCGGGCTTGCCACTGCGCAAGGCGAACGGGGTGCTGTGGAAGCCTTCCTCGGTCTGCCCGCTTACCTCCAGACGCGTGCCCTCCTCGAACACATCGTGGACCCGCCACATGGCCCACATACCTTGGGCGAAGTGCGGATAGAAGTGGCAGTGATAGATGGCATCGCCCGCCACCCGGTTGCGGTTGCCCGAACCGCCGTTGGCGATCTCATAGGTGTAGCCGCCGCCGGCACCGATGCCCTGGGCGTCGATGTAGTCGGAGTTGTCATCGTTGGGGTTGAACAGCCACTGGTGGCCGTGCAGGTGGAAGATGTGCTGCTCATGGCCATTGTGGGTATTGCGGAACTTGGTGAAGTCCCCGATGTAGCTGTGGTGTACGTTGGACGGCTCCGACGGGTACAGGGCCATGTTGGCCTTGACCCCCACCGCGCTGGCCGGTGGCGTCTCGCCGGGGCGGATCTGCTCCAGGCCGACGTTGGCCGGCACGTCCACCAAGGTACCGACATCGCCCACGGTGTGGGCGCTCAGGAAGAACTCCTCGTAGGCGCAAGACAAGCAGTCATGCATCGGCCCCACCCCCAGGCGGTTGGCCACCACCTCGGCGCCCATGCCGCCGGAACCGTAGTTGATCATGAACGAATCCCGGGCCGGCTCCAGCACGTGGCCCATGACCGGATCGGCCCAGTAGCCGGGGAAGGCCTGGGTCACGGCCACTTCGTCGGCGAACTGCGAAGCGAAATCGCGGAAGGCGTCCAGGCGGTTGGGTAACGCCGGGTTGCGCTTGCCGATGGATTCGAGTGGGTAGGTCGAAGGTGGGAAGCTGCCGTCGGGGTTGGGGCCCATGACGATGGCGTCGGTCTCGCTGTTGACGATCTCGTTGCCGTCGACCATGGCGATGATCGGTTTGCCGGCCTTGCCTTCAGCGATCCACGGCTGGGCCTGTGGGTAGCGGGCCTCGTAGTCGACCACAGGCTGGCCGGTGGCGGTACGGCCGGTGGTGGCCAGGCGCATTTCTTCTTCGGTGAGGGTGTTGCGGTAGGTACGCCCGCCCTTGGGCACCACCACCACCTGGCCGAACAGGCCGTTGGCGACATTGCCCGCGGTACCCTCGCCACCAAAGGTGGCGCCCTTGCTGGTGGCGGCGAAGGCGCCTTCGCGCTCGGCATAGAGGGTGTAGCTGCGGGTATTGCCGGGGGCCACCAGGAAGTTGCCGTTGCGCCCGGTGTTGGCAGCGATGTCGCTGATGCCGTTGACGGCCTGCATGCCGTTGACCTGGAAACCCACATGGCGGTCTGCGACCTGCTGGTCGGCGATCACCGGCTCGCCCAGTGGGTTTTCCACTTCGAGCTCTTCGCCTTCGACGTCGGTCTCGATATGGTCGATGCCGTGCTTGTTGGGGTTGGCCTGGTAGGCCAGCAGGTTGGTGAGGTTTACCGTCAGGCAGTCACCGGCGGCCACCCGCAGCACGATCGGCCGCGGGCGTTTGTCCGGGCGGAGGGTGACCTTGCCGGGGACCGCCGCGCCGCCCTGGTTCAGGGGCACCAGCTTGTCGTCGACCACATCCTGGCGCAAGGCGAAGATCATGCCGTTGGCGTTCTGCGCGCCAAGGCGGTTGAACATCAGCGGCTGGTCCAGTGCTACCACATTGGCCACCAGCGTACGCTGGCATTGCACCGCCGCCTCGCTAGTCGCCTGCCAGCCCAGCAGGGCCAGCACGAGTGAAGACAGAACAGAGCCTTTGAGCGGGGTCATCATGCTGCACCTCCGGGGGGACACAGGTTCTCTGCGTAGGGCCGGAGCAAGCGGCATGCCACAAATATTTCTCCTGTTTTTCAACAGGTTACATTCGCATTCAAAACGGATTGGGGAGGATTCCCCAGCGGATTCCCCGAAACGGGGGTACGGCTTGGAGCTCGCTTGTTCTTTCCTGCTCTTGCTCTTGCTCTTGCTCTTGCTCTTGCTCTTGCTTTTCCTGCGCGATAGTCCAGGCGCCGCCAAACGCGACTTCAGGAGGCCGAGTGGAGGCATTACGGAGGTGGGTGCCGGGCATGGATGCCCGGCAAGCGGCGCAGGGCCATGGATGGCCCTTCGCCGCGCCC